>NZ_CP025408.1:480000-1080000 GCF_002847305.1 Paracoccus tegillarcae | reverse complement strand
TGGCATTGACGCGAATGACCGGGGCCAGCGCCTGTGCCGCCGTGCGCGTCAGTGCCCAAAGCCCGGCCTTGGCCAGCGAATAGGTCATGAATTCCGGGGTCGGTTTCAGCACCCGCTGGTCGACCATGTTGACGACCAGCCCCGACGCGAGCGGCTCGCCGTCCTGGCGCTCAACTGGGCCGATCTGTGCGGCGAAGGCCTGCGTCAACTGAAACGGCGCGCGCAGGTTAGAGCCCATGTGCCGTTCCCAACCGTCGCGTGTTGCGCTGGACAGGGTGTCGTATTCAAAAATCGAGGCGTTGTTGACCAGCACCGACAGCGGGCCAAGCGCCGCTGTCACACCGGGGATCAGCGCCTGCGTCGCATCGTCATCCAGCAGGTCGGCCTGAAAGGCCTGTGCGCGGACGCCCATGTCGCGGGCCTCGGCCGCGGTCGCCTCGGCCTCTTTGGCAGAGCGGTCGTAATGGATCGCAACGTCATGGCCGCGTCCCGCCAGATACAGCGCCATGGCGCGGCCAAGTCTGCGGGCAGAGCCGGTGACCAACGCCGTGGTCATAGCAGGATGAACAACACATAGGCGACGTAAAAGGCCAGCAATGCCAGGCCTACACGTTTGCCCATGGGGATGCCCCTGAAGAGGAACGGATATAGCAGGGCCGAACTGGCCAGCATGACCCAGATGTCCAGCTGCAGGAGCGAGGCCGGGACCGGCAGGGGCTTGATCAGGGCCGTGATGCCCAGAATCGACAGGATGTTGAACAGGTTCGACCCGACCACGTTGCCAAGCGCCATGTCTGCCCGCCCTGCGCGCGCCGAGGCGATCGAGGCGGCCAATTCCGGCAGGGACGTGCCAATGGCGACAAGGGTCAGGCCGATCACCACTTCGCTGATGCCAAAGGCCCGCGCAATATCGGTCGCACCCGACACCAGCAATTGCGCCCCAAGCGGCAGCGCAACCATGCCGATGCCCAGCCACAAAGCAATCTTGCCGGCCGTCGCAGAGGTATCGGCGCCCTCCAGTTCATCGGGCGAGGACGATTTGGCCGTCGATAGCTGACGCCAGATGATCAGACCCAGAACCAACAGCAGCAACATGCCATCACCGCGACCGATTGGCCCCAAAAGCGCCAGCACCACCAGCAGAAGCGATGCGCCCATCATCATGAACCAGCTTTCGCGCAGTTCCAGCCCCTTGGTCGGTATGCCGGTCAGCGCCGCGCAGACGCCCAGAATGATCAGGACATTCGCGATGTTCGAGCCGACAACATTGCCCATCGCGATATCGGTCGAGCCCTTCAACGCGGCCGAAACCGAGACCAGCAATTCGGGCGCCGAGGTGCCAAAGGCAACGACGGTCAACCCGACCACCGTCGGCGTGATGCCGAGGCTCAGCGACAGGTTTACGGCGCCCTTGACCAGATTGTCGCCGCCCACAACCAGCAAGCCGAGCCCGGCAATAATAAGAAGCACATCAACGATCACGGCGCGATATCCCCAGCAGTTTGAACAGAAAACTGCGAAAGCCCGGCCCGGCGATAAACGCCAGCACGACCATCACAAGCAAAAATGTCAGCACGATCTTAAGCATCAGCGTCCAACCCCAAAACGTGCAAAGGCGGCCCGTTCATCGGCAGCCCCCAGCAGCGCCTCGCCCGACAGGCCAAGGCGACGAAACCACGGCTGGCGGATGCCATAGCGTTCAAAGCGAACGTCGCCAAAGAGGTCACGCATGGTCGGCTCCAGATGGCCAATCCCATCCGCCAGCCCCAGTTCGATTGCGCGGCGTCCGGTCCAGAACGCGCCGGTGAACAGATCCTCGGCATCGGCCAGCTTGTCACCGCGCCGGGCGCGGACATGATCGCGAAACGAGTCGTGTATGGTGTTCAGGATTGCGTCCAGCCGCTCGACATCTTCGGGTTTCTCGGGCCGGAAGGGATCAAGCTGTGATTTTGACCGGCCAGAGGTGTGAACACGTCGCTCGATCCCCCACCGTTCTATCAGTTCGGTAAAGCCGAACCCGGCCGAGATCACACCGATCGAACCCAGGATTGAACTTTCATCAGCCCAGATCCGGTCTGCCGCACAGGCCAGCCAGTAGCCGCCCGAAGCCGCCACATCTTCGACGAAGGCATGAACCGGCACATCATGCTTTTCCGACAGCCGCCGGATGCGCGCCCCGATCAGCGAGGATTGCACGGGTGAGCCGCCGGGCGAGTTGACGGCCAGCGCCAGTGCCACCGGTTTCTTGCGGGTGAAGGCGCGTTCCAGCAGCGGCTGCAAACCAGCATCAGACAGGGCCGCGGCGCCGGGCCGGGCGGCTGTGCCGATCAGGCCTTGCAGGCGGATGACAGCCACGGTTGGCTTGCGATTGATGAACGGCAATTTCATAGGCAACAGATACGCGGCATGCGCGCCGCGGGCAAGCGGGCTGGCGTGCTAGCGCGGTGTGCGGATCGTGTCGCCGGCCAGAAAGGTTGGCGTCAGCGCGATCGTGCGGTCTGCGGGGGCGGGATCCTTGCCCGCGATGAGCCGCGCCGCGCGGCGTCCGATGTCATGGCGGCGGGCGTCGGTCGTCGTCAGTCGCACCGGCAACCCATCCAGCAGATCGACGCCGTTAAAGCCGGCCAGCCCGACCTTGTTTGGAATGTCATAGCCCTCATCCAGGCAATGCAACAAACCGCCCGCACCGATCATGTCATTGGAAAAATAGATAAAATCCAGATCAGGGGCGCGGGCAAGAATGCGCTGCGTCAGTTCGCGTCCCTTCAGCAGGGACGAGCCGCCCTGATAATATTCTCGGGCTTCCAGTTGGACGCCTTTTTCGGCCAAGCCTTCTTCAAAGCCTATCAGCCGTTTTCGCGCACGGTGATCCTCGGGCATGTGAGTGCCGACGAAACCGATCCGGCGATAATCTGCTGCCAGTATGCGATCAGCCATTTCACGGCCCGCGCGGTGGTGCGAGATCCCCACCAGCGTGTCGATGCCAGTGCCATCGACATCCATGATCTCGACGATGGGGATCCCGGAATTCGTCAGCATCGCGATCGCGGCCTTGCTGTGCTCGAGCCCTGCGAGGATCACCCCCGAGGGCCGCCAGGACAGCATGTCATACAACACCATCTCTTCGCGCGCGGGCGAGTAGTTGCTGACCCCGATCACGGGCTGCAGGCCTGTATCGTCCAACTCGGCCGAAATGCCACCCAAGACATCGGGAAAGACCAGGTTCGACAGCGATGGAATGACGACCGCGACCAGATTGACCCGCTGGCTTGCCAGCCCACCTGCGATCTTGTTTGGCACATAGCCAAGCGTCTTGGCGGCCGTCAGCACCTTTTCACGGGTCGCAGCAGAAACATCACCGCGATTGCGCAGCACACGACTAACGGTCATTTCACTGACGCCGGACGCTTCGGAGACGTCCCGAAGCGTAAGGGGCCGGTGCGGTTTTTTCGGTGTCATGTCGATCCGGTCAAGAAACGTCGCATTGATTGTTAGCGCATGACCTGCGATCCGGCAAGCTTGCCAATGCGCCGCGATGGCTGCAAAAGGCATGACGTGGCCCCGTGGCTCAACTGGATAGAGCAGCCCCCTCCTAAGGGGCAGGTTGCAGGTTCGAATCCTGCCGGGGTCGCCACCATTTTCTTGATACCAGTCAGGTCCAGGAGTGCACGTTTCAGGGTGTTTCGTGCACACCCCCGTCAAGATGTGCTGCCTGGAGTTCAGGGAGGAACAGTCCAGTGCAATGATCTGGATAGATAAAAATCTGTGTGCTTTATGCGCGCACGGGCAATTTCCGAGGGTCTTTACTGTACAAATATTGCGGCGAACCAAGGCCGGCTGAGGCCGCCCTGCCAACCTGCCAGCCGTAGAATACCCGGCCCTAAAGCCGGATATCCCAATGGCGGGGGCTGTCGTCGCGATAAGGCGGCAGGCCGATATCGCGCCGCAAATGTGGACTGAGGCGTTCCGCCGCAGCATTTCTTCTGCGCCGCTTGGGTTTGCGCGCGCCTCGGATCATCGTCCCGATCAGCGCGATGACAACGACCCGCGTACCATGCCGGTCGATCAGTTGTTGCAGCGTCAGGTGGGGCGTACTGCCCCGCAAGGGAAGTCTGGCAATCATTTTCGTCACCTGAGGACCCGCATGAACGCGGGCTATGTCGAATGAATTATGGAAACAGGGACATGCACAGCCGACTAAAGCTGCGTCAGAACCCGGATGATGTTGTGGAGGTGGCCGGAGGGCCGATCAGCAGCGCGATAGCCAATCGGCAGGCTTCCACACATTGCCTTTGCAGGCGGCGAATACTGTTCGGAATTTATACATCATCGCCCTCCTTGGAATCAGGCCAGTGGAAACTGACATAAACGTGAGGGCAAGCCGGTTGCCAGGCAAGCGCATTGTCTGCCTGACCGCAGGAACCTGCTTTGCTGTGACCTCAGGGCCACAAACAGGTTGGTAAGGTCAGGCCGCCAGACCCTTGCTGCCCATGGACAGGAATTTCTCGCGCCGCGCCTTGATCAGTGCTGCGGGTTTCTGGTCCGACAACTCTTTCAGCATCTCGGCGATGTCCTTGCCGACCGCCTTGATCGTTTCCTCGGGGTGTCGTTGCGCACCGCCAAGCTGTTCGGCGATGATGCGGTCGATCACGCCCAGCTGCTTGAGGTCTTGGGCCGTCAGGCGCAGCGCCTCGGCGGCTTCGCGCATCCGCTCGGCATCCTTCCACAGGATCGAGGCGCAGCCTTCGGGCGAGATCACCGAATAGATCGAATGTTCCAGCATGGCGATCTTGTTGGCCGTCGCAAAGGCCACCGCGCCGCCCGAGCCGCCTTCGCCGATGATGACGCTGACCAGCGGCACGCCGATTTCCAGACATTTCTGGGTGCAACGCGCAATCGCCTCGGACTGGCCGCGTTCCTCGGCGCCCTTGCCGGGATAGGCGCCGGGCGTATCGACCAGCGTGATGACCGGCAGACCAAAGCGGTGCGCCATATCCATCAGCCGGATCGCCTTGCGATAGCCTTCGGGCCGGGCCATGCCGAAATTGTGGTGGATGCGGGATTTGGTGTCGGTGCCTTTTTCGTGCCCGATCACAACGCAGGGCGCGTCGTTGAACCGCGCCAGACCACCCATCACCGCATGGTCGTCGCCAAAGGCCCGATCGCCGGCCAGCGGCATGTATTCGGTGAACAGCCCCTTGATATAGTCGCTGCAATGGGGCCGGTCGGCATGCCGTGCGACCTGCGTTTTGCGCCAGGGCGTCAGATCCTTGTAGAGATCCTTCAGCATGGTGGCGGCTTTCTTGTCCAGTGCCGCGGCCTCTTTCTCGACGTCGACCGAATCCTCGGACTTGCGGGCCATGGCGCGCAATTCTTCGGCCTTGCCATCCATATCAGCCAGCGGCTTTTCGAAATCGAGATAGGTCATGCGGGTCAGACTCCGGGCTCGTAGGTCAGCGCCTATATGATCTGCCGCGCGCACGAATGCAACGCGGGCGGGGGGTCAAGGTCGGATTTCCACACTGGTGCCAATGGCGGTCGCCGCAAAGACCTCTTGGATCTCGGTGTCGCTGATGGCGATGCAGCCGGCGGTCCAGTCGCCTGCCAATATCTCGCCATCGGGGCGCTGGTTGGGTTGCCCGTGGATAAAGATGTCGCCGCCGGGATTGACGCCCGCGGCCTGCGCCCGTGCACGGTCGCGTGGGCGGGGATAGTCGAGTCCAAGCGACAGGTGATAGGCAGAGCCGCCATTGCGCCGGTCGATCTTGAACAGGCCCTCGGGCGTGCGGCCATCGCCTTGGCGCGCCTTGTCGCCGGCGGGCGCAAAGCCCAGCCCGATGCGATAGGTCTTTAGCTGACGCCCATCGCGCCAGACCGACATGCGGCGCTGTGATTTCTCGATCAGGATATGATCGACCGGGCCCTGCAACCCGGTTTGCGCAACCGGCGGGCGGGTCGGGGGACGCTGCGGGATCGTTACCTGCGGGGCATCGGGACCGACGGGCGCACGCGGCGCGAAATCAGGCGATAACGCCAGCCAAACCGCACCCAGCACCAGCGTGACGGCGATCAGCCGCAACAGCCGCTTGCGTGACCCTGACCGGCGGCGCTTGCTCATTGCAGGTCGCTGAATGCCTGTTTCATGCGCTGCACGGCCTCGCGGACCCGGGCGCGGGGGGTGGCAAGGTTGAAGCGCAGGAAATCCTCGCCGCCCTGGCCGAATGTGGGGCCGTGATTGGCGGCGATGCGGGCCTGATCCTGAACGCGGGCGGTGAAATCCTCGCGCGACATGCCGGTGCCGCTGAAATCGACCCAGGCCAGATAGGTCGCCTGCAAGGGCATCGAATGCAGGCCGGGAATGCTGTTGATCCCCTCATCGAACAGGCGGCGGTTGCCGTCGATATAGGCGACCAACTCATCGACCCAGGCCGCACCTTCGGGGGAATAGGCGGCGGTCACCATGTCCTGCCCGAAAAGGCCGGGCGACAGGCCAAGCGCCATTTGCCGGCCCTGATAGGCCGCGCGCAACGCCGGATCCGGAATGATGGCATTGCCGATATGCGCCCCGGCGATGTTGAAGGTCTTGGTCGCGGCCGTCAGCGTGATCAGCCGATCGGTTATATCGGGGGCCGCCAGGGCGGTGACGCTGTGGCGCGGCGCGTCGGGCATGATCAGATCGTGGTGAATTTCGTCCGAGACAAGGATCAGGTCATGCTGCTTGCAGAAATGGGCGACCTCGCGCAATTCCTCGGGCGACCAGACGCGCCCGCCGGGATTGTGGGGCGAACACAGGATCAGCATCTTCTCGCGCCCGGTCATTTGCCCGGCCCATGCGTCCCAATCCATCTGATACACGCGGTTCTCGTCCAGCCGCAGCGGGAATTCCGCCACCTCTCGATCGTTGGCGCTGATCACGCGGGCAAAGGCGTGATAGACCGGCGTCATCAGGATCACCCGGTCGCCGGGCTGGGTAAAGGCATCGACCGCCAGCGCCGTGCCATTGACCAGACCGGCGGCGGTCAGCACCCAATCTGGTTGCACCTGCCAGCCGTGGCGGGTCTGCATCCACCAGCGGATGGCCTCCAGATAGGGCTTATTGCTGCCCGGATAGCCATAAATGCCATGCGCAGCCTGCGCGTCGACCGCCTGCTGGACGATGGCGGGCGGCCGGAAATCCATATCCGCGACCCACATCGAGATGCCGTCCTGCGGGTCGACGCCGTAATATGTCTTCATGTCGTCCCATTTCGCGCAGCCTGTTCCCACACGGTCGATGATCTGGTCGAAATCGGGTTTGGTCATGTCACGCCCCTGCGCTCTGGTTTCCTCTTGCTTACGCGGCTTGTTGCGCACAGCCAAGCCTTGCCCTAGATCACGCCTATGACTATGCGCACGATCCTGATCCATCCCGACCCTCGTCTCAAAAAGGTTACCGCGCCGGTTGCCCGCGTCACGCCCGAGATCGAGGCGCTGGCCGCTGATATGCTGGCCACCATGTACGAGGCCCCCGGCATCGGCCTTGCCGCGCCGCAGGTCGGTGTGCTGCAACGTATCTTTGTGATGGACGCCACCCGCGAGCCCGAGGCAGAGCCCACGCCCATGGTGCTGATCAACCCCGAGATCGAATGGACCTCGGAAGAGGTGAACAGCTATGATGAGGGCTGCCTGTCGATCCCCGATCAGTATGCCGATGTGACCCGACCGGCAGAGGTGCGGATGCGCTGGCTGGGGCTGGACGGCAAGACGCACAGCCAGGAATTCGACGGGCTCTGGGCAACCTGCGCCCAGCACGAGTTGGATCACCTGAATGGCATTCTGTTCATCGACCACCTGTCAGCGATCAAGCGGCAGATGATCACCCGCAAGATGGTCAAGCTCAAGCGCGAGAAGGCACGTGCGTGACCGGCTGCCTCAGGGTCGGGTGCAACCGATCATTCTGCACCCCGATCCGGTGCTGACGTCGCGATGCGCGCCCGCTGGCTATCTGAACGGACCAGAGCTGTATCAACTGGCCGCCGATCTGCTGGCGACCATGTATGCTGCCGAGGGGCGCGGGCTTGCTGCGCCGCAGATCGGTATCTTGCGACGGATCTTTGTCATGGACGCAAGCTGGAAAACCGGCACGCCCGAGCCACTGGTGCTGGTCGACCCCGAGATCATCGCCCGTAACGGCCCGATCGAAACGGTCGAGGAACGCTGCCTTTCGATCCCGGATCAGCCGGTTTCTGTCGCGCGTGCCAGCCAGATCGAGATGCAGTGGTTCGACCTGACAGGACATGCGCAATTTCGCAAGATGGCGGGCGATCTCGCCCGGATCGCCCAGCACGAGGCTGATCATCTGGATGGCAAGCTGATTGTCGATGACCCGCAACTGGCCGCAACCGCGGGGCGCGAATGACCGTTCGCCCCTTTATTCCCTATACCGACCGGCGTTTGCATCTGCGCGTCGAACCTGTCGCCGCGATCACCGAGACCGTCCAGATGATCTGGGACGATATGATCGACACGATGGAGGCGATGCCGGGCGTCGGGCTGGCGGCACCGCAGATCGGCATCATGCAGCGGCTGGCCGTGGTCGATGCCTCGGACAAGCGTGGTCAGGCCGTGCGGATGGCCAATCCCGAGGTGCTGCATTCCAGCGTCAAACTGCGCAGCCATGACGAGGCCAGCCCGAACCTGCCCGGTGTCTTTGCCCGGATCGAGCGGCCGCGTGCGGTGACCGTGCAGTTCCTCAATGTCGAGGGCAAACTGGAAGAGCGCGATTTCGTCGGGCTTTGGGCCACCAGCGTGCAGCACCAGATAGATCATCTGAATGGCGTGGTTTACGTGGATCATCTGACCCCGCTGCGACGCAAGATGCTGGTGCAGAAATCGGCCAAGCTGGCGCGACGCGGATAGGGTGTGCCGGGGCTAAAGCCCGCACAAGGACATATTGAACAGGGCAAGCGGAGGCAGGGATGCGCGTGATTTTCATGGGAACGCCGGATTTCTCGGTCCCGGCACTCAAGGCTCTGGCGGCGGGGCATGAGGTTGTGGCCGTCTACTCACAACCGCCACGCGCCGCCGGGCGAGGGCAAAAACCACGCCCGTCGCCGGTGCAGCGTGCGGCAGAGGATCTGGGGATTCCGGTTCGCGTGCCGGTCAGTCTCAAGGGCGCCGAGGCGCAGGCAGAGTTCGCTGCGCTGGCGGCGGATGTCGCCGTTGTCGTCGCCTACGGGCTGATCCTGCCGCAGGCGGTGCTGGATGCGCCGCGCCTTGGCTGCCTGAACATTCACGCCAGCCTGTTGCCGCGCTGGCGTGGTGCCGCGCCGATCCATCGTGCGCTGATGGCTGGCGATGCCGAGACCGGTGTTGCGATCATGCAGATGGAGGCAGGGCTGGATACCGGGCCGGTTCTGACAGAGGCACGCACAGCAATCGGGGCCGAGGAAACGACAGGCGATCTGCACGACCGGTTGTCGACGATGGGCGCGGATCTGGTGGTGGATGTGCTGGGCCAACTGCCGATGACAGCGGATAGCCAACCTGAAACGGGCGTCACCTATGCCGCCAAGATCGACAAGGCCGAGGCCCGTGTGGATTGGTCACGACCGGCCACCGAAGTGGATCGGCTGATCCGGGGTTTGTCGCCCTTTCCCGGCGCCTGGTGCGAGGTCGCGGGCGAACGTGTCAGGCTGTTGCGCTGTCGTCTGATCGAAGGCGAGGGTGAGCCGGGGCAGGTCCTGGGCGGATTTCGCGTCGCCTGCGGGCAAGGCGCGGTCGAAATCACCAAAGCGCAACGGGCCGGCAAGAAGCCGATGCCCGTCGCCGAACTGATCAAGGGTTGGAGCCTGCCCGAAAGATTGGACTAGCATCCGGCAGCTTGCCCCTGAGTGCAGCGGCGTTTGCGCGCGTCGTCATCGTCAAATGGCAGGAAGGCTTTGCTCCTGCGGGGTCCAACTTGGCGGAATCTCGGGGGCTGCGGCCATCAGGCGCTGCGTATAAGGGTGGCTGGGGCTGTCCATGACCTCTGCGGTCGGTCCCTGCTCGACGATCTTTCCCTTTTCCATCACCAGCACGCGGTCGGTCACGCCGCGAACGACCGACAGGTCGTGGCTGATAAAAAGATAGGCCATCCCGTGGCTGCGCCGCAGATCGGTCAGCAGATCCAGCACCTGCGCACGGACGCGGACATCCAATGCGCTGACGGCCTCGTCCAGCACGATCAGGCGCGGGCGGATGATCAGGGCGCGGGCGATGGCGATGCGCTGGCGCTGGCCGCCGCTGAATTCGTGGATGTATTTGCGCGCGTCGCCGGGGTCCAGCCCGACCTCTTGCAGTGCTTGGCTGACACGGTTGCGCCAGTCGGCGGGCCGGCCTGTCAGATGAAACGGTTCGGCCACCAGCCGATCCACCCGCCAGCGCGGATCAAAGCTGCCGAATGGATCCTGAAAGACCACCTGCATCTTGGCGCGCAGTCCGGGCGGCATCGCGTGGCCGGCAGAGACCTGATCGCCGTCCAGCAGGATGCGCCCGCCCTGCAAAGGATCAAGCCCAAGGATCGCGCGTGTCAGTGTCGACTTGCCGCAGCCGGACTCGCCCACCAATCCAACGCTTTCGCCATCCGCGATATCCAGACTGACCCCATCGACCGCGCGCAGGACAGGTTGGGGGGCAAAGGCAGACGGGCGGGGCAGCGGGTATTCCCTGACGGCGCCCTCGACGCGCAGGATCGGTGTGTCATCCGCCATCACCGGCACCCGATCAGGCGCATGGCGCGAGGCTGCGAAAAGCTGGCGGGTATAGGGATGGGACTGCGCGCGAAACAGCGCCTCGGTCGGGCCTGCCTCGACGATCTCGCCCGATTTCATCACCGCCACCCGGTCGGCAATATTGGCGACGACGGCCAGATCATGGGTGATCAGCAGCAGCGCCATCCCCTCATCGCGCACAAGGTCGCGCAGCAGATCAAGGATCTGCGCCTGCGTCGTGACGTCCAGCGCCGTCGTCGGCTCGTCCGCGATCAGCAGATCAGGGCGCAGGGCGATGGCCAGCGCGATGGCGACGCGCTGCCTCTGACCGCCCGACAGTTCGTGCGGGTACAGGCCAAGGGGGAAACGTGGCTCCGGCAGGCCGACGCGATCCAGGCGCTCCCTCGCGCGGGCCAGCGCCTGATCCTGGGGCATGTCTTGATGAATGCGCAGGGTTTCAGCGACTTGGTCGCCGATATTCATCAGCGGGTTCAGGGCGGTCATCGGCTCTTGGAAAATCATTCCAATACGTTTCCCGCGAATACGGCACAGCGCCGCCTCGTCGGCCTGCAGTAGATTCTGCCCATCCAGCAGCACCTGACCCCCGGTCTTTGCGCGATGGGGCAGCAGCCCCAAGATGGCCAGCGCGGTCATCGACTTGCCACTGCCGGATTCACCGACCAGCCCGGTGATCTCGCCGGGTTCCAGCCGCAGATCCACATCGCGCAGGATCGCTGACGTGCCAATGGTCAGGGACAGATCGCGCGTTTCGATCATCGCATCACCTTCAGCCGTGGGTCCAGCGCATCGCGCAGCCCGTCGCCCAGCAAATTCAGCCCCAGCACCGTCAGCACGATACAAAGCCCCGGGATGACAGCCACATGCGGCGCAATGGTGATCATGGTCTGCGCCTCGGCCAGCATCCGGCCCCAGCTGGGCGTGGGTGGCTGCGCACCAAGGCCTACATAGGACAATCCGGCCTCGGCCAGAATCCCGAGGCTGAATTGAATGGTGCCCTGCACGATCAGCAAATTGGTGATGTTCGGCAGGATATGCTCGACACTGATCCGGGCGCGCCCCTTGCCCGCGACTTCGGCGGCCCGAATGTAGTCCAGCACCCATAGCGGCATCGCGCCGCCGCGCGTCACGCGGGCGAAGACGGGGATATTGAAGATCCCGATGGCGATGATCGCGTTCACGGCCGAGGGCCCGAAGGCTGCGGTGATCAGGATCGCAATCACAAGGCTGGGGAAGGCAAAAATCAGGTCGTTGCCGCGCATGACCAACTCGTCCAGCCAACCGCCCCTGTTGGCTGCAGCCAGCAGTCCCAGTGGCACACCCGCGCCAATCCCGATTCCCACCGCAACCAGGGCCACGGCGATCGAGGTTCGCGCGCCAACCATGATCATCGACAGGATGTCGCGGCCGAAATGATCCGTGCCCAGCCAATGCGCCGCCGATGGGGGCTGTAATTTGTCGGCAATGGCCATCTGCGTCACGTCATAGGGCGTCCAGACGAACGAGATCAGCGCCGCCAGTACCGCGGTTCCCGCCAGAAATGCGCCAAGGATCAGCCCCCATCTGGTCATCTCTTGCGCAGCCTCGGATCAACGGCGGCATAGGTCAGATCCACCAGAAAGGTGACAAGGATCACGGCAAAGACCAGAACCAGAACCGCAGATTGAACCACGATCAGGTCGCGCTGGTTGATGGCCTGAAAGATCATCCGCCCGAGGCCGGGCAGGTAAAAGACGTTCTCGATAATGATCGCCCCGGCCAGCAGAAAGGAAAACTGCATCCCCATGATGGTCAGCACCGGGATCAGGGCGTTGCGCAGGGCATGGCGGCGCAGGGTCTGGCCGCTGGTCAGTCCCTTGGCGCGGGCAGTGCGGATATAGTCCTGACCCCGGGTCTCGATCAGCGCCGACCGCAGCACACGCGCCAGAATGGCAGCCTGCGGCAGCGCCAACGCGATAGCGGGCAGCAGCAGCGATTTCAGCGCGCCGATGGGATCGGACCAGCCGGCAAACCCACCGGCCGGCAGCCAGCGCAGCTTGACCGCGAACAGCAGCACCAGCAGCATCGCGAACCAGAAATTCGGCAGAGCGATGCCCAACTGCGTCGCGCCCATCACCGCCGCATCGCCGGCTTGTCCCCGCCGAGCTGCGGCGTAGATCCCGACCGGAAAGGCAATGGCTGTCGACAGGATCAGCGCCATCAGCGCCAAAGGCAGCGACACTTGCATCCGGTGGACAATCATTTCTGCAATCGGGGTCTTGTAGGTGAAACTGTTGCCGAAATCGCCTTGCAGGATCGCGCCGACCCAATGTGCGTAGCGAATGGGCAGAGGTTGATCCAATCCCATCTGATCGCGCAGCGCGGCAACGGTTTCCGGCTGTGCGCCCGTGCCCAGCATAAAGCTGGCGGGGTCGCCCGGAACCAGCTCAACAACCGAAAAGATCAACGCCGAGGCGACAAGCAGGCTTATCCCAAGTGAAATTATCCGGCGGCTTACATATCGCAACATGTCATGACGCTAGACCGCCGAAACGACCGGGCGCAAGCGGCCTTCAGCGCGCAGCAATCATCACGGCACTGCCGCCCAACATCAGACCACCGCCAGTATAGCCAAACAGACGCCGGGCCGGGGCGGATCGAAAGCCGCGCCGCAATCGCGCCGCCAGCAGGGCATAACCTGCCAAGACGATCCCGGCGACTGCGCTTGCGGTCACAGCGAGGATGATCAGTTGCGGCAGATGTGCTCGATCTGGCGAAATGAACTGCGGCAGAAAGGCCAGATAGAAACCGATTGCCTTGGGGTTCAGCACGCCCGTCAGAAACCCGGCACGACCAGCGGCCATGACTTGCGGCTCGGCTGGGACCTGATCTGTTAAGCGCCGCGCCGCCCTGATCTGACCAAGCCCCAGCCAGGCCAGATAGACAACGCCGGCCCATCTCATCGCCTGAAAGGCCAGCGAGGACGCCGCCAGAACCGCCCCAATCCCGCCAAAGGCAAGGCTCATCATCACCAGCACGCCAGCCAGATCACCAGCCACGCAAACCAGCGCCGCCCGTTTGCCGCGTATCAATGCCTGTGACATGACCATGATCACGCTTGGTCCGGGGATAAGCGACAGGATCGCGAATGACAGCACAAATGCCAACCATAGGTGAATATCCATCTGCCCTCTCTTGGCCGTCCCTTCCCATCATTGTCCGGCCAGTCGATAACGGCCAGTGCAGAATGAATATTTAAACGCCAAAGACATGGCGGGCCGCACACACCCCGCCCCGGCGCTCGTCCGGGTGGGGTGCGGCGTCTTCGGCGGCGGTCATCGGCGTCCCCGCCTGTACCGCCCCGCCGTGCTAGCAGCGAACCGCTAAGAAACCCTGAATGCGCGCGTCTTTGGCGTTAAAATATCCCGGGGGTGCGGGGGCAGCGCCCCCGCCGATGTCACAACTCGTCGCGCCAACGGTTGACCAGCGGATAACGCCGGTCCAGCCAGAAGGCCTTGGTCGAAATGCGCGGGCCGGGGGCGGCCTGATAGCGTTTCCATTCGCTGATATAGAGCAGCTTTTCGACCCTGCGCACCGTGTCGGCGTCAAAGCCCTGTGCCACCAGATCCTTCAGCGCCAGATCTTTTTCCACCAACCCTTCCAAAATGGCGTCCAGCACCTCGTATGGCGGCAGGGAATCGCTGTCTTTTTGATCGGGGCGCAGTTCGGCGGATGGCGGTTTGCTGATGATCTGCGGCGGTATCACCTCGCCCGGCTTACCCATCATCCAGTCGCGGTGATTGGCGTTGCGCCAGCGGCAGGTCTCGAACACGCGGGTCTTATACAGGTCCTTGATCGGGTTATAACCGCCGGCCATGTCGCCATAGATCGTGGCATAGCCCACTGCGACCTCGGATTTGTTGCCCGTGGTCAGCAGCATTTCCCCGAACTTGTTCGACAGAGCCATCAGCATCAGGCCGCGCAGGCGGGACTGGATGTTTTCTTCGGTCGTGTCGGGCTTGGTGCCTTCCATCAGATGTGCCAGCGCGTCCTCGACCGCATCGCGTGCGCCGTCGATTTTTACCGTATCCAGCCGCGTGCCAAGGCGCGTCGCGGCGTCCGCAGCATCATCCAGTGACCCTTGCGAAGTGTATTCCGATGGCAGCATCACGCAGCGCACATTTTCGGGGCCGACCGCGTCAGCCGCAATCGTGGCGACCAGCGCGCTGTCAATGCCGCCGGACATGCCCAGAAGCACCTTTTCAAAGCCGGATTTGCGCAGATATTCGCGCAGGCCCAGCATCATCGCGTGGTAATCCTGTTCCCATTCGTCGGGCTGCGGCTCCATCTTGCCGGGTTCGGCCTGCCAGCCGCCATCCTCGCCACGGGCGAAATCGACATGGACGACGCGTTCTTCAAAGGGCGCAAGCTGCACGACCTTTTTTGCGCCGGGGTTCAGCACGAAACTGGCGCCGTCATATAGTTGATCGTCCTGCCCCCCGACCAGGTTCAGATAGACCAGCGGCAGACCGGTTTCTATGCAGCGGCCAACCATATGGCCCATGCGCAGGTCCAGCTTGTTGCGGTGATAGGGACTGCCATTCGGGACCAGCAGGATCTCGGCGCCCGTTTCGGCCAGCGTTTCGGCGACATCGGGATACCAGCTGTCTTCGCAGATGGGCGATCCGACGCGGATCGGGCCGATGCGGTAGGGGCCGCTGACGGGGCCGCTGTCGAACAGGCGCAATTCGTCGAACAGTTGCTTATGGGGCAGATGGTGTTTCAGGACGCGCGCCACCAGCTTGCCGTCTTGATAGACGAAATAGGCGTTATACAGCTGATCGCCGTCGCGCCACGGTCCACCGATGCCAATCGCAGGGCCATCGGTCAGGCTTTCACCCAACTCGCGTATCGCGGCCATCGCGTCTTCGGCAAAGGCGGGCTTCAGCACCAGATCCTGCGTTTGATAGCCGGTGATGAACATTTCCGGCAGCGCCAGCATATCCGCGCCGGCATCTTTCGCCTGTTGCCAGGCCTCGCGTGCCTTGGCGGCATTGCCGGACAAGTCACCGACGGTTGCGTTCAACTGGCCCAGGGTCAGGCGGAATTTATCGCTCATGGTCGCCTCGTTTGCCTCTCGCCTCCGTGATAGGCGAAGGGTGCGGAAAGGGAAAGTCGGGCTTTGCGCAGTCGGGCCGGCTGCGCTACACCAAGAGCCGACAATAAAGAACCTTGGCCGGGAAACGGAAGGTGGGCGGAATGAAGGCAGGCATTGGCGTGTTGGCGCTGTTGATCGCTGCGGCAGGCATGAGCGGCGGAACGGCGCTGGCGCAGGATGTCGTGACGCGGCAATACGAGGACGGCGCCGTCTATGAAGGTACGTTCCGCAATGGCCGCCAGCACGGGCGCGGCAGCTATTCATTGCCCAACGGCTACAGCTATAACGGCGACTGGGTCGATGGCGAGATCATGGGGCAGGGCCTGGCGAAATACCCCAACGGTTCTGTCTATGAAGGACGTTTTGCCAAAGGCCTGCCGAATGGCAAGGGCAAGATCACCTATGCCGATGGGTCGACCTATGAGGGCGACTGGCTGGACGGCGACATGACCGGCGAAGGCGTGGCCGAATACGCCAATGGCAGCCGCTATGTCGGGCAATTCGTCAAGGGGCTGCATCAGGGCAAGGGCGTCATGACCCAGCCCAACGGCTTTAAATACGACGGTGACTGGGTCAGCGGCGTAAAGGAAGGGCAGGGCCGGATCACCTATCCCGACGGCTCGGTCTATGATGGCGGTATGCTGGCCGGGCAGCGCGCTGGCCGGGGCAAGCTGACCATGCAGGACGGCACCGTCTATGACGGCATCTGGTCGGCAGGGCAGATGTCAGGCACCGGCCGGCTGACGCAGGACGGCACCGGCTATGTTTACGAAGGCCAGATGTCAGAGGGCAAGCGCGACGGTCAGGGGATCGAAACCTATGCCAATGGCGATGTCTATGACGGCCAGTTCCGCGACGATCAACGCCACGGCACCGGCACCTTCACCGGCAAGGGCGGCTATGTCTATACAGGCGACTGGGTCGAGGGCCACATGCAGGGGCAGGGCACGCTGACCTATGCCGATGGTTCGGTCTATGTCGGGCAGATGGCCGATGACCTGCCAGAGGGGACGGGCAGGATCACCTATGCCGATGGCTCGACCTATGAAGGGCAATGGTCCGGTGGCCTGATCACCGGCGAGGGCAAGGCCAGCTATGCCAATGGCATGGTCTATGAGGGCGGTTTCGTCGATGCGCGCTATCAGGGGCAGGGCCGGATCACCTATCCCAACGGCTATGTCTATTCCGGTTCCTGGGTCGAGGGCGGACGCGAGGGCGAAGGTCAGGCGACCTATCCCGATGGCACCGTCTATAACGGCGAATTCGTCACCGGCCTGCGCGACGGTCAGGGCAGACTGACCTCACCCGACAGCTTTACCTATGAGGGCGGCTGGAAAGAGGGGCAGATCGACGGCGAAGGCGTCGCCACCTATGCCAATGGCGACAGCTATACCGGCCATTTCGTCGCCGGACGGCGGCAGGGTCAGGGCGTCTTGCGCTATGCCACCGGCGAGGTTGCAGCGGGTGAATGGCAGGATGACCGCCTGACCCGTGAGGGCGACGGCGAGGGCGAGGGCGTGGATGAGGTCACACCCGACAGCCAGGGCGCGGGCGAGGCGGCGGGCGATCAGGCGGCACCTGATGCCGCAACCGCGCCGACGATGCCGCAGGATGTGCCCGCAGACCAGGAGGCGGCTGTGCCGGCCGTCGGAGGTACCACAGGCAACTAGCGCGGCTCTATCGGGGCATATCCTCCTGAGGTTTGACGCTACTGCACGTTGCACCCCCACTGGACTGACAGTATTTTTTCGCTATCTTCGCCTCCTGTTGCCAAAATAGATGAGGCGTCTTCGTGAGCGCTGCTGCTCCTTTCCCCCCCGACGAACCGTCTGGCCATACGGCCTATCTGGAAGACCCCGACAGGTTGGCCGCGCTGGCCGTGACCGATCTGCTCGGCAGCCTGCCCGAAGAGGCCTACGACCGGGTGACACGATTGGCGACACAACTGACCGGCGTGCCGGTTGGCTTGTTCTCGCTGGTCACTGACCAGCGGCAGTTCTTCAAGGCGCGGACAGGGCTGAACGGTGCGAATGCCGATCTGCAGGAGACGCTGTTGAACAGTTCGTTCTGCCAATATGTGGTCACGGCGGACACGCCCTTGGCCATCGCCGATGCACGATCGCATCCGCTGTTGTCAGGCAATGCCGCGGTCGATGGATTGGGGGTGATTGCCTATCTTGGTGTGCCGATCCACGCGCCGACGGGACATGTGATCGGCTCGCTTTGTGCCATTGATCATGTCGCGCGGGATTGGACCGAGGCGCATCTTGCCGCATTGCACGATCTGGCCGCGATTATCGAAACCGAACTTCGTTTGCGGCGTAACATGGCCGAGCGCGCCTTGATCGGCTCTGAACTGAACCACCGCATCAAGAACCTGTTCACCATCGTCAGCGGCATGGTCAGGCTAAGCCGCCGCGCCCATGACAATGCCGCGGATATGGCCAGCGATATCGAGGCGCGGATCGGTGCGCTGGCCAATGCGCATCAATTGATCATCCCTGACGGCGCGACCGGACCAACCGCTGGCGGGGCCGGGCTTGCGCCGTTGATCACCGCTATCCTGGCGCCCTATCTGGGCGAGGGGTCGCAGGATCGATGCCAGATGAACGGGCCCGCAATGCGTGTCGGCGCCCAGGCAACCACCAGCCTTGCGCTGATCTTTCATGAACTGGCGACGAACTCGGCAAAATATGGCGCGCTGGGGCAAGTCGATGCGGTTCTGCATCTGGATTGGCGGCAAAAGGATGGCAGCCTGCATCTGGACTGGGACGAGCGGACCGGCCAGCCCTCGACATTGGGCGAAACCACGGGTTTCGGATCGCAATTGCTGGAAATGACGGTCGAAGGACAACTGCAAGGGCAGATCCAGACCAGCACCACGCCCACCGGCCTGCTGCGCCGTCTGGTCATTCCGCTGGACGCGCTGCTGCGCTGAGATCTGCGTTAGTAGAGGATCATTTGGGTGCACCGGAACAGTGCAATCCGCTTGCCAGTGTCGCGATGTGTGACCTCGGCGTCCCATAGCTGTGTCGTGCGCCCGGCATGGGCGATGGTGGCCACGGTCTGAACCACACCGTCGCGCGCGGTGCCGAGGAAATTCGACTTGAGTTCGATCGTGGCAAAGCTTTTTGCGCCGTCGGGCAGGCTTGCGATGCAGCCATAGCCGCAGGCGGTATCGGCCAGCGCAATCACCGATGCCGCGTGCAGATAGCCATTGGGCGCAAGATGATGCGGCTGAACCTGCATATGGCCGGTGACATGGCCCTTTTCGGCGCTGTCCCAGACCAGCCCCAGATGATCGGGCAGCGTGCCCCGCTGGATGTTGCTGAAATCCATGATGGGGGCCTCTTTCCTGCTTACCGCAACGGCCAGCGGATAATGACATTGTCCGAGCGCGACAACGGGCCGGGGTCAGTAAAGCGACCAGCCTCGGCGCCACCTGGCGCCTGATGAAATCGCCGCGCGGTACCGTTTTCTGCCACCACCGCCAGCGATGCCTGATCATACCCGGCCTCAAGCAACTCGTCCAGCGCCTGCGTCAGTACAGCGCGACCAATGCCGCTGCGCCCCTTGGTGGGCGCGACATGAAGGTGATGAATTTCTCCGCCGGGCTGCAGCGCCGCATGTCCAGCGGGGCCGAAACAGATCAGGCCCGCCAGATCCGCACCGTAAACCGCCAGCAATGTGCGATTACCCTTGGTCTGGTCTTGCAACCTGCGATGCCAGACCGATCGGCGGTTTCATTGCTTGGTGTCTGGCGGTGCGTCGTCGCCTCCGAACAGCCCGCGCAGACCGCGTGTGACCAGATTGCCGACCTTGGGGCGGGGTTGGTGGATAAAGGGCATGGGGCGGCAAACCTCCATCGCGGCGATCCCGACGCGGGCGGTCAGGGCGCCATTGACGACGCCTTCGCCAAAGCGGCGGCTGACCTTGGCCAGCACGCCGCCACCGGCCATGGTGTGGATCAGGTCATCGCCCGCAGCCACCGCGCCCGTGGCGATGAGATGGGTCATCACCGTGCGCGCCAGCCGCCAGCCGCCCACGGCGCCCGCGCGACCGCCGTAAATCTCGGCCATTCGGCGGATCATCCGCAGGTTGGCCGCCAGCGCCGCCATTACGTCGGCCAGCGCCAGAGGGATCAGCGCAGTGGCTGCGGCGACCGTGCGCGATGCGGCCTCGATCTCGCGCCGTGCCTGCTGATCCAGCGGCGCCATCAGGTTCGTCTCGGTCAGCACCAGCAAGGTTTCGGCGTCCATCGCGTCTGCCTGGCGGTCTTTCAGGTTTTGACGGGCCCAGTCCAGTTCTGGTCGCTTGGCATACAGCGATTGCAACTGGCCCGCGACCTTGCGCGCCGCTGCCAGATCACCATTTGCCAGTGCCGTGCCGGCCTCGCGGTTGATGCTGTCGATCCGCGCGAACCGTGCCCATGCCCGGTATTCACGAAACGCCATCAGCAGGGCTGCAAGGGTAAAGGCGGCAAAGAGCGCGATGCCGACCCAGCCAAGGATCGGATAGGCGTTCATCAGGCGGTTGATGAAATTCAGCGCCGAGATCGCCAGCAGGAACGTAAACAGCGCCACCCCGGTATTGATGAAGAACCGGGTCAGCGGCGAGGGTCCACGCCCGACCAGCCGCGTCACCATTTCCATCGTGCGGGGGCGGGGCCGGGCGCCCAGACCGTCGTCGATGGGCGGTGCATCGGCCGGGTTGGGACCGCTGTCATCGCGAGTTTCGCTGCGCGCGCTGCTGTGTTGGCCGGCCCGCGTCTGCGCCTGCGGCTCTTCGCCGGCAAAGGGGCGCGGGTCGGGGCGGGCATCACGCGTGGGTTCGCCCAGTTCGATCAGCACGGGGCCGCGTTTCCTGGGTGTCTCGTCATTGCTCATAGCCGGTCCCCGATCAGGAATTCCGCCGCCCGGTCCAGCCGGATATGGGGCGGGCCGTCGCCTTGCCGCGCGGTGCCGGCGGCGGGGGCGAAGTTCATGATGGCATAATCCGCGTTCAACCATTCGGTCGCGCCATCGCGGGCGGGATGCAGCAAGACCGCCGGGTCATTTGGCAACTCGCCCGGAAAGAACGCCGCCTGCCGCCCGTCCATCAGCGTGCCACGGACAGCGGGCAGATCCTCGTCGCCCTGTCGGATGACATCTTCGGTGGTCGTGCGCAGCGCGGCAATCGACATGGCCTCGGTCCGGGCGCCGGAGAAATCGGCACGGTCGCGGGCCTCGCGCAGGGTGGCCGTCAGGATATTGGTCAGCCGCGGATGCTGGACGTGGTTCAGGTGATCGGCCTTGGTCGCGGCAAAGAGGATGCGCTCCACCCGTCTTGCGCCCAATAGCTGCGCCAACCAGCCGGCGCGGCCTGGACGAAAGGCGGTCAGGATATCGGCCATGGCACGGCGCATATCCTCGACAGCCGGCGGCCCGGCATGGATGGCGCCCAGCACATCGACCAACACGACCTGCCGGTCGATCCGGGCGAAGTGATCGCGAAAGAAGGGTTTGACCACCCGTGACTTGTAGGCATCGAAACGGCGGCGAAACTCGCGATAAAGGGGGCCGTCTTTCATCGTCGCGGGCAGAGGCGCAAATGTCAGCGCGGGGGACCCGGCCATTTCTCCGGGCAGCAGGAACCGCCCCGGTGTGCAGTCAGACCAACCGGCCTCGCGGGCCTGACGCAGATGGCTGGTATAGGCCTCGGCCAGATGCTGGGCGGTGGGTTCATCAAAGCGCGCGGACGGATCGATGCCGTCCAGCGCGGTCTTATATTCGCCCGCGCCCGGGCGGTCTGCCATCCGTTCAAGCGTTTCAGCGGACCATTCCGCAAAGCTGCGTTCCATCAGGCGCAGGTCCAGCAGCCATTCGCCGGGGTAATCCACAATGTCGATATGGATGGTCTGCGGACCGCGCAAGCCCGCGAACATGCCCTGTGGCTGGACCCTCAGCGACAGGCGCAACTGGCTGACATGGCGGGTTCCGTCTGGCCAGTGCGGCTCGGGTCCGGTCAGTGCAGCCAGATGGCGCTCATAGTCAAATCGCGGCACCGTATCATCGGGCTGGGGTTGCAACCATGCGGTCTTGATGCTGCCGTCGGCGGCGGCGCGCAAGGCGTGCATCCGACCTCGATCCATCAAATTCGCGACCAGCGAGGTGATGAAAACCGTCTTGCCCGCGCGCGACAACCCGGTCACCCCGATCCGTATGGACGGGTCCGCAAGGCCAAGCCCTTGCATCAGATTGCTGCCTATCCCCATGCCTGCCTCTGCTTTTTTATGTCCGGCCCGTGTGTTCGCCAATCCGCTGGAAGATAGGCGTGCGGGCGGTGATTTCATAGGGGCGGGCTTTCGCGGCCCTTTGCCCTCTGCCATAACCCGCGAGATGCAGGATCGGTTGCCAATTGATGATGTTTTGCCTGCCCTGTCCGAGGCGCTTGCTGCAGAAGGCTGCGCGGTGCTGGTCGCACCGCCGGGTGCGGGCAAGACGACGCGGGTGCCGCTGGCGCTGTTGGATCAGGTCAGGGGCAAGATATTGATGCTGGAGCCGCGCCGCCTGGCCGCGCGGGCGGCAGCCGAGCGGCTGGCAGAGGGGCTGCATGAGGCCGTTGGCGCGCGGGTCGGCTATCGGATCCGGGGGGAGGCGGTGGCTGGCACGCGGATCGAGGTGGTCACGGAAGGCATTCTGACCCGGATGATCCAGTCTGACCCGGCTCTGGCAGGGATTGGATGCGTCATCTTTGACGAATTTCACGAACGCAGCCTGAATGCCGATCTGGGTCTGGCGCTGGTCTGGGAGGCGCGCGGCGCGCTGCGCGAGGATCTGGCCTTGCTGGTCATGTCGGCGACGCTGGAGGCCGAGCCGGTCGCAGCGCTGATGCAGGGCGCGCCGGTCGTCAGATCCGAGGGCCGCGCCTTTCCGGTCGAGACGCGCTGGCTGGATCGACCACTGCCCGCCGGTGCGCGGCTGGTCGATGAGGCGGCGCGATTGATCCTGCTGGCCGAGGCCGAAACCCGCGAGACCGGCGGCACCTTGCTGGCGTTTCTGCCCGGTGAGGGTGAGATCCGGCGGGTGATGGGATTGCTGGGCGACAGCTGCGAGGTGCTGCCTCTTTATGGGGCGTTGGATGCCAAGGCGCAGCGGGCCGCGCTGTCTGCACCGGGCGCGCAGCGGCGGGTCGTGCTGGCCACGGCGATTGCGGAAACCTCGCTGACGATTCCCGAGGTGCGGGTGGTGGTCGATGCCGGTCGGGCAAGACGCGCACGATTCGATCCCGGCAGCGGCATGTCGCGGCTGGTGACCGAACGCGTCAGCCGCGCCGAGGCTGATCAGCGGCGCGGGCGTGCGGGCAGGGTGGCGCCCGGCATCTGTTACCGGATGTGGGCGCGGGCGGAAGAGGGGGCCTTGCCCGCCTTTGCGCCGCCCGAGATTGCGGTGGCCGATCTGACGGGGCTGGCGCTGGAACTGGCAAGCTGGGGGGCAGAGCCGGGCGATCTGGCATTCCTGACCCCGCCGCCCGATGGGGCGCTGGCAGAGGCGCGCGCCTTGCTGCGTGATCTGGGCGCGCTGGATGCGGCGGGTCGGATCACCGATCATGGCCGGCTGCTGACACGGCTGCCCCTGCATCCCCGTCTGGCGCATATGCTGGTCGTCGCGGGTCCCGAGGCCGCAGATCTGGCGGCCCTGTTGGCCGATCGCGACCCTTTGCGCGGTGCGCCAGTCGATCTGGACTTGCGGCTCAAGGCAATCCGCGATCCGCGCGCGCGCCATCCCCATGACATCAATATGCCCGCGCTGCACCGGATCCGCGAAGAGGCCAGACGCCTGCGCCGTCTGGTTGCGTCCCGCGACGGCGGGGGGCTGTCTGCCCCCCGCACCCCCCGAGGATATTTGACTGAAGAAGAAAGGTCGGGACTTGCGCTGGGCGCGATATCGGCACTGGCCTATCCTGATCGCGTGGGGTTGCGGCGCAAGGGTGATGATCCCCGCTTTGTGCTGTCGGGGGGTAAGGGAGCGGTGTTGGCGGCGAGCGATCCGCTGGCCGGGCAGAGGCTGATCGTGGCGGTCGATCTGGAAGGTGATGCGCGCGAGGCGAAGATCCGGATGGCGGCGGCGTTGAGCGAGGCGGAACTGCGTGGACTGTATCCCGAGGGGGTCGAGGAACATGCAATCTGCGAGTGGTCGCGGCGTGATGGTCGCGTCATGGCCCGCCTGCAAGAGCGGTTTGGTGCCCTGGTTCTGTCGGATCGGATCTGGTCTGATGTGCCCGAGGACAGGGTTGCGCAGGCGGTGCTGGACGGGCTGCGTTTGGATGGTCTGCCGTGGAGCAAGGCCGCGGCCCGATTGCGGGCGCGGATATCCCTGCTCCGGGATATGCCGGCGGTGGATGACGAAAGCCTGCTGGCCGATGGAGGCTGGCTGTTGCCCTGGCTGGGCAAGCTGCGGACGCTGGCCGATATCCGGTCGCTGGATCTGGTCGAGCCGTTGCAATCCCTGATCGGATGGGAGGGCCAGCAACGTCTGGGCCGCGAGGCGCCTGCGCATTTTCTGACGCCGTTGGGACGCAAGGTGCCGATTGACTATGATCATGAGACGCCCTCGATCGAACTGCGGTTGCAAGAGCTGTTCGGCGTCACGCAGCATCCGGCTGTTGGCGGGCGGCCGTTGCGGATCACGCTGCTGTCGCCGGGGCAAAAGCCGGTTCAGGTAACGATTGACTTGCCGGGGTTCTGGGCCAATTCCTATGCCGATGTGCGCAAGGATATGCGCGGTCGCTATCCGCGCCATCCTTGGCCCGAAGACCCGACGCAGGCAGATCCGACATTGCGGGCCAAGCCGCGTGGCGGCCCGGGCCGTTGATCCGCGGGCGGCTGGCCATGCCATCCGCGCGGACGGGCCCGGTCAGTCGAAAAGACTGAGTTGGCCGTCATCGGCCTCTGCCGTCTCTTGGTCGAAACCCGACAGGGTGATGCCCAGCAGGCGAACGCCGCGCGGGTCGGGCAGGACGGCGGCTGCGAGATTACAGGCAATGCCCAGCATCTCGTCCTGGCTGCTGACCGGCTGCGGCAGGCTGCGTGCGCGTGTGATCTGCTGAAAGTCCGAGAACTTGATCTTTAGCGTCACCGTGCGTCCGCGGATCTCGTGCTTGGCCAGATGGCGCCAGACCTTATCGGCCAAGGGGGCCAGGGCTTCTGTCGCCACATCAAGGGTCATCAGATCGGTGAAATAGGTGTTCTCGGCGCCCACGGATTTGCGGATGCGGTCGGGGCGCACCTGCCTGTGGTCGATCCCGCGCGAAATATTCCAGTAATAGTGCCCTGATTTGCCAAAGCGCTTTTGCAGGAATTCCAACGGCTGCACCCTCAGATCGGCACCGGTCTGAATGCCCATTGCCTGCATCTTGCGCGCGGTCGCCGGACCGACGCCGTGGAATTTTCCGACTGGCAGAGACTGCACGAAATCGGCGCCTTTTTCGGGCGGGATGACGCAGAGCCCGTCGGGCTTGTTCTGGTCGGATGCGAGCTTGGCCAGGAACTTGTTGTAACTGACGCCGGCGCTGGCGGTCAGCTGCGTTGTTTCGAGAACGCGGGCGCGGATTTCGCGGGCGACCTGTGTGGCGGTCTGACCGGGCCAGAGGTGGTCGGTCACGTCCAGATAGGCCTCGTCCAGCGATAGCGGCTCGACCAGCGGGGTGTAGTCGGTAAAGATATCCCGGATCTGCGCGCTGACCGCGCGATAGACGTCAAATCGGTGGCGCACGAAGATCAGATCCGGGCACTGCCGCTTGGCGGTAACCGATGGCATGGCAGAGCGGACGCCGAACTTGCGCGCCTCGTAGCTGGCGGCAGCAACGACACCGCGCAGCGACGATCCGCCTACGGCCACGGGCTTGCCGCGCAACTCGGGGTGATCGCGCTGCTCGACCGAGGCATAAAAGGCATCCATGTCGATATGGATGATCTTGCGCGGTCGCGGGGCGTCACCCGGCATGCGGTGCCTCTGAGGATTGTCTTTGTCCCATGCGGTCAGTCTAGCCCATCGCGACAGGGACGTCTTGGGTGCGAGTGGCGTGCCAAACCCAAATCGCGCAGCGTAGCCGTCCGTTAGCCGTCCTGCGCCTCGCGGATGGCCTCGACCGTGGCGGTCAGCCCGGCTTGCGGCACGCCGCGCAGCAGTTCGGTGCCGATGACAAAGGTCGGCGTGCCCTGGATGGACATCTTCTGAGCCAACTGATGGTTGCTGCGCAGCACATCATTCACCGCGTCGCTGTTCATCGCCTCGACCACGGCATCCGGATCGACGCCGATCTCGCCGGCAATCTGCTTCAATGCCTCCAGCGTGGCGCTGCTGCGCAGGGTGATCAGGGCGTCATGAGCCTTCATATAGGCGTCGTCGCCGCCGATCTGCTTGACGGCAACCGCAAAGCGGGCCGAGGCCTCGCTGTCTTGGCCCAGAATCGGGAACTCTTTCAGAATCAGGCGAATATTGCCGTCTGCTTCGACCAGATCCTGCACTTCGTCATTGAACTGTCGGCAGACACCGCAGCGATAGTCGATGAATTCGACCATGGTCAGATCACCATCGGGGTTGCCCCCGACCCAGCTATGGCCGTCAGCAAAGATCTCATCCTCGAATTGCTGGACCAGAACCTCGTCATTCTGGGCCGCATCCGCGGCGCGCCGTTCCTCTAGCACATTGATCGATTCGATCAGCACCTCGGGATTTGCCATCAGATACTCGCGCACAGCCTCGCCAAAGGCCGCTTGCTCGTCATCTGTCATGGCATCGATATCGAAGGCCATCACAGGCGTGGCGGTCAGCAGCAGGGCGGCGATCAGGCGTTTCATCAGGCATCCTTTCGGTTTCGCGCGCCACCTTAGCCGCGCCGCCGCTGATGACAAGGACACGCCTGCGTGAGCATCCCGCGCCGCCTTGGCCGGCAGCCGTGGCCTGCAACGATCCCCAGTGGGGCTTGGTATGCGGCGAAAAGGACAGCTGAAAAGGGTGGAGCCAGACCGCCACACTCGTTAGAACGGCGGCAAAACAAAGCCGCAGGCAGAGCAGATGCGACAATCCCGACGCGGGCAGGTGGACCCGTTCATCGTCATGGACGTGATGGAGGCCGCTCGCGCCGCCGAGGCGGCAGGCCGGCACATCATCCATATGGAGGTCGGGCAACCCGGCACCGGTGCGCCGGCGGGCGCACGCGCTGCGCTGGCAACGGCGCTGGAACAGCCGCTGGGCTATACGGTGGCGCTGGGCCTGCCTGAATTGCGCCAAGGCATCGCGGATCTTTATCGCCGCTGGTATGGCGTCGATCTGGACCCGGCCCGTGTCGTGGTGACACCGGGATCATCAGGTGCGTTCATCCTGGCCTTTTCGGCGCTGTTTGACGCGGGCGACAGGGTGGCGCTGGGTGCGCCGGGCTATCCCAGCTATCGCCAGATCATGCGGGCGATGTCGCTGGAACCCGTGAGCATACCGACCACGCTGGAAAATCGCTTTCAGCCGCTGCCCGATGATCTGCCGGGTGACGTTCAGGGGCTGATGCTGGCCTCGCCCGGCAACCCGTCGGGGACGATGCTGACGCTGGATGCGCTGGGTGGGCTGATCGACCGGGCGCAGGCGCAAGGCACCGCCGTCATATCGGACGAGATCTATCACGGCCTGTCCTACGACAGGCCCTGCCACAGCGCGCTTGAAATCAGCGACGACGTTTTCGTGGTCAATTCCTTCAGCAAGTATTTCAGCATGACCGGCTGGCGGATCGGCTGGATGGTGGTGCCCGAAACGCATCTGCGCACGATTGAACGGCTGGCCCAGAACCTGTTCATCTGCCCGCCCCATGTCAGTCAGGTCGCGGCCCTCGCCGCGCTGGATTGCGAGGATGAGGCGCAGGCGAACCTGGCCACCTATGCCGAAAACCGCCGCTTGATGCTGGACGGGTTGCCCAAGGCCGGTTTTGACCGCATCGCGCCGCCGGACGGAGCCTTTTATATCTATGCCGATGTTTCGGCGCTGACCGATGACAGCGTGGCATTCGCCGCCGAGATTCTGGACAAGGCCGGCGTCGCCGTGACCCCCGGCGTTGATTTCGACGCCGATCGCGGGCACCGGATGCTGCGTTTTTCCTATGCCCGCTCGACCGCCGAAATCGCCGAGGGGCTGGCGCGGTTGCAAGCCTTCATGACGGCGCGATGACCGCACTGCGACTGATCCTTGTGCTGACCATGGCTCTTTTTGCAGCGCTGCCTGCGGCGGCGCAGGACGCCGCGCGGCTTGATCTGGGGGCCTCGTCCCTGACCGCGCAGGGCCCTGATCGGGGACACCCTCGACCGATGCAATTGCGGCTGACGCTGGATCGGGCGGTCCCCTACCGGGTGTTCCTGCTGGACGGCCCACCACGTCTGGTAATTGACCTCAAGGACGTCGATTTCGACCAGACCCGGCCCGAGCAACTGTTTGGCGCTGATCTTGTGCCGGCGATCCGGTGGGGGCGGTTCCAACGCGGCTGGTCGCGAATCGTGACCGAATTGCCGGGCCCTTACGCGGTGACGCAAAGCGGGCTGTCGACGCGCGCCATGCAGCCCGTTCTGACCGTCGCGCTAAAGCCGGTGCAGCCCGAGGACTTTCGCCCGCGCGCCAGCGCCTCGACCGCGTCGCGCACTTTGCCCGAGCCGGCGACGGTAACGGCCACGCCTGACGATCCTGCCATGCCCAAGGACGCTCAGGCCGACCGGTTGATCGTGGCGCTGGATCCGGGTCATGGCGGCATCGACCCCGGCGCGCTGGCTGGCGGCGAATCCGAGGCGCGCATTGTTCTGGACTTCGCGCATGCCGCGCGAGAGGCGCTGGAACGCGCAGGGATCGGGGTCTTTGTGACCCGCGAAGAGGATCGCTTTATGGGGCTGGAGGCACGGATGACCGCTGCCCGGGCCGCTGGTGCCGATCTCTTCATTTCTTTGCATGCCGATGCGCTGCCCGCCGGTCAGGCTGCGGGCGCAACGATCTATCTGTGGGACCCCACTGCCAATAATGCGGCCAGCCGGTTGCTGGCGCAGCGACATGATCGCGATGATCTGCTGGCGGGGCTCGATCTGACCGGCACGGATGACGCGTTGGCGGGCGTGCTGATGGACATCGCCCGCACCGAGACGCAGCCCCGGTCCGAGAACTTTGCCAAGTTTCTTGCCTCGCGCATGGCACTGGCTGGCATCGACATGCACAGCCGGCCGGTGCAGGGGGCACGTTTCTCGGTGCTGAAATCGCCCGATATCCCCTCTGTCCTGCTGGAGTTGGGGTTTCTCACGGACCCGGTCGATCGCGCGCATCTGACCGATCCGGCCTGGCGCTCGCAAATGGTGGGCGCACTGGTCGCAGCCATCGGTGGTTGGTCACGCGATGAAGGCGCAAGGGCGGCGCTGCTGCGGCAGTAGCCCGCGATTTGCGCGAGCCCGGGGATCTGCCAAATTGTGGTCATGGCAGAGGCGATCGTCCATCACAGCGACCCAACCTTGTCCGCGCGGCTGGCGCTGGCTGCCGGACCGCAGTTCGAACTGCACGAATGGAGCGGCGGTGGCCCCGGCTATCTGCACGTCCACCACCGCGATGATGAGGCCTGGCATGTGATCAGCGGCCGCCTTTTGTTTCGCATCGGCACGGGCGAGACCTTCGAGGCGGGTCCCGGCACGACAGTGCACATGCCCGCAGGCGTCGCGCATGATTATGACGAGATCGAGGGCCCAAGCCGCTATCTGATGATTCTGACGCCGCGTCTGCGTGCATTGATCGAGGCTCTGCATGCGTCTGAGTTCAAGGACCACGCCCAGGTCATGCTGCGCTATTCATCCGAGATCGTGGAATAGCTGTTTCTCCGATAACCCAAGGTTGTTTTGACGCGCCATCAGCCGCAGACTATAGAGGCAAGCGATTCACGAAAGGCCTGATCCTTGCTGCGCGGTATTCTTTCATTCTTTGGTGGCATCTTTTCATGGGTGGTAACGGCGGCGGTCTTTGCCGCGCTGACCATTGGCGGGATCTTCTGGATCTATTCCCGCGATCTGCCCAGCCACGAAGCCCTGGCGCAATATACGCCCAAGACCATCAGCCGCATCTATTCGGGTGAAGGCCGGCTGATCGACGAATTCGCCGAGGAGCGCCGGCTGTTCGTGCCGATCGAGGACGTGCCCGATCTGGTCAAGCAGGCCTTTGTCAGCGCCGAGGACAAGAACTTCTACAATCACCCCGGCTATGACGCACGCGGGATGATCAGTGCGTTGGTGCAGGCGGTGCAGTCGCGCGGCGAAAACGTGCGCGGCGCCTCGACCATCACCCAGCAGGTGATGAAGAACTTTCTGCTGTCCAGCGACCGCAGCGTCGAGCGCAAGGTCAAGGAACTGATCCTTGCCACGCGGCTGGAACAGACGCTGACCAAGGACCAGATCCTTGAACTGTACCTCAACGAGATTTTTCTGGGTCAGAACAGCTTTGGCGTGACCGCCGCCGCCCAGACCTATTTCAACAAGACGCTCAGCGAATTGACCCCGCATGAGGCCGCGACGCTGGCCGCCATGCCGCAGGCGCCGGGCCGTTATCACCCGGTCCGCGCCAAGGAACGCGTGACCGAGCGGCGCAACTATGTCCTGCGCGAGATGTGGCAGAACGGCTATATCGACCAGGCCACCTATGAAGCCGAGGCAAAGCTGCCGCTGCGCAGCGTTCAGAACGGCGATTTCGTGGCCTTTCAGGAACAGTTGCCCCCGCGTGATTACTTTACCGATGAAATCCGCCGTCAGCTGAGCCGTGAATTCGGGCAGGACGAATTTTTCGGTGGCGGTCTGGCCATTCGTGCCACCGTCGAACCCGAGATGCAGGGTGCGGCCTCGAACGCGCTGCGCGAGGCGCTGGAACGCTATGACCGCAGCCGTGGTGTCTGGCACGGCACCGAGGTCAGCCTGACGCCTGAGCAGATGGTCGATGAGGTCGCCTGGCGTGGGGCGCTGTTTGAAACGCAGATGCCGCGCGATATTCCGGGCTGGATGCCGGCGGTGGTTCTGGAACTGGGCAATAACGATGCCCGAATCGGTATCGAGGGCATCGAAGAGGACGATGACGGCCACTGGATCCCCGCCAATGACGTGCAATGGGCGCGTCCGCGCCGCGAGGATGGCAGTCTGGGACCGCGCGCCAATGTCGCCAGCGATCTGCTGTCAGTGGGCGATGTGGTGATGGTCCGCGCGATGACCAGCGACAGCGATGGCAGCTTTATCCGCTGGACCCTGCGCCAGGTGCCCGAGGTGCAGGGCGGCTTTATGGCGATGGACGTGAATACCGGGCGCGTGATCGCGATGCAGGGCGGTTTTTCCTACCAGTCATCGGTCTTTAACCGTGCAACGCAGGCGATGCGGCAGCCGGGGTCCAGCTTCAAGCCGTTCGTTTACGCCGCCGCGCTGGACAACAATTATACCCCCGCCACCATCGTCGTGGACGAAGCGATCCGGGTGAACACGCCGCAGGGTCTGTGGACGCCCAAGAATGCGGGCGGCAGCTTTTATGGCCCGACGCCGCTGCGCACCGGGATCGAACAATCGCGCAACCTGATGACCATCCGCGTCGCGCAGGATATCGGGATGGACCGGGTCGCCGACTATGCCGAGCGTTTCGGCGTCTATGACCATCTCGACCCGTTCCTTGCCAACAGCCTTGGCGCGCAGGAAACGACGTTGTTCAAGATGGTTGCGGCCTATGCCATGTTCGCCAATGGCGGCGAGCGCGTCGAACCCACACTGGTCGACCGGGTGCAGGACCGCCGTGGACGCACCATCTATCGCCATGACAAGCGGGTCTGCGAAACCTGCGGCCAGCAGGCGTTGCCGGCAGGGCAGGGGCCGATCATCGACAATAACCGCGAACGGGTAATGGACGCGGTCACGGCCTTTCAGTTGACCTCGATGATGCAGGGCGTGGTTCAGCGCGGCTCGGGCAAGGGCGTGAACCTGCCGGTGCCGATTGCGGGCAAGACCGGCACCACCAATGACGCCAAGGATGTGTGGTTCGTGGGCTTTTCCAGCAATATCGTGGCGGGTTGCTATCTTGGCTATGACCAGCCGCGCACCCTGGGCAGCGATGCCTATGGCGGGACGCTATGCGTGCCGGTGTTCAACGCTTTCATGCGCGAGGCGGTGCAGAAATACGGCGGCACCGATTTCCGCGTACCGCCCGGTGGCCACTGGGTCAAGATCAACCGGGTCACCGGCCAGCGCCTGCCTGATGATGCAAGCGGCCCGGACGTGATCTCGGAATATTTCCGCGATGGCACCGACCCCGACTGGCTGTCGCCGTTGATCGTTGGTGGCTTTGGGGATGACACCACCACCCTGCCATGGGAGGCCTCGGCCTCATCCAACGCCGCGACCGCGATCACCACTTCGACGGGGCAGCAGAAGGTCATCCCGAAAAAGGCCGATTTCGGTACGCTGAGTTCAGGCGGCCTTTACTGACAGCCGGGCGACCGATTGCACGGCCTTAGCTGCAAAGCTGGGCGGTCCAATCGGTAGGCCCGCGACCTTCCCGGCACTTGAAGCGAATGCCATAGACGGTGGCAGATGCCGCGCCGGTTTCGTCCGACACGTCGAATTCGATCACATGCTGTTCGCTGCGGACGGAATCATCGGACAGATTTTCGCGTGTCATCACCACCGCGCCGCGCGGCAGGCCGATGATCGCGCCGGAATAGATGTCGAGATCTTCAGTGTAGTTGCCTTCGACGGTTTCGCCGGGTGGATTGGCAAGGGCAGACTGGATGATAGCGCCGGCCTCGGCCAGAGATTCCTGACCTGTCAGGCTGAACGTCGCCGCGTCGCGCAGCGCATAGTCTGCGGCGGTGACAGGTGGCGCATCGCCCCAGCCACCGCCGGCGGGCTCCAGCGTGGTGGGCGCACAAGCGGCAATGCACAAAACGGCCAGCGAACTGCTGAGATATTTCATGAAACGGGCCTTTCCTGAATGAGTGGGTTCTTCGGGCACGAGCCTCGACCATAGCCTTTGGGCGTGATTTTTCCAATCAGCCCGTGGTTCTGGCGCAGGCAAGAGGGGCGCGGCCCTTGTTCACGCTTCGGCTGCGCGCTATCTACCCGGTTCGACCAGACCCCAAGGAATTCGCTTCATGCGCGCAGAGACTCAGGCAACGATAGATGCGATTCGCAAATCGCTGACCCTGCTGGGGCAGCGGATGGATCGGGAAACCGCGCCTCACCGGCTGGAAGAGATGAACGCCCTGATCGAGGATGGCGACCTGTGGTCGGATCCGGCCCGCGCGCAAAAGCTGATGCGTGACCGTCAGGCCCTGTCCGAGGCGATCGAGACCTATCAGCGGATCAGCGACGATCTGGACGCGAATGCCGAGATGGTCGAACTGGCGGGCGACGAGGGCGATGCCGATCTGGTGGCCGAGGCCGAGGCAAATCTCAAGGCGCTGGCCGAGGATGCGGCCAAGAAGGAACTTGAGGCGCTGTTGAACGGCGAGGCCGACGGCAACGACACCTTCCTGGAAATCAACGCGGGCGCTGGCGGCACGGAAAGCTGCGACTGGGCGTCGATGCTGGCGCGCATGTATGTGCGTTGGGCCGAGAAAAAGGGCTATGAAGTCGAACTGATGTCCGAAAGCCCGGGCGAAGAAGCCGGCATCCGGTCGGCGGCCTACAAGATCAGCGGTCACAATGCCTATGGCTGGCTGAAATCGGAAAGCGGCGTGCACCGGTTGGTCCGCATCAGCCCCTATGACAGCGCAGCGCGCCGGCACACCTCGTTCAGTTCGATCTGGGTCTATCCGGTCGTGGACGAGAACATCGAGATCACCGTGCCCGATAATGAAATCCGCATCGATACCTATCGCTCGTCCGGCGCAGGCGGGCAGCACGTGAACACCACCGACTCGGCTGTGCGCATCACCCACTTGCCGACCGGGATCGTGGTGACCAGTTCAGAGAAATCGCAGCACCAGAACCGGGCCAATGCCATGGCCGCGCTGAAATCGCGCCTTTATCAGGCCGAGCTTGATCGCCGGAATGCCGAAATCAACGCCCAGCACGATGCCAAGGGTGATGCGGGCTGGGGCAACCAGATCCGGTCCTATGTCTTGCAGCCTTATCAGATGGTCAAGGATCTGCGCACGTCGCACGAAACCAGCGACACCCAAGGTGTGCTGGACGGGGATCTGGACGCCTTCATGGCGGCTACGCTGGCACTCGACGTATCGGGCAAGAGCCGGGCAGAGGCGAACGCCGAGGATTGAGCGGGCGTCATGCGGACACAGCGTGGCCCGCGGTTTTGTTCATGTGAATAGATCGGCTCGGCGCGGCTGAGGGCGTGATCGCGCGGAGACCAGCTTTTCTTTCCGCAATTCTGCCGTCAGGATCGCGTCTGGAAAACACGAGGGTTCGGATCATGCAGCAACGGCAACTGGGCGCGAACGGCCCGATGGTGGGCGCAGTCGCTCTTGGTACGATGAATTTCTTGGGTGCCTACGCGCCCGGCGATCCGGACGAGGCGATGCGCTGCATGTCGCGCTGCCTTGATCTGGGGATCAACCATTTCGACACCTCTAATGTCTATGGCATGGGCCAGTCCGAGGAATTACTGGCGCGATTCCTCAAGGATCGTCGCCGCGACGTGGTGCTCGCCAGCAAATTCGGCATCACCCGCAAGCCCGAGCGACCCTTCAACAACGAAATCCCGCATCTGCGTGACAGCATCGAGGGCTCGTTGAAACGGCTGGGGGTGGAGCATATCGACCTTTACTACATCCACCGCCGCGATCCATCAGTGCCGGTCGAGGATGTCGTCGGTGAAATGGCGCGGCTGAAGGATGAGGGCAAAATCGGCGCCATCGGCCTGTCCGAGGTCTCGCCCGCGACCTTGGAACGCGCGGCGTCCGTGGCGCCCATCGCGGCGGTGCAGTCGGAATATTCGCTATGGTCGCGCCTGCCAGAGTTGGGAATTGTGCAGGCCTGCGCCCGGCACGGGGCGGCGCTGATGGCGTTTTCGGTGCTGGGTCGTGGCGTGCTGACGGGCGCACCGCCCAAGCCCGCGACTTTTGACGAGGGCGACCTGCGCCGCGCCATGCCGCGCTTCGGCCCCGAGAACTATCCGCTGAACATGGCCAGGATCAGCATCTTCGCCGATTACGCCCGCGATCTGGGCCACAGCCCCGAGGCAGTGGCAATCGCCTGGGCCTTGTCGCGCGCACCCCATGTCATCGCGCTGCCCGGATCGCGCAGCACGGCGCATATGCAGGAAAACGCCAAGGGCGCCGATCTGACCCTGACGCCCGCGCAATTGTCCGAGATCGAACGATTGCTGCCCGCAGGCTTTGCCCATGGTGCACGCTATAACGCGCAGCAATCGCTGGGGCCGGAAAGCTATTGCTGACGCAGCTGGCCCCCTGGTGGAACCTGTTCGGGAACACCTTGTCGCGACCATGGGTGCGGCTGCCGCGCGGCTCTGATATGCTGCAATCGCGAATATAGGCAGAGGTCTGTTTTGAAAGAGAAAAGCATTAATCTGGCGTTGCAGGGCGGCGGCGCGCATGGCGCCTTTGCCTGGGGCGTCCTGGATCGTCTTCTAGAGGAAGACTGGTTGACCATATCGGGCATCAGCGGCACCTCTGCCGGGGCGTTGAACGGGGCGGCGATCACGGCGGGCCTGGCGCTTGGCGGGCGCAACGGGCGGCGTGCGGCGCGCGAGAACATGACCTATCTTTGGACCGAGGTCGCACAGGTCAGCGACAATCGCATGATCCGCTGGCTGCACTCGATGATGCCGGTGCCGCGCGGAATGCAGCGCTGGACCGAGATGTTCACGCCCGTCGCCTGGCTGGAAAGCCTGAGCCGCGTGTTCAGTCCCTACGATTCCGGTCCGTTTTACAGCAATCCGCTGGCCGCGATCCTGCACGAGATGCCGTACCCGGTTTTCTGGAAAGAGGGTGGACCGCGCCTGTTCGTCTCGGCGACGAACGTCCGGACCGGGCGGATCAAGGTGTTTGGCGGGGCAAACCTGTCGGTGGCGGCGGTAACAGCTTCGGCTTGCCTGCCAACCCTGTTCCGCGCGGTCGAGATCAAAGACCAGACGACGGGCGAGTTGGAGGCCTATTGGGATGGCGGCTATACCGGCAACCCGGCCCTTTTCCCGCTTTATGATCCGGCGCTGCCGCGCGACATCGTGATCGTGAACATCAATCCGATGACCCGAGACGCACTACCCAAGACGCCGGCCTATATTCAGGATCGGATCAACGAAGTCAGCTTTAACGCATCCCTGCTGGGGGAACTGCGGGCGATCAACTTCGTCAAGCGGCTTGCTGCGGAAGAGCGTCTGACCAACCGGCCGATGAAGAACGTGCTGGTGCATATGGTTCTGGACGACATGTTGATGAACGATCTGAACGCGCGGTCCAAGATGATTCCCTCGCCCGGTTTGCTGGACCGGATGAAAGCGGCGGGGCAGGCCTCGGCACATCGTTTCATCGAGGACCACGCAGACGCGCTGAACAATCGCGACACGGTGGATCTGGCTGAACTGTTTGCGGGCGTGATGCCGGCGCGCGTTTCGGGTTAGATCCGCCGCGCCGAGTCCGACGAAACGATGGCCTGCGCGAACCGGTCGTCGATGGTCATGCGGTGGCGGATGCTGCGATCTGCGCGGCCAGCTTTGCGTTGTTCAGGACCAGCGCGATATTGGATTGCAGCGAGCGGCCATCGGTCAACTCGAAGATGCGTCCCAGCAGAAAGGGCGTAACCGACTTGGCGGCGATGCCTTGCGCCTGAGCCTCGGACAGCGCCTGTTCGATCACCGGATCAATGATCTCGCGCGGGATTTCATCGGCCTCGGGGATCGGATTGGCCACCAATTGCCCGCCGGGCAGGCCCATCACGGCGCGCATCGCGGCGGCCTGAGCGATCTGGTCGGGGCTGTCCATGCGCAGCGGTGCGGCAAGGCCCGATTGGCGCGACCAGAAGGCCGGAAAATCGTCTTGCCCGTAGGCAATGACCGGCACGCCCATTGTTTCCAGCACTTCCAGCGTCTTGGGCAGGTCCAGAATGGCCTTGGCACCCGCCGCAACGACGGTGACCGGGCTATGGGCCAGTTCCTGCAGATCGGCGCTGATGTCAAAGCTGTCCTCGGCGCCGCGATGCACCCCGCCGATACCGCCGGTGGCAAAGACGCGGATGCCGGCCAGCGCGGCGCAGATCATCGTGGCCGCAACCGTTGTGGCGCCGGTGCGGCCATTGGCAACGCAAACCGCCAGATCGGCGCGCGACAGCTTCATCACCTGATCGGGCGGCGTTTGGGCCAGCGCCTCCAGCGCCGCATCCTGCATCCCGATATGGATGCGCCCGCCCATCACCGCGATGGTCGCGGGGACGGCGCCGTTTTCACGGATGGTCGCCTCGACCTTGCGGGCCATGTCCAGATTGTCGGGCCAGGGCATGCCATGGGTGATGATGGTCGATTCCAGCGCGACGACGGGCTGGCCTGCATCCAGCGCGGCGCGGACTTCGGGGGAAAAGGACAGGGGGGCTTGGGTCATGGCGGGCTCCTTTATCCGGGCTGGTCGCATGACGGGGCGTTACAGGCAAGGGGCGCTGGAAGACAGCATATCCGCGTGCCTTGCCAAACCCGTATGTCAGGCCTGTGTCCCTTGTGTTGCCGCGATCCAGAAATCCGGGTCGGCATAGACGGTCGGATCAGGGATGCCGGCCAGATGAAACGCCTCGCGCCGTTCAATGCAAGTGCCGCAGCGCCCGCATTGCAGCGCGCCGCCCTTGTAGCAGGACCATGTTTGCGCGAATGGCGTGCCCGCCTGCGCGCCCGCGGTCACGATATCGGCCTTGGACTGATCGACGAAGGGCGTCAGCAGCGTGACATTCGCATATCCGTCCAGCGCCGCGTGTTGCATGGCCTCAAAGGCGCGCGTGAAAGCGGGCCGGCAATCGGGATAGATGAAATGATCGCCACCATGTACCGCCGTGGCCACCGCCGTATCGCCCTGCGCGGCGGCAATGCCGTAGGCGATGGTCAGCATGATGGCGTTGCGGTTGGGAACGACGGTGATCTTCATTGTCTCTTCGGCATAGTGGCCGTCAGGCACGTCAATATCATCGGTCAACGCCGAACCTGACAGCGCCGCGCCAATGCTGCGCATGTCGATGATGTGATGGGGCACGGACAGGCGCTGCGCGCAGCGGGCCGCGAAATCCAGTTCCTTGAGGTGTCGCTGGCCGTAGTCAAACGAGACCAGCCGCGACAGCGCGCCCTGATTGGCCAGCACATGGGCCAGTGAAACGGAATCAAGTCCGCCCGAGCAGACCACGATGGCTTTCATGATGTCAGTCCTTGTTTTGTTGACCGGGTAGGCTGCGACCGGTGCCGGGCTGATACCCAAGCGCCCGTCGAGGCGCAACCGTCAGGCAGGGGGGCTAGCTCGCGTTGCCAGCGCAGGAAACCAATCACCGCATCTGTGGCACGGTCACGGCAGGTCCTTGCCCGCCACATGCGCGGCGGCGGCTTGCGTTGCGGCCTGCAGCGCGCCGTCGCGATCTGCGCCTTGCTGTTCCGCGACCAGATGGGCGGCCAGAAAGCAATCGCCTGCGCCGGTGATGCGTGCAATGCGAACGGCGGGCGGCGTGGCGGTCAGCGTGGGTTGGCCGGACATGGCGTCTGCCACCCGCTCTCCGCCATCCGTGACGATGACACGGCGCGCGCCCTTGGCGGTCACTGCCTCGGCTGCGGTGACGGCATCGGCGCAGGCACGGCCCGCGATGATCTCGGCCTCCAGCCTGTTCAGGTAAAAGCAACCGCGTCCGGCCGCGATCAGTGGATCGAGGCGCTTGGCCTTACCGGGACTGGCAGGCACAATGCGCAGATCAGCATGGGCAAGGCGCGGGTCGCCAGCGATCCGGGCCAGCAGGCGTTCGGTCAGATTGCCATCGACCACCGCCACGCCCTGCCAACCGGCAAGCGCGTTATCCAGCGGCGCAAGGATACGCTCGCCCGCGGCTTCCAGCGAATGCGCATCGGCGATGGCTGCGACGAGGCCGGAATTGTCCTCGACCGCCATGTAGCAATCGGTGGGCAGGTCGGGGTCGCGGATCAGATGCGCGGTCATCACCCCAAGCCGCGCGCTTTCCGCGACCAGCGCGTCGCCCTCGGGTTCCAGTCCGACCGCTGACAGGACCGCAGGTCGCATTCCGCGCCGCGCCAGCGCGATGGCCACGTTCAGCGCCACGCCGCCGGGGATATGGGCGATGCGGCCCGGCACGTCATGCCCGGCCTTCATCGCGCGCGGCGCACGCCCGATCACGTCCCACAGCATTGCACCGATGCAGATGATATCAGGCTGCTCAGTCATCTTCGCCTCTTTCGCGGTCCCATTCCGTCATCTCGGCCTCGAGAAAGCGTTCAAAGTCGTCCAGATCGACCGGATCAAATTGCCCAAAGCCCTGCATCCAGACCGTGGCCGCCCGCATCCCGGTCGGTTCCAGCTTGCACCAGTTGATCCGCCCGTGCCGTTCCTGACGGATCAGACCGGCTGCGGCAAGGATGCCCAGATGCTTGGACACGGCGGCCAGGCTCATCTCGAACGGCTCGGCCACATCGCTGACGGCCATGTCGTCTTCCAGCAACATCGACAGCACCCTGCGCCGCGTCGGGTCGGCAAGGGCTGCGAAAATCTGGTCGAGGCGTGCGTTTTCTGTGTGGTTCATGGGATTAATAGTCAACCGGGCGGTTGACTATCGCCGGGCAGGATTGCGAATGCAAGCAGATCAAGTGTCGCGGGGCGATTAAATTAGTCATTTTAAAACAATGGGTTGATATTTTCGTGGCGTTGCTTGACTCGGCGTGCCTGCCAGCCTATCACCCGGCCAACCTGTAACGAGGGCGTGAGAGATGGCCGAAGGGCCTTTGGAGAATGCAGAAAGGGCGAAAGATGCTGCCCGTCTGCGCGATCTTGAGGACCGGCTGACACGCAAGACGCGGGTCGGTGACGGGCCAAAGCCAATGGCGACACATGATCAGGCGCATATCGCCTGGCGCATGGTGATCGAATTGGTGGCGGGGCTGGGGATCGGCTTTGGCATCGGCTACGGGTTGGACCTGCTGCTCGGCACCATGCCGGTCATGCTGATCCTGTTTATTTTTCTCGGCTTCGCGGCCGGCATCAAGACGATGATGCGCACCGCGGCCGAACTGAACGAAACGTCGGGCAAGACAGCCGACGATACGGCACAACCGGCCAAGACGGCCGAGAAGGACGAGAGGGGCTGACGTGGCGACCGAAGCGCATGGCGAAAGCACGGGTCTGGAATTCCACCCGATGGATCAGTTCATCGTCAAGCCGTTGTTCGGTGACGGTGCGGTGCATTGGTATACCCCCACGAACGTAACGCTGTGGATGGGCATCATCCTGCTATGCGTCGTCGGCTTGTTCGTCATGGGCACGCGCGGCCGCGCCATCGTTCCCAACCGGGTCCAGTCGATCGCCGAACTGGGTTACGGCATGGTGCACAAGATGGTCGAGGATGTGGCGGGCAAGGATGGCCTGAAATATTTCCCCTATATCATGTGCCTGTTCCTGTTCATCGTCTTCGCGAACATGCTGGGCCTGCTGCCCAAAGCCTTTACCGTCACCTCGCATATCGCCGTCACGGGCGTTCTGGCGATGGCCGTTTTCCTTAGCGTCACGGTGCTTGGCTTCGTCAAGAACGGCACGCATTTCCTGGGTCTGTTCTGGGTCAAGTCCGCGCCGCTGGCGCTGCGGCCGATCCTGGCTGTGATCGAGGTGATCAGCTATTTCGTGCGCCCGGTCAGCCATTCGATTCGTCTTGCCGGCAACCTGATGGCCGGTCACGCCGTGATCAAGGTCTTTGCCGGCTTCGCCGCCATCGCGCTGGTATCGCCGCTGTCGATCGCCGCCGTCGTCGCCATGTACGGGCTGGAGGTGCTGGTCGCCTTTATCCAGGCATACGTCTTTACCATCCTGACTTGCGTCTATCTGAAAGACGCGCTGCATCCGGGCCACTAACGGCCCGTCGCAGACGGGATCATCAATCTACAACTTCCAACCGCAAGGAGAGACACTCATGGAAGGGAATATCGCAGAACTGGGGCAGTACATCGGTGCAGGTCTGGCCGCTATCGGTTCGGGCGCAGCTGCCATCGGTGTGGGCCACGTTGCCGGCAACTTCCTCGCTGGTGCGCTGCGCAACCCGTCGGCTGCTGCCGGCCAGACCGCGACGCTGTTCATCGGCATCGCCTTCGCAGAAGCTCTGGGGATCTTTGCATTCCTCGTATCGCTTCTGCTGATGTTCGCGGTCTGATCCAGCCCCATCCTTGCGGCGGGGTGGGGCGCGTTCAGCGTCGCCACCCCATCGTGTCCTGAAAGGCCAAGGGGTAGGATATGTTCAGCCTGTTGCAAGAGGCCGCCACGACCGCGGCCGAACATAGCGAAGAGATCGTCGAACACGGTGCCGAAAGCGCACCGGGTATGCCGCAGCTCGATTTCAGCACGTTCCCGAACCAGATCTTCTGGCTCGTGGTCACGATGCTGGTTTTGTATTGGGTGCTGTCGCGGATCGCTTTGCCGCGCATCGCCGCCGTTCTGTCCGACCGGCAGGGCGCGATGACTGGCGACCTGATGGCCGCCGAGGAATTCAAGCAAAAGGCCAAAGAGGCCGAGGCTGCCTATGACGCGGCACTGGCCGAGGCCCGCACCGAGGCGCAAAAGATCGTCGCTGCGAACAAGCAGGAAATCCAGAAGCAACTGGATGCTGCCATCGTCGAGGCCGATTCAGAGATCGCCGCGCGGACCGTCGAATCGGAAAAGCGCATCGGTGAGATCCGCTCTTCCGCGCAGACCGACGCGCAGACTGTTGCCAAGGACGTCACCGCGGAACTGGTGCGCGCCTTTGGTGGCAATGCCGATCAGGGTCAGGTCGACAGTGCCGTTGAAAGCCGTCTGAAAGGGGGCCTGCAATGAAAAAGCTGATCGCTCTGCTGGCATTGACTGCCAGCCCGGCCTTTGCCGCGACGGGTCCGTTCTTTTCGCTGCGGAACACCGACTTTATCGTCACCATCGCCTTTCTGATCTTTGTCGGCATCCTGATCTATTTCAAGATCCCGTCGATCATTGGCGGTTTGCTGGACAAGCGTGCCGAAGGCATTCGCGCTGATCTGGACGAAGCCCGGCGCCTGCGCGAAGAGGCGCAGGAAATCTATGCCAGCTACGAGCGTCGCCAGCGTGAGGTGAAAACCCAGGCTGACGAGATCGTAGCGAACGCCAAACGCGAGGCCGAGGCACAAGCCGCCAAGGCCCGTGAAGACCTGAAACAGTCCATCGCGCGCCGCCTCAAGGCTGCCGAGGACCAGATCAGCAGCGCCGAAAGCGATGCCGTCAAGGCAGTGCGCGACCGTGCGGTGCAGACAGCCATCGCCGCCGCATCCGAGATCCTGGGCAAACAGGTCGGCTCGGGTCAGCGGTCAGCAGGGATCGACGAAGCCATCGAAGATGTGGCGCGCCGTTTGAACTGACGTCTTGAACGACGGGACAGTGACCTTGACCCCGGCCAGCGATGGCCGGGGTTTTTCATTGGCTGCTGCCGGGGGTTGCGATTGTCTGCAGTCGCGCTGAACGGACAGTGACTAAACGTCGAACAGCCGCGCCTCGTCCGCTTGCATATCGTCGCCGAGACGGTCGAACCGGACATGCGCGATACAGTGCCCGCCCGATTGCGTGAAAAGCGTGCCAACCTCGCGGCCCTCGCGGGTGATGCTGGTTCCTATCGGCGCGGCACCCTCGATCCGCAGGCGGCGCAGGCCCTTGCGCAACTGGGTCTTGTGCTTCATCCGCGCGGTGACCTCTTGGCCGACATAGCAGCCCTTGCGAAAATCGACGCCGTGCAGGCGATCGAAGCCAGCCTCAAGCGGGTAGGTGTCGTTTGGGATCAGCTCGATCAGGGTTTCGGGAATGATGTGTTCCACCCGGATCGCATCCCAATCGCTGCCGTCATCGCTGTCACCCGTCTTGTCACCATATAGCCGCCAGCCAAGCGCCGCGTGGCGCGGGTCCGCGATGGCGCCAGCCGGTGCGTCGCCCGTGCCCCGCGTGACGCCCAGATCACTGGCTTCCAGTGCGACCTTGGCGCGCAGCTTGTACATGGTCAGCCGGCGCAACAGGTCATCGCCCAGACGGGCGTCGACATCCAGCAGGATGCCGTCGCCATCCGGCACGGTCAGGAAATCGACCAGATATTTGCCCTGCGGCGTCAGCAGCGCCGACCAGGCCGGCCCGCGAGCCACCTCATTGGTGACGAGGTTTTGCAGAAAGGGCAGGCGGTCATCGCCCGTGACGCGGATAATCGTGCGATCCATTGATCAGTTTTCCCCGAATTGCAGCTGAACCAGACGCGCGTAAACGCCGCCCATGGCTGTCAATTGGTCATGCGTTCCCTCTTCGACAACCCGTCCGGCCTCGATCACCACGATCTTGTCGGCCTGACGGATCGTGGACAGCCGGTGCGCAATGACCAGCGTCGTGCGCCCGGAGGACAGCGTGTCCAGCGCATCCTGCACCATGCGTTCGCTGGCCGTATCCAATGCGCTGGTCGCCTCGTCCAGCAGCGACACCGGCGCATCGCGCAGCACCGCGCGCGCGATCGCCACGCGCTGACGTTGACCGCCCGACAGGTTCGAACCGCGTGGTCCCGCCGGGCTATCCAGCCCCAGGGGCAACCCGTCGGTGAATTCAGCGACATGGGCTGCCTTGACGGCGCGGGTCAAGGTGGGCGCATCGGCATCCGGCCGACCCATCAGGATATTTTCGCGCAGCGTTTCGTCGAACAGGGCTGCCTCTTGCGCCACCGTCGAGAACTGATCGCGCAACGCCGGCAGGGTAAAGTCCTGCACCGGCACCCCGCCGATGGTGACCTCGCCGCGGTCGGGGTCGATCATTCGGGTGATCAGGTTAAACACGGTCGACTTGCCTGCGCCCGAGGGCCCGACAAGCGCGGTGGTCTGCCCGGCCTCGGCGGTAAAGCCAAGGCCCTGCAACACAGGGTGGCCATCAAAGGACAGCCAGACATCGTCCAGACGGATCGTCGTATCGCCGGGTGGCTCTGTTCGTGGTCCCGAAAAGACGGTCGGTTTGGTATCAAAGAGTTGGTAGATCCGTTCGAGGCTGGCGGCGGCCATCTGCCAAGTGCCGGCCAGCAGGCCAAGCCGGCGCAGCGGCTGGAAGGCCAGTGACATGGCCGTGAAGAAGGACATGAAATCGCCCACCGTCCGCTCACCGCGCGTGACCTCGGCCCCGCCAAGAGCCAGCACGCCGACAAAGCCCAGCCCGGTCACCACGTCGATCAGAGCCGGGATGGTCGCGCCGGTCGTGGCCATCTTGACCTCGGCGTTGCGGATCCGCCCGACGATCCGGGCAAAGCGGCTGACCTGCGTATCCTCCATCCGGTTCAGCCGGATCGCACGGATGCCGTGCAGCACTTCGTCCAGCCGGGTGGCCCGCGCGCTGGCCTGTTCCCGCGTCTGCCGCATCTTGCGCCGGATATAGCGCTGCACCAGCAGCATCGGCGCGATCAGGATCGGCGCGCCGATCAGGGCCGCCAGCGTCCACCACGGGTCGATGAGCAGCGCCACTGTAAACAGCGACACCAGCGCCACCAGATCACGCCCCGCCCCCGCGATCAGCGTGGACCACAGTCCCTGGACGGCGATGGTATCGCCCTGCACACGCTCGATCAGGGCGCCGGGCGGATTTTCCTGAAAGAAGCGCGAATCCAGTGTCAGGATATGGCGCAGCAGGTCGGTCTGCATCGCGGTCGAGACCGACAGAGAGACCCGCGTCAACAGCGTCCGGTTGATGATCAGCGTCATGGCGCGGGTGCAGAACAGGGCAAAGATGATGCCGCCGACCCACCAGATCGCGCCGGTATCGCCGCCGACGAATACACGGTCAAAAAGCGGCTTGAGCATCCATGACAGCACCGCCAGCGTCGAGCCTTCGATCATCATGAAAAAGAAGGCCACACTCATTGTTGGCCAGTATTGGCGCAAATAGTCGCGCCACATCCGGGAGAACAGGCCGGGTGTCTTGGTGTCAGAGTTGCTCATGCCTGTCCGCTGTAAACCTGACCTGTGTTATCCCAAGCCGAGGCATGGCGGCAAGGCGCTCTTGTTTGGCGTCCTCCGTTGACGGCGCAGCGCAAGCGGATTAGCGGTTTCGGTATTGCTGCCGAGGTTCTTATGTCGCTTGCCACCGGACATCCCCTGATCGCCATTCCCGGACCGTCGCCCTCGCCTGATCGGGTGCTGCGCGCTATGCACCGCACATCGCCTGACATCTATGACGGCGCCATCCTGGCGGTCATCCAGAATGTCATGAACGGCTTGCGCCGTGTCGCCGGCACCAGCGGGCATGTGGCGCCCTATATCGGCAACGGTCATGCGGGCTGGGAGGCGGTGACGGCGAACCTTTTTGAGCGCGGCGATCACGTGCTGGTCCTTCAGTCAGGCCATTTCGGTCGCAGTTGGACGGACATCATGTCACGCATGGGTGTGGCGGTCGAAGCAATGGATTTCGGGTTGGCGCCCGCCGATCCCGAGCGGCTGGCACAGCGTCTGGCACGCCCCGATGCAAAGGATATCAAGGCCGTCTGCATCTGCCATATCGACACGGCCAGTTCGGCGCAGGCCGATATTCCGGCGATCCGCGCCGCGATGGGCGATCATCCGGCGCTGCTGGTGGTCGATGCCATCGCCTCGCTTGGCTGCGCGCCGATCAAGATGGACGATTGGGCCATCGACGTGTTGATTGCGGCCAGCCAAAAGGGGCTGATGTGCCCGCCCGGAGCCTGTTTCGCATGGTTTTCGGACCGGGTGGCGCAGCGCGGCCCGACCGGATTGACCACGCCCTATTGGGACTGGCATCCGCGCGCCCGCGCCGAGGCATCATGGCAGTTCTGGGGCGGGACCCCGCCGGTGCAACTGGTCTATGGCCTCGACGAAGCGTTGAAGATGCTGCTCGAGGATGAGGGGCTAGAGGCCGCATGGGCACGCCACCGTGCCTTGGCGCAGGCCACCTGGGCGGCCTTTGATGCCTGGGGCGCAGGTAACCCCGCGATCCGGCTGCTGGTGCGCGACCCCGATCGCCGCGCGTCCTCGGTCACGGCGGCGGCTCTGCCGGGCGCCGAAAAGCTGCGTGGCTGGTTGTCGCAACGGCTGGGCGTGACCCTTGGCATCGGACTGGGTGCCGCCGATCCCGCCAATGCCTTGCGGGTGGCGCATATGGGTTATTGCAATGCGCCGATGCTGCTGGGCACGCTATCGGCGATGCAGGCGGGCATGATTGCGCTGAACATCGATCACGGCAAGGGCGGCGTGGATGCCGCGGCCCAGGTGATTGCGGAAACCGCCTGAGGCTGCGTTAGTACCGCGCCAACTCGGTTGCAATGCGCTGACGGTTCACGGCGTTGTCCTCGCGGATCATGCTGGGGATCAGGAACAGGTCCACCACCACCCAAAGCGTGACAAAGGCAATCGGCAGCCATCCGATCAGGATCGGCGCTGTCAGCCAGCCCAGACCCCACAGCGCCAGCATGACAAAGCCGCTGACCCACCGGCCCAGATACATCCGGTGCACGCCGCAACCCCACAGAAAGATCAGCAGAAGATAGGCGACGATCGAGGATTTCGCCTCATTCGTCACGCGTTGCTCGATCAGCAATTGCTCTTGCACGGTCATCAGCCTTGGGGTCCTTTCATCGACCAGTCAGGAAAGTTGATGAGCATCACATAGGAAATCTTCGGCGGCAGACAAGAACCGCATCGTGGATTCCGCTCTGCTGCCTGGTCTTGTCCGCGCGGCTTGCCGCGTCCATGTCCCTTGCGCCCTACCAATCCCCGCGCGCTTGCGCTAGACCCGCGCCAAAGCAGACACGGCCCTGGCCGGCAGCGACGGTAAGCACAATGAAATTCACCCTCTCCTGGCTCAAAGAGCATCTCGATACCACCGCGACCCTTGATCAGATCCTCGAGGCGCTGACCGATCTTGGACTGGAGGTCGAGGAACTCACCGATCCTGCGGCAAAGCTGAAGCAATTCACCATCGCCAAGGTGCTGGATGCCGTTCAGCACCCCGATGCAGACCGGCTGCGGGTGTTGAAGGTCGCCACGGATGAGGGCGAAAAGCAGATCGTTTGCGGCGCCCCGAATGCGCGAGCAGGGCTGATCGGTGTTCTGGCGAAACCGGGCGATTACGTACCGGGCATCGACGTGACCTTGAGTGTCGGCAAGATCCGCGGCGTCGAAAGCCATGGCATGATGGCCTCCGAACGCGAGTTGGAACTGTCAGAGGAACATGACGGCATTATCGAACTGCCCTCGGGCGAGGTCGGCCAGCCGTTCACCGACTGGCTGGCGGCGAATGCGCCGGAAAAGATCGACCCGATGATCTATATCAAGATCACGCCAAACCGTCCCGACGCGCTTGGCGTTCACGGCATTGCCCGCGATCTTGCCGCGCGGGGGCTGGGTGTTCTCAAACCGCTCAAGGCGGCTGGCATCGAGGGCAAGTTTCCGTCGCCCATCGGCGTGACCATCGACGAGGACATCGCAGGCAAGGCCCCGTTCTTCAGTGGACGTGTCGTGCGCGGGGTCAAGAATGGCCCGTCGCCCGAATGGCTGCAAAAGCGTCTGCGTGCGATCGGTCTGCGCCCGATCAGCGCATTGGTCGATATGACCAATTTCTTCACCATCGACCTGAACCGCCCGCTGCATGTCTTTGACGCGGCCAAGGTCCATGGCGATCTGCGCCTGCGCGCGGCGGCTGAGGGCGAAGAAATAACCGCGCTGGATGACAAGACCTATACCATGCCCGCAGGCGCGGTGGTCATCTGTGACGATAACGGCCCCGAAAGTATCGCAGGCGTGATGGGCGGCGCGGCGTCCGGATCGCAGGATGACACCACCGACGTCTTCATCGAGGCCGCTTATTTCGATCCGATCAGCACCGCCACAACAGGGCGCGCGCTGCGCATCAACTCGGACGCCCGCTATCGCTTTGAGCGCGGCATAGACCCGGAATTCACCCTTCAGGGCCTTGATCTGGCAACGCAGATGGTGATCGATCTCTGCGGCGGTGAGCCGTCCGAGGTGGTCACCGCAGGCACCATCCCCGACACCGATCGGGCCTACCGGCTGGACCCGGCCCGCACCACCAGTCTGGTCGGGCTGGACATCCCGGAGGCCACGCAGCGCGCCACGCTGGAGGCTCTGGGTTTCCGGCTGGACGGCAATATGGCCCACCCGCCCAGCTGGCGCCCCGATGTGCTGGGCGAGGCCGATCTGGTCGAGGAAATCGCCCGGATCGCCAGCCTGACCAAGCTGCAGGGCAAACCCCTGCCGCGCCCGCAGGCAGGTGTTCCACTGCCTGTGCTGACGCCGCTGCAGGTTCGTGAAAAGACCGCGCGCCGGATGGCCGCCTCGCTTGGCTACAACGAATGTGTGACCTACAGCTTCATCGATCAGCCAGCAGCGGCACTGTTCGGTGGAGGCAGTGACGCCGTCAAGGTCGATAACCCGATCAGCAGCGAGATGACCCATCTGCGCCCCGATCTGCTGCCGGGCCTGCTGGCCGCTGCCGCGCGCAACCAGGCGCGTGGTTTCAGCGATCTGGCGCTCTTTGAGATTGGCCCGGTCTTCAGTGGCGGCGAGCCGGGTGATCAGGCGATCCAACTCAGCGGATTGCTGGTCGGTGCGACCGCGCCGCGTGATCCCTTTGCCAGCCGCCGCAAGGTCGATCTGTATGACGCCAAGGCCGATGCCGAGGCGATCCTGCAAACCATCGGCGCACCCGCCAAGGCGCAGATCAACCGCAAGCTCGACGGCTGGTGGCATCCGGGCCGTGCGGGCAACATCGCGCTTGGTCCCAATGTGCTGGCGACTTTCGGGGAAATCCACCCCAAGGTCCTGCGCGAAATGGACGTCAAAGGTCCTGCCGTCGGCTTTACGATCCACATTGCCAGCGTGCCCTTCCCCAAGTCCAAAATGCCAACCCGACCCGCGCTGCAAGCCTCGGGGCTGCAGGCCGTTGAACGCGACTTCGCCTTTGTCGTTGACGGGCAGATCGAGGCACTGGCTCTGGTGAACGCGGCGCAAGGTGCCGACAAGGCGCTGATCGAGCGCGTCACTGTCTTTGACCAGTTCACCGGACTGGATGATGGCAAGAAATCGATTGCCATCACGGCCCGCCTGCAACCGCGCGACAAGACGCTGACAGATGCCGAGATCGAAGCGGTCAGCCAGAAGATCATCGAAAAGGTGCAAAAGGCCACCGGGGGAACGCTGCGGGCCTGAGCTTTCTTCTTCATACAAATATCCCGCGGGGGTCCGGGGGCGCGAAGCCCCCGGCGCTAGGCCGGAAACAAGCGATCCAGCCTCGCATTCAACGCCGCGGGATCCTCGATCTGCAGGCGCACCGGCAAGGCCAGGACCTTGGGGCGAAAATCGCGCGGCAGGCGCACGGCGTCCTTTTCGGTGGTGACCATCTGCGCGTTCACGGCCCGTGCCTCGGTCTCAAGCCGGTTCAGCAGTGCGGGCGTAAAGGGCTGATGATCGTCCAACGCTTCGGCCCGCGCCAGATCGGCGCCCAGCCCGGTCAGTGTGGCAAAGAACTTCTCGGGGTGACCGATCCCGGCAAAGGCCAGCACACGATGGCCCTGCCAGTCGATCCCGGTCTGCAACGGCTCCAATGCGCCCCGCAGATGCGGCACACCGGCGGGCGCGTCAAAGCCCGCCTGCGTCGCCGCAGGCCCGATCGACAGCAGCAGATCGGCGCGTGCCAGTCCCACTGCCACAGGTTCGCGCAGCGGTCCGGCGGGCAGGCAAAGCCCGTTGCCAAACCCCTTGGCTGCATCGACCACGATCACGGATAGATCATGGGCCAGTACAGGGTCCTGAAACCCATCGTCCAGCAGGATCGCCTGCGCCCCCGCTGCAACCGCGGCGCGCGCGCCCGACAGCCGGTCCTTGGCGACCCAGACCGGACCGAAGGCTGCAACCAGCAGCGGCTCATCCCCGGTCAGCGCGGCGTCATGGCGACGTTCATCCACACGCAACGGCCCCTCGGCCGAACCGCCATAGCCGCGCGAGACGACATGCGCGTCCACGCCGCGCGCCTGCAAGGCCTGCAGGATATGGATCACTGTGGGGGTCTTTCCGGTCCCGCCCGCATTCAGGTTGCCGATGCAGAGCACCGGTACACCGACACCGTCTCGTTTGCCGGATGCAAGCCGCCGCGCCGTCGCCCATGCGTAGATCGCGCCAAGCGGGGCCAGCACACGCGCCGTCAATGCAAGCGGTCGGTGAAACCAAAAGGCGGGAGCCCGGCTCATGCGGGAACCCTTTTCAGTCGTTCCGCGACGGGCCGGGCGATGTCCAGGGCGACACCCGCGCCGCCGGTGCTGACCGCCCAGGCATTGGCGGCAAGGGTCGCGACCTGTTGTGGTTGCGAAAGCTGTGTCACCGCATTGGCCAATTCGTCGGCGTCGCGCACTTGCCGCGATGCCGAAGCACCGGACAGTTGTTGCCATTCGGTCTGATGGCGGGCGCTGTTGGGCCCGTGAATGATCGCCGCACCCAGTGCCGCAGGCTCGAAGGGATGGCGCGCCGCGTCATCATCGCCTGACAATGTGCCGCCCATGAAACACAGTGGCGCCAGACGATACCACAGCCCCAGCTCTTGCGGGTCATCGGCGAACTGAACCTGCACCTCGTCGGTGGGTTCTTCGTCCGCGCTGCGACGGGCCACGACCAGCCCACCGGCCTCAAAGCGATCCGCCATGTCATTGGCCTGCGCAGGATCGGCGGGGTTGATGATCAGCAGCGCGCGATGTGAATGGCGCAGCGCGGCCAGATGTGCCTGAAAGACCGCCTCTTCCTCGGCGGATGGAACGGCGGTCGCAAGCCAGACATGCCGGCCCCGCATCATCTTCGCCAGAATGGCGCGCTCTGCCTCGAAGCCGGGCAGGGGTTCGCGGATCTCGGTGACCGGGCCGGTCATCCGCACACGATCCGCTGCAATGCCAAGCCCCAGGGCTGCCTCGCGGCTGGCCGCGTCGGTCACGCAGATAACATCGGGCACGGCCAGCAGGCGCGCCTGAACGGTTCGATCCAGACCCCAGGCACGTTTCTCGCGGATCATGGACTGTCCCAGAATGACGGGCGTTCCGGCCTCTTGGGCAGCATGGATCAGCGCCACAGGCAACTCGTCGCCCAGCAGCAAAATCGTCTGGGCTTGCGCTTCGGCCAGCAGTTGCGGCGCGGCAGTCGGGTCATCTGAGACATCCGGCATCCCGCCGTCACCCAGGGTCAGCACCCTCAGTGCCGGCACGGCATGGGTCAGGACCTCAAGGACCTGACCGGCCGCTATCCGTGCCTCGGGCGTCGCGCGCAAGATCAGCAGCGGGCCGTCGCCCGGCGGCAGGCGCAGGTTATGCAGCCGCCCGCCACGCTTGCGCCGCAGTTCCAGCCAGAGCCCAAGCGAACCCAGGCTAGAACTGGCCATCAGGCACCCAGTTCCTCGGTCGGGCTGACCTCGGTTTCCTCGTCGCGCAGGCGATGCAGGTGAGCGATGAAATACCGCGTCTGGGCGCTGTCCACCGTGCGATGCGCCTCGGCCTTCCAGGCGTCATAGGCCTTGGCATAATCGGGAAAGATACCGACGACATGGATATCCTTGGTATCCTGAAACTCGGTTCGCTGCGGGTCGACAAGTTCGCCGCCGAAGACAAGATGCAGACGCTGGGTCATGAAAACTCCTGTGCTTTGATTGAGGCCGAACCTAACCCGCACAAAGGCCGAACTCTAGCGTGATCGTCTAAAATCCTAAGGGCTTTGAATTTGCGTGGAATCGCGGTTCGCGCTATGTCTGATCCCACGGCGACCAGAAGGTCAGCCCGAGAAATTCGATCCCTGAATTGGATACGCGCGGTGGACTTGGGGCGTGTAAGGGGAGGGTTCCGGCTGACTGGGGTGGGCCGGAACCCTTTTGTTTTCTGCATGTGGTCTCAGGGGGCGGCGGGACTGACCGACGATACGCGCCGGTTCTGCATCAAGCGAGTTTTTAGGTACTTCGCCAGCGGTTTGGGGCGCGGCGCTTGGGGCCTTCTAACCCAGAGCTTTGGCTGATGGCCGGGTGGGCACTGTGGCGCCCTAAAATATCTTCGGATCTGAGGTCTAAAAAAGCCGGGGCGCAAACTTCAGCGGTTCGGTTCCGACGCGTGGTCGCTGTTCGGGCTGTATCGAGAACCGCCCTTTCCTGCATTGGGCTGCTGTTCATGGATTTTCAAAGCGCATTGGTCGATTGTCTCGATCACGAACGCGGCGCCGCCGGGATCGCATTCGCAGCGATTGCCGACTGGGTCCGCTCCGCACGGATCATTGACCCGACGCTGGTCACAGCTGTCGGGTCATAAGCGTGGTCAAGTCGCGGTATGAACGAGATCTTTGTTGTTTTTCACATGCCGCCGGATCAGGTTTGATGTCAGCTTCTTGCGTTCGACTATTGTCCGGCAAGAAGATGGCAAATTCTCTGGCTGACGGAATTCAGGGAAAATGTTGTATATTTCCTGCATGGACGCGTCGCCTAGCTGGTCTCGGGCCGTGGCAGCCAGATACAGACTTTCCGCCCGCGCCCCATTTGCCGTGACGATCTCATGGTTGTCGAAAAGGATATGGACATACTCGACCGCTTCGACGTTCTCGTCGACGTAGACGCCGGGCAATTCCGCCAGCTTGATCGCGGGTATCAGGACGGAATCTTCGCCGAACGTGCGCTTGACGATGGCGCTTTGAACCAGAATCCGGTGCTGCCTTGAAACGGTCAAGCGCTCGCGCGGCAAATGGGGGCCAAGCGCGCCGGCCTCGATCGTTACCGGCAGCAGGCTGGGGTCCCTGCGCAAACGGGCGCGGTCAATCGTTTTCCTGCCGATCCAGCGCAGCGGCTGATAGCCCCTGTCCTCGGTCAGAACCATGTCGCCGACTTGCAGATCAGTCGCCCTGATTTCGCCATTCTGGGTCAAAATTTTCGTCTCAGCGGTAAAGCAAACAATGGAAACCGACTTCTGCGGACCACCTGTACTGTTTTGCGTGTCGGGATCAGAAATCCAGTAGGTCCCATCCGTCGTCTGGATCAGAACCGGCGCGGTATCATCAGTCAATATCGTCGTGCTGTCGAACAGATCAAATGTTCCGTCAGCATTCATATAAAACATCGCGGTGCCGTTATTGACCCCATTGGCGTCAACGGTATTGACTAGAACAACCTCTCGCGGACCGGTTCCGTCGTCGAACGTATGGGTATCGAAATCAAGAAGGACATTGGCGTCAATCGTATCCCCCAACGTCAATGTCGGAGTGCCGGGCGTGGTGGGGTCGGTCGTCAGCGTCAGCGAAAAAACCTTGTCATCGTTGTATGATCCATAGACCAGATGCTCGAGACCGTCTTCGTCGGTCATGACGGTTATCGTTCCTAGTCCACCGGTGTCCTCAGAAGAGATGTCGCTGCGAAGGATGCTGTTCGAGGGGCCTGTAACCTCGCCAGTCGCCGGATCCATCAACCTATACGTAATGCCATGCCGGCCGATGGCGACAAGATATGTCTCGCCCTCTGCGGTATGATAGATTTCGGTATCAAACATCGCGTTTGCGTTGCCGGGCAAAGTCAGCACATTGGTTTTGTCCGAGAAATCGCCGGTCGCTGGGTCGAACGTATATTGGGTCGTCTGTCCGAACGTTCCAGTTGCCCCCCCTAGTTCAGTTTCAGCCACATAGACATGGGTCGTGCCCTGCGTGTCGGTATAGACCTCCATGCCGTAGACCGTTCTGTTCTGGCCATTGCCAAGATCCATCCCGCCGACATGCGCCAATTCGCCATCGTCGTTGACGCTCCAGACGTGAATGCCCGCACCATTCTGTGAGTTCACGAACAGAAATTGCGTGCCGTTGATATCAACCGGCTCGATATACTGTGCGCCGCCGCCGTAAAGGGCCGCATCGCTCACCCCGAAAATCGTCGAGTCAGTCCCCTGGTAATTTTGGGTGTCTGCCAAAATGGTCGACGAAACGTCAGTTTGGACGCCGTTCAGGTATATTTCGCCGCCACCATTCGTCGGACCCAGCACGACAACCCGGCTGTTGCCGTCGTCCATTTGCATGCTGCCGGTCAGGACGTAGTTCGGCTCGTTGTTGGCATCCAGATCAACGCGGTAAACGTACAAACCGCCGTCCGAACCCTGCAGAGCCGTCGCCACATAGGGCTGGTTCCCGATGTAGAACGTAGACGAGTGGTTCGAATAAAACAGGTTAGACTCGGTCTGTGTCGTATAGGTCGCGTCGTCTATTTCATTAAGTGGCATGGCCAGCACTTCCATGGGGATATTGGCAGGGCGGAATTAAACGCTTAAGTTCATAGCTACGTTATGAAGCAAGTAATTACAATCTCTTAGTGAGAATTGGGTGGGCGATTGTGAGGATAGACCAGAGCCCGCGACCTCAGATTGAATTTGCACAACGAGCCGTGGCGGGAAGGCCTTGGCCCGGCTGGCAAAACGCTTCAAGTCGCCGGCGGCAGAGAAACCCCGGCGCTTGCGTTTGGGTTGTATGAAACGAAAACGCCCCGCCAGACCGGGCGGGGCGTCAATTCCAGGCAGACACGGATTTATTCCGGAATCTGCGCGGTGATACCTTCGACAAAGAAGTTCATGCCCGACAGTTCCTCATCGGTCGCCACCTGACCTTCGGCCAGCCATTCGCTGCCGTCGGCCTTGTTCAGCGGCCCGGTAAAGGGATGGTATTCGCCCGATCCGATCTGATCTTTCAGCGCCAGTGCGGCCTCTTTGACCTCGGCGGGAACGGCATCGGTGATTTCGCCGATCTCGACCTCGCCATCGCCAATCCCGGCCCAGGTCGCCTTTGATTCCCAGGTTCCATCCAGCACCGCGCCGACGCGATCGAGGTAATAGGGTGCCCAGTTGTCGATGATTGACGAGACGCGCGGGTTGGGCGCGAAATTCGACATGTCGCTGGCCTGACCAAAGCCGATGGCGCCGGCCTCTTGTGCCTTGGCCAGCGGTGCGGTCGAATCGGTGTGCTGCAAGATCACGTCGACGCCCTCGGCGATCAGGGCGGCGGCGGCGTCGGCCTCTTTTGCCGGGTCGAACCAGCTATAGGCCCAGACCACGCGGATCTCGACATCCGGGTTCACCTTCTTGGCGTGGATATAGCTGCTGTTGATGCCCTGAATGACCTCGGGGATCGGAAAGCTGCCGATATAGCCGATCTTGTTCGATTCAGTCATATGGCCCGCGATCGTGCCCATCACCGCGCGGCCTTCGTAGAAACGCGCGTCATAGGTGGCGACGTTGTCGGCGCGTTTGTAACCGGTGGCGTGTTCGAATTTCACGTCCGGGAATTTCTGCGCCACGTTGATCGTTGCGTCCATAAAGCCAAAGCTGGTGGTAAAGATCAGCTTGTTTCCGGCCAGCGCAAGCTGGGTGATCGCACGCTCGGCATCGGCACCCTCGGGTACGCTTTCGATGAATGTGGTCTCGACCCGGTCGCCGAACTCGGCCTCGATCGCCTGACGGCCCTGATCGTGCTGATAGGTCCAGCCGCCATCGCCCACGGGACCGACATAGATAAAGCCGACCTTCAGCGGTTCATTCTGCGCCCATGCGGGCACGCTTAGCGAAATGGTTGTCAGAGCGGCCACGCTGGCCAGCAATTGTCTGCGGTTCATTGTCTTCTCCTGTTGAGCCTGCGTCTTAGCGCAGTGCGTGAAAATTCTGGCCCAGTGATCCGGGCGCGCCCGTGCCGGCGCGACGGCTGAATTTCTGTCGCGCCGATATCAGCACAAGGACCGCGATGGTGGCAAGGTAAGGCGCCATGGACAGCAATTGCACCGGCACCGCCACACCCGCCGCCTGCAGGCGCAGTTGCAGCGCCGTGACGCCGCCAAACAGGCAGGCGCCAGCCAGCACGCCCGGCGCGGTCCAGTTGGAAAATACCACGATGGCCAGCGCGATCCAGCCAGCGCCCGCCGTCATGCCCTCGGTCCATTGCAGCACGATGGCGATGGAGATGAAGGCACCGCCCATCCCCGCCATCGCGCCGCCAAAGCCAATCGCCGCGATGCGCACACGCCGCACCGGGTGACCCAAGCCATGCGCGGCATCGTGGTTTTCACCCACCCCGCGCAGGATCAACCCGCCCCGTGTGCGGTTCAGGAACCACCAGATCACCGGCACCATGGCGATGCCGACCCAGATCATCCAGTTCAGGCCCAAGGGGCCGGATGTCATCGCGGGTGCCTTGATCCCCTCATAAGGTTTGCCGAACAGCGCGGCCAAGCCCAGCCCGAACAGCGTCAGCGCCAGCCCGGAGGCCACCTGATTGGCCAGCAGATATTGCGTCAGCAGCGCGAACAGCATGGCGATCGCGGCCCCGGCCAAGGCGGCCGCGACAAAGCCCATCATCGGGCTGCCTGTCGCCACGGCGGCTGCAAAGCCGGCCAGCGCGCCGGTGATCATCATCCCTTCGACGCCAAGGTTCAGCACGCCCGATTTTTCAACGATCAACTCGCCAAGCGCCGCGAACAGGATCGGCGTCGCCGCGACCAGCAGGGCAGGGATCAGGGTCGTCAGGTCGATCATTCGCCACCCCACAGCCACGGTAATTCGATCAATAACATGGTGGCCAGCCCAATCAGGAAGGCCAGCGCATAGATCAACTGCTGCGAGATCGGGACTGGCTTCCTCGGGTCAAGTCCTGCCCAGTCTCCGCCTGCGCGCGCTATCATCTTCCAGACCGGCTCGCTGATCGCTGCAGCGATATCTACCAGGAAATCCAGGTCCGCCATAGCGCCGACAAAGATCAGCACCAGGATGATGAGAAAGCCGAAGCCGAGCCAGCTGTTCAACGCAAACCAGCCGATAATCATGCCCAGAGCAAAACCGGCTGCGGCAAAAAGAACGCCGGATCTCGTCGTAGTCGAGGTCGTGCCGGTCATGCGGCCACCCTTCGGACAATGCGAAACCGCGTCAACAGGTCAAACCCAAGCAGAAAGAACAGCAGCATCCCTTGGAACACCTGCACCGTTGCGGCGGGCAGTTGCAGGGTCAGTTGCGCCAGTTCGCCGCCGATATAGGTCAGCGCCAGCAGCAGCCCCGCCAGCAGGATGCCGAACGGGTTCAGCCGCCCCAGAAACGCAACGATGATCGCGGTAAAGCCATAGCCAGACCCAAAGCTGTCGGTGATCTGGCCTGCGGGGCCTGCAGCCTCGAACAGCCCGGCCATGCCGGCCAGCGCACCCGACAGGCCAAGGCAGAACGCGACCAGCGTTTCAGGGCGCACCCCGGCAAAGCGCGCCGCGCGTGGCGCAAGACCTGCGGCGCGGATTTGAAAGCCGCGGATATGGCGGCTCATCAGCACCCAGATCGCAAGCACCGCGATGGCTGCGGCAACAACGCCCCAATGCGCGCCGGTGCCGGCGATCAATTCGGGGTTCGCGGCTGACGGGTATTGCTGCAGGTTCCGCGAACCGGGAAAGCCAAAGCCCTCCGGGTTCTTCAGCGGGCCGAATGCGACCCAGGCGGCAACATTTTGCGCGACATAGACCAGCATCAGCGACACAAGTATTTCCGAGGCGCCGAACCAGTTGCGCAGCGTTGCGGGGATCATCGCCCAGGCCCATCCGCCAAACGCGCCTGCCGCGACCATGGCCGGGAACAGCCACCAATGTTCGCCCGGATAGGCGGCCAGCGCCACCGCCGCGCCGCAGATGCCGCCGATGATGTACTGCCCCTCGGCGCCGATGTTCCAGATGCCCGCGCGAAAACCCACGGCAAGGCCCGAGGCGATCAGGATCAGCGGCGCAGCCTTGACCAGCAACTGCGGTCGCGAATAGGCCGCCGCCTGCCCGAAGAGCGGGTCCCAAAAAATGGTGCGGATGGCCGCCAGCGGATCGTAGCCCATGATCGCGAACAGCAGACCGCCCGCGATCATCGTGGCCAGCACGGCCAGCAGCGGCGTCGCGATTTGCCAACCGTTCGAGATCTCGGTTCGGGGGACCAGCCGGATCATATCGCCGCCTCGGCCATGCCATGCGCGCCGCCCAGCATCAGCCCGATTTCATCGAGGGTCAGGTCCTCGGTTGGGCGCGGGGGGGACAGGCGGCCTTCGTTCAGGGCGCAGAAACGGTCGGATAGCTCCATCAATTCGTCCAGATCCTGAGAGATGACGATCACGCCTGCCCCGTCACGAGCAAGGTTCAGCAGTGACTGGCGGACGGCGGCAGCGGCGGCGGCATCGACGCCCCAGGTCGGCTGGTTCACGACGAGCACGCGCGGCGCCTGCAGCACCTCGCGCCCGATGACGAATTTCTGCAGGTTGCCGCCCGACAGCGCGCGTGCGGCGGTGCCGGGGCCGGGGGTGCGCACATCGAAACTGGCGATGACCTCTTCGGCATAGGCGCGTGCGGCGCTGTGATCGATCATCCCGCGCCGGACCAACCCCTTGCGCGTGCCAGCGGTCAGCAGGGTGTTGTCAGTCAGGCTGAAATCGGGCACGGCGGCATGGCCCAAGCGGTCCTCGGGCGCGGCCAGCAACCCAGCCAGGCGCCGCTGATCGGGACCTGTCGCCGACAGGTCATTCCCGTCCAGCACCACGGTGCCCGGCATATTGCGGACCTCGCCAGACAGGGCAGCCAGCAGTTCCTCTTGCCCGTTGCCGGCCACGCCGCCGATGCCCAGGATTTCACCTGCGCGCACCTGCAACGAGACCGCCTTCAACGCGGTGCCTTCGACGCTGGCTGGCGCCATGGAAAGGTCTTTCAGTTCCAGCAGAACCTCGCCTGCCTGACGGCCAGATCGGTCGATATCGCGCATCTCGCCGCCGACCATCATCGCCGCCAGTTCGCGCGCGGAATGGGCGCGCGGATCGCAGCTGTCGACCACCTTGCCGCCGCGCAGGATCGTGGCGCGGTCGCAATGGGTCCTGATTTCTTCCAGTTTGTGACTGATATACAGGATCGACGTGCCCTGTGCCGCCAGTTTGCGCAGCGTGGCAAACAGCAATTCCGCCTCTTGCGGTGTCAGAACACTGGTCGGTTCGTCCATGATCAGCAGGCGCGGGTTTTGCAGCAGGCAGCGAATGATTTCCACGCGTTGGCGTTCGCCTGCCGACAGCGTGGCGATGCGTCGTGCGGGATTGAGAGGCAGGCCGAATTCGTTGCTGACATCGGTGATCCGCGCCGACAACTCGCGCCGGAGCGGCGGGTTTTCCATTCCCAAAGCGATGTTCTCTGCGACGGTCAAGGCATCGAACAGCGAGAAATGCTGAAACACCATCGCGACACCGGCGGCACGGGCCGCACGCGGATCGGAGGGTTCATGCGGTTTGCCCAGCAGGCTCATGCGGCCATCATCGGGCCGCACCAGCCCGTAGATCATCTTGACCAGCGTGGATTTTCCGGCACCGTTTTCACCCAGCAGGGCATGGATCTCGCCCTCGGTGACCGTGAAGGACACGTCATCATTGGCGCGAACGCCTGGATATGACTTGCCGATGCCCTCGGCCTGAAAGACCTCCGTCGCGCCCAAATTTTGTCCCCGTGGTCAAATCCATACCTGAATAGCGCGGAAATCCCCGATCAGGCAATTGCACAGTTCGACAGGTCGGGGATACTGTCTGCCCATGCCCGATAAATCACCCCGATTCATCCATCTTCGCACACATTCCGAGCACTCTTTGCTGGAGGGCGCGATACCCGTGGCCAAGCTGGCGAAACTGGCGGCAGGGGCAGGCATGCCGGCGGTGGCGCTGACCGACACCAACGCCATGTTCGCGGCGCTGGAATTCAGCGTCAAGGCGATGGATGCGGGGGTGCAGCCGATCATTGGCTGCCAGTTGACGCTTGCCGCCGAGGCCACCGGCCCGGTCGTCGCATTGGCGCAAGATCAGGCTGGCTGGCTGAACCTGATGGCCCTGGCCTCGTGCCTCTATCTTCGCCGCGATGGCGGCCTGCCGCATGTGACGCTGGACGAGTTGTGCGAACGCGCCGAAGGACTGATCCTGCTGACGGGCGGTGCGACCGGACCGATGGGCCAGTTGATCGCGCAGGGCAAGCAGGCCGATGCAGAGGTGCTGGTCGAGCGCTTGGCAAAGGCCTTTGACACGCGGCTTTACGTCGAATTGCAGCGTCATCCGTCCGAAAACGGTCAGTTGATGGCCGCCGAGGCTGCCTCTGAGGCCGGGTTGATCCAGATGGCCTATGACAAGGCGTTGCCGCTGGTGGCCACGAACGATGTCTATTTCCCCAAGCCCGACATGTACGAGGCGCATGACGCGCTGATCTGCATTTCGGAAAAGGCCTATGTCGATCAGCAACAGCCGCGTCGCCGGCTGACGCCGCAGCATTATTTCAAATCTGCCGAGGAAATGGCCGTGCTGTTCGCCGATCTGCCCGAGGCGCTGGAAAACACCGTCGAGATCGCGCGGCGTTGCGCCTTTGCCGTCTCACGGCATGCCCCGATCCTGCCCAAATTCGCCGATGACGAAGTCGAGGAACTGCGCCGTCAGGCCAAGGCCGGGCTGGCCGAACGCCTGAAGGTGATCCCCCATGCCGTCAGCGTCGCGGATTACGACGCGCGGCTGGATTTCGAGTTGAACATCATCGAACAGATGGGCTTTCCCGGTTATTTCCTGATCGTCGCCGATTTCATCAAATGGGCCAAGGATCACGACATTCCCGTCGGGCCGGGCCGTGGGTCGGGCGCGGGGTCGCTGGTGGCCTATGCGCTGACCATCACCGACCTTGACCCGCTGCGCTATAACCTGCTGTTCGAGCGGTTCCTGAACCCCGAACGCGTCAGCATGCCGGACTTTGACATCGACTTCTGCATGGATCGCCGGGAAGAGGTGATCCGTTACGTGCAGGACAAATACGGGGCCGACAAGGTGGGCCAGATCATTACCTTCGGTGCGCTTTTGTCCAAGGCCGCCGTGCGCGATGTGGGCCGGGTGCTGCAACTGCCCTATGGGCAGGTGGATCGGCTGTCCAAGATGATCCCGGTCGAGGGCGTCAAGCCCGTCAGCATCACCAAGGCCCGCGCCGATGAGCCGCGCCTGCGCGAAGCCGCCAAGGAAGAGGTGATTGGCCGCCTGCTGGACTATGCCGAAAAGCTGGAGGGCCTCTATCGCAACGCATCCACGCATGCCGCCGGTGTGGTGATCGGGGATCGTCCGCTGGACCGGCTGGTGCCGCTGTATCGTGATCCGGGTTCGGACATGCCGGCCACGCAGTTCAACATGAAATGGGTCGAACAGGCGGGGCTGGTCAAGTTCGACTTTCTGGGCCTGAAAACCCTGACGGTGATCCAAAACGCCGTCGATTTGATCAACGAGGGCGGGCGTCCTCTGCATATCGGCGCGGACGGGACACAGCTTTACGATCCGCCCGAGGGCGCCGAGAACCAGATCAACGCCATCCCGCTGGAGGACAAGGCCAGCTATGACCTGTTCGCCAGCGCGCGCACGGTCGCCGTGTTTCAGGTGGAATCCAGCGGCATGATGGACGCGCTGCGCCGGATGCGTCCGACCTGCATCGAGGATATCGTGGCGCTGGTCGCGCTGTATCGTCCCGGCCCGATGGAGAACATCCCGACCTATTGCGAAGTCAAGAACGGCGTCCGCGATCTGGAATCCATCCATCCGACCATCGACCATATTCTGGCCGAAACGCAGGGCATCATCGTCTATCAGGAACAGGTGATGCAGATCGCGCAGGTCATGGCGGGCTACAGCCTTGGCGGTGCCGACCTGTTGCGTCGCGCGATGGGCAAGAAGATCGCCGAAGAGATGGCCAAGGAGCGGCCCAAATTCGTCGATGGCGCGATTGCAAATGGCGTAGACAAGAAAAAGGCCGGCGAGGTCTTTGACCTGTTGGAGAAATTCGCCAATTACGGATTCAACAAATCCCACGCGGCGGCCTATGCGGTGGTCAGCTATCAGACCGCCTGGCTCAAGGCCAACCATCCGGTCGAGTTCATGGCCGCTGTGATGAACTGCGATATCCACCTGACCGACAAGCTGGCGATCTACAAACGCGAGGCCGACCGGATGGGGATCGAGACGATCGCGCCCTGCGTCAACCAGTCGGCGCCGCGCTTTACCGTGAAAAAGGGGCGTATCCACTATGCGCTTGGTGCGCTCAAGGGCGTGGGGATCGAGGCGATGCGTCTGATCGACGAAGCCCGCGGCGATCAGCCCTTTGCCGATATCCACGACTTTGCCCGGCGTGTGGATATGAAGCGCGTGGGCAAACGTCCCTTGGAGATGCTGGCGCGCGCAGGTGCGTTCGACGCGCTGGATGACAATCGCGCAAGGGTTCTGAAATCGCTGGATACGCTGGTGGCGTGGTCGGCAGCCGTGCAGGAACAGGCGGCCTCGTCGCAGTCATCGCTCTTTGGCGGCGGCGAGGATCTGCCTCCACCGCGCCCGGCCATCGCGCAGGTCTGGCTGCCCACCGAAAAGCTGGGCGAGGAACACAAGGCCATCGGCTTTTACCTGTCGGGCCATCCGCTGGACGATTACCTGCCCGCCCTGCGGCGCAAGAAGGTGCAGACGCTGGCCGAGATCACCGCCGAGTCCGAGCGCGGCCCGATGGTGGCGATGATTGCCGGCACCGTCGCCTCGCGGCAGGAACGCAAATCGGCCAAGGGCACGCCCTTTGCCTTTGTCGGCCTGTCGGATCCGACCGGCCTTTACGAGGTGACGCTGTTCTCTGATCTGCTCTCCAGCGCGCGCGATTTGCTGGAACCGGGCGAGAATGTCGTCTTGCAGGTCAAGGTCGAGCCGCAGGGCGATCAGGTCAAGATGCTGGCCAATTCGGTGATGCGGCTTGACGATGCCGTCGCCGACGCTGGGGCGGGATGCCTTGCCGTTGAACTGGCCGAGGCCGAAGCGGCAGCCCGCGTCGCCGAGACGCTGGCGCGGATCCAGGACGAGATCAAGGTCGGGTCGCGGTCACGCGGCGCGATCCGGCTGCGGGTCAGGGACGGGCAGCGTCAGGTAGAGATCCAGATCGCCGATGATGTGCCGGTCAATACGCCGGCGCGTCAGGCCCTGCGTGCCGTACCCGGCGTGCTGGACGTGATAGAGGAATAGGGCTTGGTCGCGTCCCGTCGCCGGTCTAGGGTGCCGTCAGCTTAACCAGTTGATGCGAGGGACGAAATGAGGGCTCCGACTATTCGGCAGGGCGGCACGCCGGCACATGATGGTGATGTGACGCGGTTCGTCGCGCCAGAGGTTCTGAACAAGGGCTGGTACAACCCGACCCGTCGCATCATCTTCGTCAACGGCATGGGCAATTCCGGCGAGAACCATGTCGAAAGCTGCAATGAACTGTCGCTGATGACCGGCGCGACCGTGTTGGGTGTCTTTAACAATACCAGCGGTTTCTGGTCGGATCTGGGCCAGTGTATCAAGGACAAACTGACGCTCAGCACGGTGCAAAGCCAGTCCATGATCAGCTTTGAAGACTGGAATATGGTCGTCGATGCCGCCTATCGGGTGGAACGGCAACGCAAGCCCGGATTGGACAAGGTCGATTTCGTCGGCCAACTGATCGCCGGCAACAAGGCAACCCATGCCCTTTATGCGCTGCTGGTCGGGCAGGGCGGCACCGGCACCAGGGTCGAGATCTACTGCCACAGTCAGGGCAATCTGATCACCTCGAACGCGCTGACAGCGGCTGCGCTGGCGCAGGGCAAGCATGTGATTGCGGGGATGCAGGTGAACAGCTTTGGCTCGCCCTGCCGCTATTGGCCGCCGGGCATCGCGCGGGTGAACAACGCCTTTACTTTTGACGGGGTCAGCTTTCTCGATCTGCGCATGGACCTGACCAGCAGCAAGGTCGGCTTCAAGGCCGCGCATGGTTTCATGGAATATGCCAGGCATGATGGCGAATTCGTGGTCAACCGGTTCCGCTGGGGCGGCTGGGGCATGACCTTCAGTCTGAATGAAAAGGCGCTGGCGCGGTTCTGCGTCGAGCAGGGCGACAACACGCGGCGGCTGAACGCCATCTTCGAGCGGCTCAAGAAGGCGCATCCGACCGACAGCGACGATGTGGCGCTGGAATATGTGCGACTGCTCAGCGATGCGCGGATCGCCAGACTGAAACAGCACGATCCGGCCTTTATCGACCTGCTGATCAGTCTGCTGAAAAGCGGCGTGACCTTTGGGGATGAACGCGCGGCGATCGACCGTCTGAAAGCCGCCTGACCAGGGGCCTGCGTCAGCCCGGCTCGCGTTTGGTCGTGGCGTCGGGTTCTGCCCGGTCGGGCGCGCAGGTTGCCCAGTTCTCGTCGGGCTCGGCCGAGGGCAGTTCGTTCCACTGCCAGCTGCGGTGGATATGCGACTTGGCGATCATCAGCCCGGTAATCGGCGCGGTCAGAAAGATGAACAGGATGATCAGGAATTCGTGCCAGCTGCCATGTTCGCCGAAGACCAGCGACCACAGGACCGATCCGCACAGCACGCTGCCCACGCCAAGCGTGGCGGCCTTGGTCGGTGCGTGCAGCCGGGTCATCGGATCGGGCAGCTTGACCAGTCCATAGCCGCCGACAATACCGAACACGCCGCCAATCACCAGCAGCGCCGAGATCAGGATTTCCGCAATCTGTTCCATGCTGTGCTCGCCCTCTCTCTTATTCGATCACGTCGCCGCGCAGGATGAATTTGGCGTAGGCCACGGTCGAGACAAATCCGACCATGGCAAATAGCAGCGTCGCCTCGAAATACATGGCGGTGCCGTGCAGGATGCCGAACAGGGTGATCAGCGCGATCATGTTGATCGTCATCGTATCCAGCGCCAGCACGCGGTCGCTGACGCCGGGTGAAAAGACCACCCGATAAAGGCAGAACAGTTGCGAAATGCCAAAGCAGGCAAAGGCGAAATACAGAGCATAACCGATCATTCGAAGATCTCCTTCAGCCGGTTCTCATACCGCGCCTTGATCTCGTCGCGTATCGCATCGGGGTCAGGGGCGTGCAGACAATGGACCAGCAGCGCGTTGCCCTCTTCGGACACATCGCAGGTGACGGTGCCCGGGGTCAGGGTGATCGTCCCGCCCAGCACTGCGATGGCCTCGGGCGAGGTCAGTTCCAGCGGCACGTTGATCCAGGCCGGTTTCAGATCGCGGTTGGGTTTGAACAGCACGATCTTGGCGACCTCGATATTGGCCACGATGATATCCCAGACGACCAGAATTCCATAGCGCAGGAACTTGAATGGCCGGTGGATGCGGGGCCGGTCGGGCCAATAGGGGGCGATCATCGCCGGGATGATGATCGACATGATGACGGCAAAAACCAGCGATCCCCAGGCAAAGCTGTTGGCCAGCATCATCCAGACAAGGATCAGCAGGATCGACAGCAGCGGGTGAGGGAACAGGCGGCGGATCATTTCGTGCCCTCCTGCATTTGCAGAACCGGCTGGATATAGCTGTTCGGGTCATGCAACTGCGCTGCGGTATCGGCCAGATATCCAGTCACCGGCCCGGCAAAGATCGTCAGCGCCGCCAGCCCGGTCAACAGCAGCCCAACCGAGCAAAAGGCCAGCGCGGGCGAGGCGCTGTCGCCTACGTCCTGAATTTGCTCGTCAGTGTCCAGCTCATGCGGGATCGGTCCCTTCTTGGGCCGCGCGCCTTCATCGGTGTCATTGCCCGGCTCTGGGTCCAGTTCGTGCGCCTTCCAGAACAGGATCGAGCCTGCGCGGCCAAAACCCACCAGCACGACCAGAGAGGTGACCAGGATGGTGGCCCAGATGGCGACCATCCACGGGTCGTCGCGGGTGGCGTCAAGGATCAGCAGCTTGCCGATAAAGCCCGACAGCGGGGGCAGGCCGACGATGGCGATGGCCGTTGCAAAGAACAGCGCCGAGACGATGCCGGTATTGCGGATCGCGGGCCGCAGGCGCAGCCAGACATCGCCGCCGCGCCGCGCGGCAATCAGGTCGACCACCAGAAACAGTGCGCCGGCAGCCAGTGTCGAGTGGATCAGGTAGTACATGCCAGCGGTCAGGCCGATTTGATCAAAGCGCGCAATCGCGATGGTCAGCGTCCCGATAGAGCCGATGGCCGCATAGGCCGCCAATCGCGTGAGACTGCGCGTTCCCAACACCCCCAACTGCCCAAGCGCCAGCGTCGCCAGTGCGGCGGGCAGCAGCAGGTCGGTGGCAATGGTTTCGATCACCGTGTCGCTGGGAAAGACCAGCGTGAAAAAGCGGATGATCGCATAGATGCCGACCTTGGACATGATCGCGAACAGCGCAGCCGATGGACCCGGTGCGTTGGCATAGGTCGAGGGCAGCCAGAAATGCAGCGGCACCAGCGCCGCCTTGACCGAAAAGACGATCAGCAGCAGCACCGCACCCACACGCAACAACGCCGTGTCATCGGGCGGCATGTCGGCCACGCGAACGGCCAGATCGGCCATGTTCAGCGTGCCGGTGGCCGCGTAGATGCAGCCAAGCGCCGCCAGAAACAGGGTTGAGCCGGCGAGATTATAGCTGATGTACTGAACGCCCGCGCGCAGACGCATCGGGCCGCCGCCATGGATCATCAGCCCGTAGCTGGCGATCAGCAGCACCTCGAAGAACACGAACAGGTTGAAGGCGTCGCCGGTCAGAAAGGCGCCGTTCAGGCCCATCATCTGGAACATCCACAGCGCATGGAAATGCCAGCCCTTGCGGTCCCAGCCAGATCCAAAGGCATAAAGCTGCACCGCAAGCGCCAGAAAGCCCGCCAGCAGCAGCATCATTGCCGCCAGCCGGTCCAGCATCAGGACGATGCCGAAAGGCGCCGACCAGTTGCCAAGGCGATAGACATGGACCTCTCCGTCGGCGGCGAGGATGTTCAGATAGAGCGCTACCCCCAGCAGAAAGACCGTACCCATGATCCCGAAGGTCCGTTGCAGCAACATGTCGTGCCGCATCCACAGGATGATCAGCGCGCCGAACAGAGCGGGCAGCAGAACCGGGGCGAGAATCCAATGGTTCATGCGTCGCGCCCCTTGTCTTCAGTTCGGGGGCCGGTCGGCTCGTCCGGGGATGGCTCTGATTGGTTCTCAAGGGTTTGCAGCGGTGGCATCTTGCGATCGTCTTCGGGCATGTTGATGTAATCGTCTCCGCCTTCGATGAACGCGCCCAGTGCCATCATCACGACGACTGCCGTCATCCCGAACGAGATAACGATGGCGGTGAGGACCAGCGCCTGTGGCAGCGGGTCGGTATAGCCGGTGATCGCGCCCGAATGATCGCGCAGGATCGGCGGCTGATTCACCACCAGCCTGCCCGATACGAACAAAAAGACGTTGATCGCATAGGTCAGCATGGTCATGCCCAGCACGACCGCAAAGCTGCGCAGCCTCAGGATCAGATAGACGCCGGCTGTGGTCAGCGCGCCAATTGCGGTGGCGACAAGGATTTCCATCAATCGGCCTCCATCGTTTTGACATCGTTGGGGTCGATATTATCCATTGGCGCAACGTTCACGGTGCCGCCCGCATGGCGCGCGATCCGCGACAGCGAGTTCAGTGCCAGCATCACCGCGCCGACGACGCACAGGAATACGCCCAGATCAAAGCCCATGGCGGTTGCAAGCTCGAACTCTTCAAGGAAGGGCAGCTTGAAATAGCCGTAAGCCGAGGTCAGGAAGGGCATCCCGTTGAACCACGCCCCGACGCCGGTCAGCGCGGCGGCAACAACGCCCACGCCGATCATCGCGTGATAGGGGATCTTTTGGCGGTCCTGCGCCCAGACAAAGCCCGAGGCCATGTATTGCATCAGCAGGGCGATGGCGACGACCAGACCGGCGATGAAACCGCCGCCCGGCTCGTTATGGCCACGCAGGAAGATGTAGACGCCCACCATCAGCGAGATCGGCAGCAGCATCCGCGTGCCCACCACCAGCATCAGCGGGTGGCGGTCGCCGGCGCGGCGGTAATCATGCACCCAGTTGCGCAGGCGGCGCGATGATTTGCCCTGCAGCAGCGTTTCCGTCAGGGCAAAGATGACCAGCGCGGCGATCCCCAGAACGGTGATCTCACCGAAGGTATCATAGCCACGAAAGTCCACCAGGATGACGTTGACGACATTGTCGCCGCCGCCCTTCTTGTAGCTGTTTTCCAGCATATAGCCCGAGATGCTGTCAAAGGCGAAGTCGCGGCGCATCATTGCATAGGCCAACCCGCCGAAACCGACGCCTGCAATGGTCGCGATGAAGGCGTCGGTGCCACGGCGGCGATTGGATGATTCGACGGCGGTTTTCTTGGGCAGGAAGTTCAGCGCCAGCAGCAGCAGAATGACGGTGACGATCTCAACCGACAGCTGGGTCAGCGCCAGGTCCGGTGCCGAGAAATAGGCGAAACCGACCGACACGATCAACCCGACAATGCCCACCAGCACCAGTGCCAGCAGGCGATAGCGGTGGAACGCTACCATGCAGCCGGTGGCGACCATCAGCATGGTCCAGCCGATAATCGGCACCAGTTCGAATTCCAGCAAGGGGCGCGTGGCCTGACCGATTGCCCCCGTTGACCAGGCCAGCGCACCACAGAACACCGCAGCCAGAGTAAAGGCCGCCAGTGCGCGCGGCATCGAGCCATCCGTGATCGCATTGGTCAGCGATCGCGCGGCGCTGACCGACCAGCGGATCAGGGTATGAAAGATGGTCTTGGCGTCGGGATGTGGCCCCGCCCGCCAGATCGCATAGGCGGGCTTGTAGAGCGACAGCAGGAAAGCGCCGCCGGCGATGGCAATGATCGACATGATCAGCGCGTTATTGACCCCGTGCCACAGGTAGATATGCGAATGTTGCACCTCGCCCGTGACCGCCGTGGCCGAGGCATCGACCAGCCAGCCCGCCATGGTATTGGGAAACAGCCCGATCAACACGACCAGTGTGGCCAGAAACGCCGGTCCGATCCACATGCCCAGTCCGGGATCATGCGGATGATGCGGATAGTCATCGCGCTCTGGGCCCAGGAAGACATGCACGATGAAGCGCAGCGAATAAGCAACCGAGAACAGCGCCGCGATGGTTGACAGCACCATGAACACCTCGCGCGCACGGCTGAGATGGTCGACCTCGTAGAGCATCATCTCTTTCGACAAAAAGCCGTTCAGCGGCGGGATGCCTGCCATGGACAGGGCCGCGATGGTGCCGATGGCGAACGTGATCGGCATCAGCTTGCGCAGCCCGCCCAGCCGTTTGATGGACCGGGTATGTGCCTCGTGATCGACAATGCCGGCGGTCATGAACAGCGCGGCCTTGAAGGTCGCATGGTTGATGATGTGAAAGACGGCGGCGATGGCGGCTTCGGGCGTGCCAAAGCCAAGCAGCATGGTGATCAAACCCAGATGGCTGACCGTCGAAAAGGCCAACACGGCTTTCAGGTCATCCTTGAACACCGCGATGAACGCGCCGATCAGCATGGTGACCAGCCCGGCGGTCGACACGATCCAGAACCATTCCGGCGTCCCCGACAGCACCGGCCACATCCGCGCCATCAGGAACAGACCCGCCTTTACCATGGTGGCGCTGTGCAGATAGGCCGAAACGGGGGTGGGTGCCGACATGGCGTGGGGCAGCCAGAAATGGAACGGGAATTGCGCCGATTTGGTAAAGGCGCCCAGCAGGATCAGGATCAGCGCCGGCACGTACCACTGGCTGGACTGGATCGCGTCCTTGGCCAGAAGGATATCGCTGATCTCATAGCTGCCGGCGATATTGCCCAGGATCATCATCCCGGCGATCATCGCCAACCCGCCGCCGCCGGTGACGGTCAATGCCATTCGCGCGCCCTGACGCCCCTCGGGAAGGTGGCGCCAATAGCCGATCAGCAGGAACGACGACAGCGAAGTCAGCTCCCAGAAAACCAGCAGCAACAGGATGTTGTCGGATAGCACGATGCCCATCATCGCGCCCTGAAAGAGCATCAGGTAAGTATAGAACTTGCCCACCGGGTCCTGCCGCGACAGGTAGAAACGCGCATAGGTGATGATCAGCAGCCCGATCCCCAGGATCAGGATACCGAACAGCAGCCCCAGGCCATCAATGCGGAAACTGGCGGACAACCCGATCTGCGGCAGCCACGAAAAACTGGTGGTGATCACCTCGCCACGCATGATTGCCGGGATGTGCAGCAACAGCCCGATCAAGGCCACGGTCGTCGTCGTGCCACAACTGATCGCCGCGACATTGCGCCCTGAACGGATCAACAGACCGGGCAACAACGCGCCAAGGAACGGTAGCATGGCGATCAAAGCTGGTGACATGCGAGCCTATCCCCGAGGTTGTTTCTTGTGACGTTTTTTCTTAACCTTTTTTGTGGCCAGAAGGGACGAGGGGTGTCAACCCGACACTGCGGCATTCGGGCAACGCCCTGCAGTAAATCCACTTGCTTGATGTGTTCGCCAGATCGGCCTTTTGATCAGCGCCTGCTGACAAAATCTGCTCAGAGAACATTGCGGACATATTGATCATGATGCCGTCCTGTGCGAAGAGGATTTTTATTGCACGAGCGGGTCACGCCCGCGTCGACGACTTGTTTTCAGCGTCTGTATTTCGGAGAGTGGTATGCCCACAAATAGTACGTTCAATGTCATTTATCTCGGCCAGTTGACTGTTATCGATCCGCAGGAAGGCAATGGTACAGCGGAATCCGCGAGCCAAATTATTGGAACCTATGACAATTTCACGCCCGACAGTGTCGAACAATTCAGTCCTATCAGCTATAGCAGTAGCGACGGCAGTTCTTCGCAATCATCGACGAGATTTCAAACCTATAATCAAAACAATAGCTTTGGAAATGACACGTTCCGGATAACGGATAGTGCCGGTGGGCAGACGGCACATACATTCGATGCGACCGCACTCTACAATGCGACAATCACCTATGCGAACGGCACAACCGAGAATGTCCAGTTGATCATCGTGCAGGACACCGACGGCAATACGTGGGTGGCGCCGCCCAGCAGTTATTCTGCAAGTGCCGCAGCGCTTGATAACCAGCCGATCCAGTCCATTTCGTTGAATCAGGTCGCCCCTGTAAGTCCATCGCTGCCAAATGGTGGCGCTACGTTTGCAGGTTTGTTCTACAACCGCGAAGTCATCGATATCGAAACAGTCGTGTGTTTCGCGCAAGATACTCTGATTGAGACCAACGGAGGCATGATCCCGGTTCAGGATCTGCAAGTCGGTGATCTGGTCCGGACCCGCGACAATGGGCATCAGCCCATCCGTTGGATCGGTTCGCGGCATTTCAGCAGCGATGCGCTGGCCGCACAGCCCAAGCTACGCCCGATCCGCATTGCGGCTGGTGCATTGGGGAAAAACACCCCCGCCAACGATCTGCTGGTATCGCCACAGCATCGCGTGTTGGTGCGGTCGCGTATCGCGCAGCGGATGTTCGGGACGGATGAGGTTCTGGTTGGCGCCAGGCAGTTGCTGATGATCGACGGCGTCGACATTGATCAGGCCAGCGAGGGCGTGACCTATTATCACTTCATGACCGACCAGCATGATGTCGTCTATTCAAACGGTGCCGAGACCGAAACGCTTTATGCGGGCGCCGAGGCGCTGAAATCCATCAGCCAGAACGCCAGAGAAGAGTTGTTCACGATCTTCCCGGAACTGCACAGCGATGATGCACCGGCTCCGGCGCGTCTTCTGGCGTCGGGGCGCAAGGGGCGCAAGCTGGTCATGCGCCACCTGCAGAACCAGATCATCCTGCAACATAGCTGAGCAAAGTTCCGGTCAATTGCGGCTTTGCGGATGCCGAAATCGCTTGGGGCGGTTTCGGCATTCGTGTTTTCCGCTGGGAAAGCCTCTGGTCGATGTTCGTGTTTCGTGCTAGTTCGTTGAAAAACGAAAGGGGCAGGCATGCGGGTTCTGGGCATCGATCCCGGTTTGCGAAACATGGGCTGGGGCGTCATCGAGGTGGATGGATCGCGTCTGCGGCATGTGGCAAATGGCGTGATCCATTCTGAAACCGGCGAATTGGGCGTCAGGCTGGCCGCGCTGTATCGGGGGCTCTGTGCCGTGATCGCGGCCCATTCCCCGGACACGGCCGCGGTCGAGCAGACCTTTGTGAACAAGGATGCAGTCGGCACGCTGAAACTGGGCCAGGCGCGTGGGATTGCACTGCTGGCACCCGCCGAGGCCGGGCTGAGCATTGGCGAATACGCCCCGAACGCGGTGAAAAAAACCGTGGTGGGCGTAGGCCATGCTGCAAAGGAACAGGTGCAGCATATGGTCCGGGTGCAATTGCCCGGTGTTCAGTTCGAAGGGCCGGATGCGGCTGATGCGCTGGCGATCGCGATTTGCCATTCCCGGCATATGCAGGGCCGCAACGTCAAGGTGGTCGCGTGATCGGGCGCATTGCCGGTGTGATCCTGCACCGCGCCCGCGATCACGTGCTGATCGACGTGCGCGGCGTGGGATATATCGTGCATGTGAGCGAACGTACGGCGGCTGGTCTGCCCCCGGCGGGTCAGGCCGTGGCGCTCTATACGGATCTTCTGGTTCGTGAGGATTTGCTGCAGCTGTTCGGTTTTCCGACGATGCTGGAAAAAGAGTGGCACCGCCTGCTGACCAGTGTGCAAGGTGTTGGCGCCAAGGTGTCGCTGGCGATCCTCGGGACGCTTGGCCCTGATGGGCTGGCGCGGGCGATCACGCTTGGCGATTGGTCTGCAGTGCGCAAGGCGCAAGGCGTCGGCCCGAAACTGGCGCAGCGCGTGGTGCTGGAGTTGAAGGATAAAGCACCCGCAGTGATGGCGATCGGCGGTGATCTGACGGTTGAGGCCGGGGGTGCGGACGAGCCGGCCATCGAGGCCGACGCGTCCGCTGCCTCTGCTCCGGCCTCGATGGCCGAAGCAGAGGCACGCCGCCCGGCGGCACCGACAGCCCAACCCGCGCAGGCTGCGGCTGACGCGTTATCGGCGCTGACCAATCTGGGCTATGCTCCCTCCGAGGCCGCGGCCGCCGTCGCGCAATCGCAGGCTTCGGAACCCGATGCCACAACCTCTGCGTTGATCCGTGCAGCACTGAAAAGCCTGGCACCGAAAGGATAAAAGATGGCAGGAAATGCACGCACATTCGTTCTGATGGCGGTCATGACCGCTTTGGTGGTCGGGCTGGGCTGGATGCTTGGCGGTCGCGGCGGCGCGATTCTGGCACTGCTGTTTGCCGGCGGTACCAATCTCTGGGCCTGGTGGAACAGCGACAAGGCCATGTTGCGCCAGCAGAACGCCGTTCGCGTGGACCGAGCATCCGCGCCCGAACTGGTCGATATGGTTGAAACCCTGGCCCAACGCGCCAATCTGCCGACACCCGCTGTCTACGTCCTGCAGACCGAACAGCCCAATGCATTTGCCACCGGTCGCAACCCGCAGAATGCGGCGGTTGCCGTCACGCAGGGTCTATTGCAGGCGATGCCGCGCGACGAACTGGCAGGCGTCATCGCGCATGAACTGGCCCATATCCGCAACCGCGATACCTTGACCATGACGGTCACGGCGACGCTGGCCGGGGCAATCGCGATGATGGGCAATATGCTGATCTTCAGCGGCGGCCGCGAGGGACGCGGTGGTGGCATCGGCGCCATTATCGCGATGATCGTCGCCCCGCTGGCTGCCGGACTGGTGCAGATGGCCGTGTCGCGCACACGCGAATTCGAGGCCGATCGCGAGGGTGCCGAGATCAGCGGCCAGCCGGCGGCGCTGGCCGATGCGCTGGCACGGATCGCACAAATGGCCGGCCGCAGCGTCAACGTCCCGGCCGAGCGCAACCCCGCCTCGGCGGCCATGTTCATCATCAACCCGCTGCACGCCCTGCGCGCCGACAAGCTGTTTGCCACCCATCCACCAACCGAAGACCGCATCGCCCGCCTGCAGGCGATGGCGCGCGGATGACGCAGCCCGACCCCACCTTGCGCCCCGAACCGCTGGAGGGTGAAAGCGAGGATCGCGCGCTTCGTCCGCAAGTCCTGACCGATTTTATCGGGCAGGCCGAATTGCGGGCCAATCTGCGCGTCTTTATCGACAGCGCCCGCATGCGCGGTCAGGCGATGGACCATACGCTGTTTCACGGACCTCCCGGTCTGGGCAAGACCACGCTGGCGCAGATCATGGCGCGCGAACTGGGGGTGAACTTTCGCATGACCTCGGGACCGGTGCTGGCCCGTGCCGGTGATCTGGCTGCGATCCTGACCAATCTGGAAGCCCGCGACGTGCTGTTCATTGACGAAATTCACCGCATGAATCCGGCGGTGGAAGAGGTGCTGTACCCTGCGCTGGAGGATTTCGAACTTGATCTTGTCATCGGTGAGGGCCCCGCAGCCCGCACAGTTCGGATCGAGTTGCAGCCCTTTACACTGGTCGGCGCAACCACACGGCTGGGGCTGCTGACCACCCCGCTGCGTGACCGTTTCGGCATCCCCACGCGGCTGCAGTTCTATTCCATCGACGAGTTGAACCAGATCGTCAGGCGCGGTGCGGCCAAACTGAACATCGACGCCGAACCCGAGGGCACCATGGAGATCGCTCGGCGCGCGCGCGGAACGCCCCGCATCGCCGGTCGCCTGTTGCGACGGGTCATCGATTTTGCACTGGTCGAAGGCGATGGCCGCCTGACCCGCGCCATCGCAGATAACGCGCTGACCCGGCTTGGTGTCGACGATCTGGGGCTGGATGGTGCCGACCGGCGATACCTGGCGCTGATGGCCGAACATTACGGCGGTGGCCCGGTGGGCGTTGAAACCCTGTCCGCCGCCCTGTCCGAAAGCCGCGATGCCATCGAGGAGGTCATCGAGCCCTATCTGCTGCAACAGGGCCTGATCGCCCGAACCCCTCGCGGCCGCCAACTGGCCGCCCGCGCCTGGCGGCATTTGGGGCTGGACGCGCCCCAACCCGCAGGGCAGGGCAGCCTGCTCGATGACTGAGGTGGCAACCCGCATCCGCGACAGTTTTGCGCGGCAGACGATGATGCAGACGCTTGGGGCGGAACTGGTTGAGGTCAGCAAGGGGCGGGTGGTGATCGTCGCGCCGATTTTGGCGGCATCGCAGCAACAGCATGGTGCGGGGCATGCCGGGCTGACCTTTAGCATCGGGGACTCGGCTGCTGGCTATTCCGCGCTGACGCTGATGCCGCCCGGGGCCGAGGTGATGACGGTCGAGATGAAGATCAACCTGATGTCGCCCGCCGTGGGTGATCGGCTGGTGGCAGAGGGGCGTGTGATCCGCGCTGGCCGGCGGCTGACCGTCGTGTCGGCCGATGTCTGGGCCGAGGTGAATGGTGTGCGCAAACATGTCGCCATCTTGCAAGGCACGATGATCCCGGTCTGATCAGTCGGGCGGGGCGGCTTAGCGCCGCTGCACCCATTTCCAGCCGGTGATCATCGGGCGGATCAGATCCTCGTTCTTCCAGACGCGGTAGAACAGGATGATCGAGATGTGCAGCAGCACCAGGATCAGGATGATATTGGCGCCGAACGCGTGCCAGCCCGGGGCTTCGGTCGCGATATCGCTGCCAACCGCGCCGGCCAGAGGTCCGACATTGATGAAGTCCTCAGGGTCCGAGATCAGGCCGGTGACAACCTGAAACAGCAGCGCGAGGATCATCGCCACGACCGCAAGCGCGCCAAGCGGGTTGTGGCCGGGCCAGAGGCTGGGTTCACGACGAAACATGCCGCGCGCATAGTCCCGGATCGTACCAAAGCCACGCAAAAAGTTGGAAAACCGCGCTGGCTCGGGCCCGACGAAGCCCCAGACAATCCGGAAAATGAGCAGCGCCAGAATGGCATAGCCGAACCAGAAATGCAGCGACATATCGGTCGGTCCGAACTGGCCCAAAAGCCAGTTCGCTATGACCAGTGCTGCCAGCAGCCAGTGGAACAGCCGCAGCAGCGGGTCCCACAGCTTGACCTTTTCCGGCTGGCCCTGTGCTTGCGGCCTAGTCTTCACGATAATCGTCGTGACAGTCTTTGCAGGCCCCGCCAAGCTGCTGAAGGACCGGGCCGATGCTCTCCTGACCGCCCGCTACAGCGGCGCCAGCACCGGCGGCGGCTTCCTGCAGTCCGGAAAACTTGCTGGCAAAGTCCTCACTGTTTTCCCAGATCGCCGGCAGCGCCTCGGTTTCGACGCCGTCATCCGTGGATGTGCCTTCGATGAACAACGCGGGTACGGCATAGCCGGTCAGCGCCTCCAGATTGTTGCCGGCGGTGGTTGCGGCGGCTTCGTCATAGGCAATGTCGCCTTTCGCCATACCCGATAGCGTGCCCATGTTGATGGAAAGCATTTTCATGAAGCCTTGGCGCGCCTCCAGCGCGTCTTCGGCGGCATCGGCATGGGCGATCATTGGCAGTGCAGCGATTGCGGCGGCTAAAATCAGTCTCATGTGGTACCTCCTGCTGGGCGGCCCAAGGCCGCTGGATCAGTGTGGCAGCCGCGCGGGCATCGATCAACTACAAGGTGATCGCACGCGAAATTGTGACAGAGATTGCGCTTTTAACCTGCAATCTCGGCCCGTGCCTGCTGCTCCATGAGGCGTCGAATGCTGAACGCCTGTTCTTCGGGGGCGTCGATATCATCCCAGGCCAGCGTCTGGTCGGCGGCAACATCGCGGCGCAGCGTGACGCCATGGGCCAGGCCAACGGGCAGGGCGCCTGCAGCCAGCGAGGCCGGAGCCGGCATCAGTTTGCCCCAGACGGTATAGCCACCTTCGCCGTCCAGCCGCTCGCCCGCGCGCAAGTCACGTTTGGCGACGGCAACCACATCGGCCTTGAACGCTTGTGTCGCCCCGGTGGGTTCACCGCGCAAGGCGGCGCTGGCGACACTGACCGGCAGTTCCAACCCGATCAGATGCGACGGACGAAACAGCGAGGCATAGCGACCGGTGGCATCTGTCGCCACCTGATATTCGCGAAAGCAACGGCGCACATAGTCGGCACCCGGCCCAGCATCATCGCCAGCCTCGAAGGTGACATAGACCCCCCAACGCAGGTCATTGGTGACAGGTGATCCATCACGGTTGAGGCAAGACACGACCTCGACCAGGCCGGCCTGCTCCAGCAAACCGCCGTCGCGACGCGGTTTCAACATATCAGCCAGTTGATCCGTGCCTGCAGCAGGAAAGGTCAACCCGTCGCGGGGCGCATCCAACCCCGATGCGTTCGCAATCGCCGCCATCTCAAGCGCAGATTTCGTGCCGTCCAGGAAAGAGTTGAACATCTGCGGGTTCATCCCGCCGGCCTCGGCCTCGGCCGCTGTCAGGCCATAGTGATCCCAGACCGTGTCGGGCGTCGATCCTGCATAAGAGGGCAGATATTTCGTGCCTTTCCCTGCCGCAACGACACGGAATCCGCAGGTGCGGGCCCAGTCAATCATCTCGCAAACCAGTGCGGGCTGGTCGCCATAGGCCATGGAATACACCAAACCGGCCTGCGCAAACTGCCGCGCCAGATAGGGACCTGCAAGCACATCGGCCTCGACATTGACCATGACCATATGGCGACCTTGTTCGGCGGCCAGCAGGGCGTGGCGGATGCCGGCGGCCGGAATGCCGGTGGCGTCGATCACGACGTCCACCCCATCGGCGCGGATCAGCGCCTCGGGGTCGTCGGTGATGCAGATGGTGCCGTCACGCAAGGCCTGGCTGAAATCCGTTGTCGTGGCGGCCTCTGTGTCCCAGCCCGTCGCGGTCAACGCCGCGCGGGCGCGTTCGGGCGACAGATCGGCCAGCCCCATCAGATGCATTCCCGGGACGTGCCGGACCTGCGCCAGGAACATCGAGCCGAACTTGCCCGCGCCAATCAGACCCACACGAACCGGCCGGCCCTCTTGCTGGCGTGTCATCAGCTTTGGATACAGGTTCATTGCGGGCCTCTTTTCTGTTTGCGTGTCCGCGCGGCGGCGGCTGCCCCCCGCGCAAAATGAAAATGCCGCGCAAGGCAAACCCTGCGCGGCACGTTTGGCAAAGCTGGGTCAACCGTCAGGCGTAAAGGTTCTGGACCCCGACCTGTTCGTGGATCTGGTTGACGACCTGCTGGTTCAGGCCAAGCCCCTGCGCCAAAGCGTGCAGATATTCGGCCTCGGCCTTGCTGTCGAAGTCGATGGCCATCAGCGACATCAGATAGACCTGCCCCTCCAGACCCGAGGGCACCTCGCGGGCCAGACCCTCCGGATCGACCGGAGCCGCCATCTGCTCGCGGATGAACTGACGCTCTTCGTCGTCCATCTCGCCCAACTCGCTGGTCAGGCGCTGCTTTTCGGCATCATCGATCTTGCCGTCGGATTTCGCAGCCTGGATCATGGCGCGCAGCATCAGGCCGGCCACCGCGTTCTGCTCGGGCGTGGGTGCGACCTCGGGCTCCTCGCCGGTCGACAGCGTGTCGTTGAACAACTCGCCAAAGCTGGCATCGTTCTGAGATTGCGATCCTTTTTCAGCCAGCTTGCCGGCCGCTGCACCGCCTGCCGCACCGCCCAGCACTGCGCCCAGAATGTCGCCCAATCCGCCGCCGGAGCTGCTGCCGCTGCGCGACGATTTGGTGCCGCCCGAAAGCTGGTCCAGAATGCCGCCCAGTCCACCGCCGGAACTGCTGCCGCTGCGGCTGTTGCGGGCCTGATTGGTCAGATTGTCCAGCATGCCGCCCAGCCCGCCTTGCGCGCCGGTGGAATTCGGGCCGCCATAGGACTGGCCGCGACCCGCGCTGCGCGATCCGCCGCCCAGAACCTTGCCCAGCATATCGCTGAGGCCGCCGCCGGAGCCGCCGCCTTCGGGCGTATTATTGCCCAGCAGGTCGCCCAGGATCCCACCGCCGGTCTGACGGCTGGATTGGCTGCGGTTTGTGGTGCTGGTGGTCCCGCCCTGCGCGTTTTTCATCACCGTGCCGATTCCCTTTGCAAGCATCACGCCGGCTGCCACACGGGCTAGGGTTTTCATCAAGCTCATCGCTTCCTCCTGGATTGTGCCGTCTTGCCTTTTGCAGACGGCATCTATTGGAATTTGAACGCGATTCAGCCCGCTGTGGTTCCAAAGCGCAAGAGACGCGGGCTGCACGCCGCCTGCCCTTGATTTTTCCCCTCGGTGCTTATACATCGCGGCGGATGTTTTAACCGGGGCGGAGATCGCCGACGCCCCGCGATAGGAGGCCAACATGGCAAAGGCAAAGTTTGAACGTAACAAGCCGCACGTCAACATCGGGACCATTGGTCACGTTGACCATGGCAAGACGACGCTGACGGCTGCGATCACGAAATATTTCGGCGATTTCAAGGCCTATGACCAGATCGACGGCGCGCCGGAAGAAAAGGCCCGCGGGATCACCATCTCGACGGCTCATGTCGAGTATGAATCCGACGACCGCCACTATGCGCATGTCGACTGCCCCGGCCACGCCGATTATGTGAAGAACATGATCACCGGTGCGGCGCAGATGGACGGCGCGATCCTGGTTGTGAACGCAGCTGACGGCCCGATGCCGCAGACCCGCGAGCACATCCTGCTGGGCCGCCAGGTCGGCATCCCCTACATGGTCGTCTACCTGAACAAGGTCGACCAGGTGGATGATGAAGAACTGCTGGAACTGGTCGAAATGGAAGTCCGCGAGCTGCTGTCCAGCTACGACTATCCGGGCGACGATATTCCGATCATCAAAGGCTCGGCTCTGGCCGCGCTGGAAGGCCGTGATCCGGAAATCGGCGAGAACTCGATCCGCGAACTGCTCAAGGAAGTCGACGCCTATATCCCGACGCCCGAGCGCGCCGTTGACCAGCCGTTCCTGCTGCCCATCGAGGACGTGTTCTCGATTTCGGGCCGTGGTACGGTTGTGACCGGCCGGATCGAGCGCGGCGCTGTGAACGTCGGCGACGAACTGGAAATCGTGGGCATCCGCGACACCAAGAAAACCACCTGCACGGGCGTGGAAATGTTCCGCAAACTGCTGGATCGTGGGGAAGCCGGCGACAATGTCGGCGTTCTGCTGCGCGGTATTGAACGTGACGGCGTCGAGCGTGGCCAGGTGCTGTGCAAGCCGAAATCGGTCAACCCGCACACCAAGTTCGAGGCAGAAGCCTACATCCTGACCAAGGAAGAGGGTGGCCGTCACACGCCGTTCTTCGCGAACTACCGCCCGCAGTTCTACTTCCGCACGACGGACGTGACCGGCACCGTGAACCTGCCCGAGGGCACGGAAATGGTGATGCCCGGCGACAACCTGAAGTTCGAAGTTGAACTGATCGCACCGATCGCCATGGAGCAGGGCCTGCGCTTTGCCATCCGCGAAGGCGGCCGCACCGTCGGCGCCGGCGTGGTCTCGAAGATCATCGCTTAAGGCTGGTGCCGGTGGGGCCAGCCCCCACCACACCGCACAAGACAGAAGGGCCGCCCCAAGGGGCGGCCTTTTTTTCGGAGGGGAACGAAAAATTGACAATGCTGGATGGTGATCTGTCTTTTAATGAAGGTGCCTGGGAGAATTGGATCGAATCCCAAGCACCCCTCTTTTCGATGTCGGAACTTCGACGGCTGTCTGATGGGTTGCGGCGGGATTTCCACGAAGGGCACAAGCCAGGACGCGGAATGCCTCACATCCCAAGGGAGGAAGCATCGACCCCACTGCTGGCGCCACTTTTCGACTTACCGTCCGGCTACGACCTCCCGTGCCTTATCTCGCAGGAAAAAAGCGCGAAGCAGGAAAAAAGCGCGAAGGGGACAATCATGTTCTGCGCCCAAGACCCATTGCGAAACGGGACAGAACCGGGGCTCACGGTGGGAACATTTTTCGGCGTCGACTCCGAACGGCTAAGGCATTCAAGGCGGCATTACGGTGTTGTGTGGAATTTGGTCAGGCGATGTGTGGATCAAGGGTACTCCGTCTGGCTGACTGATGCAGTGAAGCTTTTTGCGCGGAATGGTGGGATTGGGCCAGAATTGAACGATATCTGCGCGGATGTTCTTTCGAAAGAAATCGCCAAGGTGCAGCCTGTCCGAATCGTCGCCTTCGGCGATCGCGCCAAGCGGGCACTGGCCGATCATGGCGAAGCGAGAACAATTGTTCATGTGCTGCACCCCGCTGCGCGATATAAGCGGAGTTGGGTTCTGGAGGGTGCCGAAAGGGAGTATGAAGCCAATCCAGATGGTCGTCTGCAAGCTCGCGTAGACCGGTATTGGCGCGCAATCTTCCCGGCTACCGAGTAAGCACTTTCAGGTGCAGTGCTGCTTGACCTTTTACAGTGCCTGGTGCAAATAGCGCCATCGCATCCGAATCCGCGACTTTTGCACAGGAATCGGTTGCCATTGCCAAGGTCGCCCGCTATGGGGGCGGCCTTGCACTTTTTTATACGGTTCGAAGCTGGCGCCGCGTGGTGTGTCGTCAGCCTCTCAACTGGAACTCCCCATCAGAGGGATGACTTATGCAAAGCCAGACCATTCGTATCCGGCTCAAGGCGTTCGATTACCGCGTGCTGGACGCCAGCACCCAGGAAATCCTGAATACCGCCAAGCGCACCGGCGCAACCGTTCGCGGCCCGATTCCGCTGCCGAACAAAATCGAGAAATTCACCGTTCTGCGTGGCCCGCATATCGACAAGAAAAGCCGCGACCAGTGGGAAATCCGTACCCACAAGCGTCTGCTGGATATCGTCGATCCGACCCCGCAGACTGTTGACGCCCTGATGAAGCTCGACCTCGCCGCCGGCGTGGATGTCGAGATCAAGGTCTAAGGGGGTAGAACCATGTTGCGTACTGGTATTATCGCCAAGAAAGTCGGCATGACCCGCTTGTTCATGGATGACGGTCGGCAGGTTCCTGTCACCGTTCTTCAACTGGACGGCCTGCAGGTCGTGGATCAGCGCACCACCGAGCGTGACGGTTATACCGCCGTTCAGCTGGGCGCTGGTGAAGCAAAAGCCAAGCGGACCACTGCGGCCCTGCGCGGTCACTTTGCCAAGGCATCGGTTGCGCCCAAGCGCAAGATCGCGGAATTCCGCGTGGCCGAAGAAAACCTGATCAATGTCGGTGAAGAAATCACCGCCAACCATTACTTCGAAGGTCAGTTCGTGGATATCGCGGGCACCTCGATCGGTAAGGGTTTTGCAGGTGCGATGAAGCGTCACAACTTTGGCGGTCTGCGGGCCAGCCACGGTGTGTCGGTCAGCCACCGCTCGCACGGCTCGACGGGTCAGTGTCAGGATCCGGGCAAGGTCTTCAAAGGCAAGAAGATGGCTGGTCACATGGGTGCCGTGCGCGTCACCACCCAGAACCTGCAGGTCATCCGCACCGATGCCGACCGTGGTCTGATCATGGTCAAGGGTTCGGTTCCGGGTTCCAAGGGTGGCTGGGTTACCGTCAAGGACGCGGTCAAGAAAGCCACGCCCGAGAACGTGATCTATCCGGCCGCCCTGCGTTCGGCTGCCAAGGAAGCAGAGCGTCTGGCCGAAGAAGCCGCTGCCGCTGCTGCTGCCGAGGAAGAAGCAGCCCGTGAGGAGGCCGCACGTCTGGCCGCCGAGCAGGAAGCTGCTGCACTGGCCGAAGCCGAAGCATCGATCGAAGCCGACAAGGCCGAAGACGATCAGGCTGGCAGCGTGATTGACGAGGCCGTCGAAGCTGACGCTCCGAAAGAAGATGACGCTCCGAAAGGAGAGGACAAATGAAACTTGATGTAATCAAGCTGGAATCCGGCAAGGCCGGTTCGATCGACCTGGCCGATGACATCTTTGGTCTGGAGCCGCGCGGCGACATTCTGCAGCGCGTCGTGCGCTGGCAGCGCGCCAAGGCGCAGGCCGGGACGCACTCGGTTCTGGGTCGTTCGGAAGTCAGCTACTCGACCAAGAAGATCTATCGCCAGAAGGGCACCGGTGGCGCACGTCACGGTTCCCGCAAGGCGCCGATCTTCCGCAGTGGTGGTATCTACAAGGGTCCGACCCCGCGCAGCCACGCCTTTGACCTTCCCAAGAAGGTTCGGGCATTGGGTCTGAAGCACGCGCTGTCGGCCAAAGCCACCGCAGGCGAACTGGTGATCGTTGACAACCTGGATCTGAAAGACGCCAAGACCTCGGCCGTTGCAAAAGCGGTCAAGGAAAACGGCTGGAAGCGGGTTCTGGTGATCGACGGCGCCGAGGTGAACCAAGGTTTCGCCCTTGCCGCGCGCAATGTCGAAGGTCTGGATATCCTGCCATCGATGGGCGCCAACGTTTATGACATCCTCAAGCGCGACACGCTGGTGATCACGCGTGCTGGTGTCGAAGCTCTGGAGGCTCGTTTGAAATGAGCGCGAAAGCTGAACATTACGACGTGATCGTCAAGCCGATCATCACCGAGAAAGCCACCATGACTTCGGAAAACAACGGGGTTGTTTTCCAGGTCGCCAAAGATGCCAGCAAGCCGCAGATCAAGGATGCTGTCGAGGCGCTGTTCGGTGTGAAGGTGAAGGCGGTCAACACCACCATCACCAAAGGCAAGACCAAGCGTTTCCGCGGAATCATGGGTCGTCGCAGCGATGTGAAGAAAGCCTATGTGACGCTGGAAGAAGGCAACACTATCGACGTCAGCACTGGCCTCTGATAGTTAGCCGCGACTCTGCGGCCCCCGCCTTGGTGGGGGCCGCGCGCATTTACTGAAACGGACCCCACTGCCTTCATCTGAAGGGCCGGGGACCAAAGCAACGGAAGACAGAAAGATGGCATTGAAGTCGTATAAGCCGACGACGCCTGGCCAGCGCGGGCTGGTTCTGATCGACCGTTCGGAGCTTTGGAAAGGTCGTCCGGTCAAGTCCCTCACCGAGGGTTTGACCAAAAAGGGCGGTCGGAACAATACCGGACGGATCACCATGCGCCGCCAGGGCGGCGGGGCAAAGCGCCTGTATCGCATCGTCGATTTCAAGCGTAACAAATTCGACGTCTCGGGCGTCGTCGTCCGGATCGAATATGACCCGAACCGGACTGCTTTCATCGCGCTGATCCAGTACGAAGACGGCGAGCAGGCCTATATCCTGGCCCCTCAGCGTCTGGCTGTGACGGACCGCGTGATCGCCGGCCAGAAGGTCGACGTCAAGCCCGGCAACGCCATGCCCTTCAGCGGCATGCCGATCGGCACGATCGTCCACAACGTCGAGCTGAAGCCCGGCAAGGGTGGCCAGATCGCACGCTCGGCTGGCACCTATGCCCAGTTCGTGGGCCGCGACGGTGGCTACGCCCAGATCCGCCTCAGCTCGGGCGAACTGCGTCTGGTCCGTCAGGAGTGCATGGCCACTATCGGTGCCGTGTCGAATGCCGACCACTCGAACCAGAACCTGGGTAAAGCAGGTCGTAACCGCCACAAGGGCATCCGTCCCTCGGTTCGCGGTGTCGCAATGAACCCGATCGACCACCCGCATGGTGGTGGTGAGGGTCGTACTTCGGGTGGCCGTACGCCGGTTACGCCCTGGGGTAAGGACACCAAGGGCAAGAAGACTCGCAACAATAAAACGACTGACAAGTATATCTTGCGGTCGCGCCACGCGAAGAAGAAGGGGCGTTAATCTATGGCACGTTCTGTTTGGAAAGGGCCGTTCGTTGACGCTTATGTGCTCAAGAAGGCCGAAAAAGCACGGGATTCCGGTCGCTCGGATGTGATCAAGATCTGGTCGCGCCGCTCGACGATCCTGCCGCAATTCGTGGGTCTGACCTTTGGCGTTTACAACGGGCACAAGCATATCCCGGTGAATGTCAGCGAAGACATGATTGGCCAGAAGTTCGGTGAATATTCGCCGACGCGCACCTATTATGGTCACGCGGCCGACAAGAAAGCGAAGAGGAAGTAATCGTCATGGGTAAGGAAAACAATCCGCGCCGCGTGGCGGAGAACGAAGCGTTCGCAAAAACCAAGATGCTTCGCACCTCGCCGCAAAAGCTGAACCTTGTCGCGCAATTGATCCGTGGCAAGAAGGTCGACAAGGCTCTGGCCGATCTGACCTTCTCGCACAAGCGCATCGCCGGCGACGTGAAGAAATGCCTGCAATCGGCTATCGCGAATGCCGAGAACAACCACGGCCTTGACGTCGACAGCCTGATCGTCGCCGAAGCCTGGGTCGGCAAGAACCTGGTGATGAAGCGTGGCCGTCCGCGGGCACGTGGCCGCTATGGCAAGATCATGAAGCCGTTTTCGGAAATCACCATCAAGGTGCGTCAAGTTGAGGAGCAAGCGTAATGGGTCAGAAGGTTAACCCCATTGGGATGCGTCTCCAGGTCAACCGCACCTGGGACAGCCGCTGGTATGCGGACGACAAGGACTATGGCGATCTGCTGCTTGAAGACCTGAAGATCCGGGACTTCATCCACAAAGAGGCCAAGCAGGCCGGCATCAGCCGCGTCATCATCGAACGCCCGCACAAGAAATGCCGTGTGACCATTCACGCTGCACGTCCGGGTGTCATCATCGGCAAAAAGGGCGCCGATATCGAAACGCTGCGCAAGAAACTTGCGAAGTTCACCGATAGCGAGCTGCACCTGAACATCGTCGAGGTTCGCAAGCCGGAACTGGACGCACAGCTGGTCGCGGAATCGATCGCGCAGCAGCTGGAACGTCGGGTTTCGTTCCGCCGCGCCATGAAGCGCTCGGTTCAGAACGCCATGCGCATGGGTGCCCTGGGTATCCGCGTGAACGTTGCTGGCCGTCTGGGTGGTGCTGAAATCGCACGGACCGAATGGTATCGCGAAGGCCGTGTGCCGCTGCATACCCTGCGTGCCGATATCGATTACGCGCTGTCCGAGGCAATGACCCCCTACGGGATCATCGGCATCAAGGTGTGGATCTTCAAAGGCGAGATCATGGAACATGATCCGCAGGCCCGCGACCGCAAAGCTGCCGAGGCTCAAGAAGGCCCGGCATCTCGTGGCCCGCGCCGCGATAGCCGGTAAGGAGTAGAAACAATGCTGCAACCGAAACGGACCAAGTTCCGCAAACAGCACAAGGGCCGGATCCACGGCGAAGCCAAGGGCGGCTTTGACATCAACTTCGGCTCTTATGCGCTGAAGGCGACCGAGCCCGAGCGTGTCACCGCCCGTCAGATCGAAGCGGCCCGCCGCGCGATCACCCGTCACATGAAGCGTCAGGGCCGGGTCTGGATCCGGATTTTCCCGGACGTGCCGGTTTCCTCGAAGCCGACCGAAGTGCGGATGGGTAAAGGTAAGGGCTCTGTCGATTTCTGGGCTGCCCGCGTCCATCCGGGCCGGATCATGTTCGAAATCGACGGCGTGAACGACGCCATCGCACGCGAGGCCCTGCGCCTTGGCGCGATGAAGCTGCCGATCAAGACCCGCATCATCGAGCGCGCTGACTGGTAAGCCCTTTGGGCTGACAGACAGGCAAAAGAAATAAGCCCCGCCGGTTCATCCGGCGGGGCTTTTCTGTTGTGTCGGCTTATGTCCGTTTCAGTCCGACATGATGACAAACAGCGCATGGATGACGCCGGGGATAAAGCCCAGGAACGTCAAAAGCAGGTTGATCCAGAACTGCTTGCCGATGCCGACCTTCAGGAAGACGCCCAAGGGCGGCAGCAAGATGGCGACGATCACTTCGATGAGTTTCATGGTCTGGCTCCTTTCTGCGCTCAGGACAATCTGTCGAATTCTTCGGGATTGGCCACAGCCGCACCCACGCAGGCAGCGCCAAGACCGAAGATCAGGGCGATCGCGCTCCAGAAGGCAAAGCTGGAGGCGGCGTCAGCGGCCTGCATCGCCTGTTCTTCGACCTGTTGCCGTGCGTTGTTCAGCTCTTGCGAGAGATCATCGACCGTATTTCTGTAGGTGCTGATGGCTTCTTCCCGCGCCTGTTGAAATTCGCCCAGCCACTTGTCGACCTGCTGCTGCGCTTCGGTTTCGGAAATGCCGGTGCGTTGCTGCAAGACGCCTGCAAGTCTGTCGATCTTCTGATCGCCAAGAGGGGCGTTGTCCCCGTCGGTCAGACGATTGATCGCGGCGGTAACGATTTCCTCGGTGTTCTGGGGGTTCTGCAGAATCCGGCGACCTGCGGTTGTCGCAATCGAGCGGATCTGATTGGCGTCCTGCTCGTCAAAGACGTTCTCAGTAATCGCCGTGACCTCTTGGCGCAGTTGCTCTGGCGTCATGCCTTCGCGCTGCAGAAGTTGCTGGAGATCCTGTTCCATGGACGGCGGCAGGATCTGACCCGCCGAAGGAAAGTCCATTTCGCTCAGGTCCGGAACAACCGCCTGCACGGCCTGACCGGCACCACTGGCGATGCCGCCCACGGCGGAACCTGCTGTCTGCAGCGTTGCACCGGCCGCCGAGGCAATCTTGGAGGTCACGGCGCTTGCGGCGTAGATGCCGACGATGGTCACCAGCGCCCAAACCACCGCACCGTGCAGGACGGCGGCAGGCAGAAACGGCTCGCCCGATAAACGCCCGGCGACCGAGCCGCCGGCAAACAGGCACATGATGCTGGTGATAAGGATGAACAGGCCGGTTCCCACACCAAATCCTGTCAGGTCGCCGTCATCCACAATTTCAAGACCCATCGCGACCGCAAACAGCAGGAAAACGGCCTGCAACGCGATTGCACAGGCAGCCCCTGCAAAGATCGCCCCCCATGACACGCGACTCGTGTGAAGCCGTTCTTCTGTTTGTGCTACCCTGCCGACCATCTGTCATCCTCCTCTTTGGGTTGTTGGATTTTACTGAATACCCTCAAAAAAAATGCCGAAACGGTCAAGTGGTCTCCGATACAACAAAAAGCAGTGACCACAGGTTGATACGTTCTCGCAGCCGGCCGCATCATCACTGCCGGCATAAGGCGTCAAGGCCGGATCATGTCGGGGATCGGCGGCGTGAACGACGCCATTGCGCGCGCAGCATTGTGCCTTCGGGCGCCATCAAGCTGCTGGTCAAGAGCCGTGTCATCCAGCGCGCTAGGTGCGGACCTGATGTACCGCCGATCAAGCGTTCCAGATCACCTGGCCGCTGTCAGAGATGTCATAACCGCCAAGCGTCTTGGCACGGTTGGCAAAGCTGTCCTGCCGGCAAAAGGCCATAAAGCTTTGAAAGGCAGGTTCGAACCATGCCTTTCGGTCGACAAGCAGGGCAAAGCTTTCTTCGATCACCGGGACAAAGCGCAGGCCAAAGCCGATCGCCACGGATTCCAGTCCGAATGTGGCGTCGGCTGACCCGCGGCGCACGGCCTCGACGGCCTCATCTTCGGTGCGTGCCATTTCGGTCATGGTGACGGTGGCCGGATCCAGACTGGCCTGCGTGGCCAGTTCGCGAAACAGGATCGCTGTGCCGGATTCGGCCTGTCTGGGCGCAAAGCGCAGGCCAGCCAGATCGGCAAGACCGTCGGGCTGGTCCAAACCCTCGGCAATGACCAGCCCACGCCGGCGCCGGGCAAAGCTGATCAGCACAGCATTGAGGTCGCGTGCCGCAGCCGTTGCCGCCGCGACGTTCCAACTGGCCGATTTGGCGTCATAGATATGGATGCCGGCGGCAATGCCCTCGCCCTTGGCAAAACGCTGCAGCCCGTCTGTCGATCCGTCAAAGAACGTCGCCAGACCGGATTGCGACTGTCGGATCGACCAGTCCAGCAATGGGTCATGGCTGCCCAGCACGATTGGCGGGCGCGCGGCCTGCGCGGTGTCTGCGCGCGAACCGCTGCGGGCGATCCAATCGCGCACCTCGCGTTCCGGAAACAGCAGCTTGCCCGTCGCCTTTGAACAGGGCACCTGACCAGAGGCGGCCAGATCATAGACCTTGCGCTCTTTTATCCGCAGCAACTCGGCCAGTTCGCGGACAGTCAGGAATTCGTGGGTCGCGGTGGCAGATTCGGTCATGGGTCCAGTCTGGCGGGCCGCGCGGAGTTGACGGCCCGCCAAATCTATCACTGATCGGGTGCGTTCGGGAAGAACAGCTGTTGATCATCGACCTTGTAGCCCGCGATCGCCTCTTGGCCCGCCTCCGAGATCAGCCAGTCGGCAAAGGCCTGCGCGGCATCGGATTTGACCGAAGGACATTTGTCGGCGCTGACCGGGATGACGCCATATTGGTTGAAGAGATCGTCGTCGCCTTCGACCTGAACGGCGTAGTCCTGCTTGTTCTCGAAACTGATCCAGGTGGCGCGGTCGGTCAGGACATAGGCCCCCATGCCGATGCCCGCGTTCAGCGTGGCGCCCATGCCAGAGCCGGTTTCACGATACCATTCGCCCGATGCGGCCATCGGATCGACGCCCGATGCTTCCCACAGGGCGACCTCTTTCTGATGCGTACCGGAATCGTCGCCGCGCGATGCAAAGGGGGCTGCCGCCTCGGCGATCTTGGCCAGTGCGCCCTCGACATCCGTCATGCCGCCAATGCCGGCCGGATCTGCCTCGGGGCCGACGATGACGAAGTCATTATACATCAGGTCGGTGCGCTCGGTGCCAAAGCCGTCGGCGATGAATTGTTCTTCGGACGGTTTTGCGTGGACCAGCAGCACGTCGCCGTCGCAATTCTCGGCGTTCTTGATCGCTTGCCCGGTGCCCACCGCGACCACGTTCACGGTAATGCCGGATTCGTCGGTAAAGATCGGCAGCAGGTAGTCATAAAGGCCCGAATTCGCCGTCGAGGTCGTCGATTGCACGATGATCGACTGATCCTGCGCCCAGCCTGCGCCGGTCAGCCCAAGAAGTGCCACGGCAGCACTGGCAAGCATTCGTTTGGTCATGGTGTCATTCCTTCAGGTGTGATCGGTTTTTCGGGTTCGGTCAGACGACGACTTTGCCGTCCAGAAATGCCTGCGCTGCGCCGGTGCCGGCGCCTGCGAAAAAGTCGGTCGAGGGACCGTGTTCTGCGACGCGGCCGCGATGCAGGAACACCACGTCATCTGCCAGCCGGCGGGCCTGACCGACGTCATGGGTCACCAGGATCACCCGGATCGCGCAGTCGCGTGCCTGTCGCACGATTTCTTCTATCGCCAGCACCGAGGCCGGATCGAGGCTGGCAGTCGGTTCGTCCAGCAACAAGACCTCGGGGTCGGTGGCCAATGCGCGGGCCATGGCCAGCCGCTGTGCCTCTCCGCCTGACAGCAGGCGGGCGGGTTGGGCGGATTTGTGCAGCAGCCCGACATGATCCAGCAGGGCATCGCGGCGGCTGCGATCCTTGCCGCGTGAGCGCAGGACGAAGTCCAGATTGGCCACCACCGAACGGCGCAACAGCAGCGGTTTCTGGAACACCAGCGATTGCCGCGATATTGCCTGTGCGGGCGACAGTCCGGCCCAGCTGATCCTGCCCGATGTCGGCGCGATCAATCCATTCAGCAGCTTCAGCAGCATGCTTTTGCCAGCGCCGTTCGGTCCCATGATGACGGTGCAGCCCTGTGGACCGAGCGTCAGATCAACATTGTCGAGGATCGTCTGGCCTCCGCGTTGCAGCGCGACGCCCCGCAAGCTCAGTGGCAGGATCGGGGCGCGCGCCTGCGCCGCCGACAGAACCGGCAGCCGATGTGCCAATGTGCCGCCCAGATCAGACATAAGCCTGCCTCGCCGCCGTCATCCGCACCGCCTGCACTGACGCGTTGACGCCAAGCGCCAGCACCAGCAGCACGATCCCAAGCGCCAGGGCCAGAGGCAGGTCGCCCTTGGAGGTTTCCAGCGCGATGGCGGTGGTCATCACCCGTGTCAGATGGTCGATATTACCGCCCACGATCATCACCGCGCCGACCTCTGCCACGGCGCGCCCGAAACCCGCCAGCCCGACGGTCAGCAGTGAATAACGCCCGTCCCACAGCAACGCGCCGATGATCTGGCTGCGGCTCAGGCACAGGGATCGAAACTGTTCGTCATATTCCTTGTGCAGGTCCTCCAGCACCTGCCGCGACAGGGCCGCGACAATCGGTGTGACCAGAATGGTCTGGGCGATGATCATCGCGGTGGGCGTATACAGCAGGCCCAGAAACCCAAACGGCCCCGACCGCGACAGATACAGATAGACCAGCAGCCCGATCACCACTGGTGGCAGACCCATCAGAGCGTTCATCAGGATCAGCACCGCGTTGCGTCCGGGAAAGCGGGTGATGGCGACCAGTGCGCCAATGGGCAGGCCGATGAGGCAGGCAAGCGCCGTCGCGCTCAGGCTGACGCGCAGCGACAGGGCGACGATCTCGACCAGATCGGCGTCACCGGACAGCACCAACTGCCAGGCAAGCCCCAAAGCTTCGCCAACATTTTGCACAAATTCCCCCGAGATCGTAAATTACGTCAGGAAAAAGCGTATTCCGACAGCATGGCAGAGTTCAAGTCTGGATTTTCCGGTAAAACAAGGCGAATAATGCTGATGTGCCGGGCGCTGCATTCAAGGTGGTGCAAATTTTCCAAGGTGATCTGTGAGCGAGGACAAACCAGTCAGGCCTAACGAACGTGTGGCTGCGTTGCGCCCGGCCGCCGATGCAAGCCTGCGCTTTATTGGCGAGATCCGTACCCCGTGGTCGGACCGTGCGCTTTGTCCGCGTCAGGGATCGCATGATGGCCCGGATTGCCGGTTGGTACTGGATCCGATCTGGCAGCCCGCGCTGGAAGGGTTGATCGATTACCCCCTGATCGAAGTCCTGTATTGGCTGGATCGCAGCCGCCGTGACCTGATCGTGCAAAGCCCAAAGGGCGATGGCAGGATCATTGGCACCTTTGCCCTGCGCTCACCCGTCAGGCCAAACCCGATCGGGACCTCGATCGTGCGGCTGATGTGTATAGAGGGGCGCGAGGTGATCGTTCGCGGTATGGATTGTCTGGACGGCACGCCGCTGCTGGACATCAAACCCGACCGCCGCAGCTTTACCCCCAAGGCACCGCCGAAGCCGGGCGTCGACTGAAGCAACCTCATTGCTTGACAAAATAACTAAGGTATTTTAGCGAGCCCCTGTTCTGCTGGCTTCTGCTGGCCTATCCTGTCGTCAAGGCGACCGCGTCATCAGACGGAGACCAAAATGACCGATCTCACGCAGGCCTTTGCCTCGCTGCCCGTCATGGTGCTTTTGCGCGATGGCGGCTGGACCATGTGGCTGATCGCGGTCCTGGCACTGGCGACGCTTGCGGTCATTCTTTGGCGCATTGTCGCGCTGTGGGGCATGGGCGCCTGGGGCGGTGTGCATTCCGCCCGCGCACTTGAATCGTGGCGTCAGGGGCAACCGCGTGCCGCATTGGCCGAGGTTTCCGGACGGCCCTCGGTCCGCGCCCGCGTCGCCTATGCGGCGATGGCCACGCAGATCGACGGGCGGTTTGACGATGAGGGTGCGCGCGAGGAAACGCAGCGTGTGGCCCGTATGGCCCTGTCGCGCAGCCGGGGCGGGTTGCGGGCACTGGAACTGATCGCGACCATCGCGCCGCTGTTGGGTTTGCTGGGCACCGTTCTGGGCATGATCGCGGCCTTTCAGGTGCTGCAACAATCGGGCAGCCGCGCCGATCCGACCGCGCTGGCAGGCGGCATCTGGGAGGCATTGCTGACAACCGCGGCGGGCATGGCGGTCGCGATCCCGGCCAGCGTCGCGCTGAGCTGGTTTGAATCGGTTTCCGACCGGCTGCAGACCGACCTTGAGGATCTGGCCACTCGCATCTTTATTGCAGCCCCCCAACCCGGCGCCATGCAGCGGCTCAGAGCTGCTGAATGACCCCGCAGGGCTTTGATCTGGGCGTGCGACGCCATCCACGCCGGATGTCGCTTACGGCCATGATCGACGTTGTTTTCCTGCTGCTGATCTTTTTCATGCTGGCATCACGCTTTGGTGCCGATGCGGTCCTGCCGATCGTCACGGGGACGGGCGGTGGTGCGGCAAGCGAATGGCAGGGCGCGCCGCGCCTGATCGATGTCGGGCCCGAGGGTGTGGCCTTGAACGGTGCGCAGATGGCCGACGCGGATCTTGCCACTGCCCTGCGTCCGCTGTTGCCCCATCCCGACGCGCTGGTGATATTGCGCGCGCAGGACGGCGCGGATGTGCAGCGTCTGGTCGATGTGATCGATCTGATGAAAACCCAGCAGCTTGGCCTGCCCGTCCTGGCCGAATGATGCGCTTTGGTCCCGCCCAGCAGCCAGGACGTGGCAGAAGAGAGCCGATCATCCCGATGATCAACGTGGTCTTTCTGCTGCTGATCTTCTTTCTGCTCAGCGCCTCGATCACCCCGCCAGAGGCATTGGAGGTCGATCCCCCCAATGCGCAGGCTGACACGCCCGAGGACATCACCGCGCCTCTGTTGATCGCAGCGGATGGGCGGCTGGCCTATGCCGATGCGCAGGGCGATGGTATCTGGCCGCTGCTGGCCCGACGCGACGCGCAGAATGAATTGCCGATCCGTGCAGACGGGGCGCTGCCGGCTACTGAACTGGCCGCGATCCTGTCACAGGTTGCCGTGACCACGGATGCGGCAGTGGCCCTGGTGGTCCAGCCGCGCGAGGGCCAGCCGTGAACCGCGCCCTCGAAATCGCGTGCTATGTCGTCATATCGGGGGCATTGCTGTTCGCTGCATCGGTCGTGTTGCTCGACAACGGGGCACTGGGCGCGGAACAGGCCGCGCCATCCCGGCAACCCATCGGTCTGGCATCTGACGCCATGTCCGAGACCATCAAAAGCTGGGAGGCACCGCCCGCAGCCCTAACAGAGCCGCAGGAACTGGCGGCCCTACAATCCGAAAATCCCATCCCGCCAGAGGCGCCCCAGATCGAGCCGGTTCAGCCGCCCGCAATTCCGCAGCCGCAGGTGAAGCCACCCGAACCGATGCCTGCCGAGGCCGCGCCGCAGATCGCGCTGCCGCCCTTGCGGCCTGCGATGGCACAGGCGCTGGCTCTGCCGACCGCTGCGCCTGAAATCCCGTCGGCATTATCGTTGCGGCAATCGGAACGACCTGTCCCCCGGGCTGCACGACCCGCACCACAGCCGCGCCGGCAAGCCGCACCGCAGGCGGCAGCCCCGCGTCAGCAACAATCGCAGCCTGCCGCACCGGCACCTCAGCAGGGTGCGTCGGGCGGGGGCGGCGCACAACAGCCCGCGCCTCAGCGCGCACAGCGGGTGAATACCGGACAGCTAATGTCTCAATGGGCGCGGCAGTTGTCGTCCTGCCTGAACCGCCGGGCGCGCGCGCCCGCATCGGTGCGCGGCGGCGGTCAGGTCATCCTGAACCTGCAAATCGGACGCAATGGTGCCATTCAGGGCGTAAGCGTCGCGCGGTCTTCGGGCAATCCGGCGCTGGATCAGGCGGCGGTGACGATTGCCAGCCGTGTGGGCCGTTGTCAGGCCGCGCCGCGCGGGCTGGACGCGGCAAGCTATCCGTTTCAGCTGCCGATCAATCTGCGCTGAGGCAGAGGCTATTCCGGCATCGGGATCGGGCCGACATCCTTTGGCACCTGATACCCCTTTTGCACCGCCGGACGTTCGGCCAGCGCACGATACCAGCGCAGCACATTCGGGAACTGGCGCAGATCGACCTCATGCCAATCATGCCGTGCCGCCCAGGGAAAGATCGCCATGTCGGCGATGGAATAGTCGCCTGCGACGAAATCCTGCCCCTCAAGCTGGCGGTCCAGCACGCCGTAAAGCCGCAGTGCCTCTTTGGCGAAGCGTTCTTCGGCGGCGGGGGCCAGCCCCTTATTGTTCTTGATAAAGACATGCGCCTGGCCCAGCATCGGGCCAAAGCCGCCCATTTGCCACATCAGCCATTGCATCACATCCGCACGCGCCTTGGGGTCGGTCGGCAAAAAGCGTCCCTCGCGTTCGGCCAGATGGATCATGATCGCGCCGGATTCAAAGACGGCCAACCCGTCATCCACAATCGCCGGGATCTTGTTATTGGGCGAGACCTTCAGGAAATCCGGGTCGAATTGCTGTTCCTTGCCGATATCGACGGCGTGCACGGCATAGGGCAGCCCCAGCTCTTCCAACAGGATGGAAATCTTGCGCCCGTTCGGCGTGGTCCAGGTGTAAAGGTCGATCATGGCTGTTCCTTGCTTTCCGGCGCGATCACCTTGCCGGGGTTCATCAGGCCCTGTGGGTCGATAGCCTGCTTGATCTTGTGAAACAGCGCCATCGCGACCGGGTCCTTATAACGCAGCAATTCTTCGCGCTTGGCCAGCCCGATCCCGTGTTCGGCAGAGATCGAGCCACCCATCGAGACCACCAGATCATGCACGATCCGATTGAAGGCGCTGTAATGCGACAGGAAATCCTTGTCGCTCATGTCTTCGGGGCGGGTCAGGTTGAAATGGATATTGCCATCGCCGAAATGACCAAAGGGGCAAGGGCGCATGGTCGGCATGTAATCCAGACAGGCCGCGACGCCCTGAGTGATGAATTCGGCCACACGTCCGACCGGCACGGCCACGTCATGCTTGATCGACGCGCCATAGTGCTTTTGCATTTCCGACATGTTCTCGCGCAACGCCCATAGCGCGTTGTTCTGGGCCTCGGACGCACCGATGACCGCATCTGTGACCAGCCCTGCCTCTATCGCCTCGGCCAGCGCGTTTTCCATCCGTGCCTCCAGATCGGCATCGGGGTCGGGGGAGGACAACTCGATCAGGCAATAGGCGGGATGCGGCGCTGACATCGGATCGCGGGCGCCCCGGGCGTGAGTCAGGACCATCTCGACGCCGAAGCGTTCCAGATATTCAAATGCCGTCAGGCTGTCGCCTGCGCGTGCGCGCAGAATGTCGAAGATCGCCAGGGCGTCCGCCGGGCCGGCACAGCCCGCAAATGCGGTGACGCGGGCGGCAGGTTTCGGAAACAGCTTCAGCACGGCAGCGGTGATGATCCCCAACGTGCCCTCGGCCCCGATGAACAGGTCGCGCAGATCGTATCCGGTGTTGTCCTTGCGCAGCGCCGACAACGCGTTCAGCACCTGACCGTCGGGCAGGACGACCTCGACCCCAAGCGCCAGATCGCGGGTATTTCCATAGCGCAGGACCGCAGTGCCGCCGGCATTCGTCGACAGGTTGCCGCCGATCTGGCAGCTGCCTTCCGAGGCCAGAGACAGCGGAAACAGACGCCCCGCCTCGTCAGCCGCCTGTTGTACGGCGGCAAGGGTGCAACCGGCCTCGACCGTGATCGTCGCGTTCAGCGGGTCGACGTTGCGGATGCGGTTCAGGCGGCCGGTCGCGATGACCACGCCGCCATCGGGCATGCCGCCGCCGACCAGACCGGTATTGCCGCCCTGAGGGCAGATGGCCACGCCAGCCTGTGCGCAGGCGCGGACACAGGCTGCCACCTCATCCGTTGATCCGGGATGCGCCACAGCGATGGCGGTGCCGGTCCAGCGGCCGCGATCTTCGTGCAGATGCGGGGCCATCTGTTCCGGTTCGGTCCAGACATATGCGTCACCAACCGCCGCGCGAAGATCGGTTATCAGGGCGTCGTTCATCGCCGCTTTTCCGCCTGTTCGCGCAGTTTGGTGATCGTCGTGCGACTGGAAATCTGTTCGGGATCGGTTACCAACTCGATCACCGCTGGCTTGCCCGAAGCGCGCGCGCGTTCCAGCGCCGGGGCAAACTCGTCGGTGCGGGTCACACGCTCGGCGTGGCAGCCCATGCCCTCGGCCAGGCGGCAGAAATCCTGATTGATCAGCGTTGTGCCCGACAAGCGGCGCGGATGATCGCGTTCCTGATGCATGCGGATAGTGCCGTAAATGCCGTTGTTGAACAGCAGAATGATCGGCGTCGCGCCATATTGGGCGGCCATTGCCAGTTCCATGCCGCTCATCTGAAAGCCGCCATCGCCGACCATCCCCAGCACCAACCGGTCGGGGTGCTGCAACGATGCGGCCACGGCGGCGGGCACGGCATAGCCCATCGCCCCACAGGTCGATCCGACCTCGCGTCCGGGGCGGCCAAAGCGCAGGAAACGCTGCGCCCATCCGGTATGGTTGCCGGCATCCAGTGTGATGATCATGTCCTTGGGCAGATCGTCGCGAATGGCGCAGAAGGCGCGGCCCATATCCAATTGCCACTGGTTGTCGCCCGGCGGTTCGGTATCGGCCAGATATTCATCGCGCATGGCGCTGGCCCGTTCAGCCCATGCCTGCTTGCGCCCCAGATCGCGCGTGGCCAGCCCCGCCGCGACGCTGTCCATATCGGCGCAGACACCCAGATCGGGGCCATAGACGCGGCCGATTTCGTCGGCGTCAGGCAGCACATGGATCAGCCGCTGCTGTGATTGCGGTGGTGTCAGTGTGGTATAGCCGCGTGTTGTCATCTCACCCAGACGGGCGCCCAGAACCAGCAGCATATCGGCATCAGTGATGCGCTTGACGATGGTCGGGCTGACGGCGGTGCCGAATTCGCCGACATAGGCGGACGAAAGGTTGTCGATGGCGTCCTGACGGCGGAAAGAGGTGCAAACCGGCAGCCCGTTCGCCTCGGCAAAGCGCTGGATATCCCTGGCGGATTGGTCGCTCCAGCCCGAGCCGCCCAGCATCACCAGCGGGCGTTCGGCCTTGGCCAGCAGGGCGCAGATTGCGTCGATATCGGCCTCGGTCGCTGCCGCTTGCGTTGCCTGATAGGGCCGGGCGTCGGGAACGGTTACGGTTTCGGTCAGCATGTCTTCGGGCAGCGCCAGCACCACCGGACCGGGTCGCCCAGAGGTGGCCACGCGAAAGGCGCGGGCCAAGTATTCCGGCACCCGCTCGGCGCAGTCTATCTGCGCCACCCATTTGGCCAGCGGGCCGAACATCTGGCGGTAATCGACCTCCTGGAAGGCCTCGCGATCCATCATGTCGCGGCCGACCTGACCGATCAGCAGGATCATCGGGGTGCTGTCCTGCTGGGCGATGTGAACGCCGATGGATGCATGACAGGCACCTGGCCCGCGCGTCACCATGCAGATGCCGGGCTGGCCGGTCAGCTTGCCATAGGCTTCGGCCATATCGGCGGCTCCGGCCTCGTGGCGGGCGTTGTAAAGGGAAAAGCGGTCGCTGACATCGTGGATTGCGTCCAGCACCTCAAGATAGCTTTCGCCAGGCACGCAAAAGGCGCAGGTCGCACCGTGGATCAGCAGTTGATCGACCACGACCTTGCCGGCGGTGCGAGGTTGCAGGGGGGTGCTGTCAGGCATGTGCGATCCTCCTAAGTCGCCTTGTCATGTCCCAAGCTGGACAGGCTTGTCAACAAAGCTTACAAGTAACTGATTGCCCAACCGGCGAATTTATGGCGATGGCGACGGGGCGATGAACGATCCTTTGCTGAAACAACCGATCCGCAAGCGAGAGTCGCTGGCCGACCAGATCTATGGTCGGGTGCTGGAACTGATCGCTTCGGGGCAGATGGCCGAGGGCGACAAGCTGCCATCGGAACATCAGATCAGCGAACGTTTTGCGGTGTCGCGGCCCGTCGTGCGCGAGGCGTTGGCACGGCTGCGCGATGATGGGATCATCGTGGCGCGGCACGGGATCGGCAGCTTTGTGCGTCGCCGCCCGCCGCAGGGCCTGATCGATTTTGCGGGTGCGGATGATGTGGCGGGGCTGATGCGCTGCATGGAGGCGCGACTGGCGATCGAGCCCGCCGCCGCCCGCTTTGCCGCCCTGCGCGCCAGTCCCGGCGACCTGACCCTGATCGACGAGGCACTGGATCGCCTGCAAACCGAAATGCGCAGCCGCCAGGCGCAGCCGGATGCAGATTTTGCCTTTCATCTGGCCATCGCGACGGCCAGCGGAAACGAGATATTTGCGCAGATGCTGACCACCACGCGCAGCTTGATGGAAAATGCCATTGCGGTGGCGCAATCGCTGACCTGCGACGGATCAGATGGACGGATCGAGGCCGTCATCGCCGAACATCGCCAGATCGCCGAGGCCATTCGCGCCCGCGACGGTGACGGTGCCGCGCTGCTGATGAGCTATCATCTGGTGCAGGCCCGCCAGAGGGTGACCGACCAACGGCGAGAGGTCTAGCGGCAGGTCAGTTCTCGCCGGTTTCAAGGTCACTCATCTTGACATGCTCGTCGCCCGACAGATCCACCTCTGCGGTGTGATCGGGGTCGGGCTCGCGCCGGTTCAGCAGCACGCCCAGCACACCCAGCCCCAATCCAATCGCATCGGTCAGCAGGCCCGGCTTGATCAGCGTAAAGGCCGCCGCGATCAGCAGGATGCGCACCAGCAAGCCCGCCGGACGAAACAGATATCCCGCAAGCCCCGCCGACAGAAAGGTGACGCCAAGCGAGGCGGTGATGGCGGTCATCACCACCTTGGGCCATTCGCCGATCAGCAGCAGCGAGGGGCCAAAGACGAACATGAAGGGGATGATATAGCCGGTCAGCCCCAGCCTGACGGCGGCAATCGAGGTCGGCACCACCGGACTTCGCGCAACCCCGCAGGCCGCATAAACGGCGATGGCAACCGGCGGCGTGATGGCCGAGAGGATGGCAAAGTAAAAGACAAACATATGTGCCGCCGGGATCGAGACGCCCAGATTGACGAGCGCTGGCACCAGCAGCGCGACCTGCACGATATAGGCCGGTGTCGTGGGCATCCCCATGCCCAGAACGATCCCCGCCATCATCGTCAGAATCAGCGCGGGCAGCAGCATGTCCTGCGCGGCGGCCTTGACCAAACCGGTGAAGGTCAGCCCCAGCCCGGTCTGCGCGATCACCCCGATCACGATGCCGGCTGTTGCACAGGCCATGGCCACGATAACCGAATTCAGTGCACCCGATTCCAGCGCCTCGATCAGCTTTCTGAAGGTGAATTCCTTGCGCGTCGTCTTGCGCAGCAGCACAACCGGGACGATGGACAGAATGCCTGCCAGTGCCGAGAACGGGGCCGAATAGCCCGACATCAGCGTGGCGATGATGATGACTAGCGGCAGGAACAGGTGGCCTTCGTCCTTCAGGACCTTGCCCACGCGCGGCAGATCGGCGCGCGGCAGCCCCTTCATGCCTTGCTTGCGGGCCTCGAAATGCACGGCAAGGAACACCGCCAGATAATAAAGCAGCGCGGGCAGCAGCGCATAGGCGGCGACTGTCAGGTAGCCCACGCCCATGAATTCGGCCATGACAAAGGCGGCGGCCCCCATGATCGGCGGCATGATCTGTCCGCCGGTAGACGCCACGGCCTCGACCGCGCCCGCGAAAGGGGCGGGATAGCCGATGCGTTTCATCAGCGGGATGGTGAATGTGCCGGTGGTCATGACATTCGCCACTGCCGAGCCGGACACCGACCCGAACAGCCCAGAGGTGACCACCGCCACCTTGGCCGGGCCACCGGCCGTATGCCCGGTCAGCGCCAGCGCGAAATCCATGAACAGCTTGCCGATACCGAACCGTTCGGCCATGGCGCCAAAAATCACGAACAGCACCACATAGGTCGCCGAGACCTGCAGAGGCACGCCCCACAGCGCATCGGTTGTCATGTATTGATATTCCAGCAGCCGGGTGATGTCGGCGTCTGTAAAAAAGATCTGATATCCCAGAAAGAACAGCGCGGTGATTGGCAGGATCGGACCGACGGCGCGGCGCGTGGCCTCGAGCACGGTCACGATCGCTACGACCGCAAAGGCCTGATCGGCCAGCGACACGGGGCCAACATACGCCATGCGCGTCGAGAAATACTGAAGGTTGATGATCGGATAAGCCGTCGCGGCTATTGCGGCCACCAGCAAGGCGATATCCAGCAGATTGGGCGAACGATCCTTGCGCGCGGCCGTGATCGGCAAGGTCATATAGGCCAGCGCCAGTGCAAAGCCCAGATGCGTGGCGCGCAGGGTAAACGCGTTGGGCGGCCCGAACCAGGCGATATAAAGGTGAAACAGGCTCATGGCGACGGCCAGTGCCATCGTCAGCCGCAGAAACCAGGTCTTGTTGGCGAACATGGCCGCATCTCCACCCTAAAGAGACGGGGCCGTCTTGGCCCCGCCTAGATGTCCGTGCTTAGCCGCCCGTTTGCTCGGCATAGAACTCGGTCGCGCCGGGATGCAGCGGCACGCCGGTATCTTCCTGCATCGATTCCAGCGTCGTGTTTGCCATGGCCGCACTGATCGCGACCATATCGTTGCGGTTCTCCCACATGCGGGTCAGGATCGTCTTGACGACCTCGTTTTCCAGATCGCAACGGGCAATGACCTGCGTGGCATAACCAACGGCCAGCACGTCCTCGTCCTGACCTGGATAGCTGCCCGCCGGGATGGTCAGCGCTGCATAGCCCGGATTGAGGTTTGCCTTCATGTCGTCGATGAAGCTTTGCTCTAGCGGGACCACGGTGATGTCGGTGGAGTTGGCCAGATCCATGACCGCCGAGGCGGGCACGGTCGTGCCAAGCGTGAAGTAATCGGCATTGCCATCCTGCAGCAGCGATACGCCATCGGAATACGAGACATAATCGACGCTGCGCATATCGTCATAGCTGCTGCCGGCGGTTTCCAGAACCGCGCGGGTCACCTGTTCGGCGGTGTTGCCCACTGGCTGCGTCACCAGCCGCTTGCCGGCCAGATCCGCGGGCGAGGCGATCTCGCTGGCTGCCGTCGCGACGATGTGGAAATACTGCGGATAAAGCGTGGCCAGATTGCAGACGTTATCGGCCTTGCCTTCAAACGGCTCGCGTCCCTCGATCGCATCAACGACCGAGATCGAGTTGCCAAACCCCAGATCGGCCTGACCGCCCTGAACGCCCTGCACATTGGCGACGCCGCCACCGGGCAGAACCTGTATGCCGATGCCGTCGTCGGACACCATCGACTGTATCGCCCCGCCAAGCGGATACCACGAACCGCCTTGCGGTCCGGTCATCAGCTTGAGTTGCTGAGCCTGTGCCATCCCGGTCGTCGCCATGGCGAACAGGCCGGTTGCGATAAGAATACGCATGTCTTCTCTCCCTGCGATGTCGATTTTTTTGCGTCGCTATCCTGATGGCTGACGCTTCGGGCAGCCGGCCAACGATACGCGCCAGCCCGACCAGAGCCGCATCCCTCCCAAGGCGGCGCCGGTCAGGAAATGACAACAGATCGACCCCGACATGTCAACTTTCTTTACAAGATGGCGTGCCATTTCAATCGGGTGTCTCTGCCTGCCGCCTCGCGCGTTGGCGTGCCGCGTGATCCCCTGCCTGACCCAGATCGTCCATCTCGGCCTTGATGCTGCGGGTACCGTCGGGGCGGGTCAGGGTCTTGGTCCCGACGCCGCCCGTGCCCGTGTCCTGGGTGCGCGGCAGGATCATCCGCGTCTCTTGGCGCATTCGCAGACCGATGGTCGTCGTCTCGGACAGGGCGGCGCGTGCGACCAGGTCGATGGCGTCGCGGCGGCAGATCACCTCGATCCGGGTGATCATGCGCCCCTTTTTGCCAATTGCGGGCACTTGCAGCACGTCCAGCACCTCGGGCATGGCCCGCAGCCGGTCAAGGCCGACGGCCAGATCCTCGGGCGTCTGGTCGTCGATGTGAAAGGCGATGACGCCAACGACGTCCTGCGCAGAGGCCTCGGCATCCGCCTTGCGCCACAGACCCACGCGCAACAGGTTGGCGATGCCCTGCATCCTGCGGGTGCCCAGCCCGTGCCCGACCTGATCCAGCCGCAAGGCGCCGTCGGGCAGGGCAAGCGCCGGGGCCAGATGCGCCATGATCGCGGCGCCGGTCGGTGTCACTCGCTCGCCCGGAATGCCGTCGTCGATCACAGGCAGCCCGCGCATCAGCATCAGCGTGGCGGGGGCCGGCACCGGCATCTGCCCGTGCTCGGTCTGGATGCGCCCACCGCCAAGGGGCAGCGGGGCGGTACTGGCGGAGCCGACCTGCAGCCGTTCCAGACACAGCGCGGCCAGCAGGATATCGGCAATCGAATCCCAGTCCGAGATTTCGTGGAAATGCACCTGCTCAAGCGTCACGCCATGGACCGAGGCCTCGGTCTGACCCAGCCTCAGCAAGATATCCAGCGCCCGCGCCCTGATGCCTGCGTCGGGGGCAAGCTTGGCCAACAGATCGCGATAGTCGGCATAGTGGTGTGGCCCGCGCTGACTGTCGGGCAGGGTCAGCGCCAGATGCAGACCGCGCATTCCACTATCGCGCTGCTGCTGGGCCTTCAGCCCAATGCCGGGACCGATCCGAGCGGCCAGATCCTGCGCCTCTGGGATCAGATCGGGTGCAGCGTCCAGCATGGCCGCGATGAACATGTCGCCTGCGATGCCGCCAAGCGGGTCCAGATGCAGATGCGCACGCCCTGCAGGCCGGGGTCGATCCGTAACCTCGGGCTGCGGAATCGCGGTTTCGTGGTGATCGTGATGGTCGTGCATGGTGATGTCGTCAGCCGATGCGCAGGTTGCCGTGGTCGTCAAAGGCGGGCGGGCTGGGGTCGCCCAGCACCTCGATCTGCGGGTTTTCCCTGGCCTCTGGCAGCAGCGCGGGCGAAACGCGGATGGTTTCCAGATGCAGCGTGTCAGTCAGCCAGGCGATGCGTGGCGCTGCGGGATCGGCGGCGTTGCAGGTCTTGATCGCCAGTTGCAGGGCCTCGCGGTCCGTTGCGGCGATCACCGGGATGCGCGCGCTGGCCAGGATGGTCGAGGTGATGCAATTGGCATAGGTCGCGTCATAGTCGATCTTGTCGAACAGCCGCTGTGTGCAGACATCGGCCAGCCCGACGCCATTGGCATTGCCACCGCTTTTGCCGGTCAGTTCCAGCACGGCCAGTTTGCCAACCACCTGCGAGGTGCGCATATGCGGCGTGCTGGCGCGGCCGGTGATGTTCGGGTCCATGCCGGTGCCGGAATATTCCTTTCCCATCCGCTCGATCAGCAGCACATCCAGCGGGTTCAGCAGGATGCGCGGCATCCGCTTGCGCGCGATGTCCAGCAATTCCGGTTCGCGTGTCAGCAGGTGATCGGCGGGCACCAGTTCGATATGGCAGGGGCGATCATAGGCGTTTTCGACCGTGGCGATGCCGAACAGCACCTTTTCGCGGCTCAGGCTCAGCGCCGCCATGTCGCGGACGTTCTGGCCCATCAGCCCCATGCCCATCGCATGGCAGCTTTCGGCGCCGCGCTGCTTGCCCAGCCCGATGGTGATCATCTTGCACAGCCCACTTTCCAGTTCCGCCGAGAAACTCGTATGCGGCTTGATCCGGTTGATGACGACAATCCCGTCAGCCTGCCGCGCGATCCGGTCCATAAAAACCGGCAGCCCGTTGGGCAGGGTGCCGATCTGGTCGACCTCCATCGAGGATCTCAACTCGCAGCCCATACTGTCGGCGGTGACGCCCAGCCCGGCCAGCAGCTTTTCCTGCCCCTCAGCGGTCGCGCCGCCATGACTGCCCATGGCCGGCACGATAAAGGGCAGCGCCCCCTGTGCCTTGATCGCGTCGATGGTGGCGCGCACGATGACCGGCAGTTCGGCCACGCCGCGGCTGCCCACCCCGACAGCGATGCTCATGCCGGGGCGCAGGCCATGTGCCGCACCGGCACGGTCGAACTCTGCCCGAACGGCGGCGGGCAGGTCGGTGATCGTGCTGTCATCAAAGATCTGGCGGATGGTCAGCATCGGAGGGATCGCCACATCTGCCGTCAGTTTGCCGATAATGCCCATGGCCGTTCGTTCCCTCACCGCTGTCGGTGGCAGAGTGCCGTCTGCCCCGGCGAATGTCCAATTCTTGTTCCAGACACCTCCACCACCGGGGTGATTCTCGGGCAAGTCAGCGGTCGGTCAGCTTGACCAAGGGTCAGCGGTCGGATCGGTCAAATACCACGCATATTCCGTTCGCTGCACTGCCACTTGGGGGCCTCGGTCAAAATGACGAAAAACCGGGCGAATTGCCTGAGCTGCCGCGCGTTTTTCAGACCCTTTGCCGTCCGGTTCCGGCGCCTGCGTGTCAGTAAAAATTTAGCGATGAGAGTGGCTTATGCGCCAGATGCATAACGGGAATACGCAATCATCCGTGGCTTTCGGCGGGTGCGACGGGTAGCTGCTGCATTATTCCGAAACCGCCCGAATGCAGGGCAAGCTATATCAAACAGGTGACATCATGTCTGCGATTGACATCAATCGTCTTGGCTCCAATCCGCAATCATCCGGCCTGCTGGGCCGGCTGCTGGCCATGCTGACCGCGTGGAACGATACCCGCGTCACGCGCAACACGCTCAGCCAGCTGTCTGATCGCGAGTTGGATGATATCGGTCTGGATCGCGGCGATATCGAACGGATTGCACGCCGGTTCTGAACGCGCCCGAACGGCCCGCAGCGCGAGGCCAATGTAAAACCCCCGAATGCGGTAGCAGCGGGGGTTTTTGCATGTCTGGTTTTCAGTGGCGCGCAGGGTTTGCGGCTATTGCCTGCGCATGGTCAGCGTTGACCACTCGCCCAGATCGTCGCGGCGCTGCAACTCGAAATCCTGTGCGGCATAGGCTGCCACGACCTCATCGGCCTGATCCGTCAACAGTCCCGACAAGATGATCCGTCCGCCCGGCGTCACATGCCGCGCCATGTCCGGGGCCAGGTCGATCAGTGGCTGCTTGAGGATATTGGCAAAGACCAGATCAAAGGGTGCGGCCTCGTCCAGCGTCGGATGATCGAAACCCATCGCCTGCATGCAGATCACGCGCCCGTCCAGACCGTTGGCGATGACATTGGCGGCCGCCGTATCAACCGCGACCTCGTCGATATCGCTGGCCAGCACGGTGACCGGCCACAGCCGCGCCGCGCCCATCGCCAGCACCGCCGTGCCACAGCCGATATCGGCGATGCGATGCGGCTGAAAGCCCTCTACAGCCAGCCGGTCTGCGGCCTCGAGACAGCCCTTGGTGGTGCCGTGATGCCCGGTGCCGAATGCCATTGCGGCCTCGATCCACAGCGGCTCGACGCCATCGGGGATGGTGTCTGCGTCGTGGCTGCCATGCACATAGAACCGCCCGGCCCGGACCGGCGTCAATTCGCGCCGAACCTTCGACACCCAATCGACCTCGGGCAATTCCGAGGTCACGAACGGCTCTGCCTCATGGGCCGCGGCCAGCAATGCCAGCGCGACCTCATCAGGGGGATCGGTGAAATAGATCCCCACCTCCCACCGATCCTTGCCGTCTTCGATCTCGAAAACCCCGGTGCCGACGGGTTCGGGTTCCAGTACCTCTTCACATGCAAGCGCCAAAGCTTCGGCGCGCGCTTGACCCGCCGTATGGGTCAGGGCGGTCCATGTGGGCATCAGATGGGGTCCGGATTTGGCAGTGCACATTCGACGCCGGTGCCCTTCATCGCACAATACCCGCCCGGATTCTTGTGCAGATATTGCTGATGTGCCTCTTCGGCGGGCCAGAAGGGAACGTTGTCGGTGATCTCGGTCGTGACCTTGCCATAGCCTTCGACCGCCAGCCGGTTGCCATAGTCGATCCTGGAAGCCTCGGCGGCGGCGCGCTGGCTGTCATTCATCGCGACGATCAGGCTGCGATACTGGCTGCCCATGTCATTCCCCTGCCGGTTACCCTGCGTCGGGTCATGGTTTTCCCAGAACAGTTGCAACAGATGGTCATAGCTGACGCGGCTGCTGTCAAAGACCACGCGCACAACCTCGGCATGGCCGGTGTCGCCCTGGCAGGTCTCGCGATAGGTCGGGTTTTCGGTATGACCGCCGGCAAAGCCGACCTCGGTCATCCAGACGCCTTCCTGCTTCCAGAAAAGTCGCTCGATCCCCCAATAGCAGCCCATGCCAAAGATCGCCTCGTCATAGCCAGCCGGGATCGGCGCATCCATCGGTCGGTTAAAGATCGCATGCTCGGTCATCAGGCATCCTTTCCATTGATCTCTTCATTGGTTCAGCCGTCAACGCGCCGCCATCCCGTCGGGTTCGGCACGCCGCGACAATGTGTTGATGCCTATGTGGCGGTGCGATGCGCAAATTGCCAGAGGCATCACGTCGACAGGGCGCTAGCCGCGCGGATGCGCGGCACGATACACCGATAGCAGATGCGCGTCGTCCACCCCGGTATAGACCTGTGTCGTGGACAGGCTGGCATGGCCCAGCAGTTCCTGAATCGTCCGCAGATCGCCGCCTGCCGACAGCAGATGCGTGGCAAAGCTGTGGCGCAGGGCGTGCGGTGTGGCCGTGGGCGGCAAACCCAGTGCCTGCCGCGCCTGTCGCATCGTCGTGGCGACGATGCCGGGGCTTAGCCGCCCGCCACGCGCGCCCCGAAACAGCGGTTGATCCGGGGTCAGGGGATAGGGCGCCAGCCGCAGATATTCGGCCACGGCCTGATGGGTGACCGGCAATACCGGCACCTGACGTTCGCGTCCGCCCTTGCCGCGAACGGTCAGCGCCTCGCGAAAGGGCCAGGCGCGGCCATCAAGGCCAAGCGCCTCTGAAATCCGCAGCCCGCAGCCGTAAAGCAAGGTCAGCACCGCCAGATCGCGCGCGGCAATCCAGGGCGTGTCATGGCCGTCGCCGGCCATATCCAGCATCTGCCGCGCCTGATCGGGGGCCAGTGGCCGGGGCAGCGAACGTTGATATTTTGGGCTGCGGGTGGACAGCGCCAGCGAGGCGTCGAAGCCCTCGCGATCGGCCATCCAGCGCAAGAATGATCGCACCGCCGACTGCCGACGCGCGAGTGATCGCGGAGACAAGTCTCGCGCGCGCTCGGCCGCGGCAAAGGCGCGCATATCGGATTGCTTCAATTCCGCCAAAGTGCCGGGCAGGGCAGGGCAGCCGTGATAGCCGCCCAGAAACCCCAGAAAGGCCAGCAGATCGTCGCGATATGCCTTTATCGTATGCGGGGATCGGTCGCGCGTTCCGGCCTCGACTTCCAGCCAGCGGGCCAGAGCGTCCGACATTGCGGGCGCAAGGGCCAACGGACCGTTCGCCGTCATTCGCGCAGCCAGCCCAGCAGGGCCAGCCGGAATGCCTGCCCAAAGAAGCGCAGCAGATCCGTGCCATGCGCGGCCGAGAAACGCCCGACTTCGGCGCTGCCCATCAGCAGCAGGGCCGGCGCGTGGCCCGGGCCCAGATCCAGCGGGATCAGCGCCTCGGATGCCACGTCGGTTGCATGCAACGGGCGCGAGACCTCGGCCACCTTGCGCAGGATGATATCATCGCCGCGCGGCGTGCGCCGCCCACCGGCAAGCGCGCGTCCGACCGTGCCCTGAGGCACCAGCAGGATCTGATCGGGCAGCCCGGGGCGTGCCTCTTTGGCCTCGAAGATCAGCCGCAGCGTATCGACGCGCAACAAGGGCGCGACCTCGGCCTGCAGGTTTTCGACGAAACCGGCGGCATCCTGCGGTTCCAGCAGCGCCAGAACCGCGCGGTGCACCACCGCCATGCCCGACTGGTTGTCATAGGCCGCCGAGATCACGCTTTCATGCGCGGTTTCCAGACGGTCCAGCCGGGTTTCCAATGCCTCCATCGCGCGACCGCGAATGTCGATCACGTTATGGCCGATTTCGGACTCGCGCGCGGCGACCAGCGCCCGCATCAGGTCGCGATCACCCAGGATTGCCGACGGGTCCGCCAGCAATTTTTCGCGCGTCGTTTCGTCCAGAACTGCTTCCATGTCACTGCCCTTTGCCGATTACGCCGCGCTTATTCGCGCGGTCGTTAGCCGATCTTCTGACCGGTCTTTGCCCAATCGGCATTGAACTGCGCTAGACCCTTGTCGGTCAAGGGATGGCTGGCCATCGACTTGATTACGTTCGGAGGTGAGGTAATTACGTCAGCCCCGATGCGCGCCGCCTCGATGATATGGTTGACCGAACGGATCGAGGCCGCAAGGATCTGCGTCTCATAGCCGTAATTGTCATAGATCTCGCGGATATCGGCGATCAGGTCCATCCCGTCCAGGTGGATGTCGTCCAGCCGTCCGATGAACGGGCTGATAAAGGTCGCGCCAGCCTTGGCCGCCAGAATGGCTTGCGCTGCACTGAAACACAGCGTCACGTTGACCATATGCCCATCATCGGCAAAGGCGCGGCAGGCTTTCAGGCCGTCCCAGGTCAGCGGCACCTTGATCGCGATATTCGGCGCGATTTCGGCCAGTTTCTTGCCTTCGCGGATCATGTCATCGGCCTTTTCGGCGACGACCTCGGCGCTGACAGGGCCTTCGACCATGTCGCAGATTTCCTTGGTGACTTCGACAATGTCACGGCCGGATTTCAGGATCAGCGAGGGGTTGGTTGTGACACCATCCACCATGCCCAGATCGTTCAGTTCCTTGATGGCGGCGGTGTCGGCGGTATCGACGAAGAATTTCATGGCAGTTCCCCTGATCCAAATGGTTGTGCGGGTGATAGCGCAGATGCGCGCTGGCGGGAAGGGTGCGGGTGCCCCGAGGCTTGATTGCGCAGTGGGTGGCTTGCCTCGGAATTATCGTGGCGCGCCCCTTGTCGTGTGGAAACCGCCCTTGAATTTACCGCCCGCGCACCCCCTTATAGCACCGCATGACGACCCGCCCGCTGATCCCCGATCCTGGCTTTTTCCCGGCCGGACACCGCATTGCGGTGCTGACGACAGAGCCTGTCGGCATGCTGGATTATCTGGCGCCCGAAGGCGGTGTCGCAACCGGTCAACTGGTCATTTGCCCCTTGGGTCCTCGCCGCATCATCGGCGCCGTCTGGGGTGAGGGGCTGGGCGGTTTCGACGCGGCCAAGCTGCGTCCTGTCCAGCGCCGCATCGATGCCGAGCCTCTGCCCCCCGATTTTCTGGAGTTTCTGGCGCGGGCCGCCGAATATACCCTGACGCCGATGCCGTTGATGTTGCGCATGGCGACGCGTGCGCCCGATCTGGACAAACCCCCGGCGGCGCGGCGCGTGATCACCCCGTCAGGCGACCCGCCCACCCGCATGACCGAGGCCCGCGCCCGTGTCATGCAGGTCATCGCCGATCATGCAGGCGCGGGGTTTGCGCCCTCGGAACTGGCGCAACTGGCGGGCGTGGGAACCTCGGTCGTCAAGGGACTGGTCGCCGCTGGCACATTGGCGGAAATGGCCGCGCCGCGCGATCTGCCCTATCCCCGGCTGGATCCCAGCCTGCCCGGCAAACCGCTGGCGGTCGATCAGCAAACGGCAGCTGATCACCTGCGCGGCGCCATCCGTGCCGGCCGCTACGGCACCACGCTGCTGCGCGGCGTCACCGGATCGGGCAAGACCGAGGTCTATCTGGAGGCCGTCGCCGAATGTCTGGCAAAGGGCCGTCAGGCACTGGTGCTTTTGCCCGAGATTGCGCTGTCGGCCGAGTTTCTGGATCGGGTAGAGGCGCGGTTCGGTGCGCAGCCCGGCGAATGGCACAGCGGCATCACCCGGACCGAGCGTCGGCGACTGTGGCATATGGCGGGCCGCGGCGAGGTCGGGCTGGTGGTCGGGGCGCGCTCGGCGCTGTTCCTGCCCTTCCGCGATCTGGGCCTGATCGTCGTCGATGAGGAACATGACAACAGCTACAAACAGGAAGACGTCGTCTTTTACAGCGCGCGCGATATGGCGGTGCTGCGGGCCTCGATGTCCGAGGCACAGGTCGTGCTGGCCTCGGCCACGCCCTCGCTGGAAAGCTGGGTGAACGCGGCGCAGGGCAAATATCAGCGGCTGGATCTGCGATCGCGCTATGGCGAGGCGGAACTGCCCGACATGGCTGCGATCGATCTGCGCGCCGAGAATTTGCCGGGCAGCCGCTGGATCTCGCCCAGCCTTGTCCGCGCGGTTCAGGCGCGGCTGGCCAAGGGGGAACAGTCGCTGCTGTTCCTGAACCGTCGGGGCTATGCGCCGGTGACCGTCTGCCGGGCCTGCGGGCAGCAAGCGGGCTGTGATCAATGCGATGCGCGGATGGTCGAACACCGGTTTCAGAACCGGCTGGTCTGCCATCAATGCGGTGAGACCAAACCCGTTCCCACCACCTGCCCGGAATGCGGCGTGGCGGATCGCATGGCGCCGGTTGGCCCCGGCGTCGAACGTCTGGCCGAAGAGGTCGCGGCGTGCTTTCCCGATGCCAAGGCGACGGTGCTGTCGTCCGATCTGTTCCATTCGGCACGCGCGCTCAAGGAAACCATCGCCGAGATCGCGCACGGCGATACCGATATCATCATCGGCACACAATTGGTGGCCAAGGGGCATAACTTTCCCCGGCTGACACTGGTCGGCGTGATCGATGCCGATCTGGGGCTGCAAGGCGCGGATATGCGCGCCGCCGAGCGGTCCTTTCAACTGATGCGGCAGGTGGCAGGCCGCGCCGGGCGGCAGCCGGGGGATGCGCCGGGGCAGGCCTTGCTGCAAACCCATCAGCCCGACCATCCGGTGATCCGCGCGATCCTTTCGGGCGAGGACGAAAGCTTTTGGGATGCCGAAGCCAGCGGACGACAGGCGGCGGGAATGCCTCCCTATGGTCGGTTGGCCGGCATCATCCTGTCGCATCCTGATCCAAGCGTCGTGGCCGATTTCGCGCAGATGCTGTCGCGCCATGCAGGCCCGCTGCACGAAGTCGGGGCCGAATTATGGGGGCCCGCGCCCGCGCCGATCGCCCGCATCCGTGGCCGCCATCGCATCCGTATGCTGATCCGGGCGGCACGTCAGGCACCTATACAGTCCGCGATTGCCGATTGGCTGGCACCGCATAAGCCGCCGACGAACTTGCGCCTGTCCGTCGATATCGATCCGCAAAGTTTCTATTAGGCGACGTGGCCGCGCCCGTCAGTTCTTGAGCACGATACAACGCCCGCCAACCCGTTTCAGCTGGACGCAAAATGCGTTGGCCTCGCCACGTGAATCATAGCCGACCTGCGCCGTATAAAGCAGGCGTGCCGACCCGCTCATGCGTTTGCGCACATAGCCGATCTGCTTGCCTTGAAGGATCGGGCGCAATGCCCGGTTCAGTCGCGTCACCTGCTGCTGCGCGCCTGACCGGCTGGGATGGCTGGCCAGAATCACGCCCCATGGAAAGACGCGGGGCTCCACCGTGAATTCGCGCAGCGAGCGATTGCCGGCCATCTCGACACAGGCCGCGCGAAAGGGTTTCTTGGCATCCAGCGCAAGGTCCAGTTCGGGCACGATTGGCGGATTGTCACGCCAGCGCCAGGCGTTATGCCCGGTGATCGATTCAACGTAATCCTGCGTCTCATAGGGCAGCACCGTCTGCCCCGCCATGAAACGCGCGGCGCGATTTTCGCCACCGTTATAAGCAACCGCCGCCAGCCCGATATTGCCGGTCTGGTTGGCCAGATAGCGCAGATACCAGGCAGATCTTGAAATCGCCTGCGCGGGGTTGAAAGGATCGTGCAGGTCGTAAAGCTCTGCCGTCGAAGGAATGAATTGCGCGATCCCGATCGCGCCGGCGGGGCTGACTGCGCTGGGTTCGAACCGGCTTTCCTTCCATAGCAGGCGGGCCAGGAAATTCGGGTTCAGATCGTTCTGCGATGCATTCCGTTCGATCAGTTTGCAGACATCGTCGACGTAGTGATCCAGCCTGATGCAATCGCGACCGTCATCTGTGCAGCGCTGATCTTCGCGATCCCGGATCGGGGGATAGCCGACATATGCGTCAACCGCCGGACGCGCCAGCGCGGACTGAGCGGCAAGCAGAAAAATGAAACATGTGACAACAAAACGGCGCATTGGACCCGGATAGATAGACGTGTGGCTGACTACCATTCGGTGGCGGTCGTGAAAACGCCATTAAAGGGGCGCAGCGGCGTAAGTTCAGCCCTTCTTGCCGGACTTTTTCTTGGCCTTGCCCTTGGCCTTCTTCTTCTTTGCCTTTTCAGCGGCCTTCTTTTCAGCCTTCTTCCGGGCAAGCTTTTCGGCCTTTTTGGCGGCCTTCTGCGCATCTTTCTTGCGGGCGATCTTGGCCTTGTCTGCCTCTTTCCTGGTTTTCTTCGCGTCTTTTTCAGCCTGCTTCTTCGCCTTGATGGCGGCTTTCTCGCGCGCCTTTTCCTTTGCCTTCTCCGCCCGTTTCAGGGCCTTGGCATCGGGTTCGGCGGCTGCGGGGGGATTTGTCTTGCGAGGTTGGGCTGCGACTTCAGAGGCAGCGATCGCAGGCTTGGCGATGGCCTTGACGACACGACGCGCGCTGGTGCGTGTGTCGGGTTTCGCGGCCCCTGCCTTGCGCCCTGCCGTGCGCGGGCTGGCCTGCGCGCCGGTTTTGCTTGTCCCGACGGCCCGTGGTCGCGCCGCCTTGGCCGCAGTTGCAGTTGCAGAGGCCTTGGGCTTGCCGCCGGGCGCGGTGCGAGCCTTTGAGCCTGACGGTGACAGACCGCGGCTGCGGCGTTCGACATGCGCGCGCTGCAAGGCGGCGTTCAGGATCTTGATTCTTGTTGCATTGCCGGTCGCGGCGCCTGCGGCAGGCGTCGATTTCGCCTCGCTATGGGCGGTGTCCAGATGGGCCAAAAGGTCCATCACTTCGCTGTCGGACAGGGCCGTGATGGCAGGCTTGCGCGCGCGTTGATCCAGCTCAAGTTGGTCTTTGGTCAGGACGTCTTGGGCCTGTTGGGCGAAATTTGGCATCGGTTCCTCGTTGGGAAGGCTGGGGCGACGGGGTATATTTGCCCAGAATTAACGACTTCGCAATTAAGAAGGCTCCGGTGTGATACCGGAGCCTTTCAAGGTTACCACCATCATCACGCTCAGCGCGACGGGACGGCGCTTTCGACCGGGCTGACGGGGGCCGAAACCTGCCCGACAGGGGCTGAGACCGTCGTGACGGGGACTGCGGCTGTCGCGGCCTGTGCCTCGCGGGCGGGGACGACATAGCCTTCGGGCGTGTTGATCATCGGGCCTTCCAGCCGCACGCTTTCCGCCTGATCGCGCACATGGACGCGGGCGCCGATCGCCATTTCATCAAACAGATCCATCACGTCCTGGTTGAACAGGCGGATACAGCCGGCCGAGGTTGCCTTGCCGATGGACGAGGGGTCCATGGTGCCGTGAATCCGGTAATAGGTATCGCGACCACCGCGATAGAGATACAGCGCGCGCGACCCGAGCGGGTTGTCCGGACCGCCCGAAACGCCCCCGGCGAATTCGGCGTAAAGCTGCGGTTCGGTGCGGATCATGTTGGCTGTCGGCGTCCAGCTGGGCCATGCCTGCTTGCGCTGCACGGTTGCATTGCCGCTAAAGCCCTTGCCCTGACGCCCGACTGCGATGCCAAAGCGCATTGCTTCGCCGCCGCCCAGCACGTGATACAGCACGCGGGCGAAGGGGTCGACGACCAGCGTCCCGGCGCTTTCCGAGCCGTTATAGGCCACACGCTGACGGCGATTGCGCTCGGTCAGGTAGGCCTGGCGGACGGCGGGGATGGTGTAGGTTTCGCCACCGGGCAGCAGGTCCAGACGCGGGCCGTAAACCTGGCTTTCGCTTGCCGGGGACGCGCCGGGCGCAAGCGGGGACTGGCTTTGCGTCGGAGTGACGGTCGATTCCTGGGTTTCAGGGGCGCAGGCGGCCAATCCAAGGGCCAGCGCAGCGGCAGTGACTGCGAAACGCATAATATCTTCCTTTGTAACAGTGGGCCGCGCCGTGGCCGGCCCCTGGCAGGGATACGAGGTCCGATTCGGCTGACGGCAGAGCCAGCACGATTCGATCTGGCATTTATCAGCCAGTTGGGGGCCATCTGCGTCAAGGCTTGCACCGGAAAACCGTGGAAATACTTGAAAGACTGTGGCTATCGGGTCCTTTAACGGCTGGGGTACGGATGCCAATTGCCGCGTAGGCCGTCATCCCCAGCGATTGTTGGCGCAGTTGGCCGGGGACGCCCGTGTCGACGAGACGGTGGGCCAGCCGCTTTTCGCGTTTTGTGGCTGATCGACGCCGTGCGCGGCGGGGTGAATGGCGAAATCGTGACAGCTTTGGGTCGGAATTGGACGATGAAGCGCGATACCTGTCAGCCGGGGCTGCAATTGTCGGGGCCTGGGCTGCGGCTATCAGGCCGAGCCTCGAAGGCGCTGGATCAGCGGTGTCGCCCCGTCGCTGTTGCATTGCCCACCGCCCGGCATCCGCCTAATGTGACCATCCAGATTGAACCGTGGTGCCTGCCTTGTCTTCTGCTCAGCCCTCTGCCCTTGCGCCGTTTCGCCACGCTGATTTCCGTACCCTGTGGGCGGCGACTCTGGTGTCGAATTTTGGCGGGTTGGTGCAGCAGGTTGGTGCGGCCTGGATGATGACGCAGCTGACCGACAGCGCGACCCTGATCGCGCTGGTGGCAGCCTCGAACACCTTGCCGATCATGCTGCTGGCATTGGCCTCGGGTGCATTGGCCGACATGTTCCCCCGCAAGGCCCTGCTGATGGGCGCGCAGTGTCTGATGGCGGTGGTGTCCGTGCTGCTGGCCGTGGTGGCATGGCAGGGATTGCTGACGCCCTGGCTGCTGTTGGGATTTACCTTTCTGATCGGTTCGGGGCAGGCGCTCTACAACCCGCCCTGGCAGGCCAGCATGGGCGATCTGGTCCCACGAGAGGACCTGCCGGCGGCGGTCACGCTGAACTCGGTCGGGTTCAATCTGATGCGCAGCGTCGGCCCGGCCGTGGGCGGGCTGATCGTGGCGGGCTTTGGCGCGGCGGCGGCCTTTGCCGTCAACGCATTCAGTTATATCCCGCTGCTGGCGGCCCTGCAGCGCTGGAACCCGCCGCCCCGGCCCGCCACGCATGGTCGCGAGGCGTTTTTCGGCGCGGTCGGTGCGGGTCTGCGCTATGTTGCGCTGTCGCCCAACCTGCTGCGGGTGATCCTGCGGGCGGCGATGTTCGGCTTTGGCGCGGTTTCGATATTGGCGCTGCTGCCGCTGGTCGCCAAGGCGCATCCCGAAGGTGGCTCGACATTGTTCGGGGCGCTGCTGGGCTGCTTTGGCGTTGGTGCAATTGCAGGTGCGATGCTGAACCCCCGTATCCGGTCCAGGATGGACAATGAGCATGTCATCCGGCTGGCTTTCGTCGGTTTTGCCGCGGCCACGCTGATTCTGGGGCTGACGGATCGCATCTGGTTGCAAGCGCTCGCCATGTTGCCCGCTGGTGCATCATGGGTGCTGGCGCTGTCGCTGTTCAATGTAACCGTGCAGTTGTCGACGCCGCGTTGGGTCGTGGCTCGGGCGCTGGCGCTGTATCAGACGGCGACATTCGGTGGCATGGCCGCCGGGTCATGGATCTGGGGCAGTACCGCCGGGGCGTATGGTCTGGACACGGCCTTTGTCTGCGCGGGTGTCGTCATGGGGGTTGGTCTGTTGATAGGGCTGGCCTTTCCGGCGCCCGAGTTCGGAGACCGCAATCTGGACCCGGTGAACCGGTTTCGCGAGCCGTCGCTGGCCCTGGATCTGCGTGGACGGTCGGGTCCGATCAAGATCATGGTGGATTACCAGATCGCGCAACAGGATGTGCCGGAATTCGTGGCCCTGATGCGCCAGCGCCGGGTGATCCGGCGCCGTGATGGCGCGCGCGGGTGGCGGCTGCTGCGTGATCTGGAGCATCCCGAGATCTGGTCCGAAACCTATCACATCGCCACCTGGGACGACTATGTCCGCCACAATATGCGCCGCACCACTTCGGATGCCGAGGTGACGACCGCGCTGCACCGGCTGAACCGCGGTGACGCGGACCCGGTGGTCCATCGCATGATCGAGCGGCACACCGTCAGCCCGCATGACGACAAGCCGCTGGTCGGCAAGATCGAAGTGCCCTGATCCGGCGCCGCCAGCGTGCAGTTGCGTTTCCTTGGTGGATGCCGGAAAGAGAGGCGCGAACAGACAGGGCCGGGATATGTCAGTAAACAGTGGATCGGGTTTTGTATCGCTGGTTTCTTCCGGGCCGGGCGATCCCGAACTGCTGACCATCCGGGCGGCGGCAAGGCTGCGCGACGCCGATGTGATCCTTTATGACGATCTGTCCTCGGGGCCGATACTTGATCAGGCGGGCCCGCAGGCCGAACTGATTGCCGTCGGCAAGCGCGCTGGCAGACCATCGGCCAGGCAGGAACATGTGAATGCGCTGCTGATCGAACATGCACGGGCGGGCCATCGTGTCGTGCGGCTGAAATCCGGCGATGCGGGCATCTTTGGCCGTCTGGAAGAAGAGATCATCGCCTTGCGCGAGGCGGGGATCGGTTTCGAGATCGTGCCCGGGGTTCCCTCGGCCGTCGCGGCGGCGGCGGCGGCTCAGATCCCTTTGACGCGTCGGTTGACTGCGCGGCGGCTGCAATTCCTGACCGGCGCGGATGTCACAGGCGCGCTGCCCGCCGATATCAACTGGGCCGCTATCGCAGATCCCGCCGTGACCACCGTAGTTTTCATGGGGCAGCGTAGCTTTCCCAAGCTGGCACAGGGCCTCATTGACCATGGCTTGCCCGGCGATACGCCCGCCCTGTTTGCCGAGGCCGTCAGCCATCCGCATCAGCGCCTTATCCGCACGACGGTTGAAAAGCTTGCCGCGATGCTGGCCGATGCACCGATCAGTCAGCCTGCGCTGATCCTTTACGGCCCACTTGCGCATGGCAAGGACGACTAGCCAGAGACGCGGCGGATTTCAGGCGATCTTGCATAAAATGCAAAATAGATAAGGCGGCTGAAATCGCGAAGTCTGCTCTATCCTGAGCGTGCTGGGAATTGATCCAGCAACATGTTGTTCCAGGGGCAAAGCAATTGCATCATGCGTTACGTCACGACGATTCATTCCGGGCAATCCCCGCATCTCGTTCGCATCACTGATCTTGAGGTGATCGACATCAACGGGACGCCGGTTCTGGTCAGCGCGACCTATAACACCGGCGGACTGGCAACCTTTGCGATCACCGATGCCGATCTGCCCGTCAGCCCGCAGGCCAGTTGGACCTATGCGGAGACCTTCGGTCACATGCGCGACCCGGAACTTGTGCGTTTGTCGGTCGGGGGCGAAACGGGCCTGACATTGGTGGGCCTCAGCAACGCGGCGCATTACATCCTGCCGCTGGCGGGCGACGGCAGCTTCGGCGCGCTGACATCGCTTTATGCAGATGATCGCCTGCCACATGATCTGACCCAGCTTGGCCAGTTCGAGATGGGCGGCCAGACCTATGTCTACGCCGCACGTCAGGGCGAGGTATCGTTTGACCTTTATCGCGAGGGCCCGGGTGGCGGGCTGACGTTGACGGATCGCTCGGTGATGCCGGGGGCTGCGACAATGCCCGACGCCTCGCTGGACAAGATAATCAGCGTTGCGCAGGGCGGACAGACTGTGCTGGTCGCCATATCGGGGCAAGGCAATTTCCTGTCGACGCAGCGGATTGATGCACAAGGGCAGATCGTTCGTTCCGATTATCTGAAGGTGGGCGACGGCACAGGGTTCAACGTGCCAGATGATGTGGCCGCCGTGACGGTGGCCGGGCAGGTCTATCTGATCGTGACGTCGAACCGCTCGTCCTCGCTGACGACGCTGCGCCTTTTGCCGGATGGCAGCATGATCGCCGTCGATCACGTCGTCGACGAACTGACCACGCGGTTCCAGGGCGCGACCGCCCTTGCCACGGTCGAGATTGACGGTCGCGCCTTTGTCTTTGTCGGTGGCACGGATGACGGGATCACCATGTTCTCGCTGCTGCCGGATGGGCGGCTGATGCATATGGGCACGCTGGTCGATGATGACGCGATGACGCTGGACAATGTCAGCGCCATCACCGCAACCGAGGTGGACGGAGAAATCGTCCTGTTCGTGTCCAGCGCAACCGAAGCCGGGATCACTCAGATTGCGGTCGATCCCGGTCTGATCGGCCTGACCGATCGCGCGGTGCAGCCCGGTTCGGTCGAGGGCAGCGAGCGCGACGATATGCTGCGCGCGGGCCGCGGCACGACGCATCTGCGTGGTGGCGCCGGCGATGACGTGCTGATCACCTTTCGCGAAGACATCATGCTGTGGGGTGGCGCGGGCCGGGACGTGTTCGTTGCGACGCCGATCGACGGGCGCATCCTGATCTGGGACTACAATCCAGACGAAGACCGGCTGGATCTGACGCAACTGGGCATGATTCGCAGCGTCGAACAACTGCGTTTCTCGCCCTTTTCCAAAGGCATCCGCATCCGGTTCGGCGATACCCTGATCGAGATCCATTCAGCCAATGGCGGGCCGCTATCGGCTGACCAGTTCACCAACGAGATGTTCGCGGTCACTCATTACACACCGCCGCAGGTCGAAAGCATCATCGTCGGTTCGGTTCGCGACGATCTGATCCATGCCGGACAGGGCGGCTCTGAGATCTACGGCCGCGCAGGCAATGACGTGCTGCTGGGCGGGTTGGTCGAGGATCTGTTGATCGGCGAAGCCGGCAATGACACGATCTCGGGCGGCGATGGCGATGACACTCTTTCCGGCGGTTCGGGCAATGATCGCCTGCGCGGCGGCAGCGGTCACGACCTGCTGCAGGGTGATGACGGGCACGACATGCTGATCGGTGACGAGGGTGACGACGAGCTGCATGGCGGCGGCGGCAACGACACCCTGTTTGGCAGCGCAGGGAATGACAGCCTGCATGGCTCGAACGGGGACGATTATCTGTCAGGTGACGCGGGCGACGATTGGCTGAACGGAAACGCCGGCAACGACTCGATCTCGGGCGGCGCGGGTGACGACTGGCTCTACGATCTGTCCGGCGACAACATCATGTCCGGCGGCGATGGCAATGACAGTCTGCAAGCGGGCGATGGCAATGACCTGCTCAACGGCGGCGCCGGGGCTGACCTGCTGACGGCCGGCGGCGGCAATGACACGATCTTCGGTGGCGCCGGAGACGATCATGTATTGGCAGGCTCAGGCGACGATCAGGTCATGGGCGGCGACGGCAATGATGACCTGCATGGCGGGGCCGGCGATGATCTGATGCGCGGCGATGCGGGCGACGACACGATCCAAGGCGGATTTGGCAGCGACACGCTTTATGGCGACGATGGCCATGATGTGATCCATGGCGATTTCGACGACGACACCATCTACGCCGGCACCGGCAATGACTGGATCTCGGGCGGCAGTGGCGACGATCTGATCTATGCCGGCTCGGGCAATGATACGGTCACCGGGGGCGCGGGCCATGACACGCTGATCGGCGGGGGCGGCAGCAATCAGCTGTCCGGTGGCGACGATGATGACCTGCTGCAGGGCGATGGCCTGGCCGATACGCTGTGGGGTGACGGCGGCCGGGATACGCTGTTCGGCCACGACGGCGCCGATATCATGCATGGTGGCGAAGGCGACGACATGCTGTTCGGCGGCGCGGGCAACGACGACTTGCGCGGAGATGCGGGTCGCGACCTGCTGATGGGGGGCGATGGCGCTGACACGTTGCAAGGGCAGGCCGGCGACGACCATTTGCGCGGCGGAGACGGCAATGATGTGCTGATGGGCGGCGAAGGTGCCGATCTGTTGTGGGGCGGCGAGGGGGCGGATCGCTTTGTCTTTATGGCGGCCTCGGACTCGACCGAGTTCCAGATGGACTTCATCACCGATTTCGAACACGGCGCCGATCTGATCGATCTGTCCGCGCTTGACCTCGTATTGGTCGGTGAGCAGGCGTTTTCGGGCGCGGGCCAGTTGCGTGTGTCCATGATGGACGACCACCAACTGCTGCAGGCGGATCTGGACGGCGACGGTCAGGCCGATATGGTCATCCGCATCGACAGCCTTCAGGCCATTGGGGCCGCGGATCTGCTGCTTTAGCCGTTCGCCTCAGCCCTGCGGTGTCATGGCCTTGCGCTGCCGGTTCCGCTCCAGCCCCAATCGGTGCTCACGCCAGATGATCAGGAAACCAGCGGCGATCACGATGGCCGCGCCGGTCAGCATGGTCGCGGTGGGCACCTCGCGGAACACGCCATAGCCGATGATCAGCGCCAGCAGCATCGCGGCATAGTCGAAGGGCGCCACCAGCGAGGCATCGGCAAAGCGATAGGCAGAGGTCAACATGATCTGACCCACCCCGCCCAGCAATCCCGCCAGAACAGGCAGCGCGGCCGTGCCCGGCGACGGCACCGTCCAGCCAAAGGGCAAGGTGAACAGGGCCAGCGTGCTGGCGGTTATCGAGAACCAGAACACGATGGCTGCCGTGGATTCGTCATGCACCATCTTGCGCACAAAGATTTGCGCCAGCGCCGCGCACATGGCGCCCATCAGCGTGATCACCGCGCCCAGTGTCTGCGCGCTGGACAGCCCATCCCCGACATCACCGACGCGCGGCGACAGAACGACCAGCACCCCGATCAATCCCAATGCGACGGTTGCCAGCCGGAAGGTGCGGACCTCTTCGCCCAGAAACATCGCCGCGAAGATCACCGTCAGCAGTGGCGTGGCAAAGCCGATCGCGGTGACCTCGGGCAGGGGCAGCAGGCCCAGACCGGCAAAGCCCAGCCCCATGGCGGCGGTGCCCATCAACCCGCGAAAGACATGCCCCATCGGCCGCGCGGTGCGCAGCCCCGAGGACAGTTCGCCCCGCCGCATGAGCCAGACAAGGATTACGGGAATCGCAAAGAAGGATCGAAAAAAGACCTGCTCGCCCGGCGGCACCTCATCCGCCGTGGCCTTGATCAGCGAGGCCATGATGACAAAGATTGTCACGCTTCCCAGCTTTAGCAGGATGCCGCGCAGCGGGTTCATGTCGCACGCCCCAACCGCAAGGCGGCCCAACGCGCGGCATCGGCAACGGCGGGATCGGCGTCCTCGGTCAAAACCTGCGCCACGCCGCGCAGGGCGGGCTGCGCAGAGTTGCCGATCGCATACAGTACATTGCGCACGAACCGGTCCCGCCCGATCCGCTTGATCGGGCTGCCGGAAAATCGTGACCGAAACCCGGCATCGTCCAGTACCGCCAGATCTGCCAAGGGCGGCGCGTCGATTATGCCGCGATAGCGCATCTCGCTGGCGGCCTGGGCAAATTTGTTCCAGGGACAGACGGCCAGACAATCATCGCAGCCATAGATCCGGTTTCCCATCAACCCGCGCAAGCCCACATCGACGGGACCTTTATGCTCGATCGTCAGATAGGAAATGCAGCGCCGCGCATCCAGTTGAAAAGGGGCGGGAAAAGCACTGGTCGGACAAATATCCAGACAGGCAGTGCAGGTGCCGCAGTGATCCACCTCCGGCGCGTCAGGCGGCAGTTCCAGCGTGGTAAAGATGGCGCCCAGAAAGAACCAACTGCCCAGATCGCGCGCCAGCAGATTGGTGTGCTTGCCCTGCCAGCCCAGCCCGGCGGCCTGCGCCAGCGGCTTTTCCATCACCGGGGCGGTGTCGACGAAAACCTTGATGTCGCCGCCATAGGTTTTGATCAACCAGCGCCCCAGCCGTTTCAGCCGCTTCTTGACGATGTCGTGGTAATCCTTGCCCTGCGCATAAACGCTGATCGCCGCGCGTTCGCCATGTTCCAGAACGGCCAGAGGATCATGCTCGGGCGAATAGACCTCGGCCAGCATCACCACCGACCGCGCCTCGGGCCAAAGCGCCGCCGGATCGCCGCGCCAGCCTGTGCGCTCTGCCATCCAGCCCATCTGTCCATGACGCCCGGCTGCCAGAAAATCCGCCAGCCGTCCGGCCAACTCGGGCACCGCATCGGGGCGCGTCACCCCCATCTTGGCAAAGCCCTCGGCGCGGGCTTGTGCGGCCAGTGCTTTCTTCTTCAGGACAATATCCTCGGGGGGGCCGGGGGGCGAAGCGCCCCCGGCCTTAGCCGAAGTCGAGCTCGGCATAATGTGCGGCGGGATGGATGCCCGGAATCTGGTCGGCCAGCACCCCACGAAAGGCCGGGCGCGACTTGATCGTTGCGTACCAGTTCATCAGCATTTCCGAGCGGTCCCAGTCCACGTCCGAAATGTAATCCAGACAGGAGAAATGCGCAGCAGCGGCGAAATCGGCAAGGCTCAGTGCGTTGCCCGCCAGCCAGCGTCGCGTTTCCAAAAGCCCGGTCAGATAATCGATGTGCTCTTTGATCGCCTTCAGCCCCGCCTTGACCTCGCGGCTGTCAGGGTATCCCGTTCGCGTGACTTTCTTCCAGACCCTCTGTTCCAGGATTGGCCGCGTAACCTCGCGGTTGAACTTGTCGTCGAACCAGGCGCAAAGGCGACGAACCTCGTAGCGCTCGGCCGGGCTGTTGGGCATCAGCGGGGGCTGGGGGTTTGTTTCATCCAGGTATTCGCAAATCGCCTGGCTTTCGGACAGCATCCGCCCGTCATGGCGCAGCACCGGCACCATGCCGGCGGGATTGCGGCGCAGCAACTCGGAATTGTTTTCCCAATAGCGTTCCTCGACCAATTCGACCTCGATCCGCTTTTCGGCCAGCACCAGTCGTACCTTGCGGGAAAAGGGGGATAGAGGCGTGTGATATAGGCGCGTTGTCTGGGTGGAACTCGTCATGGGTCGCTCTTGTCGCTTGGTTCCCGGTTGATACGCCTGCGACGCGGGCGATTCAACCGCAAGGCCGGGCTATTGGAAACAACCCGCTCGTCCGTCCCGCGCGATGGTGGCCGCGCCATCGGCGATCGACCGGCTGCGCGCGCTGCCTTGGCTGGTGCCGCGCTGTTTGGGGGCGGGCAGGATCGCGGCCAGCCGCGCGGCCTGAGCAGCCGTGAGACGGTCGGGCGTGGTGGAAAAATGATACTCGGCAGCGGCATGGACGCCAAAGACGCCGGGCCCGAACTCGGCCACGTTCAGGTAAACCTCAAGAATGCGGCGTTTGGTCCAAAGCGCCTCGATCATCGGGGTAAAGGCGGTCTCTAGCAATTTGCGCGGCCAACTGCGGTTTTGCCAGAGATAGACGTTTTTCGCCGTCTGTTGCGTCAGCGTCGAGGCGCCGCGATTGCTGCCCGAGGCGATGACCTTGCGGATTTCTGCCATGTCAAAGCCCCAATGCGCACAGAAATTCGCATCCTCGGCGGCGACGACCGAACGTGGCATTACAGGTGCGATCTGGTCAAGATCGGCCCATTGACGGGGATAGGTCGCCTCGCGCGCGATGGTCCATGTGGTTGGCGGATTGAGCAGGCCGTACAACCCGACCAGTGCGACCATCAGCAGCAGGACGCGCAAGCCAAACCAGCGCAGGGCCCGCCACACCGACCAACGCCGCCTGCGGCGTTGACGTCGATTGTGGGTGGCTGGGGCGTTATCGGCCATGGGCCGCGTTTGTCACGCGGCCCGGCATCGCGTCAAGCGGCCTTATGCAGAGGGCGGCGGCGGTGCTGGGGCCTCGCCGCTGCCAGACAGTGCGTCGCGCAGCTGTTGTTCCTGCTCGTTCGACAGCGAAGTCCGCAGGACGCGGCCGCCATGTCCGACCTCGGTCAGACGCTCGAGCATCTTGTCGGCCGTCATCTTGCGCAGCAACACAAACACGGCCGAGCCACCGGGTGGCACGGCATGGGCCACTTCCTTCATGAACTTGTCGTCGATCCCGATATCGGAGAACCGACCGGCCAGCGCGCCCGATGCGGCGCCGACGGCCGCCCCCAGCAGCGGATTGAGGAACAGCAGGCCGATGAACGTTCCCCAGAAACCGCCGCCCACTGCCCCTGCAGCGGTCAGACGGCCTGATGCAGTTTGATGTCCTCTTCGCTTTCGCGCGTGACAACGACGACGTCCTCCATTTCGACCAGATAATCTTTCTGCATCTTGACCAATTCGGTCCGCAGATCGAAGCCCGCAGGCTCGCTATCGAAGGCCAGGACAATCAGTTCCGACATGATGTACCTCTTTCGTTGATGGATGAAGGCTCGCTATTCGACTGCTTGAAGGCGTCTTTGTAACTGTTTTATCGTTTTTTATCAAGCCCTTCCTGCGGCGGCGGACAGCAGCGAGGGATCCACGCCCTGCGCCCGCAGCGCGGCGCCCCACTTGGCCTCATTGTCGGTGCTGAAGATCAGATCCTCACCGGTTTCGCCCGTCAGCCAGCCATTTGCCAGCATTTCGTCCTCCAGTTGGCCCGGCCCCCAGCCGGCATAGCCAAGCGCCAGAACGGCCTGACCGGGGCCGCTGCCATGGGCCAGATCTTCCAGAATGTCGCGTGTCGAGGTCATCGCCAGATCGGTGCCGATGCGCATCATGCCTTCGGCCTCGTCGTCCTCGATGCGGTCGGCGTGATGCAGCACGAAACCGCGCCCCGGTTCGACCGGACCGCCAAAGCGGACCTCGATTTGCTGGGTCTGGTCGTCCGCATCTATGCCCAACTGTCCCAGCAGGTCGTTGAACTCGATCTCGGGCAGCGGGCGGTTCAGGACCAGTCCCATCGCCCCTTCATCGGAATGCGCGCAGATCAGCACGACCGAGCGTTCAAAGCGCGGATCAAGCATGCCTGGCATGGCAATCAGGATCTTTCCTGTCAGATCAGTGTGGTCGGTCATGCAAACTCCTGTTGCTAACAAGATCGACATTGCGGCGCGCGCTTGCAAGCCCCACGCGGTTTTGTGACTTTTCGGCGGCCAGTTCTCGCCTTAGAGGCTGGACCCATGAAACTTTTTGCCCTTGCTTTCGCGCTGTCAGCGGTTGCTGCCCATGCGCAAGATCTGCCGCCCGGCCTGACTGATGCGCGGCTGCTGCCGGGTTGGACCGATGAACAGGGCAACCGGATCGCGGCGTTAGAGCTGCGCTTGCAGCCGGGGTGGAAAACCTATTGGCGCAGTCCCGGCGATAGCGGCATTCCGCCCAGCTTTGACTGGGGCGCCTCGCAAAACATTGGTGAACTCACCGTGCAATGGCCCGCGCCGGAGCTGATCGATTCGGGTGGCTCACTGAGCTTTGGCTTTCATGACAGGCTGGTGCTGCCGTTCAGCATCGTGCCGAAAACGCCCGGCCAGCCGATTGACCTGGCCACCGTCGTGGATTTCGGATTGTGCGAGAATATCTGCGTGCCGGCGCATCTGACCCTTGATGCACCGCCTGCTGCGAACCAGCCCGACCCGGTTATCCAGACGGCGCTGAACCAGCAGCCCTCGGGCAGTGCCGATCAGCCGCAGTGTCGGGTCAGCGGGATCGATGACGGCCTGCGGCTGGACCTGACGCTGGCGGATGCGGGCTGGGTTCGCGCCATCGCGGTCGAACTGCCGGCGCGGCCAGAGGTATGGATATCGGTTCCCGAACTGTCGCCGGATGGCGAAGCAGGACTGACGGCCAGCGCCGATCTGGTGCAGCCGGACGGCGCGCGTTTCGATCTGGATACGGACGGTCTGGTCTTTACGCTGATCGGGGATCGGCCGGCGGTGCAGATGCAGGGCTGCGCCGCGACCTGACCAGCAGGGTCACGGCGGCGATCAGAACCGCCAGCAGGACAGCCGCCAGATACCACATCATCGCCTGACTTGCCGAACCGGCGACCGGCCACCACTCGGGCAGCGACAGGCCGAATGCCGGGACCAGCGTGACCGGCACCAGCAGCGCGACAAAGCCCAGTGCCGCCACCAGCGACCCCGTCAGCAGCGGCATCCGCAGCGGCCCTGCACGCAGACCGCGCCGAAAGCCGCGGCGGGCATGGGCGATGTCCTCGCCGATGCCAAGTGCGGCCGGCACGACCAGCAACACGACGATCATCCCAAAGCCCAGCCCATAAGCCAGCGTGACCACGGTCGGTTTCAGAAACAGCGCCTGTGAAGACCGTTCATACAGCAGCGGCGCCAGTCCCAGAACCGTGGTCAGTGTGGTCAGCAGGACAGGACGCAGGCGGTTGCAAACCGCGTCGATGATCGCGGGCCGCGTGGCGCGATTCTTGGCATATTCGTCCACGGTCGAGATCAGCACGATCGAGTCGTTGATGACGATGCCCGACATGCCGATCAACCCGACAATCGAGAACATCGACATGGGCAGCCCCCAGATCGAATGCCCCCAAACCGCGCCGATCAGCCCGAATGGAATGACTGCCATCACCACCAGCGGGCGTGTCCACGAGGCAAAGATCCAGGCCAGCACCATGTAGATGCCCAGCAGCGCCAGCGCAAAGCCCAGCATGGCGTCGCCCAGAAAGTCACGCTCTTGTTCCGCCAGCCCGGTGGCCTCGAAATCGATGCCATATTCCGATGCGATCTGCGGCAGGATCAGGTTTTGCAGATCCGCCGTGATCTCGGCTGCGCGGGCGGGGTTGTCGTCGGATATGTCGCCGGTGACCGAGATCATTCGGACGCCGTTCTCGCGTCGGATGGTGGAAAAGCCCGCCCGGCTGCCAACGGTCACGATATCGGCCAGTGGCACCCACCGCCCCGAGGTCGAGCGCATCATCATGCGGTCCAGAAAGTCGCCGCGCCGTTCGGTCTCGGGCAGTTCGACCTGGATTGCGCCGCTGCGAATGCCCACGGGAAAGGTCGCCGCCTCTATCCCGCCAAGGCGCTGCCGCAATTCGCGCGCCAGACCCTCGGTGGTAAAGCCAAGCGCGCGACCCTGCGCGGTCAGTTCCAGCGCCAGTTCCTCTTTGTCGTAGGACATGCTGTCTTCCAGCGCCGAAACCTCGGGCAGGGCGGACAGCCGCGTCTTCAGTGCCTCGGCGGCCTCTTTCAGGCGCTGCGCCTCGGCGCCCGACATGCGCACCGAGATCGCATCCCCCCCCGGCCCGCCGCGAAATCCGCGAAAGCTGATCGTTTCAAGTCGCGGATCGTTCGGCATGGCCGCCTGCAGATCGCCAACCAGTTCAAAGCTGGAATAGGGCCGCAAATCTGCGTCGATCAACTCGATCTGGATCGAGCCCAGCAGATCGGCGTCCTTGGTGTCGGCGCCGGGCAGGGGGCGGCCTGAATTGCCGCCGATCTGAGCCATCGCATGGGTAACCGGGTTGGCGCCGTATTCGGCCTCATACTCGGCGGCGACGCCCGCGACCGCATCTTGCATCAGTCCCAGCACGCGCAGCGTATCATCGCGGGTCGAGCCGGGCAGCATGGCGAAATTGCCCGCGACGCTGCCTTGTTCGGGCGAATCAAAGAAACGCCAGGGCACCTTGCCGGTGATCAAAGAGGCGGCAGACCAGCCAAACAGGGCAATCGTCGCGGCCAAGACCGGATAGCGCAGCCGGATCAGCCAGCCCATGCCCGGTCTCACCGCATGCAGGGTGATCCAGTCCAGCCCCTTGTTCACGAATTGCGAGGGCCGGTCATACCAGTGGTTGCGGGCGGCGCGGGTCAGGGCGTGGGACATGTGGTTGGGCAGGACCAGAAAGCACTCCATCAGCGAGGCCGCCAGCACCATGATCACCGTCATCGGGATATCGAGGATCAGATTGCCGAAACGTCCGCCGATGGCCATCAACCCGCCGAAGGCAATGATCGTGGTCAGGGTCGAGGACACGACCGGCGCGGCCATCCGCTGCGCTGCACGTTCCGCCGCGACCACCGCTGGTTCTCGCAGTTTGCGGGCACGATAATCGGCGTGTTCGCCAACCACGATGGCGTCGTCGACGATAATGCCAAGTGTCAGGATAAGCGCGAAAAGCGAGATCATGTTCAGCGTCATGCCAAACATATACATCAGCCCGATTGCCGCCAGCAGCGAGGCCGGGATCCCCGCCGCCACCCACAGCGCGGTGCGGGCGTTGAGGAACAGAAACAGCAGGCAGACCACCAGCCCCAGACCTAGGATCGCATTGTCGATCAGCAGTTGCAGACGCCCCGAGATCATTTCGGCGCGTGCGCGTACCAGCTCGATCTGGACGCCGTCAGGCAGACTGGGGCGCATCGCCTCGGCAGCGGCCTCGACCTCGCGCTGCATGCCGATGGCGTCGCCGGCGGCGGCGCGCTGGACCTGGATCACCACTGCCGGATCGCGTCCGACATAAAAGGCCTCGTCGCTGTCCATGCTGGTCGCGGTGACGCTTGCCACATCGCCAATGGTCAATTCGGAGCCGTCAGCCCCCAGCCGCAGCGGCAGCGCGGCGACCGCGGCCGGATCACGCGCTTCTGATCCGGTGCGCACCCGTGCCGCACCCGAGGCAACATCGCCCGCCGGCTGCGCGGTGGCTGCCGCGGCGACGGTCTGGGCGATCGCATCCATGGTCAGGTCATAGCGGACCAGATCCGCCATGCTGACCTCGATCACGACCTCGGGCGCGGCCAGACCCGATACGGTGGCCCGTGTGATGCCGCGGGCATAGAGCCGGTTCAGCAGGTCATCAGACAGCCTGCTCAACTGATCGACGCCGACCGGCCCCGAGATCACCACATCGGCCACCCGGTCGCGCCATGCGCCGCGCGACACCTCGGGTTCCTCTGCGCCTTCGGGCAGGGTGTCGACGGTGGCCAGCGCTGTTTCCACATCAGAGACGGCGCGAGACATGTCCCAGCCCGGCTCGAATTCCAACTCGATCCGGCCAGAGCCCTGGGTGGCGCGCGATTCCTCTTCGGTGACGCCTTCGACGGCCAGCAAGGCGGGTTCCAGCACCGCGATGACCGAACGGTCGACATCCTCGGCGCCCGCGCCATCCCACCGGATCGAGATATTGATCTGCTCGATCACCGTGTCGGGAAAGAACTGCGCGCGCATGCGGGGCGCGGCAACCAGCCCGCCGATGACCATGACAGCAAGCACCAGATTGGCCAGCGTGGCGTGTCGCGCAAACAGCGACAGGAGGCCGCGTCCCTCAGCCATCGGCCTGTGCGCCCTGCCGGCGTGCCTGCTGCTGGTCGCCCGGTCCGGCAACCGTGCCGTTCTCTGCCGGCGCAGCGGCGTCGCGGATCAGGATGCCTGTGCCCAGTTGCGGCGCGCGTTCGGCCACGATGCGTGCGCCGGCCAGTTCATCGGGCACCGCAATCACCACCTGGTCACCCTGCCGGCGCAACACGCTGACCGGGTGGGCGCGCAACCGGTTTTCCTCATCGGCCACCAGCACCGCGCCGTCGGGCCCGACCGCAGCCGCCGGGATCAGGGCTGCCGGTTGCAGCGGTGGTTCGTCGATCTCGACGGTGACGAAATCGCCGGGACGCAGGCGCGCATCGGGTTCGTCCAGCCGCGCAAATACGGTGCGGCCCGCCGCACCTTCGGCGACCGAGGCCGCCGCCCGGTCCAGATGGGCCGGCGCCGTGATCCGCCCGGCAGATCCGTCCAGCACCACCCGAACCGGCGTGCCGTCCAGCCCCTGATCACGTGCGATCAGCCGTGAATACTGTTGCAGCGACAGCGGAATTTGCACTTCCAGCGCGTCGGGGTCGATGATCTCGGCCAGTTGTTCGTTCTGGCTGACCAGACCGCCCTCGACCGCCGTGACCGAGGTAACACGCCCGTCAAAGCTGGCCTGAACCTGTGTCAGTTGCAGCGACCGGCGCGCCTCTGTCAGGTCGATCATGTTGCGGCGCAATGCCAGTTCGGCGGTCGAGACGGCGCTTTCGGCCTCGGCCAGGGCGGATTGGCGCGATAGCACCGCCTGATCCGCGCTGGAGGCAGCCAGTTCCGCCGCCTCGCGATCGGCGCTGGTCCCAAGCCCGCGATCAGCAAGGTTGCGTTGGCGGTCGACGGCGGCGCGCCGCAGGTCTGCCTGATTGCGCGCGGCGGCCAGATCGTCGGTGGCAATCGTCACGGCGCGGCGGGCGTCTTGCAGCGCAGCCTGGCCTTCGGCCTCGGCGGCCAACAGCGTATCCAACGCCGCCTGCGCCGCCGACGGATCTGTCTGTACCAGCCGTTGGCCGGCCTGAACCGCGCCGCCTTCGTGCAGGTTCGGGTCCAGATAGGTGATCCGCCCGGATGCGCCTGCGCGCAGTTCCAGACGACGGCGCGATTCGACCGTGCCAAAGACCTGCATCACCGGGTTTATCGAGGCAGCCTCCAGCGTCAGCAGCTGGACGGTAAAGGCCTGTTCTTGCGCGTCGGGCCCGCGGGCGCCGCCGGTGCGCGACTGTTCCAGCGCCAGCCACACCTGAAAGGCCGCCAGAAACAGCAGCCCGAAGGTCACGGCAGTGATGAACAGCCCGCCAAGGCTGCGTAGCAAGAAGCGCATGTTTGAACCTGCCCGTTTTGCACGGGACTAACCCATCTATAGGAAATGAACCCTAAACGGTGGCTGCGTCCAGCCTTTCTGCAAGCGATAGCAGATCGGCCCAGGCCTCGCGTTTGGCCACCGGGTTGCGCAGCAGATAGGCCGGATGGGTCATCGGCAGGGCGGGCTTGTCAAAGGCCTGGGTCCAGGTGCCACGCAGGCGCAAAATGCCCCTTCTGCCCAGTGCAGCCTGACATGGCGTGTTGCCCATCAGCACGATGAACTGCGGATCCATCAATGCGATATGCCGCCGGACAAAGGGAAGCATCATCGCCATTTCATCGGGCGAAGGGTCGCGATTGCCCGGGGGACGCCATGGTAAAACATTGGTGATATAGAGCGATTTTTCCGCATCCACGGCATCACGCGCCAGTCCGATGGCCGCGAACATGCGATCCAGAAACTGACCCGCGCGGCCCACAAAGGGGCGGCCCTGCCGGTCTTCTTCGTCACCCGGGGCCTCACCCAGGATCAGCACGCGCGCATCGCGGTTGCCATCGGCAAAGGCGAAATTGCGCGCGCCTTTCTTGAGTTCGATCCCGTCAAATCCCTCTTGCGCGGCGGCCAGCGCATCGAGCGTATCGGCACCTTCGGCCAGTGCCTGCGCCTGCGCCACAAGGGCTGCGATATCGGGGCCATCGGCGGGGCGCGGGGCCACCGGCGCCGTGGCGGGCGCGTCAATGCCGGGCAGCGAGGGTGCAGCGGTCATTATCGGCGGCGCAGCGCGCGTTTCGCTGGCTGCGGGCAGATCAAAGCGATCCAGCGGCGCGTCCAGAATCGGCTCATCCGCGCCCATCTCGGCCTGCCATTGCAGCAGCGCCAAAGCGATTTCAGCCGTTACCGGCTGGCCGTGATATGTGGGATTCGCGTCCATGCGAGTGCTAATCTAGCGCAGCCCCTAATCAGCGACCAGCATATAGCCGGTGCCACGCACAGTCTGCAGAAAACGCGGCTCGCGCGGGTCGGCCTCGATCTTGCGGCGCAGGCGGGTGATCTGCACATCAATGGCGCGTTCGCTGTTATCGGCCTCTTCACCATTGCCGTTTCCGCCGCCGCGGCCCAGATCATCGATCAGATCGGCGCGGCTGACGGGCTGACCCCGGCTGGCAGCCAGGCGCCGCAGCAAGGCCTGTTCGGTGCCGGTCAGGCGCAGCGGGGTTTCGCCCTGCCACAATTCGCCCTTTTCGGTATCGTAGCGCAGGGTGCCAAGGCTGAGGAATTTCGGCGTCGCAGCCTCTACTGTCGGCATGCGGCGCAAGATGGCGGCGATGCGCAGCAGCAGTTCTCGCGGCTCGAAGGGTTTGGGCAGGTAATCGTCGGCGCCGCTTTCCAGCCCGGTGATCCGGTCTTCGGTATCGCCCATGGCGGTCAGCAGCAGGATTGGCGTGTCGATGGTCTTGCGCAGGTCGCGCGTCAGCGCAAAGCCGTCCTCGCCCGGCATCATCACATCCAGAACGATCAGATCGAATTCCAACCCGCCCAGCAACCGCCGCGCCTGCTGGGCGTCGCGGGCCTGACTGACGAAAAAGCCGTTCTTTTCCAGAAAACGCCGCAAGAGCGCCCGGATACGTTCGTCATCGTCGACGATCAGGATATGAGTATCGGGTATGCTGGTCATTTCCGCGGATCAGGCAGTTCTTTCAGTGCCTGATACTGCGAGCGCGTCTCGGGGTCCATCATTGCTTCCAGGACCTCCCGGAAACCTGCCACCGCTTGCGGGCCGGCATTGCGATAGGCCGCCCGCATCCGCGCGCGCTGAGCCTCGGACAACCGGCGTTCCAGCGCGGTGCCGGTGTCGGTCAGGTAAAGCTGGCGTTCACGGCGGTCGCGGCGGCCTACGCGGCTTTCGACCAGCCCGTCGGTGATCAGCGTGCGCAGCACCCGGTTCAGCGATTGCTTGGTCACGCCCAGCACATCCAGCAGGGCGGTCACGGTCAGACCCCGGTCGCGATTGATGAAATGCAGGGCGCGGTGATGGGCGCGACCGTAATCCATATCCGCGAGAATCAGATCAGGGTCGGCGGTGAAGGCGCGATAGGCAAAGAACATCGCTTCGATGCCGCGACGCAACTGATCGTCGGTCAGAAACAGCAGGTTCTCGCCGCCAAGTCCGCTTGTTCGCAGCTTTTCCTGCATGATCGTTCCTTCGTCTTTCCGCGATATGTCAGTCTTGTTGACTTTCCAAGATTCCATTGTTAGCCGTCAAGCCGTCTTGCGCAATTAATCTGAAAAGATTGTAAATTATACGCAAGATTCGCAAAGCTTGGGATGGGGTGTGACATGGCGGGCGCTTACGACGATCGCGACGGCAAGATCTGGATGGACGGCAAACTGGTAGAGTGGCGGGATGCGAATGTGCATATCCTCAGCCACGCGCTGCATTATGCCAGCTCGGTTTTCGAGGGCGAGCGCTGCTACTCCGGCAAGATTTTCAAGGGCCACGAGCATTCGCTGCGGCTGATCGAATCGGCGCGGCTGCTGGATATGAAATCGCCCTATACGGCCGAGCAGATCGACGCCGCCAAGGCAGAGGTGCTGGATGCCAGTGGCTTTACCGATGCCTATGTGCGCGCGGTGATGTGGCGCGGCTCGGGCGAGGATATGGGCGTTTCTGCACGGCGGAACCCGGTCCGCATGGCAATCGCCGCCTGGGAATGGGGCAGCTATTACGGCGATGCCAAATGGCAGGGCGCCAAGCTGGACATTGCCAAATGGAAACGCCCCAGCCCCGAAACGATCCCGACAGCCGCCAAGGCCGCCGGCCTGTACATGATCTGCACCATGTCCAAGCACGTCGCCGAGGACAAAGGCTGCTCGGACGCGCTGTTCATGGATTGGGAGGGCTTTGTCGCCGAGGCGACCGGTGCCAATATCTTTTTCGTCAAGGATGGCGAGGTCCATACCCCGCTGGCCGACCGTTTTCTGAACGGCATCACCCGGCAGACCGTCATTCAGATGCTGAAGGACAAGGGCCTGACCGTGCACGAGCGGCGCATCAAGCCCGAGGAAATGGCCGATTTCCAGGAATGCTGGCTGACCGGCACAGCCGCCGAGGTGACGCCTGTGGGCCAGATCGGCGACTATAATTTCCAGGTTGGCAGCATCACCCGCGAGGTCGCCGAGGATTACGAAAAACTCGTCCGTGCATGAGCCAGAGGCTGGCCCATATCGCACTGGTAGTCCCCGATTACGATGACGCGATCCGCTTTTATGTGGATGTGGTCGGTTTTCGGCTGATCCAGGACGAATACCAGCCCGAACAGGACAAGCGTTGGGTGCTGGTCCAGCCTGCGGGCGGCGGTGCCTCGATCCTGCTGGCGCGCGCCAGCAACGACATCCAACGCGCGGCCGTCGGCAACCAGACCGGCGGCCGCGTGTTCCTGTTTCTGGATACGGATGATCTTGACGCGGATCTCGCGCGGTTGCGCGAGGCGGGAACGCGCATTGTGCGCGAGCCGAAAACAGCGGATTACGGCCGCGTCGCGGTGTTCGCCGATCCCTGGGGAAATCTCTGGGATCTGATTCAGCGGCCCTGATGGGCCGTCGGCGTGATCAGGTCATTCGGGGATAGGCCGCAGGGCAACAGCAACAGAGCATGTCTTAAAGGTTGTGGCTACGCTGCCCAACGGTGCTGCTCAGGCGGTATGGCCGCGCTCGATCCGGGCGTATTCAGCGGTCTTTCTGCTGTCGCCGTCACGATCCTTAGGACGATGGCGCAGCGCGTCGATCGCCGGGTGGGTGCCGGTTTCACGCTCTTGCCGGGTGAATTCACGCAGTCGCGCATTACCCTGTTCGCGAGGTTGGTCGTTGATATGCTTGCTCATCTTCGGTCCTCCTCAAGGCCGTGATGATCCCAATATAAGGCCGAATCGGGCTAGCGCCAAACCCTCATGCGGCCTTGATGCCCTGAGCGGCGGCCAGAACGGCGTGCAGCGTCGTTGCATCGTCATTGGCCCGCAGCTTGGCCCTCAGATCGGCATCGCGCAGGGTTCGTGACACCAGGGCCAGCGCCTTGAGGTGATCGACGCCCGCGTTTTTGGGCGCCAGAAGCGCAAAAATCAGGTCGACCGGCTGGCGATCCACGGCGTCGAAATCCAGCGGCTTGTCCAGCCGGATAAACAGGCCGGCCACCTTGTCCAGCCCATGCAGGCGCGCGTGCGGCAGCGCGACGCCATGGCCGACGCCGGTCGGACCCAGGCTTTCACGTTCCTGCAGAGCGTCCAGAACTTCAGAGGCTGGCAGTTTGTAAACCGTGTGCGCCAGTTCCGACAATTCATGGAAAAGCCGCTTTTTCGACGTGACCTGCGACAGGGACCGTACGGCCCCCTGTTCCAGAATATCGCCAAGTTGCATTGGGTCTGCCTTTCGGGCGAATTGCCCGCCCGAGACCGAATGGCTCTGGCGGGCAAAGGGTGCGCGTCGTTCAGTTCAGCACTATTTGCTGCTGCGAGGGTCGATCCAGCCTACATTTCCGTCGTCGCGGCGGTGGACGACATTGACGCCCCCATGTTTCTCGTTGCGGAAGACAAGCAGGGGTGCCCCGGCCAGTTCCATCTGCATCACCGCGTCGCCAACAGAAAGGGTTGGCACCCGCGATTCCATCTCGGCGATGATGATCGGTTGCAGGCCACTTTCCTGCGATTCCCATTCATCCTCATCGGCGGCCAGCACATACATGCCCGCCTCTCCGAATTCAACAGGTCCACTCCGGTCCTTGTGGTGATCTTTCAGCCGCCGCTTGTAGCGGCGTAGCTGCTTGTCCATGCGCTCTCGGCAGGCGTCGAATGCGGCATAGATCTCGTTGGCGGTGCCTTTGGCCTGAACGGTCAGGCCGGTCGAGAGGTGCACGACCGAGTCGCACAGGAATTGATGCGCATCGCGGGAAAAGGTGATCGTCGCGTCCGTTGGTCGCTGCGAGTATTTTTCCAGCACCTCGCCCAACTCTTCCTTGACATGCGAGGTCAGCGCCTCGCCCACGTCGATATGTTTTCCGCTGATCGTATAGCGCATTTATTTTTCCTTTCCGGTTGCCCGGCCGCAGGGGGCATCATGGGTGACGCAACCACACGGCGCGAGTGAGGACGGAACGCAACCGCCCTTACCCTCATTTGGTGACAGTCCAGCGCACCTGTCAACGGTCAGACGGGATTTCATCGGTGCCGACCCCGGCGCGTCATGCCATGCTGAAACTGTCGCCCAGATAGACCTCGCGGACACGTGGATCGCGGACGATCTCTTCGGTGGTGCCCGACATAAGCACATGTCCGTCATGCAAAATATAGGCCCGGTCAACGATCCCTAGCGTCTCGCGTACGTTGTGGTCGGTGATCAGCACGCCGATGCCGCGTGACTTGAGGTCATGGACCAGCAACCTGATCTCGCCCACGGCAATCGGATCGACGCCGGCGAAGGGCTCGTCCAGCAGCAGAAAGCTGGGGCTGGAGGCAAGGCACCGCGCGATTTCCACCCGCCGGCGTTCGCCGCCCGACAGCGCCAAGGCGGGCGCGCCGCGCAAATGCCCGATCGAGAAATCGCCCAGCAGTTCCTCTAGCCGCATCCGGCGCTGATGGACGTCGCGCTCGACCACCTCGAGCACGGCCATGATGTTCTGTTCGACGCTGAGGCCGCGAAAGATCGACATTTCCTGCGGCAGATAGCCTATGCCCATGCGGGCGCGGCGGAACATGGGCAGGCCCGTCGCATCCTGCTGGTCAATGATGACCTCGCCCGCGTCGGGCGTCACCAACCCGGCGATGCAATAGAAACATGTCGTCTTGCCCGAGCCGTTCGGCCCCAGCAGCGCCACGACCTCGCCGCGCGCCAGATCGATCGAGACATCGCGGATCACGGGTCGGTTGCGATAGGATTTGCGCAGGCCCCTGACATGCAAGCCGTTTCTCTGCGGTGTACTCTCGGACGGCGCCATCAGTTCCCGCCCGGCTGCAACACGGTGCGCACGCGGCCCTGCGCCTGCGCCGTCCCGTCCGCCAGGTTGACGCGCATCTTGTCGCCGGTCAGAACATTCTGGCCCTGGGTCATGATCACATCACCGGTCAGGTCGATCATCCCGGTTTCCACTTCATACAGCGCCTCTTGCGCCTCGGCGGCATCTGTTCCGCTGGCCAGTGTCACGCCGCCGGTTGCCTTGAGCGATTCGATGCGCTGCTGGCCGCCCTCGGCATAAATCACGGTGACCTCGCCCGCCTGCAGCTTCATCTCGCCCTGCGCGATAATCACATTGCCGGTGAAAACGGCGCTGCCATCGGCCTGATTGACGGTCAGGTTGTCGGCCGACATCTCGACCGGCGCGCTGGTATCGGCCTGAATTCCGCCAAAGGCGACGTTCTGCGCCGCGCCGGGCAGGGCGGTGGTCATCAGCATGCAGGCGATCAGGGCAGGGCGAAGCATCGGCTGGTTCCTTTCGGCAGGTCAGGGCTGGTATATCAGATTGACGCCATCGGTGAAATTCAAGACGTGATCACCATCTGGCGCGTCGCGCGTCAGTTGCATCGCGCCAGCGGAGAGTTGTCCAAACGGGGCAAAGGCGTTCACCTCGGCGGGGGCCTCGATCAGCGCGCGGTCGGTCGCGCTGTCGATATTGGGTGTGGTCACCGCCCAACCCGTCGAAGTGGTCATCCGTACCCCGCCACTCAGCCGGATCATGCCGTCCTCGATCATGGCGTCGGGTGCGGTCAGGTCCGCCGCCAGCCCATCGGCGGCGCGCAGGGTCATCCGCAACCCATCGGCGCTGCCCTGGCCACCGTCGCCATTGCGCAACTCGTTGGCGCGCAGCGTAATCGCGGCACCATCGGCAGTGACACCGGCATAGTCCGGTGAGGTCATGCGCGGGTCGCGCGCCATATCGGCGGCATCCACATCGGCATAGGGAATGGTCGGGTCTTCGTCGGGTTCCTTGGACAACAGGAACAATGTCGACAGGATCGCCAGCGCGATCAGCGGCAACAGCACGCGCAACCAGCGAACGATGCGGGTGCGCGTCATGACCTAGACGATGCCTGCCCGCAGGCAGTCATGGATGTGCAGAATGCCAATGGGCCGGCCGTCCTCGACCACGAAAAGGCTGGTGATCATGCGCGATTGCATCTCGGCCAGCGCGGCCTCGGCCAATGCGTCCGGCTCGATGGTGCGCGGATTGCGGGTCATCACTTCGGCGGCGCTGTGGTTCAGCAGCCCGTCCATGTGCCGCCGCAAGTCACCATCGGTGATAATGCCAGTCAAGCGCCCGCCCGCATCGGTGACGCCGGTGACGCCATAGCCCTTTTGGCTCATGACCAGCAAAGTATCGGTCATCGCCGCATTCTCATCGACCAGCGGCTCGTCCGGGTGCATCAGATCGCCGACTTTGGCCAATCGTGACCCCAGTTTGCCGCCGGGATGGAAGGTGCGAAAATGCTCGGGGGTGAATTCACGATGCTCCATCAGCGCGATGGCCAGCGCATCACCAAGCGCCAGCGTCATCGTGGTCGAGGTGGTGGGCACGATCCCCGTGCCGCAGGCCTCGGTTGCCGCAGGCAGCACGAGGGCCACATCGGACTGCCGCAACAAGGTCGAATCGCGCCGGGCCGCGACGCCGATCAGCGGGATCGAAAAGCGCCGCGTATGCGCGATCAGATCGGCCAGTTCGGGCGTCTCGCCGCTATTGGACAGAACCACCGCAACATCATCGCGCGTCACCATGCCCAGATCGCCATGGCTCGCCTCAGCGGGATGAACGAATTGCGCGGGCGTTCCGGTGCTGGCTAGCGTCGCCGCCAGCTTGCGCCCGATATGGCCCGACTTGCCCATGCCCGAAACGATCACCCGGCCGCGCGCCGCCAGAATGACCTCGACCGCGCGCGAAAAATCCGGGCCGAGGCCGGCGGACAATTGCGCCAGCCCATCGGCCTCTGTGTCAATCACCCTGCGGGCGGTTTCGATATAGTCAGCCAAGTCGCGGCCCCTGCTTTGGTCTTTGAATATTCTCTGCGGACCGGGGCAAAGCGCCGCTGGTCCGATCCGTCATCTAGTGATGAAAGATGTCCTTTTCATCCCCCCAGCCCAGCAGGTCCAGATGCGCCCGCGCGGGCAGGAAATCGAAACAGGCCTGCGCCAGCCGCATCCGGCCTTCGCGCTTCAGCCGTTCTTCCAGCGCCTCTTTCAGCTTGTGCAGGTACAGCACGTCGGATGCCGCATATTCCAGCTGCGCATCCGTCAGTTCGGGCGCGCCCCAATCGCTGGTCTGCTGCTGCTTGCTGACATCGACGCCGACCAACTCGTTCAGCAGGTATTTCAGACCATGACGATCCGTAAAGGTCCGGATCAGCTTGGAGGCGATCTTGGTGCACCAGACCGGCGCGGTCACCACGCCAAAGGCGTTTTCCAGCGCGGCAATGTCGAAGCGGCCGAAATGGAACAGTTTCTGCACCTTGGGGTCGATCAGCAGGGCCACCAGATTGGGGGCCTCGGTCTGGCCGCGCTCGATCTGGACCAGATGCGCATCGCCATCGCCCGAGGACATCTGAACCAGGCAAAGGCGGTCGCGGCGGGGATCCAGCCCCATGGTTTCCGTGTCGATCGCCACGACCGGGCCAAGGTCCAGGCCGTCTGGCAGGTCGTTCTGGTACAGGTGGATACTCATCTTTTCTCTGCTCGTCTTGGTCGCGTTGCGCCCCCTATGGCCCGAATGCTCACGCAAATCCAGTCTGTTCGAGCAATTCGCGATCAGTTGAGGGCAGGCGGAACCCGCGTGCCCTAATGCGCGAAACCGCAACGACAAACCCTGCTGGACCAGCGGCCTTCGCCTGCCATCGGCAGGCATCGAAGGGGAGGGGCAGGGCGATGGCGTGCGATCACGCCAAAAAAGCAAAAACCCGCAACGACAATGCGTTGCGGGTTTTTTGGTGCCCAGGAGAGGACTCGAACCTCCACGCCTTGCGGCACACGGACCTGAACCGTGCGCGTCTACCAATTCCGCCACCTGGGCAGGTCGCGTGAGGGCGGTGATTACGGTTACTCTTGGGGGGTGTCAATGGTCGATCAAGGAAAACTCGCAAAGATCTGCACATCCTGTTTGCGCGACCGTAAACCTGACTAAATATGCAGATGACAGAACGGTTTGAAAATGGTTCCTCTTGATCCGTGATGGGGCCTGGCTATCCGTGCGTATCCGATTGGAAGTGGAATGACTGCCCAAGTGAAGCTTGACGAAATATCGTCCCGGCACTGGGATGTCATCGTTATCGGAACAGGTATCGGGGGCGGCAGTGTGTCTCGCAGATTGGCCGAGGCCGGCCTGTCGGTGCTGATGCTGGAAAAGGGCCCAGACCTCGATGGGCAGCCGCATGTGTCCAGTGACGTCGAACTGGCCGATCCACACGATCGCCTGTCGGCTGGCCGTTGGCCGCTGCCGGTCCGGGCGGTGGTTGATGGCCGCGCGATGGAACTGGACAACATCATGTCGGCATGCGTCGGCGGCACCTCGCGGGCCTATGCCGCGACGCTGGAACGGCCCGAGCCGCATGATCTGGACGATTCGCAAGAGCGCCCGCACCCGACCCACGGGTGGCCCGTCGGCTATAGCGAAATGCAGCCCTATTTCGACATCGCCGAGCGGAATTTTCTGATCAGCGGCGAGACGGACCCGCTGAGCACCATCGCGGCACCTATGCTGCGTTCACCGCGCGCGCCGACGGCTATCGATCAGGCGCTGGCGACGTCTTTTCGCGCCGGGGGCCTGCACCCGTATCAGACCCATATCGCGGCGGAGTTTCGCGAAGATTGCCTTCAGTGCTTTGGATATCCCTGTCCGCGCAACTGCAAGATGGACGGTCGTTCGGCCGGGGTGGCGCCCGCGCTTGCAACCGGCCGGGCAGAACTGCTGGACCGCTGCGATGTCACGCGGATAGAGGCCGGTCAGCAGGTTCAGCGCGTTCACTGCCGGCGGGACGGGCATGACTTTTCGCTAAGCGCCCGCTTTTACATTCTCGCGGCGGGTGGGGCGGCGTCGCCACTGCTGATGCTGAGATCGACCAGCGTGGATTGGCCGGATGGCCTGGGCAACGCGCATGATCTGGTTGGCCGCCACCTGATGTTTCATCTCAGTGAACTGATTGCGATCTGGCCGAATGACGGCGTCCGTTCGACCGGACCGAGCCGCGCGATCAGCCTGCGCGATCTGTATTTCCAGGACGGCAATCGTTTCGGCTTGATCCAGTCCATGGGCGTAGATTCGGATTATGGCTTGATCCTGCATGCATTGCGCCAGCGCTTTGATGCCTCGCGGCTGCGCCGGGCAAAGCCGATGCGGCCCTTGCTACGTCTTGCGCCCTGGTGGGTCATGCGCGGGCTTGGTCCGGCCAAGGTTTTCGTCGGCGTGATGGAGGACCTGCCATATGCCGACAACCGGATCATTGCCGACCCTGCCGACCCCGACCGTATCGGCATCAGGTACAGTTTCAACGAAGAACTGCTTGGCCGCCGCGCGGCGTTCCGCAAGGCCATGAAAAAGGCCTTTTCAAAGCATCGCACGATGTTTCTGTATCAGGCCCCGGTGCTGAACTTTGCGCATCCCTGCGGCACCCTGCGCTTTGGCACTGATCCCCGGACCAGCGTGCTGAACCCTGATTGCCGGGTTCACGGCATCGACAATCTCTATGTCACTGATTCGTCATTCATGCCGACGTCGAATGGCAGCAATCCCAGCCTGACCATTGCTGCGAACGCCTATCGCGTGGCGGATCTGGTGCATAAGCGCGCAACTGAGACCGGCTGATATCGGTTTCTCTGCTGCTCAAGGGGCTACCCGACTTGTCGCGCCCCCCGGCCTTGGGTATTGAACCAATAGCACCGCACGACAGCAAAAGGGGCGAGGGCATGGCGAAACTGGTGACGATCTATGGCGGGTCGGGCTTTGTCGGGCGCTATGTCGCGCAATTGATGGCACATCAGGGCTGGCGCGTTCGTATCGCGGTCCGCCGCCCGGACGAGGCATTGTTCACCCGCACCTATGGTGCCGTTGGTCAGGTCGTTCCTGTGCTCTGCAATATTCGCGATGCGGATTCAGTTCGACTGGCGATGCAGGAAGCAGATGCCGTCATCAACTGCGTCAACCTGACCGAGAAACAGGGCAAAAGCACCCTTGAGAATGTTCTGGTCGAGGGGGCAGAGAACATCGCGCGGATCTCGGCCGAGATGAACGTGCCGCGGATGGTGCATATTTCGGGTATTGGCGTCGATGCCGAGTCCGACAGCAAATACGTTGCCGCCAAGGCGCGCGGCGAGGACGCGGTGCTGGAACATCGCCCCGATGCCGTGGTTCTGCGCCCCTCTGTGATCTTTGGGCCCGAGGATGAACTGTTCAACCAGTTCGCCGGGATGACCCGCTTTGGTCCCGTGGTGAATATCGCCGGCGGGAATAGCCGCATGCAGCCGGTCTATGTCGAGGACGTGGCCGAAGCCGCCGCCAAGGGCCTGAATGGCGAGGCGGCGCCGGGCATCTATGAACTGGGCGGCCCTGATATCCTGACCGTTCGCGAATTGATGCAGATGACGGTCAAGGCCGTCGATCGCCGCCGGGCCATCGTGAACCTGCCCTTCTGGCTGGCGGGTATTGGCGCGGGCATTCTGGATATCCTGCAATTCGTTACCTTCGGCCTTTTCAAGAACAAGCTGATCACGCGGGACCAGTTGCATTTGCTGCGCAAGGATAACGTCGTCTCAGATGATGCTGCCGGCTTTGACGATCTGGGGATCGAACCGATTGCCCCCGCGGCTGTGATCGACAGCTATCTGTGGCGCTTCCGGCCTTCGGGTCAGTATGACGCGATCAAGGCCTCTGCGAAGAATATGCGTCAAAACTGATGAATCACGATACCATTGTTGCCGCCGCCCTTGGTCTGCTCGAAGGGCTGACCGAGTTTATTCCTGTCTCATCGACGGGCCATGTCCTGCTGGCCGGCCATTTCCTTGGATTCGACTCGCCCGGCAATGCCTTTGAGGTGATGATCCAACTGGGCGCGATCCTGGCGATCCTCGGCGTCTATGCCACGCGGCTATGGCGGATCTTCAGCAGCGCGCCGCATGATCCGCGTGCGCGCCGGTTCATCATGGCTGTGCTGCTGGCCTTTCTGCCGGCGGCTGTCATTGGGGTGATGGCGCATGACATCATCAAGACGGTGCTGTTCGAGACGCCGATGCTGATTGCCGTGATGCTGATACTGGGCGGGATCGTGCTGCTGTTCGTCGACCGGATGGCAACCGATCCGCGCTATCATCAGGCAGAGGAATTCCCGCTGCCCATGGCCTTCAAGATCGGCCTGATCCAGTGCCTTGCCATGATCCCCGGCGTCTCTCGGTCCGGTGCGACCATTGTTGGCGCCTTGCTGATGGGCGCCGACAAACGCTCGGCTGCTGAATTCTCGTTCTTCTTGTCGATGCCCACCATGCTGGGGGCCTTTGTCTATGATTTCTACAAGAATCGCGACGTGCTGGACGCGGCGGCTCTGGGTGACATCGCCGTGGGTTTTGTTTGCGCGTTCCTGACGGCGATTCTGGTCGTTCGCTGGCTGCTTGGCTATGTCTCGCAGCATGGCTATCGACTGTTTGCGTGGTGGCGAATCATTGTCGGCAGCCTTGCATTGCTGGCCTTGGCGGCGGGTATGTAACTTGTACTGACCTAATTTTGCTGCGGCGTGGCAATTTTTTCCTCCGGCAAGGCGAATATCTTGCATTTAGGTAAGTAGTACTGACTTTTAATCTCTGACAGGCTGATTTATTCCGATCCGTGGGGATTTCCGGAAAAGAAGGTGCGCAGCCATGGCCACGCAGAAAATGCTGAAGTTTGTCTCGACCGAGCGTGAAATGCCGGCAAAGCGGGACGCGGCTGAGCGCAGCGAGGATTTCCACGAGATCTATCAGGAATATGCGGCGGCCAAGGCGGCCGAGCAGGCGGGCCGTTGCAGCCAGTGTGGCGTGCCCTATTGCCAGTCGCATTGCCCCCTGCACAACAATATTCCCGACTGGTTGCGTCTGACCGCCGAGGGCCGGCTGGAAGAGGCTTACCATGTCAGCCAGTCCACCAATACGTTCCCGGAAATCTGTGGCCGTATCTGTCCGCAGGACCGTCTGTGCGAAGGCAATTGCGTCATCGAACAGTCCGGCCACGGCACCGTGACCATCGGCGCCATCGAGAAATACATCACCGATACCGCCTGGGAAGAAGGCTGGGTAAAGGCCGTTTCACCGCGTCACGAACGGACCGAAAGCATCGGCATCATCGGTGCGGGGCCGGGCGGGCTGGCGGCGGCGGATTCGCTGCGGCGCAAGGGTTTTCAGGTCACGATCTATGACCGCTATGACCGCGCGGGCGGCCTGATGACCTACGGCATTCCCGGCTTCAAGCTGGAAAAGGACATCGTTCTGCGCCGCAACAAGCTGCTGGAGGATGGCGGCGTCGAGTTCGTGCTGAACTGCAATGTTGGCGAGGATATCAGCTTTGACGCGATCCGTGGCAAGCATGACGCGGTGCTGATTGCGACGGGTGTCTACAAGACCCGCGATCTGGACATCGACAATGCCGAGGCCGGCGGTGTCGTGCGTGCCATCGACTATCTGACTGCCAGCAACAAGGTGGATTTCGGCGATGACGTGCCGGATTTTGCGGATGGTGAACTGGACGCCAACGGCAAGCGCGTCGTCGTGATCGGCGGCGGTGACACGGCGATGGATTGCGTCCGCACCGCGATCCGTCAGGGTGCGCAATCGGTGAAATGCCTCTATCGCCGCGACCGCACGAACATGCCCGGTTCGCAGCGCGAAGTGCAGAACGCTGAAGAAGAGGGCGTGGAATTCGTCTGGCTGTCCGCACCCGGTGCCTTTACCGGCCATGTGACCGGCGTTGCCGCCGAGGCGCAGGAACGCGATGTCGATGACGTGGCCCAAATCGCCAGCGTCCGCATTCAGAAGATGCGGCTTGGCGCGCCCGACGTGAGTGGCCGCCAAAGCCCCGAACTGATCGAAGGCGCCGATTATGACGAGCCCGCCGAACTGGTCATCAAGGCGCTGGGCTTTGAACCCGAGGATCTGCCCAAGCTGTGGGGCACCGACGGGTTGGACGTCACACGCTGGGGCACGATCAAGGCCGATTTCAGCACGCACCGGACCAGCCTTCCCGGCGTCTATGCGGTTGGCGATATCGTGCGCGGTGCCTCGCTGGTTGTATGGGCCATCCGTGATGGCCGCGAGGCCGCCGATGCCATCGAGACATTCTTGACGGGCGAGGCCCGCGTCGCTGCGGAATAGGGGTGATCATGTTGCACCGCAAGAACACAGCATTGGCGCAAGTCATATCCGGGAACCGCGCGGCGGCAGTCGCGCTTGGGGCGGGACTGCTGACGGCGTATCTGTTCGCGTCGCAGGCCGGCGCCGCGACCTTTACCGCGCCGCAGGGCTGCCGTCTGGAAATGTCGATCCAGAACCGGGGCTGCACGGTCAGCCAGATCTATCGCTGCGAGGCTGATCCCGCGGGCATACAGCATTCGGCGATATTCGGGCAGGACGGCATGATCCATATGTCCACCATAGACGCCGAGACGCGCTGGATCGAAAGCAGCAATCCGCAAACCGGCGTGGTTGACACGTTGGTCGAGCAGGCCAACGACCATGCCAGTTTCTCAGAACTGCTGGCGACGGGGCGCGACGATTTCGACTTTTGGACCGAATCGAATACCGGCGAACGGCTGCGCCATGTCGGGCATGACCGCCTGATCGGAGAGACGGTTGTGATCGACGGGATCGAGCTTGAAACGACCCGCTTTGAACTGAACACCTATGACGGCAATGGCGAGGTGCTGATCCAGCGCAGCGGCCAGCAGTTCATCAGCCGTGCCAATGGCCGGTTTTATGGCGGGGTCGAGCAGTTCAGCGACTGGACCGGTGATTCCGGCACGACGAATGACAGCCCGGTCGATTTCAGCTTTCCGGGGCAGCCGGGCTTTGGCGAGACAGAGCCGAAATATGACTGCGACATGATGATGGCGCGGGCCGTTCGCGGGGGCGACGCGTGAGCGCGGCGCAGGTCCGGGCCAAAGCAACGGGTGGCTGCGCGTGCGGGGCCGTCCGGTTTGCGGCGCGTGATGTCCCGCTGACGCTTGGCGTCTGTCATTGCGAAACTTGTCGCCGCTGGATGGGCTCTGCCCTGCTGGAGGTCGATGTGCCGGAGGGTCAGGTCGATTGGCAGGGGCAGGACCATATCGCCCGGCGACAAAGCAGTGACTGGGCCGAACGAACGTGGTGCGCCGATTGCGGCTCGAACCTGTATTTCCGGATGACGGGAGACAGCGAATTCGGCGGCAAGTATTCGATCCCGCTCGGGTTGTTCGATGATCCCAATGGATTTGTGCTGAGCAGCGAAATCTATATCGACCATAAGCCCGACAGCTTTGCCTATGCAGGCGCGCCCGGGCGCCGTCAGCTGACGCGCGCCGACTGCGTCGCCAAATTTCCGCTGCTGGACAGCGATCAAGACAGGAGCAAGCCATGACTGCGTTTGACGAAAATTGGGTCGCCGACGAAGAAGCCCGCCGCGATTTCATGGCCGAAAACAGCCTTTATCGCACCGAGGACGAGCATTCGTCCTGCGGCGTCGGCTTTGTGGTCGATATCGAGGGCAAGCCAAGCCGCAAGGTCGTGCAGAACGGCATCGACGCGCTCAAGGCGATCTGGCATCGCGGCGCGGTGGATGCTGATGGCAAGACCGGCGACGGCGCGGGCATCCATGTGCAGATCCCGGTGCCGTTTTTCTATGACCAGATCCGTCGCACCGGGCACGAGCCCGACAATGACAAGCTGATCGCCGTTGGTCAGGTCTTTTTGCCGCGCACCGACTTCGGCGCGCAGGAACGCTGCCGGACCATCGTGGAATCCGAAGTGCTGCGGATGGGTCATTATATCTATGGCTGGCGGCATGTGCCGGTGAACACGGCGGTGCTGGGTGAAAAGGCCAACTCCACGCGTCCGGAAATCGAACAGATCCTGATCCGCTGCGAAAAGGACATCGACCATGTCCAGTTCGAGCGAGAGTTGTATATCATCCGCCGCCGCATCGAAAAGGCCGCACTGGCCGGACAGATGGGCAGCCTCTATTTCTGTTCGCTCTCATGCCGCAGCATCATCTACAAGGGTATGATGCTGGCCGAGCAGGTCGCGGAGTTTTATCCCGACCTCAAGGATGAGCGTTTCGAAAGCGCCTTCGCCATCTATCACCAGCGCTATTCGACCAACACCTTCCCGCAATGGTGGCTGGCCCAGCCCTTCCGCATGCTGGCCCATAACGGCGAGATCAACACGCTGAAGGGCAACCTGAACTGGATGCGCAGCCACGAAATTCGCATGGCCAGCGGTGCATTTGGCGAGATGGCCGAAGATATCAAGCCGATCGTGCCGGGCGGGTCGTCAGACAGCGCGGCGCTGGATGCGGTGTTCGAGGTGATGGTTCGCTCGGGGCGCAGTGCGCCGATGACCAAGACCATGCTGATCCCGGAAACCTGGTCCAAGGCGACGACCGATATGCCCCGCGCCTGGGCGGATATGTACGCCTATTGCAACTCTGTGATGGAGCCGTGGGACGGCCCTGCCGCGTTGGCCATGACCGATGGCCGTTGGGTCTGTGGTGGTCTTGATCGCAATGGCTTGCGACCCATGCGGTATGTGGTTACCGGCGACAACATGCTGATCGCCGGGTCCGAGGTCGGCATGGTGCCATCCGACGAGGCGGCGGTGCGCGAAAAAGGCGCGCTTGGCCCGGGCCAGATGATCGCCGTCGATATGTGGGACGGCAAGCTTTACAGCGATTCCGAGATCAAGGACCGGCTTGCCCAAAGCCAGCCCTTTGGCGAGTGGATCGAAAAGGTCGTGCAGTTGAACGACATAATGCGCGATCTGCCCGAGGTTTCGCGCTATTCAGGCGAAGAACTGCGTCGCCGTCAGACCGCTGCCGGCTACACCATGGAAGAACTGGAACACGTCCTGTCGCCCATGGCAGAGGATGGCAAGGAGTCGCTGGCTTCGATGGGCGATGACACGCCCGCGGCGGTCCTGTCGAAAGAATACCGGCCGCTGTCGCATTTCTTCCGGCAAAATTTCAGCCAGGTCACCAACCCGCCCATCGACAGCTTGCGCGAACAACGCGTCATGAGCCTCAAGACCCGGTTCGGAAACCTCAAGAACGTGCTGGATGAAAGCAGCAGCCAGACCGAGATCCTGCTGCTCGAGACGCCGTTCGTCGCCAATGGCGAATTCGACGAGATGATGAAGATGTTCGACAGTTCGGTCACCGTGATCGACTGTACCTTCTCTGACGGTGCCGGCCAGGATGCTCTGGGCGAGGGGCTTGCGCGCATCCGCGCCGAGGCCGAGGACGCCGTGCGTTCAGGTGCCGGTCACATCGTGCTGACCGACGAAGAGCAGGGGACGGACCGCATCGGCATGCCGATGATCCTTGCGACCAGCGCCGTGCATAGTTGGCTGACGCGCAAGGGCTTGCGGACGTTCTGTTCGATCAACGTGCGCAGCGCCGAATGTATCGATCCGCATTATTTCGCGGTGCTGATCGGGGGCGGTGCCACCACAGTCAGCCCCTATCTGGCACAGGATTCGATCCAGGATCGGATCGACCGTGGCCTGCTGGCTGGCAGCCTGATCGACAATATGCGCCGCTATCGCGACGCCGTCGATGCGGGCCTGCTGAAGATCATGGCCAAGATGGGCATCTCGGTCCTGTCCTCTTATCGCGGTGGTCTGAACTTCGAGGCCGTGGGCCTGTCCCGTGCGATGGTGGCGGAATATTTCCCCGGTATGCATTCGCGCATTTCCGGCATCGGTCTGCACGGTTTGCAGGCCAAGCTTGAGGACATCCACAACAAAGGCTTCCACACCGAGAACGTGGATCTGTTGCCCGTTGGCGGCTTCTACAAGCTGCGTCGCAGCGGCGAAAAACACGCCTGGGAAGCCAACACCATGAAGCTGTTGCAGGTGGCCTGCGAAAGGGCGTCCTACGACACGTGGAAACAGTTCAGCAAAACCATGCGGGCCAACCCGCCGATCCACATCCGCGATCTGCTGGACATCAAGCCGTTTGGCAAACCCGTGCCCATCGAAGAGGTCGAAAGCATCACCTCGATCCGCAAGCGGTTCGTGACGCCGGGCATGTCCCTGGGCGCGCTGTCGCCCGAGGCGCATATGACGCTGAACATCGCCATGAACCGCATCGGTGCTAAATCCGACAGCGGCGAAGGTGGCGAAGATCCGGCGCATCACACGCCGCTGCCCAATGGCGATAATCCGTCGGCCAAGATCAAACAGGTTGCATCGGGTCGCTTTGGCGTGACCGCAGAGTATCTGAACGCCTGCGAGGAGTTGGAGATCAAGGTCGCTCAGGGCGCCAAGCCCGGCGAGGGCGGACAGTTGCCCGGCATGAAGGTCACCGCGCTGATCGCGCGCCTGCGCCACTCGACGCCGGGTGTGACGCTGATTTCACCGCCGCCGCACCACGATATCTACAGCATCGAGGATCTGGCGCAGCTGATCTATGACCTGAAACAGATCAACCCGCGCGCCAAGATCACCGTCAAGCTGGTGGCCTCCAGCGGCGTTGGCACGATTGCGGCGGGCGTGGCCAAGGCCAAGGCCGATGTGATCCTGATCTCGGGTCACAACGGCGGTACGGGTGCGTCGCCCGCAACCTCGATCAAGTTCGCGGGTCTGCCATGGGAAATGGGTCTGACCGAGGCACATCAGGTTCTGGCCATGAACCGGCTGCGCGACCGTATCACGCTGCGCACCGATGGCGGTTTGCGGACCGGCCGTGACATCGTCATGGCGGCGATGATGGGCGCCGAGGAATACGGCATCGGCACCGCCGCGCTGATCGCGATGGGCTGCATCATGGTGCGTCAGTGCCAGTCGAATACCTGCCCGGTGGGCGTCTGCACGCAGGACGAAAAACTGCGCGCGATGTTCAACGGCAGCGCCGACAAGGTGGTCAACCTGATCACCTTCTACGCGCAGGAAGTGCGGGAAATTCTGGCCGAGATCGGTGCACGCTCGCTGGACGAGGTGATAGGTCGTGCTGATCTGCTGACGCAGGTCAGCCGCGGTGCCGCGCATCTGGATGATCTGGACCTTAACCCACTGCTGATCACCGTCGATGGCAGCGACAAGATCGTTTATGACCGCAGCAAGCCGCGCAATGCGGTGCCCGACACGCTGGACGCCGAGATCATTCGCGACGCGGAACGCTTTTTCAGCGACGGCGAAAAGATGCAGCTTAGCTATGCCGTGCGGAACACGCACCGGACCATCGGCACGCGCACATCCAGCATGATCGTGCAGACCTTCGGGATGCGCAACAAACTGCAGCCCGACCACCTGACCGTGCGGCTGACCGGCAGTGCCGGCCAGTCACTGGGGGCGTTTGCCGCGCCGGGCCTGAAACTCGAGGTCAGCGGCGATGCCAATGACTATGTCGGCAAGGGTCTGTCGGGGGGCACCATCACCGTGCGTCCGCCGATGATCAGCCCGCTGAACGCGGCGGAAAATGTCATCATCGGCAACACGGTGCTTTACGGGGCGACGGCTGGTCAACTCTTTGCCGCAGGTCGCGCGGGCGAACGTTTTGCGGTGCGCAACAGCGGCGCGACCGTCGTTGTCGAGGGTTGTGGCACCAATGGCTGCGAATACATGACTGGCGGCGTTGCTGTCATTCTTGGCCGGATCGGCACCAATTTCGGGGCCGGTATGACGGGCGGGATGGCCTATCTGTACGATCCTGAAGGGCTGGCGCGTGCCTATATCAACCCCGAATCGCTGGTGATGAACCCTGTCGGCCAGGCTCATTGGGAGGCCGAGCTGAAGGAACTGATCGAACGTCATCTCAAGGAAACCCAATCGCGCCGGGCCGAAGAAATCTTGCAGAATTGGGATGAGGAACTGCCGAACTTCCTGCAGGTCACGCCGAAAGAGATGCTGGCACATCTGCCGCATCCGCTGTCTGAAACCGGCGATCTGGACGCTGTGCCGGCAGAATAAGGCGCAGGCCTGATGACATGAAAACGCGGCCCTCGATCCGGGGGCCGCGTTTTTCGTACTGCGCGCCGCTTATGTTGCCGCCTAACCCCTCGGTGCAGCCGCGCGGCGCAGGCGGTCATTGATTGCCGCACCCAAGCCGTGATCGGGGATCGGGGCCACGGCGATGGGCTGGCCCATACTGTCCGCACGGCGCAGCGTGTCGAACAGTCTTGCGGCGGCCTCGGTCAAATCGCCTGTGGCCGACAGCGTAAACTCGCCGGCGCGGGCAAAATCGATATAGGTTTCGCCGGCGCGGGGCACCTCGGCGGACAGGCGCAATGCGGCGTTTGGCGCATAATGGCTGGTCAACTGGCCGGGTGCGGTGGGCGCATCGGGATCGGCCTCTGGGCGCAGCAGAGCTCCGCCAATCGCGGCCTCTATCGCCTCGGCGGGCAAGCCGCCCGGTCGCAGCAGCGCGGCGCGGCCATGCGGCCAGCCGATGATCGTCGACTCGATCCCGACGGGGCAGGGGCCCGCGTCCAGCACAGCAGCAATACGGCCATCCAGCCCGCCATCCGGGTCCAGCACATGCTGCGCCGTTGTCGGGCTGATCCGCCCCGAAGCATTGGCAGACGGTGCGGCCAGCGGCCCGTCGAACTGGGCCAGCAGCGCCTGTGCCACCGGCGCGGCGGGCACCCTGATTGCCACCGTATCCAGCCCCGCCGTCACCAGCGAGGCGATGCCAGCATCCGCGCGCAAGGGCAGCACCAGCGTCAGCGCGCCGGGCCAGAAGGCCTGCGCCAGTTCCAACGCGGCGGGCGGCAGATCGGCAATGGTGCGTGCCTGATCCAGCCCCGCCACATGCACGATCAGCGGGTTAAAGCTGGGCCGCCCCTTGGCCGCATAGATCGCGGCGACGGCCTGACCGTTCCGGGCATCGGCAGCTAGACCGTATACGGTCTCGGTCGGGATCGCGACGGTCTGGCCCTGACGCAGCAAATCAGCGGCAAGCAGAATTCCGCTTTCGTCCTGGGCGAGGCGCTGGGTTTTCATAGGTGACGCCGGGTTTAGGTTGCTGACGGTTGCACGCGCGCTAAGGTTGCGTCACATCTGCATAGGCCGGCCACGCATCTTTGCCAAGCCGAACCGAGGGGGAAAACCATGACCTATCGCGCACCCGTCGACCAGATCGCCTTTATTCTCAATCATATCGTGCCCTTTCAAAAGCTGGCCGAGACCGAGCTCTTTGCCGAGGCCACGACCGAAACCGTGGATGCGATCCTGAATGAAGCCGGCAAGATGGCCGATAACGAACTGGCGCCGCTGAACCGTGTTGGCGATCTGACACCGGCACGACTGGAAAACGGCAAGCTGCGATCCTCGCCCGGTTTCGATGCCGGGTTCCGCGCGATTGCGGATGGCGGCTGGATCAGCCTTGCATCGGACCCCGACTATGGCGGCATGGGCCTGCCTCAGGCGCTAAACATGGCCGTGGCCGAAATGATGTCGGGGGCCTGCCTGTCCTTGCAACTCAATCCTCTGCTGACGCAGGGGCAGATCGACGCGCTGCAACACCATGCCAGCGACGAGATGAAGGCGCTGTACCTGCCCAAGCTGAACAGCGGCGAATGGTCCGGCACGATGAACCTGACAGAGCCGGGGGCCGGCAGCGACGTGGGCGCGCTGACCACCAAGGCGGAACCCAATGGCGACGGCACCTACAAGATCACCGGGCAAAAGATCTTTATCACCTGGGGCGACAGCGATGTGACGGAAAACGTCTGTCACGCCGTTCTGGCGCGGCTGCCTGACGGGGCCAAGGGCACCAAGGGGATCAGCCTGTTCATGGTGCCGAAGTTCATTCCCGATGACGATGGCAATCCGGGCGTGGCAAACAGCCTCAAGGTCGTGTCGCTGGAACACAAGATGGGCATCCACGGCAGCCCGACCTGCGTCATGAGCTATGAAGACGCGACCGGCTGGCTGATCGGCAAGGAGCATGGCGGCATGGCCGCGATGTTCACCATGATGAACGCGGCACGTCTGGGCGTGGGCGTGCAGGGCGTCGGCGTCGCCGAGGCGGCGCTGCAGCAGGCCGTGGCCTATGCCATCGAGCGCAATCAGTTCGGCCCGATCATCCGCCATGCCGATGTGCGCCGGATGCTGGCGACGGCACGGGCCGAGGTCTTTGTCGCCCGCTCGATCTGTCTGGCAACGGCTGTCAGCACCGACATGGCGCGGGCTACGGATGACGCTGAATGCGCCGCCCGTGCAGCATTCCTGACGCCCATCGCCAAGGCGCATGGCACCGATGTCGGCTGCCGGGTGGCGGATATGAACATTCAGGTTCATGGTGGCATGGGCTTCATCGAGGAAACCGGTGCTGCACAATATCTGCGCGACGTGCGGATCACTCCGATCTATGAGGGCACGAACGGCATTCAGGCGATGGATCTGGTTGGCCGCAAGCTGTCGGATGGTGGCGAGGCTGCAACCCGCCTGCTGGACGAGGTGATGGACACCGCCAAGGCCGCGCAGGGCGATTTCCCCGATCTGGCCGGCGAGGTCTGGCGCGCGGCCGAAAACCTGCTCGAGGCCACTCAGGCAATGGTGGATCGTGATCTGCAGGACCGCTTTGCCGGCGCAGTGCCCTATCTGGATGCTTTTGCGCGTGTGCTGGGCGCATGGTTCCACCTGCGGGCGGCGCAGACGGGCGATGCGGGCCGGGTCACGCTGGCGCGGATCTATATCACCCGCATCCTGCCGCGCTATGCCGCCGATCTGATCGAGGCGCAGGCGGGGCTGGAAGATCTGGGTGCCATCACCGACGAACAGCTTGCCGGGGCCTTTGGCGCGTGATCCGCTATCCGCATGAGCAGCCACCCGGTGAGGGCGAAGCCATCGAAATGGCCGAGGGCGTGCTGTGGATGCGGCTGCCCCTGCCGATGGCGCTGGACCACGTGAATGTCTATGCGCTGGACGAAGGCGACGGCTGGACCATCGTTGATACGGGCTTTGATTCGCGGCGCAGCCGGGCGATCTGGCAGGGTCTGATCGACGGGCCGTTGCGGGGTCTCCGGGTCCGCCGGGTGATCGGCACCCATCATCATCCCGACCATATCGGGCTGGCCGGCTGGTTCATGGCCCAACAGGATGCCGAGCTGTGGATGAGCCGCACCGCCTGGCTGACCGCGCGAATGCTGGTGCTGGACGAGCAAGGGGTGCCGTCCCCGCAATCGCTGGATTTCTGGCGCAAGGCCGGGATGCCCTCCGATCTGCTGGAACGGCGCGCCGCCGAGCGCCCGTTCAACTTTGCCGATTCCGTGCATCCCCTGCCTTTGGGCTTTACCCGGCTGACCGACGGCGACCGGGTCAGCTTTGGCGGGCGCGACTGGCGCGTCTGGATGGGTGACGGGCATGCGCCCGAGCACGCGACCTTTTGGTCCGAGGATGATGATCTGGTGCTGGGTGGCGACCAGTTGCTGCCCTCGATCTCGCCCAATCTCGGGGTCTACCCGACCGAGCCAGAGGCCGATCCGGTGGGCGACTGGCTGGCATCGTGCCGCCGGTTTGCCGAACTGGCAGAGGATCGCCACCTGATCCTGCCCGGCCACAAGCTGCCGTTCTACGGTTTGCCACTGCGGCTCAAGCAACTGATCGACAACCACATCGGCGCGCTGGATCGCATGACCTCGGCGCTGCGGGACGGCCCCAGAACGGCGGTCGGCTGCTTCGACATCATCTTCAAACGCCGCATCGGCGAGGGCGAGTTCGGTCTGGCGCTGGTCGAGGCCGTGGCCCATATCAACCGCCTGCGCCAATCGGGCACAGTCAGCGCCGTCGGCGAAAGCGACGGCGCAGTGCTGTGGGGGGCGTGACAGGCGGCGCGCAATCGGCTATCGCAGAAACCAAACCTGAAACGGAGGGGCGCATGGCCACGCATCACGAAACCACCGAGTACAAACACGGTGAAATGGACACCACGCAGCATGAAAAGACCTTTGCCGGTTTTGTCCGGGTGTCGAGCTGGGTCGTCATCATCTCTTTGGCGGTTCTGGTCTTCATGGCATTGGTGAACGCCTGAATTAACAGGCGCGCTGAACGGGCAGGTGGCAGTGATGAAAAGACGGGCATTTCTGGTGGGTGCGGCAGTCCTGCCATTGGCGGCATGCGGGGCCGATAATATCTGGGCCAGCGACGAGGCCGTTCGCGCATCGCGCTATGTCTCGGACGAGCCACCCTCGATCACGCTGTTGACCGTGATCGGTATCCCGCGCGGCGAGGGCGGGCATTCGGCCCTGCTGATCAATGGCAGCCAGCGGGTCGTCTTTGATCCCGCCGGTACCTGGAACCATCCGCGCATCCCCGAACGGCATGACGTGCTGTACGGGATCACGCCGAACTTCAAGAACTTCTACATCGATTACCACGCGCGCAGCACCTATTGGGTGGCCGAGGATCGGGTGCCCGTCAGCCGCGCTGTGGCTGATGCCGCGATTCGCTCGGCTGAACAGCAGGGCGCGGTCAGCAAAAGCTTCTGCGCCGTGGGCACCGGGCAGGTTCTGCGCCGGGTGCCGGGCTTTGAGGGCGCGCCGACCGGATTTTCACCGCTGACACTGCGCAACTGGTTCGTGACGCTGCCCGGCGCCACCTCCAAGCGCCATCAGGACGGCGATCCGGCCAACAACCACAACGTCTTGCTGCGTCAGAAGGACGGCAAGATCACCGGTTATCCCAGAAACTGAAGCATCAGGAACAAGGTGCCGGCACCCGCGATGATCGCGGCCAGCATGTTCTTCCAGATCAGCCCGACGATGATGGTCGCAATCGCCGCCACCAGCCGCGCGGGGTCTGCCTGCCCCTCGGTTGCGGCGGGCCACATGACCAGCGGTGCGACCAGTGCGGGCAGCACCGCCACCGGCGTATAGCGCAGCAGCCGCAGTACCCATTGCGGCATGGCATAGCGGCCTAGCGCACCCAGAAACGACCAGCGGATCAGGAAGGTGCCAGCGCCAAGGGTCAGGATAACCAGCCAGATATGCGTATCCGATAGCTGGATCATCGCGTTCCCCGCTGGCGGCGTTCCTGCCAGGTTTCGACCAGCGCGCCCGCGGCCATGCCGATGGGCGCCGCGATCAACAGGCCGGTGCCGGCGGGCATCCAGGACAATGCCAGCGCCATGACAACCGCGACCAGTGCCGCGATGCGATGTGCCCATGTGCGCAGCATTGGCGCGATCATGGCGAGAAAGGTGATCGGGATGACGAAATCCAGCGCGATCGTCTCGGGGATGGCACGGCCCACCGTTGCCCCCACCATGCTGGAGATCGCCCAGGGAATACACATCGCCGCCGCCGCGCCATAGAAATAGGCCAGCCGCTGTTTCAGGCTGAGGCGCGGGTTCAACTCGTATTTCTGGATCGCCAGCGCATAGGTCTGATCGACCAGAAGATAGGCGACCGCGCTTCGGTGCCAGCCCGGCGCCGAACCAAGCCAAGGCACCAGCGAGGCCGAATACATCGCCATCCGCAGATTGACTGCCAGCGCTGACACAACGGCCAGCAGCGCGGGTACGTTGTCAGATAGCAGTTGCACGGCTGTAAATTGCGATGCGCCGGCCAGCACCAGAACCGAAAAGCCCAGGATCTGCAGCAGATCCAGCCCGGCCTCGCTGGCGATGACGCCGAACAGCAGGCCAAACGGGATCAGCACGACCAGAAACGGCAGGGATTGCACCATGCCATTGCGAAACGATTGTGCCGGACTGCGCGCCAGCACACGCGCCTGCGCGGCATCGTCCGGCGGTGGCGGCAGATCAGGCATGGAGGTCGGGGTCGGGGCCATCGAAATTCGCTACATTTACGTGGTGCGACGGCGACCTGCCGTCACGCCGGGATTATACTCGTTCTCTTTGTGGCAGCTTCGTTCTGGACCTTCCAGTCACCGTTTGGTCGGTCTTGGGCTAACCCCCACAGGCTTCGCCCTCGGGCATGAGCGGGCCTGATCCGCAAGGGCAGCGGGGCGTCTGCCGCCCGCTGCCCTGCGTCGCGCAGTCTCAGTTGTCGGTATCCCAGCCCGAGATCTGCTTGCTGTCCATGAACTCTTCGATGCCCCAGACACCGCCTTCGCGTGCACGGCCTGACGCCTTGACCCCGCCAAAGGCCGAGCCGCGACCACGGCCCTCACCGTTCATTTCGACCATGCCGGAGCGCAGTTGGCGGGCCACCCGGTTGCGGCGTGCACCATCCTGCGTCTGAACGTAGTTGGTCAGCCCGTAGATCGTGTCATTGGCGATCTCGACGGCTTCTTCCTCGCTGTCGAACGGGATGATCGTCAGCACCGGGCCAAAGATCTCCTGCCGGGCGATGGTCATGTCGTTGTTCACGTCGGCAAAGACCGTCGGGCGGACGAAATAGCCGCGATTGACGCTGTCGGGCAGGCCAGTGCCGCCGGCGACCAGACGCGCGCCCTCGTCGATGCCCGCCTGAATCAGCCCCTGGATCTTGTCCCATTGCTGCTTGCTGACGACCGGGCCGATATGCTTTCCGGGCTCATGCGCCGAGGCAACGGCAGTTTCCTCGGCCACTTTCGCTGCGGTTTCGACCGCCTTGTCATAGGACGAGCGTTCGACCAGCATCCGGGTCGGCGCATTGCAAGACTGGCCGCTGTTGTAAAAGCAGTGCCTTGCGCCGCGGATCACCGCCTTTTCGTCGGCATCGGCAAAGACCAGATTGGCGCCTTTGCCACCCAGTTCCAGCGCGACTTTCTTTACCGTATCGGCGGCAGCCTTGGTGATGGCGATTCCCGCGCGGGTCGAGCCGGTAAAGCTGATCATATCGACATCGGGATGGGTGGACATCTGCGTTCCAACACCCTGGCCATCGCCGTTCACCATGTTGAACACACCGGCGGGAAAGCCTGCCTCATCCACCATTTCGGTAAAGACAATCGAAGAGAGCGGCGCGATTTCCGAGGGCTTCAGCAGCACCGTGTTACCGGCCAGCAGCGCCGGGATCACCTTGAGCGTGACCTGATTCATCGGCCAGTTCCAGGGCGTGATCAGCCCCACGACCCCGATCGGTTCCCATGCCACCATGCTGTTGGGCGAATGCGCGCCAAGCGGGCGGATGAATTCGAAATCACGGAACGTGTCGATAAAGGTCTGTATGTGGGAACTGCCCGCGCCGGTCTGGTCTTCCAGCGACATATCGGCCGGCGCACCCATCTCATGGGTGATCGCATCGGCCATGTCCTGCGTGCGTGACTGATACACCGCCAGCAGCTTTTCGACATAGGCCAGCCGTTCAGCCGGCGGCAGCGCCGACCAGGCCGGAAAGGCCGCCTTGGCCGCAGCGACCGCCGCGTCGGTATCGCCCTGTTCGCCCAGGCTGATCACAGCCACCGGCTCTTCGGTGGTGGGGTCGATCACCTCGAGGTCATTGGGCGTCGTGGGGTTCACCCAAGCGCCATTGATATAGAATTTCCGCTTATCCTGAAGATCGGCCATTACGCCCTCCTGTCATCTGGATTTGACAAAGGGTGGCAGTTTCGCCGACCGGCCACAAGGCCGATGAACCGGGCAGATTGCAGCGCAGGGGCGGCAATCTGCCAGTCCGGTCAGCGGCGCTTACGTTTGCGTTTCGCGGCGCGCTTGACCTCTGCCAGCCGGGCCTGAGTCGGCTTGCGGCGCAGCGGGCGGCCGCGCTTGCTCTTTCGCGGGCCCTGCGGCAGGGTGTTGCCTTCCAGCTCGATCAGTTCCAGCAGCAGGCCGCCGGTCGTCGGGATCGCCTCGGCCAGCCGCACGGTGACGCGCTGACCGATGCCGATCTCCAGCCCGGTTTCCGACCCGATCAGCATCTGTGCCTCGGGATCGAAGTGGAAATATTCGTTGCCGATCTCGCGGATGGGCAACAGACCGTCAGCGCCGGTTTCATCCAGCTTGATGAACGCCCCGAACCGCTGGATGCCGCTGATACGGCCGGTCATTTCCGTGCCCACGCGGTCGGCCAGATAGGCCGCCAGATAACGGTCGGTGGTGTCGCGCTCGGCGGCCATGCTGCGCCGCTCGGTTTCGCTGATATGGGTGGCGGTTTCGGGCAGGCGATCGATTTCCCCCTCCGACAGCCCGTCCTTGCCCCATTTATGCGCCGTGATCAGCGCCCTGTGCACGACCAGATCGGAATAGCGCCGGATCGGGCTGGTGAAATGCGCATAGCTTTTCAGGGCCAGTCCGAAATGGCCGTAATTTTCCGGGTGGTAATAGGCCTGAGTCATGGACCGCAGGGTGCTGATATTGATCAACTCGTCAAAGTCGCTGCCCTCTGCCTGACCCAGCAGCCGGTTCAGATGGCTGGTCTGCAGCACTTGTCCCTTGGCCAGATTAAAGCCCGAGGACTGCGCCACCTCACGCAGGGCCTCGATCTTTTCCAGTGTCGGTTCCTCATGCACGCGGAACAGCAAGGGGCGCTGGCGGCGGGTCAGTTCCTCGGCGGCGGCGACATTGGCCAGCACCATGCATTCCTCGATCAGCTTATGCGCATCGAAACGCTCGCGGAAATTCACCGATTTGACCCGGCCATCCGGCATCAGCTCGATCCGGCGTTCGGGCAGGTCCAGTTCCAGCGGCTGCCTGCGCGACCGCGCCTGTTTCAGCAGGTCATACGCGTGCCACAGCGGCTTGATCGCCGCATCGACCAGCGGCGCGGTCTGTTCATCCGGATTGCCGTCAGCCGCCGCCTGAGCCTGTTCATAGGACAGGCTGGCCGGGCTGCGCATCATGCCGCGATGGAAGGAATGGCCGGCCTTGTTGCCCTGCGGGTCCAGCCGCATCTTGACGGCGATGACCGGGCGGTCGACGCCTTCGTGCAGGCTGCACAGATCGCCCGAAAGTGCATCGGGCAGCATCGGGACGACCCGGTCGGGGAAATAGCTGGAATTGCCGCGCTTCCATGCCTCGCGGTCGAGTGCGGTGCCGGGGCGGACGTAGTAGGCCACGTCGGCAATCGCGACCCAAACCGTCGCGCCGCCATCCTCTTCGATAATGGCTGCAACCGCGTCATCGTGGTCGCGTGCATCCGCCGGGTCGATGGTGATCAGCGGCAGATCACGCAGATCCTCGCGGCCCTTCATCGTGGCGGGTTTTGCGGCCTCTGCCTCGGCCAGCACCTTGTCTGGGAATTCATCGGGGATGCCGTGCTGGTGGATGGCGATCAGGCTGACGGCGCGTGGCGCCGAGGGATCGCCCAGACGTTCCGTAACCCGTGCCAGCGGCAGACCCATGCGCCCCTTGGGGCCGATCTGCTCGGCCTCGACCAGTTCACCCGGCTGCGCGCCGTGGGTGGCATCGGCCTTGACGCGCCATTCCTTGTCCTGACCCTTGTCGATGGGCAGGATGCGGCCACCCTCGGTATCCTTGCGGAAAATACCGATGATCTTTTGCGGCGAGACGCTGATGCGGCGGATAAAGCGCGCCTGATATTGATAATCCTCGCCCTGAACAGGGATAAGCCGCGCCAGCAGCCGGTCGCCTTGCCCAAGTGCCGGATCGCTTTTCAGCGGCGAGAACAGGATGCGCGGCTCGGGCCCTTCGCCCTGCCATTCCAGAGGACGCGCGAAAAGATCGCCCTGTGCATCCGGTGCCTCCAGCCGCAAGACCGTCACCGGTGGCAGCTTTTCGGCATCCTGATACTGACGGCGGCGGCGTTCGAATTTGCCCTCGGCCTCCAGTTCCTTCAGCAGGCGTTTCAGTTCGATCCGCTCGGCGCCCTTGATGCCAAAGGCCTTGGCGATATCGCGCTTCGAGCTCGCGTCGGGGTGCTCTGCGACCCAGTCAAGGATCTGCTGTTTTGAGGGGATCTGTGCCATATGCGCCTGTTAGCACAGCTGAGATCCGCGCACAGCGGGAAAAAATCAGATCCAAGATGCAGCCGCATCCTGTAGCGGCCAGCCTGTCACAGATCGCGGATCATTTCCTGATGCGCAATACCGGCGTCGTCATAGACATCGCCCGCCACCTCAAAGCCCAGCTTTTGATAAAAGCCGATCGCTTGAACCTGCGCGCTCAGCATTGCCTGCGAAATCCCCTGGCGCGATCGCAGCACATCCATCGACGCCTTCAACAGCATCCGCCCCAGGCCGGTGCCGCGTGCCTCTGGCATGACGCAAATCCTGCCGATCCGCCCGATGCTGCCCTTCAGCAGGATCCGCGCCGTGCCGACCGGCTCGCCGTCCTGCCAGGCCAGCAGATGCACGGCCTTTTCGTCCAGATCGTCCCATTCATCCGCGTCGTCTATGCCCTGTTCGTCGATGAACACGGCGCGGCGGATGGCGTGGCAGGCGGCGATGTCTTCGGTCAGTTCGATTCTCATTCGAAAAATCTTTCCAAAATGCGCTGATAAACCGATTTCAGGTCGTGCACCTGCTGGGCCGGGACGCGTTCATCCACCTGATGCATGAACTGCCCCACCAGCCCGAATTCCAGAACCGGGCAATGATCCTTGACGAAGCGCGCGTCCGAGGTGCCGCCGGTGGTCGACAGAACCGGGTTGATGCCGGTTTCCTTCAGCACAACATCTCGCACCAGATCAACGAAGGGTCCGGGCTGGGTCAGAAAGCTTTCGCCAGACACATCCACGCGCAGACTGATCTCGACGCCGGTTTCGGCACTGACACGTGCGGCCCTGTCGGTCAGATCACGGGTCAGGCCCTCCGATGTATGCGCGTCATTAAAGCGGATATTCACAACGGCCGTCGCCTTTTCCGGGATCACGTTCGAGGCCGGGTTGCCGCAGTCGATGCTGGTGATTTGCAGGCCTGTCGGGTCGAAATGGGCGGTCCCCTCATCCAGCGGCGCTTCGATCAGATCGTTCAGATAGGCGGTCAGCGCATGCAGCGGGTTCTTTGCCCGATGCGGATAGGCCGCGTGGCCCTGCACGCCTTTGGCGGTGATGTCGAAGGTCATCGACCCGCGCCGGCCGATCTTGATCATTTCACCGAACACATCGGGGTTCGACGGCTCGCCCACGATGCAGACATCCATCCGCTCGCCATTGGCGGCCATCCAGTCCAGCAGTGCGATGGTGCCGTCCTTGCCGCCACCTTCCTCGTCGCCGGTGATGGTCAGGATCACGGCGCCATCGGGCGGTGTATCGGTGACAAAATCAATCGCTGCGGCGACAAAGGCCGCAACGCCGGATTTCATGTCCGTCGCACCGCGCCCCCAGATCACGCCGTCTTCGACATGACCGCTGAACGGGGGATGGGTCCAAGAGCCCAGATCGCCCGGCGGCACCACATCGGTATGGCCGTTGAACCCGAGGGTCAGGGTATTGGTGCCCTTGGCGCCCCATCGCGCAAACAGGTTCGGCGTGCCGTTGCGGTCCACGCGGGTGACCTCGAAACCTGCCTCTGTCAGCAGATCGCCCAGCAGCACCAGCGCGCCGCCTTCTTCCGGCGTTACCGAGGGACATTGGATCAGGCGGGCGGTCAGGTCTGCGGGGTCGGTGGTCATTTCAACTCCAGAAATCAAAGGCGCGGCGGATCAGGTTCAAGCCTGTCAAGACAAGCAGGATCAGGGTCCAGCGCCGAAATTGCACCACATCCATCCGGTCCTGCAAGGCAAAGCCAAGCTGCATCCCCAGAAACGCGGGAATGCACAGGATCGCCGATAGCGGCACCGTCTGCGCATTCAACACGCCCGAAAACAGATGCGCCACCGTCAGAACAATCGCCCCCAGCAGGAAAATCACCCCCTGAACGCGCACCTGTTCGCGTTTGTCCACGCCAAGCGACAGCAGCAGCACAATGGCCGGCGGCCCCCAGATGCCCGAGATCCCGCCATAAAGGCCGCCGATGGTCCCGGTCACGACCTCGGCCCTGCGCCGGTGATCGACCTGCAGTTTCAACGGCCGCCCCGACAATTGCCACAGCGCAAAGCCCACGATCGGCACACCCAGCAGGGCATACATGATCCCCTGCGGTATGGCCGTCGCAAAGGCCGCCGAGACGCAGATAAAGATCACCACCATCGCGATGTGCCAGCGAAAATTCCACGCCGATTGCCAGGCCTCGCGCCGTCCCTGACGAAAGGCCTGCTGGATGTTGGTCAGCAGCGTCGGCAGAATCAGCGCGCCAAGTGCGGTGGTTGCTGGCAGAAAGGACCCAAAGGCCGACAGCATGATCATCGGCATGGCAAAGCCGATGGCACCTTTCACGAAACCCGCGAAAAACGTGACCCCGACCGCCGCCCAGAACTGCCAGATTTCCAACCCGAACATGGCGGCAACGCTGATCCGTGGTTGCGGAATGTGCAAGTCGGTTTGTTTGGCGGTGGCGATCTGCAAAACGGCGAGAAATCACTGCGACACTTTCGGTCGCAATTATGCTTTAATTAGCATTATAGTTGCGCTGCAACTGCAAAGAGCCTAGGGATGCTGCAATGCCGCAAAAGGACGAATCGATGAAAGACATGGCTCAGCAAACAGACGCGATCCTGTCCGAACTGGATGATCTGAAAGCCCGCGCCCAGCAGGCGCTTCGCGATCAGGTCGCGCCCGAGGGCAAGGTCGATCCCGCGCTTTTGGAAACGCATCAGCATGGCGCCCACGCGCTGTCGTGGCTGGCCACCTATGTCGAGGCGATCCGGCAATTGTCCGCGTGGTCGGGCCGCGTCTCAGGCGAGCTAGAGGATCTGATCCTGCAAATCGGCGTCGGCGAATACCTGACGCAGATCGCCGGCGGCATCCCGATGAGCCAGACCGAATTCGCCCGCCTCAGCGATCTGGACGTGGAATGGCAGCCGTCGGATGCCGCGCGCGCGCTGATGGCCGGCAATACGCCGCAGGCCCGCGCCCGGCTTGCCGAACTGATCGCCGATAATCGCGGCAGCGCGACCTTTGGCGCCTCAGGGCTGGACGAAGATCTGGAAATGATCCGCGACCAGTTTCGCCGCTGGACCGACGACAAGGTCGTCCCCCATGCGCATGACTGGCACCTCAAGGACGAGTTGATCCCGATCGAGATCATCAATGAATTGGCCGAACTGGGCGTATTCGGCCTGACCATTCCCGAGGAACTGGGCGGGCTGGGCATGTCCAAGGCCGCCATGGTCGTCGTCAGCGAGGAACTGTCGCGCGGCTATATCGGTGTGGGCAGCCTTGGCACCCGCAGCGAGATCGCGGCGGAACTGATCATCGGCGGCGGCACGGACGAGCAGAAAGAACAGTGGTTGCCGAAACTGGCCAGCGGGGAAATTCTGCCCACAGCCGTCTTTACCGAACCCAATACCGGCAGCGATCTGGGCAGCCTGCGGACCCGCGCGGTGAAGGATGGCGACAATTGGACCGTCACCGGCAACAAGACCTGGATCACCCATGCCGCGCGCACGCATATCATGACGCTGCTGGCGCGGACCGAACCCGACACCACCGATTATCGCGGCCTGTCGATGTTCATCGCCGAGAAAACACCCGGCACCGATGCCGAGCCTTTCCCAACCCCCGGCATGACCGGCGGCGAGATCGAGGTCCTGGGCTATCGCGGCATGAAGGAATACGAACTTGCCTTTGACGGGTTCGAGGTCAAGGGCGAGAACCTGCTGGGCCGCGTGACCGGGCAGGGTTTCAAGCAATTGATGCAAACCTTTGAATCGGCACGCATCCAGACCGCGGCGCGCGCCATTGGCGTGGCGCAGAATGCGCTGGAACTGGGGCTGCAATATGCGCTGGATCGCAAGCAGTTCGGCAAATCGCTGATCCATTTTCCGCGCGTCGCCGACAAGCTTGCGCTGACCGCCGTGGAAATCATGATCGCCCGTCAGCTGACCTATTTCAGCGCATGGGAAAAGGATAACGGCCATCGCTGCGATCTGGAGGCCGGGATGGCCAAACTGCTGGGTGCGCGCGTGGCCTGGGCCGCAGCAGACAATGCCCTGCAAATCCACGGCGGAAACGGCTTTGCGCTGGAATATCAGATCAGCCGGGTGCTCTGCGATGCCCGCATTCTGAACATCTTCGAGGGTGCGGCTGAAATTCAGGCACAGGTGATCGCGCGGCGCCTTTTGGGCTGACGATCGGACACGGCTGCGCGATCAGGGCTGTCATGGAACGTTTTTCCGTGTAAGACGTTGCATCGTCACAAAAGTTACGCCTGAACGAGGACACTGCCATGATCCGCCCTGCCGCTATTGCCGCGACCGCTCTTTTGGGCCTTGCCGCCTGCGAACCTGCCGCCACTGCCAACGCCACTGTCGAAGGCAATGTGCCGCTGGAAAGCTATTACATGGTCGGCATCGGTCAGGATGCCGCGCCCGAGCGGAACATGGCGATTCGCTTTACCGAAAACCAGATCATCGGCAGCGGACCCTGCAACAGCTTTACCGCGACCAACGCGGCCACGCTGCCGGCCATTCAGGTGTCGAGTTTCGTGCCGACCGCGGCGCCGTGCAATGAATCGGCTCTGGAACAGCGTTTCTTCAACGCAATGCGTCAGGCGACCAGCGCGGATTACAGCGGCGGCGTGCTGCTGGTGAAGGGCCCGACCTACATGCAGTTTGAACCCGGGCGCCCGCTGTAAGATGGCGCGCTATGCAAAAATCGGCGCAGCCGTCATTGGCCTGGCGATTCTGGCGGGTTGCGAGGCCCCTGTGACCGCATCAGGCAACGCACCGCCTTTGGGCGATTATCAACTGCTCAGCATCGGCGGCGACGATGTCGAAAGCTATCACGTCACCATGCTGCTGCAGGATGGCCAAGTGGCCGGCGGTGGGTTCTGCAATCGCTATAGCGGTTCGCAGTCAGGTGTGCTGCCCGCGTTGCAGATCGGGCCACTTGCGGTGACGCGCCGCGCCTGTATCGGTGACCGGATGCAGCGCGATCAGGCCTTTTTCGATGCGCTGACGGCTGCTGATGCGGCCTCGTTCAGCAATGACCGCCTGACGATCACCGGCGCCGGCCCCGAACTGGTATTCGAGCCGCATGCCCCGGAAACCGATCATCCGGGCGGCGAATAGTCTCTGGCAACACTAAGCTTCCAGCCGCCGCAGCAAGCGCGCGCGGGCGGCTGGCAGAGGCTTGCCGACCAGCTCTTGTGCCAGCCTTGTGTCCAGAAAATGCCCGGTGATCGCCAGACCCTCGGCAATGCCGTCGCCGCGATTGTCGCCAGCGCCGCCCAGCAGCGCAGGCAAGGGCAGCAGCCGGTCCGCCCATTGCCCGGCACCGGCGCGACTGACCGCCCGGCCTGTACGCGGGCTGACATAGGCCAACCCCTCGTGCGCGCCCGTCACTGCGCAATCGGACAGATCGAGGCCAAAGCCCATCTCGTCCAGCAACTGCATTTCCCACCGCAGATAATCCTCGGCCCAACCCGTCTCGGTGTCCATCCGGTCCAGTAATGCCTCGGTCGAAACGGCAAGCCGGGGATGGGGGTCGCGTTCGGGCAGGGCATAGGCCAGCAGCGCGCAGACCGCGTTCAGCCCGGCCAGCGCCAGCGGATCGGCCAGCAGTCCGGGCCGTGCCTGATCCGGCTCGACCGTAAAGGTGCCCAGCTGATCGTCCAGCCGCGCCCGCCAGCGCAGCGATAGCCGGGTCCCCGGTTGCAGCATGGCGGCGCGCTTGCGCGAGGCGCCCCCCGGCACCAGCCCGGCATGGCGGCCATATTCGGTCGTCATCACCTCGATGATGACCGCATTCTCGCCATGTGCCCGCCGCGCGATCACCGTACCGTCGGCCTGCCACTCCATCCCGGTTCACCCTCTTTCCTTGGCCCGCAGCCTGCCGCATTCTATCCCGAACGCAAAGGAGGTTCGCGCATGTTGTTACCCTGGATCAAGGCTCAGGCACGTCTGGTCGAAGTCGCCGCAGGTCGCGCGCCCGCCGATCTGGTCATTCGCGGTGGGGTATGGGTCAATGTCCACACGCGCGAGGTGATCGAGGGGCGCGATCTCGCCATTGCCGATGGCCGCATCGCCTGCGTGATCGAGGATGCCAGCGCCAATATCGGCCCCGATACCCAGGTGATCGAGGCGCAGGGGCGCTATATGCTGCCGGGCTTTTGTGATGCGCATATGCATGTCGAATCGGGAATGCTGACGCCAGCCGGTTTCGCCGCTGCGGTCATTCCGCACGGGACCACGACGATCTTTCACGATCCCCATGAGATCGCCAATGTCTTTGGCCTGCGCGGTGTGCGCCTGATGCGCGACGAATCCGTGATCCAGCCGATCAGCATGTTCACGCAGATGCCATCCTGCGCGCCCTCGGCGCCGGGTCTGGAAACCACCGGCCATGAGATCACCGAAGACGAGGTTGCCGAGGCAATGGGCTGGGACGGCACCATCGGGCTGGGCGAGATGATGAATTTTCCCGGCGTGGCCGCGGGCGACCGCCAGATGCTGGCCGAGATCGCCGCCACGCGGGCCGCGGGCAAGACGGTTGGCGGTCACTACGCCAGTCCCGATCTGGGCCGACCCTTTGCCGCCTATGTCGCGGGTGGCGCGGCGGATGATCACGAAACGACGACAGAGGCGCAGGGCATCGCCCGCGCCCGGCAGGGCATGTCGACGATGATGCGGCTTGGCAGCGCCTGGTATGACGTCGAAGCGCAGATCACCGCGATCACCGAAAAGGGGCTGGACCCGCGCGGTTTCATCCTGTGCACCGATGACAGCCATTCCGGCACATTGGTCAATGACGGTCACATGAACCGGGTCATCCGTCATGCGATTGAATGCGGCTGCGATCCGGTGGTGGCGATCCAGATGGCCACGCTGAACACCGCCACGCATTTCGGGCTGGAGCGCGAATTGGGCAGCCTGACGCCGGGGCGGCGGGCCGATGTGATCCTGACCTCGGATCTGACGGACTTGCCGGTCGAACTGGTGATCGCGCAGGGACAGGTCGTGGCAAAAGACGGCGAATTGCTGGTCGACTGCCCGCTGATCGACTGGCCGCAGGACAGCCGCGCCTCGGTTCATCTGGGCCGTGAACTGGCGGCCGACGATTTTGCCGTGACCGCGCCCGACGGGGCGAACAACGCCACAGTCCGGGTTATCGGTGTGGTCGAGAACCAGGCCCCGACCCGAGCCCTGACGGCGGATCTGCCGGTGCGCGACGGCATGATCGAACCCGAGGGCGAGGTCTGCCATATCGCGCTGGTCGAACGCCATCGCGGCACGGGCGGCGTGGTGAACGGGTTTGTCAGCGGTTTTGGCTATCAGGGGCGGATGGCGGTGGCCTCGACCGTGGCGCATGACAGCCACCACATGATCGTGGTGGGCACCTGTCGCGATTGCATGGCGTCGGCGACGGCGCATCTGGCGCAGATCGGCGGCGGGGTGACCGTGTTTCGCGACGGCGATGAACTGGCCACCGTGGCGCTGCCGATTGCCGGGTTGATGTCAGACCAGCCCGCACCCGAGGTCGCCCGTGACACGCTGGCGGTGATGGATGCGATCGGCCAGTGCGGCAACGGCATGAACAACGCCTATATGCAGCATTCGCTGCTGGCGCTGGTGGTGATCCCGGAATTGCGGATATCGGACAAGGGCATCATCGATGTGACGCGCTTTGAACAGCTCGATCTGATCGTCTGACGCGCCGCTATTGCGCGCGATGGCTGGCCAGATCCCGGCGGCTTTTGCGGCGGCGGCCGGCCTCGCGGATGAGGGTGATCGAATAGATGATCAACGCCATCCAGATCAGCGGAAAGGCGATCAGTTGGGCGCCGCCGAAGGGCTCTCCAAAGACAAAGACCGCTGTCAGAAAGATCATGGTCGGCGCGATATATTGCAGCACGCCGATGGTCGACAGGCGCACCAGCTTGGCCCCGTTGGCATACAGCATCAGCGGGATTGCCGTGACCGGACCGCAGCCCAGCAGCAACAGCATGGTGGTGCTGCTTTCGGTAAAGTGGCCTTGGCCCGACGCTTGCAGCCAGATGACATAGCCAAGCGCAAGCGGCGTCAGCATCAGCACTTCAAGGGTAAAGCCCTGGTTCGGCCCAAGCGGCAGGCTTTTCTTGCAATAGGCGTAGATGCCCCAGGAAAAGGTCAGGCCAATTGCCACCAGCGGCAGCTTGCCGGCATCCAGCGTCAGGATGATCACTGCCAGCGCGGCCAGCGCGACCGCCAGTTTTTGCATGCGGTTCAGCCGTTCGCCCAGCAAAACCGCGCCCAGAAAGATGCTGAACAGCGGGTTGATGTAATAGCCCAGGGCGGCCTCGATCGCCCGGTCATTGATGACGGCCCAGACATAGATCAGCCAGTTGGCGGTGATCAGGCAGGCGGTCAGCGCAGCCATTGCCAAGAGGCGCGGCGTGCGCAACGCGGTCAGCACCTCGGCGCTGCGGTGCTGCCATAGCAGCACGACGGCAGCGACCGGCAGCGACCAGATGATCCGATGGGCGATGATCTCGAACGGGCCAAGCGCCGCCAGCGACTTCATATAGATCGGCAGAAAGCCCCACAGCACATAGGCGCCGATGGCAAAGGCCAGTCCGCGCGGCGAATCACTGTTGGGATCGGGGATCGCTTTCATGTGATTTGCATAAGCTGCAAATGCAGCGGGCGCCAGAGGCCGCGGCGACCGCCGGGATCAGTCCTGCCGCGCAGGTGGTCGGCGTTTAATCCAGATCGCAAGCGGCTGCGAAAACGCGCCCTCGACGCTTTGGCCATCGCGGTTTTGCACCCGATAGCCGTAATCCACCCGGTAATCCACGACATCGCTGTCATCGCGCGGTTGCCCCAATGCAGCCATGTCGCGCCGCGCGGCGTCGATGATTTTCAGGATATAGGTGCTGCGCCCGGTGATGATACCGCTTTGGCCGGGATCAAGGTCCAGCCGCTCTTGCGTGCGTTTGGACGGGTTCAGCGGTCCGTACGAGATATTTGCAACGCGCTCGGGCAACTCGGCGGGGGCATAGCCCGAGACACCAAAGGTGAAATGACCGGCAGAGCCACCTTTGAAAGACAGGCTTTGGGCGGAACTTGAGGCATTGGTGACGCGCAGTGTCGCGGCCTGCTCATAGATATCGCTTGGGTCGCTGTCATCGACGCAGACACGCGGGACGGAAACCAGTTCGAACCGCAGCCCGGCCTGTTCTTGCCGCGCCATGACCTGGGGCGCCACCTTGCAATCTGCGAACATGCTCGCTTCTCCCGATTGAGACATGGCGATGAAGTACAGCAACGCCGCGATTTTGATCTTAAACAATATAGACACCGTTCAATCGGCCGTCAGAGGCCAAAGCCTGCGAGGTTTCATAAGCGACCCAGTAATACATGTATGTCCGAAAGGTCATGTTTCCGTATTGGCCCATCACTGTCGGGTTTTCAAAGAAATGCAAAGGCGCTTTTCCCGCAGGCGCGGCAGGATCGACAGGATGTTGTCCAGCATAAGGTATGGTGAGGACAAAATCATTCATATCATGCCCGTAAACGGTGATCACCGGCTCTGTCGTCGATGGGCTTTCATAAAGGTATTCATCGCCCAACCCGATCGTATGACCGATCTCGTGCACCATGACCCAGCTGTCGCCGCCGTTCAGATAGTGGGTCATATCCGTCCCCCCATCGACATAGCTTCGAAGTTCGTCGTTCGGATCTGGCGGAACGGGCGTGTTGTCGACGCGAATAATGATGTCACCACCACTTGGAACGATCTCGTGTTGCAGCAGGATGCGCAGATCCTTGTCCGGGCAACCAATCATTTTCACGCGAACGCGCGCAGAGGACGCGACGCGTTCCCATTCACTGAAAGCATCCGACAGTTCTGTCAGTATCCTCGCACTATGATCGGTCGCATTTGCCCCCATCTGATAGGTCAGACTGACGGTTTTCTTGACGACCACAGCATTGGGGGCGGCGGGTTCCGCGACGCTGATATGACCTCTGTTTTCCATCGCCCAATAGTCGATCGGGTTCGAGAAATAGACATCATCGGCGATCGAACTGAACCTCGTGGACGCCGAAAACCCGCAACAGGGCGCGCAATCGGCCAGCGATGTGGCTGGCGGATCTTCGGGCAGCTCGGGCAGGGGCGGGCTGGAGGGCAGATTTATCCTTGGCTGCGAGGGCAGGGACAGGTCCGGCTGGACGGGCAGACCTTCACCGGCGCTCGGGGGCGTATCGCTCATGATGAGGTCATTTCTGCTGCCGCGGCGTTGCGGGGTATCTGCCAATAGTCGTCGTCATTGCCTTTCGCGGCCTCGCGCTGTTCGCCAAAGAGGGCATGTTCGAAAATCTGGCGCAGGCCCTGTTCGGTGGACCCGGCGCGGGCGATGATCCCGGCGAATTCGGGGCGCAGCGGATCGCTGATAAAGTTCAGCCCAAGGTCATTGGCAAGGATCCGCGCCGCCGCCAGCGCGGGCTCTGTCCTCAGATTTGCCGCGATGCAGCTATCGTCCTGCTGGTCCAACATCTTCTCGATGCTGGCCGCCTCGGGGTTGGCGCGGCCATCGGGCAGGATCACGGCTGTCGCGGCGTGGCGGTCAAGACCATTCCATCCGCGCGCCTTGTAGAGATCAAGCACCCGCGCGCGGGTCTGGCGAATGCCGTCCTGCCATTCACCCGCATCGCCAAACTGCAGCTTTGCCTGCCGCCTGATGGCTTTCGACAGTTTCAGGCCGCGCTGGCCGTCGGCTGACGCGGCTGCGATCAGATCGCCGTATCGCGCCGAGTGGAAACACCAGCTGCCGAAATAGCTCATCGCGTAAAGCAGCCAGCAGACCTCTTCGGCGAACCGCATGTTGAAACGCCTGGCCTCGGACAGCGCATGATCGGTCAGGGCAAGCCGCGCCTCCGGCCCCATCCTGCCAAAGCGCGGCTCGTCCAGACGCAGCAGCCAGTCTGCAATCTGCCGCCTGGCCTTTGCGCGCGCCGAGCCCGCAAAGATCGCCTGTTCGCGCGCGGTCAAAGTGCCGGGTGCGGCGGGCGAGGGCGGATCGTGCAGTTCCTTGGCATCCAGTCTGGGCTCAAAGATCGTGACGCTGTTGGCTGCCGGATCAGGGGTGACGATGCGCGTGATCGGCTGGCCGTTCCGGGGCAGAAAGATATCGTTCAGCCGCTGGGGCCAGTCGGCAATCTCGGTCAGGTATCGGGACAGGACCATCGGGTCCTGAAACCGAAAGAACAGCCAATCGCCTGCCTCGTTGCGGCGTTTGACGAAACGGCGGAAGTGCTGGACCAGTTGTTGGTGATCCGAGGCGCTGCGCAAGAACACCGCAGGCGCGCGATCCCATAGCATCCATTCCGCCTTGCCGCGCCGCAAAAGCCGACGCAGGATCTGTTCGTCCGGCGTCACGGTCAGCAGCCATGGCGCGACATGGCCCCATTTTGCCGCAGCCTCGCCGTTGTAAAGACAGGATGCCCGCGCCGCTGTTGTCGTGATCATATCGGCCAGTTGCGGATGATGCGAGGCATCGACCAGAACATGACAGTCACCCGGACCGTCGAACAGCAGGTCCTGCAGTGCATCAAGGGCGGATGAAGGGCCTTCGGTGGGGTCGTTCAGGATCGAACGACGCGTGGCTTCACTGAGGAATCGCAAAACTCTGGATCCATCAAAACAAAAACGAACTAAAAACAGACGACACGCTGCCAAACACCGAAGGCTCTTGTTGATTAGCCGGGTTCCGATTCCAAGGATAGCGCGACCCTGAAAATCCTGTCCGATCAGACAGGCTATTTAGCTTGGTCCGCGCGTTTTTCTGCGCCTTGGCCCGTTACAGGCCCTCTTCGCCCAGCAAAACCTGTCCATCACGGCTTTCGACCTCGATGATCCACAGATCGGGATCGAAGCCGCGCTGACGATGGGCGGATGCGTCGATGTCACGTTCGCTGCCCTCTTCGGTCATGCGCCAGTCACGGGTATCGGTCTCGAAATCCCATTCGCGCGCCCAAAGTTGCGCGGTGCCGTCCAGCCGCGCGCATTTGACCAGAACCGCACCGGCGGTGTCGTCGCCATGCGCCACGACATAAGCCGGAATATTGGCCTGCCCCAGACGCGCCAGATAGGCGGCAACCCAGATGCCGGTTGCCAGACGCGCCTCAGGCATCGCCGTCGCGGAAATCCAGGCCCATTTCACGGAACCGTTCGGCTTCGTCCAGCCAGTTCTCGCGTACCTTGACCTGCAGGAACAGGTGGATCTTGGTGCCGGTGAATTCCTCCAACTCGGCACGGGCGGCGGTGCTGACGGCCTTGATCGTCTCGCCGCCCTTGCCCAGCACGATGCCCTTATGGCCGGGGCGGGCGACATAGATCAGCTGATCGACACGGGCCGAGCCGTCCTTGCGGTCCTCCCAGTTTTCGGTCTCGACCGTCAACTGATAGGGGATTTCCTCGTGCAGGCGCAGGGTCAGCTTTTCGCGGGTGATTTCGGCGGCGATCATGCGCATGGGCAGATCGGCAATCTGATCCTCGGGATAAAGCCAGGGACCGGCGGGCAGTTCGGCGGCCAGCCATTGCGCCAGATCCTTGGTGCCGTGGCCACGCTCGGCCGAGATCATGAAGGTCCGGGTAAAGGGATAGGCCTCGTTCATCTTTTGCGACAGCGCCAGCAGGGCCTCGGACTTCACGCGGTCGATCTTGTTGATGATCAGCGCGACCGGGCCCCTTACCTGCTGCGCCTTCAGCGCATCGATGATGGCCTGGGTGCCGTTGGTCAGGCCCCGGTGCGCCTCGACCAGCAACAGCACGATATCGGCATCCGAGGCCCCTCCCCAGGCCGCGGCAACCATCGAACGATCCAGCCGGCGGCGCGGGCGAAAGATGCCGGGCGTATCGACAAAGACGATCTGCGAGGCGTCCTCGATGGCGATCCCGCGGATGCGCGCGCGCGTGGTCTGCACCTTGTGGGTCACAATGCTGACCTTGGCGCCGACCATGCGGTTCAGCAGCGTGGATTTTCCGGCATTGGGTTCGCCGATCAGGGCGACAAAGCCGGCGCGGGTCTGTGGGGTGTCGGTCATCAGCGGGCCTCTAGTTGATCCAGCAAGGCCTGCGCCGCTGCCTGTTCGATGCTGCGTTTGGTGCCTGCGCCTTTGGCCACGGCGTGATTGCCGTCGGACAGGCGGGCGGTGATTTCAAAGACCGGCGCGTGGTCGGGGCCGCTGCGGCCGGTCTGCTCGTAATTCGGCGGCGGCATCCCTTGCGCCTGCGCCCATTCCTGCAGCGCGGTCTTGGCGTCGCGGGGATCGTTGTCGATGCTGTCCATCCGCGATGCCCAGAGGCGCAGGATGACCTGGCGCGCGGTCTCGTATCCGGCGTCCAGATAGATCGCGGCCAGCACGGCCTCCATCGCGTCGGCCAGCATCGCCTCTTTGCGGCGACCGCCCGACATCATCTCGGATCGGCCCAGCTTCATCACATCGCCCAACCCGATCTCGCGGGCGATATCGGCGCAGGTCTCGCCGCGCACCAATGCGTTATAACGCGGCGCAAGCTGACCCTCGGTCGCCTGACGATCGGCGGTGAACAGTGCCTCGGCCATCACCAGCCCCAGCACCCGGTCGCCCAGAAATTCCAGCCGCTGGTTGTCGGGCCGCGTGGCCGAGGCAATCGAGCCGTGAGTCAGCGCCCGGATCAGCAGTTCGGGGCGGGTGAAGTCATATCCCAACCGCCCCATGAAAGCGTGTATATCGGCGCCTATTCTCACTCGACCGCCTTGAAGAAACGATCACTGCGCCAGGTCCAGAAATACAAAAGCGAGCGCCCGGCCGAACTGAACATGATCCGGTCAGCGCGGCCGATCAGAAATTCAGCCGGCACAAAGCCCAGACCGCCGGTCGCCGGGTTAAAGCGCGAATCTTCCGAGTTGTCGCGATTGTCGCCCATAAAGAAATACTGGCCCTCGGGGACGGTAAAGGTGGCCGTGTCATCTGCAACCCAACCATCCATGATATTGAGCACATCATGGCTGTGCCCGCCGGGCAGGGTTTCGGTAAAGCGCTGCTTGATACAGTCGTCACCTTCGGACACCGGATCATTGGCGCAGCGCGGGATCAGGCCCTGCGGCCCCTGCTGTTCCTTGGTTTCGACGAAATCCTCGACCTGAACGGTTGGTACCTCTTCGCCGTTCAGCCACAGCACGCCATCCTGCATCTGGATGGTGTCACCGGGCAGGCCGATCACGCGCTTGATGAAATCGACGCCACGGGTCGGATGACGGAAAACCACCACATCGCCGCGCTCGGGTTCGCTGGCGAGGATGCGGTCTGAAATCGGGCACATCGACCAGGGGCATGAATGCGCCGAATAGCCGTAGGCCATCTTGTTGACGAACAGGAAGTCGCCGATCAGCAGCGTGTCCTTCATCGAGCCGGACGGGATCCAGAACGGTTGAAAGAACAGGGTGCGGAAGATGCCCGCGATCACCAGCGCCCAGAAGATCGTCTTGATCGTCTCCCAGATGCCGTCCTTTTTGGTGGCGGTGCTATCGGCCATTGCTCGTCATTTCCTCAACTGCGTGGGTGGCGCGTTCATGGTCCTGCGGCGGGGGCAAAGTCAAGCTGTGGCGCTGCGTCGGCGGGCCTCGATCACCACGAAGGCCTGCGCCCAGGGGTGATCGTCGGTCAGCGTGACATGAACGATGGCCTCGTGCCCCTCGGGCGTCATCTCGGCCAGCCGGTCGGCGGCCCATCCGGTCAGATGCATGACAGGCTGGCCCGTGCGCAGATTGCTGACCGCCATGTCACGCCAACTGATGCCCATCGCCAGCCCGGTGCCAAGCGCCTTGGAACAGGCCTCTTTGGCGGCCCACCGCTTGGCCAGGGTGCCTGCCTCGTCCTTGCGCCGGCGCGCCTTGGCCAGTTCGGTCTCGGTAAAGACACGGTTGCGAAAGCGGTCGCCAAAGCGGTCCAGCGTGCCCTGGATACGCTCTATATTTGCAAGGTCCGTGCCGATGCCAAGGATCATGAACCGGCAATATCGGCGGTGATTTCGCCCGTCGACTGGTTGATGATGACGGTCAGTTCGGCCGGTTCGCCGCCCCCGGTTTCGGGAACGAACGTCTCGATGGGAATCTGCAACCTCAGACCCTGCTCGGGGTCGTAATCCGCCGACCGTCCCGCGAAATCGATGTTGAGGAACCCAAAGGCGCCGCCGCCATCGGGTCGCGACAGCGAGACCAGCTTGCACTGCCTGTCGCCGATCTCGTTGCGCGGCGGTGACAGGATCATCAGGTGCACGGCGGCTGCGGCGGGTTCCATCATGTCCAGCACAGCGCCGCGGACATCGCCATTGGCGTAGCTCGCGGTTGTTTCTTCCCAGGGTTCCTGCAGGTTTCTGGCCGAGGCCAGATCATCGCAATCACCAACGCTTTGCGCCATTGCGGGCGACGTCAGCAGCAGCAAGGCGGTCAGGGCATGTTTCATTCGCGGGCTTCCTCCATTCGGCGGCGCATTTCAGTGATCGCGGGGCCAAGACCGGTAAAGACCGACTCGGCGATCAGGAAATGCCCGATATTCAGTTCCATCACCTCGGGAATGGCCGCGATCGGACCGACCGTGTCAAAGGTCAGGCCGTGGCCGGCATGGACCTCCAGGCCCAGACTGGCCGCCAGCGCCGCGCCCTCCTGCAGGCCCTTCAACTCCTGGTCGCGCTCCTCGATGCGCCCCTCGGTGTCGTAATCGCAAAAGGCGCCGGTATGCAGTTCCACGACCGCCGCGCCAACGCGGGCGGCGGCGCGGATCTGGTTGGGGTGATGGCCAATGAACAGCGACACCCGGCTGCCTGCGGCGCGCAGCGGCTCGATATAATGGGCCAGCGCATTTTCGTTGCCGGCAACGTCCAGCCCGCCCTCGGTCGTGCGTTCCTCGCGTTTTTCGGGGACCAGACAAACCGCATGCGGCTTATGGCGCAGGGCAATGGTCTGCATCTCGGCGGTCGCGGCCATTTCCAGATTCAGCGGCAGTCGCAGCCCCTCGATCAGCGCCTCGATGTCGGCGTCACTGATATGGCGGCGATCTTCGCGCAGATGCGCGGTGATGCCATCGGCGCCGGCATCCTCGGCAATCCGCGCGGCGCGCAGCGCGTCGGGCCATGGCGTGCCACGGGCGTTACGGATGGTGGCGACGTGGTCGATATTGACACCCAGACGCAGCATGTCAGTCCTTTCGGCCGGTTTTGGTGGAAATATAGCCCGGCGCGGGCAGCGGCGCCAGTTCTGTGGCCACGGTCCACCAGCCGGGCCGCGTCAGCGCGTCTGCGGCTGCGCGGGCGGCGTCGGGGCTGTCGAAAATGCCAAAGCAGGTCGCCCCGGACCCCGACATGCGCGCCAGCCGCGCCCCGGCACGGTCCAATGCAGCCAGCACCTCGGCGATCACCGGCACCAGAGAGATCGCGGCTGGCTGCAGGTCATTGCGGCACCGGGCCAGCCAGTCGATCAGGCTTTCGGCGTCGTGCCAGTCGGGATCTGGCAGGCCGGGGTTGTCGCGCCGGCTCAGCGCTGCAAAGACCGGCGGGGTTGCCAGCGGCTGGCCCGGATTGATCAGGACCAGCGGCAGGGCAGGCAGGGGTGGAACAGCGTCCAGCCGCTCGCCCACGCCGCGCATCCGCAGCGGGCGGCTGGCCAGGCAGACGGGAATATCTGCACCAAGCGCGGCGGGATTGTCCGGCAACGACCAGCCCTGCGCCGCCAGTCCCCGCATGACGGCCGCCGCATCGGCCGAGCCACCGCCGATCCCCGAGGCGACAGGCAGGTTCTTGGTCAGGTGAATGCTTGCCTCTGCGCCCATCGCGCGGGCAGCCCGAAGGCACAGATTGCTGTCATCGGTCGGCACCTGTTCGGCGAACGGCCCGTCAACGGTCAACGCCGCAGGGCCGGTTTGCAGACTCACATGGTCACCGATCGCCGCAAAGGCCACCAGCGAATCCAGCAGGTGATAGCCATCCGCGCGCCGTCCGGTCACATGCAGCGCAAGGTTCAGCTTCGCCGGCGCGGGCTGGATCATTCGCTTTGCGTTTCGGCGCCGTCCGTATCGCCCTCGTCCTGTGCCGAGGCGGGGCTGTAATCCGCCGGCGCGCCGTCGCCGCCTTCTTCTGCCATCACCGCGTCCAGTCCGCGATCCAGCTTGGCGCGGATGCGGTCGGGATCGACGTCATTATCGGTTTCGGTTGGCTCCAGCGACAGCGCGCGCCGCCATTGCACCTCGGCCTCGCGCTTGCGCCCGACCTTCCAGTAGATATCACCCAGATGGTCGTTGATCAGCGGATCAGAGGACATGCTGCGTGCAGCCTGCTCCATCGGGGCGACAGCCTCTTGATAGCGGCCAAGCCGGTAATAGGCCCAGGCCAGCGAGTCCTGGATATATCCGTCGTCAGGTGCCAGCTCGACGGCTTTCTGGATCAGGGACAAGCCCTCTTCGAGGTTCTCGTTCCGGTCGATCCAGCTATAGCCCAGATAGTTCAGCAGGCTCGGCTGTTCGGGGCGAATCTCCAGCGCGGCGCGCAGATCGGCTTCGGCGCGCTCGAACTGGCCTGATCGTTCCAGCGCGATGCCCCGCGCATAAAGCGGAAACCACAGCGCATCGGCGTCATCCTCGCCGATCAGGGACAGCGCCTTGTCATAGGCCGGCACAGCGGCGGCGAATTTGTCCTGCTGGCGCAGCAGATCGCCCTGCGCAATCCAGGCCGCTGCCAGATCGGGATAGGCCGCCGTCAGCGCAAGCGCGGCCTTTTCGGCCTCGTCCGGGCGTCCGGCACGGGCCAGCGCGTCGATGCGCGACAGCTCTGCCACCGGGCGCACCTGGCCCAGACGGCGCAAGGCATCGAACTCGGCCTCGGCCAGATCGTATTGACTGTGCATTTGCAGGATCTGCGCCGTGACCAGCCGCGCATCGCCCATATCGGGCGCCACCCAGCTTGCAAGGCGCGCATGGATCAGGGCCAGCGGTTCGGGTTCGGGGCTGGTGGCCAGCGCGCTGGCAAAGGTCAGAAAGACCTGCGCGATGCCATCACGGGGCGAGCGGACCACATCGAAAGTCACATCCTCGCCCGCCTCAAGCGCGCTGCGCAACGCCATGACCGGGGGCTCGGCATCGCCGCCGGGCACCTCGGCCAGAGAGGCCAGCGCCTCATCGGGACGATCCAGCTGCGCCAGAACCTGCGCGCGGGCCACATAGGCCATCAGGTGTCCACCCTCGGCGCCTGTGTCCAGCAATTCCTCGGCGCCCTCAAAGTCGCCAACCACGGCGCGCGCCATGGCCAATTGGTAATCCAGCATTCCAGCCGCGCCGGGCGTGGTGCGCAGCTTTTCCAGATCGGCCAGCGCCTCGGTGGCATCGCCCGCGCCCAGTTTGGCCCAGGCCGCCAGCATACCATCCAGCAGATTGCCGGGACGGGGTTCTGCCTCTGCGTCGGGATTGTCGGCGTGGATCAGCGCCAACAGCCCGTCCCAGTCCTCATTCTTGGCCATATCGGCGCGCAACAGCAGTCCGGCCAGATCGGTGCCGGTCTGCTGGTCCTGCGTCAATTGCTGGGTCAGTTCCAGCGCGGCTTCCATCTGACCGGCCGAAATCATCGCGACCAGCGCGCTGTCTTGCAGATAGCGATCGCCCGGATCATGCGCGACGGCCTGTTTGAAATAGCGCGCGGCTGCCTGAAAATCGCTTTCCACTGCCGCGATGCGGCCCGCCAGATAGGGGCCCGCCAATCCATATGTCAGCGGCGCGGGGTCAGCCGCAGGGGCCTGGGCCGCAGGCTCTTCGGCCAAGGGCTGCGCGTCTGCTGGCTGCGCGTCTGCCGGTTGCGCCTCCTGAAGCTCTGCCTCAGGCGTGGCTTGCGCCGGTTCTTCCGAGCGCAGGTTGTCGGGGCGCGGCAACGGCGCCTCTTGCGCGGTGGCGATGGTGCCGGTCGCGATCACGGCAGCCAGCGCGGATGCCAGCCAAAGCTTATGCAGGGGTTCGGTCAAACTGACGTTCCGTCTGGTTATTTGCGGTCCGGCGCAGGGTAACGCTGAGGCAGGCGGGGGGCAACGCCACCCCGCCCATCCCCCCGATCACATATTCGGGTAGTTCGGTCCGTCTCCGCCTTGTGGCGTTGTCCAGTTGATGTTCTGCGACGGGTCCTTGATGTCGCAGGTCTTGCAGTGCACGCAGTTCTGGAAGTTGATCACGAACTTCGCCTCGCCAGCCTCTTCGACCACCTCATAGACGGCCGCCGGGCAGTAACGCTGTGCGGGCTCGGCATATTCGGGCAGGTTGACCGCAATCGGGATCGACGGGTCTTTCAGTTTCAGATGGCAGGGCTGGTTTTCTTCGTGATTGGTAAAGCTGAAGGACACGTTGGTCAGCCGGTCAAAGGACAGTTTGCCATCAGGGCGCGGGTAATCGATCGGCTGGAAATCAGCCGCCTTGCCGGTCGCGGCGGCATCGGTCTTGCCGTGCTTCCAGGTCCCAAGCGGGTTCCAGCCGGTGACATTCGCCACCCACATGTCAAAACCGCCAAGCGCAAGGCTGGGAAAAAGACCCCAGCGCGACCAGATCGGCTTGACGTTGCGCACGCGCTTGAGGTCCTTGCCGATTGCGCCGCCGCGCACGGCGTCGTCGTAATTGTCCAGCCGGTCGCCCTCGCGGCCCTCGGCCAGCGCGGCGGCTGCGGCCTCGGCGGCCTCGATCCCCGACAGCATGGCATTGTGGTTGCCCTTGATGCGCGGCACGTTCACCAGCCCGGCCGAACAGCCCAGCAACAACCCGCCGTCGAAGGACATTTGCGGGATCGATTGCCAGCCGCCCTCGGTGATCGCGCGGGCGCCGTAAGCCACCCGTTTGCCACCCTCCAGCAGTTCGGCCAGCATCGGGTGATGCTTGACGCGCTGGAACTCGGAATAGGGCGACAGATAAGGGTTCTGGTAGTTCAGATGAACGACAAAGCCGACCAGGACCTGATTGTTCTCAAGGTGATAGATGAATGACCCGCCGCCGGCGTTCTTGCCCAGAGGCCAGCCCATCGTGTGAACCACGCGGCCTTTCTGGAATTTCTCGGGATCAACCTCCCAGATTTCCTTCATGCCAAGGCCGAATTTCTGCGGCTCGTGGCCGTCTGACAGGTTCAGCTTTGCCATGATCTCCTTGGCCAGCGATCCGCGCACGCCCTCGGCGATAAAGACGTATTTGCCGTGCAGTTCCATCCCCGGCTCGTATTGCGGGCCCGGCGTGCCGTCGGGGTTCAGCCCCATCTCGCCCGCGACCACGCCCTTGACCCGGTCGCCATCCCAGACGACCTGGCTTGCGGCCATGCCGGGGAACACCTCGACCTCCAGCGCCTCGGCCTGTTCGGCCAGCCAGCGGCAGACATTGCCCATGCTGACGATGTATTTGCCATGGTTCGACATCAGGGGGGGCATCGGCCAGTTCGGCACACGGACCTGCCCGCTTTCGCCCAGAATGTAGAAGTTATCGTCGGTCACCTCGGTGCTGACCGGCGCGCCTTTTTCCTTCCAGTCGGGGATCAGCCGGTCCAGACCGCTGGTGTCCAGCACCGCGCCCGACAGGATATGCGCCCCGATCTCGGACCCCTTTTCCAGTACCACGACACTGATCTCGGGGTTGATCTGTTTCAGCCGGATCGCTGCCGACAAACCGGCCGGTCCACCGCCAACGATGACAACATCATACTCCATCGACTCGCGTTCGTGCTGGCTCTCGTCCGTCATGGCTGGCGCTCCCCTCTGATTTGCTGGCCATAGCACTACCGCGCCCTGCGCGCGGGGGCAATCATGACGCAAGGATGCCGGTGGCCAAAAGACGCCGAATCTGCCCGTCGGCCTTGCATTCGGCGCGGTCTTGGTTGCAGTGTGGATGCCAGACATGCGCGCCCCTGCCAGATTATTTGGCGGGGGCGTTCGATTAACGTTGAAACAATTCAGCCAACCGAAAGGCCCGCAATGGAAAAAATACCGATGACCCGGAACGGCCATCAGGCGCTGGACAGCGAACTGGCAAAGCTGAAAAGCGATGAACGTCCGGCCGTGATCCGCGCCATCGCCGAGGCACGTGAGCATGGCGATCTGTCAGAGAACGCCGAATATCACGCCGCGCGCGAAAAACAGGGCTTTATCGAAGGCCGGATCAAGGAACTCGAGGCCGTGCTGTCGCGCGCCGAGGTGATCGATCCGTCGAAATTCACCGGCTCGATCAAGTTCGGCGCCAGGGTCACGCTGGTTGACGAGGATACGGACGAGGAAAAGACCTATCAGATCGTCGGTGAACCCGAGGCCGATATCGAACGCGGCATGCTGAACCTGCGCTCGCCGCTGGCGCGTGCGCTGATCGGCAAGGAAGAGGGCGACAGCGTCGATGTCACCACACCCGGCGGCCTGCGCAGCTATGAAATCCTGTCGATCCGCTATGAATAGATGAGCCTGCGCAAGCAGATAGGCGCTGCTCTGGGCAGCGATGAGGCCGTTGTCATCGGTGCCGTGCTGACGGCGATCTGGCTGCTGATGGCCGGGTCGTTCTGGCTGTTCGGGCCTGATGTCGCCACGCCGCTGTCGGGGCTGATGCAGCTGTTCAGCGTGATGGCGGTGCTGGGTCCGATCGTGCTGATCTGGCTGGCCGTGGCGATCGCCGGTGCCATTGCCAGCCTGCGCAGCGAGGCGGCAGACCTGCGCCTGCGCCTTGGTCAGATGCGCGACGCCGGCGGCGGCCGGATCGGGGCGACAACCGCCGCCGCGCAGCCGGCTGTGCCAGCGCAACCGCGACCGCAGAGCGCCCCCGCACCCCGCCCGCAACCGATGCCGCAACCCGTGCCCCGGTCGGCGGCCACGGATGGGCGGCAGACGGCGATGCGCTTTGATGCGCCGGCCTCGGTGACGGTCGCGCCCGATGACCTGATCCGCGCCTTGAACTTTCCCGAGGGTCCCGACGATGTGGAAACCATCGCCGCCTTGCGCGCGGTGCTGCGCGATCACGATAATTCCCGTGTCATCCGCTCGGCGCAGGATGTGGTGACGCTGTTGTCGGAAAACGGGCTCTACATGGATCACCTGTCCACGCAGCCGCCGCGCCCCGAATTGTGGCGCCGCTTTGCCGAGGGCGAGCGCGGCGCGCAGATGCAACAGATGGGCACGATCGAGGATCAGCAGGCGCTGGATCTGACGCTGGCCATGTTGAAGGGCGACGAGATATTCCGTGACAGCGCGCATCACTTTTTGCGCCATTTCGACCTGATGCTGACCCGCGTCGGCACCAGCCTTGACGATGATCAGTTGCAGCTTCTGGCCGAGACGCGCTCGGCGCGGGCCTTCATGCTGCTGGGGCGGGTGGCCAATGTCTTTGGATAGGGCAGGGTCGCTGAATGGCGGGGGGGCTTTGCGCCCTGACTGGATCGCGCTGGATTGGGGCAGCAGCAATCTGCGCGCTTATGCCATCGGCGACGGGCAGATCCTGGCCGAGGCCTCGGGGCCCGGCGCGGCAGAATTGGGCGATGCCGCCGCATTCGAGGCCGCGCTGCTGGCCGTTGTCGGGCCGTGGCTGGGCGATGCGCCTATGCCGATGCTGGCCTGCGGCATGGTCGGCAGCCGTCAGGGCTGGGTCGAGGCCCCCTATCTGAGCGTCCCCGCCGCACCGCTGGACAATGCGGCCATGGTGCCGGTCCCCGCCCGCGACCCGCGCATCGCGCTGCAGATCCTGCCGGGAATGCGGCAGGACCGTCCCGCCGACGTCATGCGCGGCGAGGAAACCCAGATCGCCGGCCTGCTGGCGCTGCGGCCCGATTTCGACGGCGTCGTCTGCCTGCCCGGCACGCATTCCAAATGGGCGCGGATCAGCGCCGGCGAGGTCGTAGGCTTTCAGACCGCCATGACCGGAGAGCTGTTTCACCTGCTGTCCACCGCCTCTGTCCTGCGTCACGGCATGGGCGATGGCTGGGACCAGACCGCCTTTGACGATGGCGTCGCAGAGGGCCGTCGCGATGCCGACCGGCTGCTGACGCGCCTGTTCACCCTGCGCGCCGAAGGGCTGATGGATCAGCTCTCTGCCGATGCCGCCTCTGCGCGCCTGTCGGGCCTGCTGATCGGGGCCGAACTGACCGCGACCCGTGGCTGGTGGCTGGGGCAGGATGTGGCACTCATCGGCACTGATACGCTGACCCAACGCTACGCCGCCGCGCTGGCGCAGCAGGGCATCGAGGCGCAGCAATATGACGGCGGGAACATGGCGCTGGCCGGGCTGGCGCGGGCAAGAACGCAGAAGGGCGGGACATGAGCGAAGCGAACCCCAAGGGCCGTGCCATCGTGGCGATCCTGCGCGGCATCACCCCCGATGAGGCCCTGCCGGTCACCGAGGCACTGATCGCGGCGGGGATCACCCGCATCGAAGTGCCGCTGAATTCGCCCGATCCGCTGGCCAGCATCGCCGCCATGCAAAAGGCCCATGGTGATCGCGCGCTGATCGGAGCTGGCACCGTGCTGACGCCCTCTCAGGTGGTCGCGGTCGGATCGACCGGCGCGCGGCTGATCGTGTCGCCCAATTGCGACCCGGCGGTGATCGCGGCCACGAAATCGGCCGACATGCTGTCTTATCCCGGCGTCATGACCCCGACCGAGGCATTCGCAGCGCTCAGGGCGGGCGCCGATGCGCTCAAGCTGTTTCCGGGCGAGTTGATCGGCCCCCACGGCCTCAGGGCAATGCGCGCGGTGCTGCCGGGCGATGTGCCCGTCTTTGCCGTGGGCGGGGTGACGGCGCAGAACATGGCCGACTGGTGCGCCGCCGGGGCCACCGGTTTCGGGATCGGCTCGGCGCTTTACAAACCGGGCGACAGCAGCGCCACCGTGGCCGAAAAGGCCGCCCGTCTGGTCGCAGCCCATGACGCCGCGCTGCAATAACCGGGCCGGCTGCGGGGCCTGCGGGAAATTGTCATGAGCCGTTCAGCGAGGTGCGGGACATGGGCGTAGGCGTCCTCTGGATGATCGCGAGCCTTGCCTCTTTCATCAGCATGGCAGTCGCCTCGCGAGAGTTGTCGCTTGCGATGCCAATCGCCCAGATCCTTGTGCTGCGCTCGATCGTCGGGCTGGGCGTCGTCCTGATCCTGGCACGCCACCTGCTGCCGGAACTGCGCCAGCTGCGGGATATCAAACTGCACGCGGCCCGAAATCTGGTCCATTTCAGCGCGCAATATTGCTGGACGCTGGGGGTGGCACTGATGCCCCTGGCCGAGGTCTTTGCGCTGGAATTCACCATGCCGATCTGGGTGGCGATATTCGCCTGGGCGGCGCTGGGCGAACGCATCGGCCGCGCCCGCATACTGGCCATCATCGCCAGCTTTGCAGGCGTGCTGATCGTGCTGCAACCGGGCACCGGCATCATCGATCCGGCGGCGCTGATCGTGCTGCTGGCGGCGGCGGGCTATGGCGCCTCGGCGGTCTTCGTCAAGCGGCTGACGCGGCACTCGTCCTCCGCGATCATCGTGGTGTGGATGGTGCTGATGCAATTGCCGATGGGTGTGGCGCTGATGGCCTATCAGGGGGGCTGGGTGCCAGTCGGCTGGCCGGACATGCCCTGGGTTCTGCTGGTCGGCATTTCGGCACTCAGCGCGCATTACACCATGGCGCAGGCGCTGCGGGTGATGGATGCCTCGATTGCGATTCCCATCGACTTTCTGCGCGTGCCGCTGATCGCCGTGGTCGGCTGGCTGCTCTATGACGAGAAGATCAGCACCGCCGTGTTCATCGGCGCGGGCCTGATCTTTGCCGCGAACTTCCTGGCCATGCGCAGCGAGGCCCGAAGCCGCCGCAAATCCGCCGCACTCGCCGAGGCAGGCGCAGACGCCGCCGCGGGCGCGGTGATGGCGGCAAAGGGATCTGCACGCCATCGGACCGACCACGAAGTTGACTAGGCGGCATGCGCGGCGAACCAGGCCGACATGTCTGATCCAGCCAGCGCCTGCTCGGATCTCTTGAAAAGAAACCCCTGTTCGATATTCTGTTACGCGTTCAACGGGAGGAATTTGGATCATGGCAGACAAGAACTCAGCAGACGAGGTGATCGACGCTTGCATGGTGGATCAACCCGAACGCAGGACGTTTCTCAAATCGACCGCGCTGACTGCGCTTGGGGCCTACGCGGGAATGAATATCCCGTTCGGTGGCAACCTGATGGCGCTGGCGCAGGGCATGAGCGAAGAGGACATAATGGCGGGCAAGAATGGCCTCCTGGTGATGAATGACAGGCCTCTCAACGCGGAAACACCGGCACACCTCCTGGACGACGATGTGACGCCCTATGAACATTTCTTCGTACGCAACAACGGGTTGGTCCCTGACACGGCGCTGGAGATGGACGACGAGGGCTGGACCCTGACCATCGACGGCGAGGTGGAAACGCCGCTGGAGCTGAGCCTTGCCGATCTCAAAGAACAATTCGAGGTCGTCACGAAACGGCTGGTGCTGGAATGCGGTGGCAACGGTCGGGCATATTTCACCCCCGGAGCGTCGGGCAACCAGTGGACGACAGGCGCCGTCGGTTGCGCAGATTGGACGGGCGTCCGTCTGAGCGATGTGCTCAACGCCGCAGGCATCAAGGAAAGCGCGGTCTATACGGCGCATTATGGCAACGATCCGCACCTTTCGGGCGATTCGGACAAAGATGCGATCTCGCGCGGTGCGCCCATTGAGAAAGCACTGGCCGAGGACGGCATCATTGCGTGGGAAATGAACGGCGAACCTATTCCCGCGGTTCACGGGTTTCCTCTGCGTGTCATCATCCCCGGCTATCCCGGTTCGGCATCGCAGAAATTCCTGACCCGTATCTGGGTCCGCGATCAGGTGCATGACGGGGCAAAAATGACCGGATATTCCTATCGTCTACCGGCCTATCCCGTCGCCCCCGGCACCGAGGTGCCGGAAGAGGACATGGTTATCATGACCGAAATGCCGGTGAAGTCGCTGATCACCCATCCGCAAACCGGCACGCAAACCCCGATGGGCGAGGCAACAGAGGTGCGCGGTCATGCCTGGGCCGGCAGCGGCGATATTGCATCGGTCGATCTGTCCATCGATTTTGGCCAGACCTGGATTTCCGCAACGCTTGATCCTGCAAAGAACACGTTCGCATGGCAGCGTTTCCGCGCCGATGTCACCTTGCCCGAGGCTGGTTATTACGAGGTCTGGGCGCGGGCGACGGATATGAACGGCGTGGCGCAGCCGCCCGTTGTTCCCGGCTGGAATCCGCGCGGGTATGGCAACAACATGCAGCATCGCATCGCCATGATTGCGACCTGATCCTGACACCGCAGCCGGATCAACGGGTCCGGCTGCCGGCACCAACGGAAAGAAGCTTACATGAAAAACATATCAGGACTTTCGCGCCTCGCGCTGTGTGCTGGCCTCGCGTTCGGGTCAACGGCTTCCATCGCGCAAGAGGCCTATGATCCGATGCGCAAGACGGTTAACCCTTTGGCACCCGCCACCGCCAACCCGATGGTTGATGCGCCTGTCGTCGAACCAGATCCTGAACTTGGAAACCTTCCTGCCGGGCCGGGTGCGGAAGATACATTTTATCAGTGTACCGCCTGCCACTCGACAGCGATCATTCGTCAACAAAGCCTGACCGATGCCCGCTGGGATTATCTGTGGGACTGGATGATCGAAGATCAGAACATGTTTGAGCCGGATGACGAAACGAAGGATATCGTCCTTACCTACCTCAAGACGCATTTTTCCTCGGAACGGTGACGAGGCGGGGCAACGATCACGCTGCGACCCATCCCTGCATGGGGGGCGGCAGGATGCCTGCCAGATTGACGGGACGGCGTGAGCGCACCGCAAAACCAAGCTTGTCCGCGCCCGCTGGCTTTTACCCCAGCTCGGCCAGAAAGATGTATCCGGCGCCATAGATCGTCTTGATCAGGCGGGGGTTCTTGGGGTCCTCGTCCAGCTTCGCGCGCAGCCGCGAGATGCGGACATCCATGGCGCGGTCAAAGCTTTCGCCGGCGGTGCCGCCCAGCGCCTCCAGCATCTGGTTGCGGGTGATCAGCCGGCGCGGGCTGTCCAGAAAGATGCGCAGCAATTCGGCCTCGGCATGGCTGACGGGGGTTTCCTGCCCGCCGGGCGAGGTCAGCGTGTAGCTATCGAAATCGGCCAGCCAGCCGGCAAAGCGCACCTGATTGCCGCCGCGTTCGACCGGCGGGGCGGGCTTGCGCAGCCGCGCCCTGATCCGGGCCACCACCTCTGCCGGTTCAAAGGGTTTGATGATATAGTCATCGGCACCCAGTTCCAGCCCGGTCACCCGGTCCTGCACCTGTGCGCGGCCGGAAATGATGATGATCGCCGCGCCCGATTCGGTGGCCAGCCGGTGCACCAGCGCCAGCCCGTCCCGGTCGGGCAGGCCAAGGTCGATCAGGCAGGCATCGGGGGTGATCCGGCGCAGCGCGGCCTCGAATTCGGTGGCACGCGCGAAGGACTGGGTGCGAAAGCCTGCCTCTTCCAGCGCGCCGGCCAGCAGTCGGCGGATCTCGGGTTCGTCGTCAAGGATGGCGATCAGCGGGCTGTCGGTCATGCGTCACCTTCTGGACCGGGGCGCGCGCTGCTGCAAGCGGCGTCGGACATGGCCGCCGACAGCCGATTGCGATCAAAGGGCTTGGTCAGCACCGGCCAGGCCAGATCACTGCGCAGCGGATCGCCGGGCGGCAGCGCCGTCATCAGCACCAGGGCCGGGCCGGTGCCGGCCAGATCGCGCCCCAGACCGTCGCCAAGCTGCAGGTCCGACAGGATCATGGTCAGCCCCGGCAGGTCGGTCATGCTGCGGGCCTCGGACAGGCTGGCGGCCTCGATCACCGCATGGCCAAGGCCGGTCAGCATGTCGCGGACCTCGGTTCGAATGGCATCGTCATCCTCGACCAGCAGCACCATCTGCCGGGTCACGCGGCGCAGCGGCAGGCGCAGGGTCACGCGGGCGCCGTGGCCGGTGTTCTCAAGCCGCATGGTCCCGCCGGCCAGCTTGGTCTGGTCGTAAACCATCGACAGGCCCAGCCCCGATCCCTGACCCTGCTTGGTCGAATAGAAAGGCTCGGTCGCGCGTGCCAGCGCCTCGGGCGAAAAGCCGGGGCCGGTATCGGTCACCGCGATCTGCAACCAGTCGCCGCTGGCGCGCGCGGTGATGGTGATGCGGCCCGGCCCGGTCATTGCGGCATTGGCGTTCAGGATCAGGTTCAGCAGCGAATCCTGCAGCGCGCCTGGATCGATCAGCAGCGGCAGATCGCTGATGCCGGCCTCGATTTCCAGGCTGACACCGGTGGCCAGCGACGGCCCCGCAAGCGTGGCTATTTCGGACAGCAGCGCCGGCAGATCCACCGGCTCAAAGGACAGATCGCGAGGCAGGCTGATCCGCGCCAGCCGGTTCAGCAGTTGCGCACCGCGACGCGCGGTGGCCAGCGTCGCCTGCACATCGTCCGAGGCCGCCTCGGGCAGTTGCATCGCGGCCAGCCGGCCCTGCAGCCCCAGGATGATGGTCAGCAAATTGCCGAAATCATGCGCCATCCCCGATGTCAGCCGGGCGGCAAGACTGCGCTTGCCGGCATGGCTGATCGCCTCGCGCGCATGCACCTCGGCGCTGACATCGGTTGACAGGATATAGGCGCCATGGCCGGCCCGGTCGGGCGTCAGCGCGATGCGGATGCGCCGCCCCGAAAGTTGATGCGTGATCTCGAACACCTGCGCCTCGCCCGCCAGCGCGCGCTGCATGTGCGGCCGGACCCTGGAAAATGTTTCCACGCCCAGCACGTCATCCCCGGTCATCCCCACGATCCGATCCGGCGCACCGGGGAAAATCGACGGCAACTGGCGGTTCGAAAACGTATAGCGGAACCCGGCATCCATATGGGCGATATGCGCCGGCACCATCTCGGTGACCTGCCGCGTCCGCGCCTCGGTCGCGGTCAGCACCCGCTGTGCCTCTTGCAGCGCCGCGTTGGTGGCGGCCAGTTCGCGGTTCGCCGCCGACAGCTTTTCGGCGTGGTCCAGCACCTGCTCGCTCAACTCTTCGGACCGCGCGCGCAGCAGCGCCTCTTGCCGCTTGATATCGGTGATATCGGTATAAACGGCGATCCAGCCGCCTTGCGACAGCGGCGCGCCCTCGACCGCGACCCAGCGGCCATTGGCGCGCTCGCGTTCGAAATAATGCGGCTGAAAGGTCCGCGCCTGTTCCACGCGCAGCGCGATGGCGTCATCGGGATCGTCCTGCGGGCCGTATTCGCCGCGATTGACCAGAAAGCGAATCGTGTCCTCGAAACTGGTGCCCCGCCGGGTCAACTCGTCGGGCAGATCGAACATCGCCTGATATTGCAGGTTGGCGACGGCCAGCCGCAGATCCGCGTCAAAGATCGACAGGGCCTGCCCGATCAGGTTCAGGCCCGACTGGGTCAGATCCGCGTGTAGGGTGCTGATGGTCATGACCGCGATTTTGCGCGCCAGCGGTGGCATTGCAAGCCTCGGATGCGGGATCGGCCGCGCCTGTAACATTTCGTTGGGTTTCAGACAAACTGGGGCAATGATTGGCCCCGAGGGTGCAGCCACGAAGCCGCGCCGCGACTGGGGAGGACGCATGACGGACCAGCAATTGCCTTCAGATGACGCGAGATCAGTTCCCGCGCTGTTGGCGCGGAACGCGAGCCGCTTTGGCAACCGCCCCGCGTATCGCGAAAAGGAATTCGGCATCTGGCAAAGCTGGACCTGGGCCGAGGCGGCCGAAGAGGTGCGGGCACTGGCGCTGGGGCTGATGGCGCTGGGGTTGAAGCCGGGCGATCATGTCGGCGTCATCGGTCGCAACCGCCCGGCGCATTACTGGTCGATGATCGCCACGCAGATGTGCGGCGGCGTGCCGGTGCCGCTCTATAACGACGCAGCAGCCGAAGAAATGGTCTATGTGCTGAACCATTGCGGCGCCCGTTTCGTGATCTGCGGCGATCAGGAACAGGTCGACAAGGTGCTCGAGGTGCAGGCCATGCCTGACGCCCCGCAGGGCATCGAACAGATGATTTACACCGACAAGCGCGGGATGCGTAAATACGATCACTCACGGATGAACGCGCTTGCGGATGTCCAGGCCGAGGGGCGGGCAGCCGCAACTCGGCTTGGCGCCGAATTGGATAAACGCATCGCATCGCTGGATTACGACAGCACCTGCGTGATGCTTTATACCAGCGGCACGACCGGCAAACCCAAAGGGGTGGTGCTGTCGAACCGCAATATCATCGAAACCGCCAGGAACACCTCGGACTTCGATCATCTGACCCAGAGCGAGGAAATTCTGGCCTATCTGCCGATGGCCTGGGTTGGCGATTTCATCTTTTCGATCGGGCAGGCGCTCTGGGCCGGTTTTACCGTCAACTGCCCCGAAGATCAGCAGACCATGATGACCGATCTGCGAGAGATCGGGCCCACCTATTTCTTTGCCCCGCCGCGGGTCTTCGAGGGTCAGCTGACCAATGTGATGATCCGCATGGAGGATGCCGGCCGCTTCAAGAAATGGCTGTTTGACCGCTACATGAAGGTGGCCCGCCGCGTCGGCCCGGCCATTCTGGACGGCGAAACCGTCAGCTTCGGCGACCGGCTGTCCTACGGTCTGGGCAACCTTTTCGTTTATGGCCCGCTCAAGAACACGCTGGGCTATTCGCGCATCCGCGTCGGCTATACCGCAGGCGAGGCGATCGGCCCCGAGATCTTTGATTTCTACCGCTCGCTGGGCATCAACCTCAAACAGCTCTACGGCCAGACCGAGGCATCGGTCTTTATCACCCAGCAGCCCGACGGGCAGGTGCGCAGCGATACCGTCGGCGTGCCCTCGCCGGGTGTCGAGGTCAGGATCGCCGATAATGGCGAGGTCTTTTACCGCAGCCCCGGCACCTTCGTTGAATATTACAAGAATGCCGAAAGCACCGCCTCGACCAAGGATGCCGAAGGCTGGGTCGCCACCGGCGATGCCGGGTTCTTCGAGGAAGACACCGGCCATCTGCGCATCATCGACCGCGCCAAGGATGTCGGCAAGATGGCCGATGGCACCATGTTCGCGCCCAAATATGTCGAGAACAAACTGAAATTCTATCCCAATATCCTCGAGGCCGTGGTGCTGGGCAATGGCCGCGAATTCTGCACCGCGCTGATCAATATCGACCTTGGCGCCGTGGGCAACTGGGCCGAGCGCAACAACATCTCTTATGCCAGCTATCAGGAACTGGCGGCGCATCCGCAGGTCTATGCAACGATCAAGGAACATGTCGAGGCGGTGAACGACTCGGTGGCCGAAGACCCGATGCTGTCGGGCTGCCAGATCCACCGCTTTCTTGTCCTGCACAAGGAACTGGACCCCGATGACGGCGAAATGACCCGCACCCGCAAGGTGCGCCGCGCGGTCATCAACGAAAAGTTCGCCGATCTTGTCGGCGCGCTCTATGACGGGTCGGACGAGATCTACACCGAAACCGAGGTCACCTACGAGGACGGCCGCAAGGGCAAGATCAAGGCGACGCTCAAGATCGAGGATGCTCAGGTCTTTGGCGAAACGCAGCAGAAGGTGGCGGCGGAATGAGCGAATTGCAAACGGCCGAGGCGACCAGCGGTTACACCACCGCGGATGGCCGCCAGATCGGCGGCACGCTGATGGACATGAAGAACATCACCCTGCGCTTTGGCGGCGTCGAGGCGATCAAGAATATCAGCTTTGACATCCGCGAGGGCGAGATCCGCGCGATCATCGGGCCGAACGGCGCGGGCAAGTCCTCGATGCTGAACGTGATCTCGGGCTTTTATGTGCCGCAAGAGGGCGAGGTCTGGTTCAAGGGCGAAAGGCGCGGACAGCTGAAACCCTATCAGGTCGCCCGCCTCGGGATCGCCCGCACCTTCCAGAACATCGCGTTGTTTGACGGCATGACGGTGCTGGACAACATCATGACGGGTCGGTTGAACTACATCAAATCGGGCCTCTTCAGCCAGGCGCTGTGGTGGGGCAAGGCCGAACGCGAAGAGACCGAAAACCGCGCGCAGGTCGAAAAGATCATCGACTTTCTCGAAATCCAGAACATCCGCAAAACCCCGGTGGGGCGGCTGCCCTACGGGCTGAAAAAGCGGGTGGAACTGGCGCGCGCGCTGGCCGCCGAGCCGCAATTGCTGTTGCTGGACGAACCGATGGCCGGGATGAACGTCGAAGAGAAAGAGGACATGTCCCGCTTTATCCTCGATGTGAACGATGAATTCGGCACCACCATCGCGCTGATCGAACACGATATGGGCGTGGTCATGGACCTGTCCGACCGCGTCGTGGTCATGGATTACGGCCGCAAGATCGGTGACGGCACCCCCGACGAGGTGCGCAACAACCAAGACGTCATCGACGCTTATCTGGGGGTGGCCCATGACTGATCAGTTTATCTATTCCATCGAGGTGCTGCTGAACGGCCTGATGACCGGCGTGATGTATTCGCTGGTCGCGCTGGGCTTTGTGCTGATCTTCAAGGCCTCGGGCGTGTTCAACTATGCCCAGGGCGTGATGGCGCTGTTCGCGGCACTGACGCTGGTCGGGATCCAGCAGGGGCAGGTGCCCTTTGCCCATCTGATCAATGCGATCTTTGGCACCCATGTCGAGGAATTCGGCTGGACCGTGCCCTCGCTGCTGGCGATCCTGCTGACGGCGGCGGTGATGGTGCTGCTGGCGATCCTGATCGAGAAACTGGTGCTGCAGCATCTGGTCGGGCAGGAACCGATCATCCTGTTCATGGCGACCATCGGGCTGGCCTATTTCCTCGAAGGGTTCGGCGATGTGATGTGGGGCGCCGATATCAAGACGCTGGATGTCGGCCTGCCGCAGGGGATTTCCGAAAGCATCGAATCCGTGACCAATGAGTGGTTCGGCTATGGCTTCTTTATCGACCGGCTGGATATCTGGGCCACCTTCATCGCCATCCTGCTGGTGGCGGCCCTGGTCGCGTTCTCGCAATATACCAAGCAGGGCCGGGCCATGCGCGCGGTGGCCGATGATCACCAGGCGGCGCTGTCGGTGGGCATCTCGCTGCGCTACATCTGGGTGATGGTCTGGTCGATCGCCGGTTTCGTGGCGCTGGTCGCCGGCATCATGTGGGGCACCAAATCGGGCGTGCAGTTCAGCCTGTCGCTGATCGCGCTCAAGGCCTTGCCGGTGCTGATGCTGGGCAGCTTTACCTCGATCCCCGGCGCGATTGTCGGCGGGCTGATCATCGGGGTTGGTGAAAAGCTGTTCGAATTCTGGATCGGACCGCTGATCGGCGGCGCGACCGAGAACTGGTTCGCCTATGTGCTGGCGCTGATCTTCCTCGTCTTCCGTCCGCAGGGGCTGTTTGGCGAAAAGATCATCGAGAGGGTATGAGGAAAATGAGACATATCTACCAAGGTGGAGAAGATGGGTGCGGCGCAGCAAGTGTTGCGATGCTCGCAGATATAGAACTTGCGGAAGCAAGAGAGATAATAGATGGGGGCTGGCGCAATTGTGGGAAGGCAGGCTTGCAGAAAGCGCTGGAGAAAAAAGGAATATCCTTAGAGATATTTCTTTCCCACAAGTTTGTGAAACTGAAGCGACCAGAAAAGCTTGCCGCAGTTAGGGCGGCAGGTTGCGACCTGCTGCTAAAGGTGAAAGGAAAAGACGGGAATATCGGGCACTGGATGGTATGGGACTCCAAACGTGGGCGTCTGCTGGATCCATACTCTAAAAAAGCAAAAGAGCCCTGCTTTGACATTGACGACGCAGACCGAGCCTACAAAGTAACAGGCGGGCAATAGCATGCTGTATCGTGAGGCAGGCGATTTCAAGACCGGCTATCGCAAGGATGGCCAGACCTTTCCCATCAAGCTGGATCGCTGGGGCTATTACCTGTTGCTCGCCATTGCCTTTCTGGTGGTGCCGTTCCTGATCAACGACTACTGGGCCAATGCGGTCTTCGTGCCCTTCCTGATCTATGCCATTGCCGCACTCGGGCTGAACATCCTGACCGGCTATGCCGGGCAGGTCAGCCTGGGCACCGGCGGGTTCATGGCCGTGGGCGCCTATGCCGTCTACAAGCTGATGACGGCCTTCCCAGAGATCAGCATCGTCATCCATATCCTGCTGGCCGGCGGTATCACCGCGCTGGTGGGGATGCTGTTCGGCCTGCCCAGCCTGCGGATCAAGGGGTTCTACCTGGCCGTGGCGACGCTGGCCGCGCAGTTCTTTCTGGTCTGGCTGTTCAACAAGGTGCCGTGGTTCTACAACTACTCGGCCTCGGGCCAGATCACCGCGCCGGAACGCACCGTGCTGGATATTGCCGTCACCGGCCCCGCCACCAGCGCGCCGGCGAAATACCTGATCTGCCTGTGCTTTGCCGTGCTGCTGGCCTGGGTCGCGCGCAACCTGACGCGCGGCACCGCGGGGCGCAAATGGATGGCCATCCGCGACATGGACATCGCCGCCGAGATCATCGGGGTCAATCCGCTGACCGCCAAACTGTCGGCATTCGCGGTGTCGTCCTTCTTTGTGGGCATCGCGGGCGCGCTGCTGTTTGCCGTCTATCTGGGCGCCGCCGAAGTCGGCGAGGCCTTCGGCATCAACAAGAGCTTCCTCGTGCTCTTCATGATCATCATCGGCGGTCTGGGCAGCATCTTTGGCAGCTTTGCCGGCGCCGCCTTTCTGGTGCTGCTGCCGGTCATGCTCAAGAACGTGCTGGTCGGCACCCTCGGCTGGCCCACCGATCTGGCCGCCCATATCGAATTGATGATCGTGGGCGGGCTGATCATCCTGTTCCTGATCGTCGAGCCACACGGCCTTGCCCGCTTGTGGTCCTTGGCCAAGGAAAAGCTGCGGCTGTGGCCGTTCCCGCATTGATCCATTCACAGAACCGGACAACCGGCGCCTGAAAACTGGGAGGAGACCCAAAATGAAGAAACTGACATTCCCCGCAATCGTTGCCGCCGGTCTGATGGCTGCGGCGCCTGCAATGGCCGATCTGGTGGTGCCGAACCTCAGCTATCGCACCGGCCCCTATGCCGCCAACGGCATTCCCTATGCGGACGGTTTCAACGACTATTTCACCTTGCTCAACGAACGCGACGGCGGCATCGGCGGCGAGATCATCCAGGTGCCGGAATGCGAGACCGCCTATAACACCGAAAAAGGCGTCGAATGCTACGAGGCGCTCAAGGGTGACAACCCGCTGGTCATGAACCCGCTGTCGACCGGCATCACCTATCAGCTGATCCCCAAGGCCAGCGTCGACAACATGCCGCTGTATACGCCCGGCTATGGCCGCACCTCGGCCAAGAACGGCAAGGTGTTCGAATGGGTGTTCAACGCGCCCGCGAACTATTGGGACGGTGCCTCGGTCGCGGTCAAGCATATCCTCGAGCAGGAAGGCGGCGATCTGAACGGCAAGAAGATCGCGCTGGTCTATCACAACAGCGCCTATGGCAAGGAACCGATCCGGACCCTGCAGGAACTGTCGAAAAAGCACGGCTTCGAACTGTCGGAACTGCCGGTCGACGCGCCGGGTCAGGAACAGAAAAGCCAGTGGCTGCAAATTCGCCGCGACAAGCCCGACTATGTCATCATGTATGGCTGGGGTGTGCAGAACCAGGTCGGCATCCAGGAGGCGGTGAATATCCGCTATCCGATGGACCACATGATCGGCATCTGGTGGTCGGGTTCGGAAAATGACGTGATCTCGGCCGGCGAGGGCGCCAATGGCTACAAGGCGCTGACCTTCCACGGTGTCGGTCAGGAATATCCGCTCTATGACGACCTCAAGACCCATGTCTACGATGCCGGCAAGGCATCGGGCGCGGGCGATCAGATCGGCACGGTGCTGTATTCGCGCGGCGCCTATGCCGCGCTGGTCATCGCCGAGGCGATCAAGAAGGCACAGGACCTTGCCGGCACCTCGGCCATCACCCCTGCACAGCTGCGCGACGGTTTCGAGGCGCTCGAGATCAGCGCAGAGCGGATGGAGGAACTGGGCCTGCCAGATTTCGGCCAGCCGATCTCGCTGAGCTGTGACAACCATGGCGGCGCCGGTCTTGGCCGGATCCAGCAATGGGATGCGGCAGCCGGTCAGTGGAACCTGATCACCGATTTCATCGAGCCCGATGAAGAGGTGCTGCAGCCGCTGATCGAAGAAGACAGCGCGGCCTATGCCGCCGAGGCCGGCGTGACCGAGCGCTGCAACTAAGACGACCTGTCCCGGCGGCTGCCAGTCGCCGGGACCACCGCCATTGGGGGCCATGATGTTCGACGCCGAAAACAGCGAAACCTTGCTGCAAGTCAACAGTATCGAGGTGATCTACAACCACGTGATCCTTGTCCTGAAAGGCGTCAGCCTGTCGGTTCCCAAGGGCGGTATCACCGCGCTTCTGGGGGGCAACGGGGCTGGCAAGACCACGACGCTCAAGGCGATCTCGAACCTCTTGGCCAGCGAACGCGGCGAAGTGACCAAGGGCAGCATCACCTATCGGGGCGAGCGCATCTCGGATCTCAATCCCGCCGCGCTGGTCAAGCAGGGCGTGATCCAGGTGATGGAGGGCCGCCACTGTTTCGAACACCTCACGGTCGAGGAAAACCTGCTGACCGGGGCCTATACGCGCGGCGACGGCGCGGCGGCGGTCAAGCAGGATCTGGAAATGGTCTATGACTATTTCCCGCGTCTGCGCGAACGGCGCAAATCGCAGGCCGGCTATACCTCGGGCGGCGAACAGCAGATGGTCGCCATCGGTCGCGCGCTGATGAGTCGGCCGGAAACGATCCTGCTGGACGAGCCGTCGATGGGGCTTGCCCCGCAACTGGTCGAACAGATCTTCGGCATCGTGAAGGCGGTCAACGAAGGCGAGGGCGTGACCTTCCTGCTGGCCGAGCAGAACACCAACGTGGCGCTGCGCTTTGCCCATTACGGCTATATCCTCGAAAGCGGTCGCGTGGTGATGGACGGTCCCGCCGCCGCATTGCGCGAGAACCCCGACGTCAAGGAATTCTACCTCGGCATGTCCGACGAGGGCCGCAAGTCATTCCGCGACGTGCGCAGCTATCGCCGGCGCAAGCGCTGGCTGGCCTAGGGGCGCGGGCCTTTTGGGGGCGGCGCGACATATCCGGGCTGTCGGCGCTGGACCGGAGCGCGACCTGCTGCGCAGCAGCAACAAGATTTGACGCGCGCCGGGCCGCGCATTCAGGGGGTGTCTTATGGCTGGATATTATGACGATCTCGAGGTCCGCGGCCCCGAAGAACGCGAAGAGGCGCTGTCCGAGGCCCTGCCGGCCACGATCGGCAGGGCGCGCACGGCACCCGCATTGGCGCGCCTGTTGCGCGACGTCGACCCCGACAGCGTGATCGACCGCGCGGCGCTGGCACGCTTGCCGGTGATCCGCAAATCCGAACTGGCAGAGGCGCAGGCCAAGACCCCGCCCTTTGGCGGCTTTACCACCCGGCTGGCCGCCGAATTCGACCACATCTTCCAAAGCCCCGGCCCGATCTACGAACCCGGCCGCCGCGAGGGCGACTGGTGGCGGCTGGGCCGTTTCCTGCATGCGGCGGGCGTGGGCAGGGGCGATATCGTCCATAACTGCTTTGGCTACCACCTGACGCCTGCCGGGATGATGTTCGAATCCGGTGCGCGCGCCGTCGATGCAGCGGTCCTGCCCGCCGGCACCGGCCAAAGCGAATTGCAGGTCCGCGCCGCCGTCGATATCGGCACCACCGTCTATGCCGGCACGCCCGATTTCCTCAAGGTGATCATCGACAAGGCCGATGAGATGGGCGAGCAACTGGCCATCCGCCGCGCCGCCGTCGGGGGCGGTGCGCTGTTTCCGTCCCTGCGCGCGCTCTACGCTGATCGCGGCATCGCCACGCTGCAATGCTATGCGACCGCCGATCTGGGCAACATCGCCTACGAATCCGATGCCATGGAGGGCATGATCGTCGACGAGGGCGTCATCGTCGAAATCGTCCGCCCCGGCACCGGCGATCCGGTGCCCGAGGGCGAGGTCGGCGAGGTGCTGGTTACCACGCTCAATCCCGATTACCCGCTGATCCGCTTTGCCACCGGCGATCTGTCGGCGGTGATGCCGGGGATCAGCCCCTGCGGGCGCACCAATATGCGCATCAAGGGATGGATGGGCCGCGCCGATCAGACCACCAAGATCAAGGGCATGTTCGTGCGCCCCGAACAGGTCGCCACCCTGGTCGCGCGCCACCCCGAAATCCAGCGCGCCCGCGTCATCGCCGAGCGCAACGGCGAGATGGACAGCATGACCGTGCAGCTAGAGGTCAAGGCCGGCGCGCCCGAGGATTTCCAGAACTCGGTCGCCGACACCCTCAAGCTGAAAGGCCAGGTCGAAATCGTGCAGCCCGGCAGCCTGCCCAACGACGGCATGGTGATCGAGGACCGGCGCAGCTATGACGAGTAAGGCTGAACTGCGTTGCATTTGACCGGTTAACTTGTTCTGGCCGTGAAATAGGCGGATTCTGCTTTCCGGGTATTAGGGAATGTGGGGTTCGTCGATGGACGCGCAGCAAAAGCCGCCTCAGACGCGGATCATTGTCAAACGGGTGGCGGCCTCCGGGCCCACCCCGCATCACGGCGGCGCGTGGAAGGTCGCCTATGCCGACTTCGTCACCGCGATGATGGCGTTCTTCCTGCTGATGTGGCTCTTGAACGCAACCACCGAACAACAGCGCAGCGGCCTGTCGGAATATTTCAACCCCAGCGTCACCCGGACACCCGGCGCGACCGGCGACGGCATCGAGGCAGGCGTCCGGCTGGGCGTCGATGTCGAGGTCAACGACACCCAGCGCAGCTCTGATTACGACGCCGTGGCGCGTCAGGTTCAGGATCAACTGAACGGTCTGGGTGCCGAATCGATGCAGATGAAAAACCTGCTGAAACATGTCGTCACCCGCATGACCGACGAGGGTCTGGTCATCGAACTGACCGATCTGACCGCCGCGCCGCTCTTTCAGGAAGACAGCGATCAGGCCCAGCCGATCCTCGGGGATCTGGCCCAGGTAATCTCGGGCGCGCTGTCGGGGCTGCGCAATGATATCGCCATTTCCGGTCATGTCCGCGCCTATCCCGAGGCGCTGGTGACATCGCCGGTCTGGGACTTGTCCACCGCGCGCGCGCAAACCCTGCGCGGCGCGCTGGAACACTCGGGCCTCAGGGCCGGGCGCATCCAGCGCATCACCGGCTTTGCAGATCGCCGCAATCGCGACGTCAATCCGATGTCGCCGCAAAACAACCGGCTGGAAGTGATCCTGCTGCGCTGACCCGCGCGTGCCCTCCGTCCCACCACCGCTCAGGGCTTGCACCGCCTGACGATCACACCGGGCGACCCTCCGAAATTTCGTGGATCGCCGCGCCCTTGGCATCGGTTCATTACCATAATCGTTCCCCCCGGCACCCATCTTGCCTTGCACCCCGGCGGCGCTTGGCTATAACCCCGGACGATTTGCCGTAATCCATGACAAGCCCGGGGGCACGACCATGCCGAAAAGAACCGATATCAAATCTATCCTGATCATCGGTGCCGGACCCATCGTCATCGGGCAGGCATGCGAGTTCGACTATTCCGGCGCACAGGCCTGCAAGGCGCTGCGCGAAGAGGGCTACCGCGTCGTGCTGGTCAACTCGAACCCGGCGACGATCATGACCGACCCGGAAATGGCCGACGCGACCTATATCGAACCGATCACCCCCGAAATCGTCGAAAAGATCATCGCCAAGGAACGCCCCGACGCGCTGCTGCCCACGATGGGCGGACAGACCGGGCTGAACACGGCGCTGGCGCTGGCCGATTCCGGCGCCCTGAACCGCTACGGCGTCGAATTGATCGGCGCACAGCGCAGCGCCATCGAGATGGCCGAGGACCGCAAGCTGTTCCGCGAGGCAATGGACCGCATCGGCCTTGAAAACCCCAAGGCAACCATCGTCGCCGCGCCCAGGCTGGCCAGCGGCAAATACGACGTCTCGGCGGGTGTCGCACAGGCGATGGATGCGCTCGAAGAGATCGGCCTGCCCGCCATCATCCGCCCCGCCTATACCCTCGGCGGCACCGGCGGCGGCGTCGCCTATAACCGCGACGATTACGAACGCATCGTGCGCTCGGGCCTTGATGCCAGCCCGGTTGCGCAGGTGCTGGTCGATGAAAGCCTGCTGGGCTGGAAAGAATTCGAGATGGAGGTCGTGCGCGACCGCAACGACAACGCCATCATCGTCTGCGCCATCGAAAACGTCGATCCCATGGGCGTGCATACCGGCGATTCGATCACCGTTGCACCCGCGCTGACCCTGACCGATCGCGAATACCAGATCATGCGCAATGGCAGCATCGCCGTGCTGCGTGAAATCGGCGTCGAAACCGGCGGATCCAACGTGCAATGGGCGATCAACCCCGCCGATGGCCGCATGGTCGTGATCGAGATGAACCCCCGCGTCAGCCGTTCCTCGGCGCTGGCCTCCAAGGCCACCGGCTTCCCCATCGCCAAGATCGCCGCGAAACTGGCCGTCGGCTACACGCTGGACGAACTGGACAATGACATCACCAAGGTCACGCCGGCCAGCTTCGAACCCAGCATCGACTATGTCGTCACCAAGATCCCGCGCTTTGCCTTCGAGAAATTCCCCGGCTCCAAGCCCGAACTGACCACCGCGATGAAATCGGTGGGCGAGGTCATGGCCATCGGCCGCAGCTTCCACGAGTCGCTGCAAAAGGCGCTGACCAGCATGGAAAACGGCCTGACCGGGCTGGACGAAATCGCCATCGAAGGCGCCGCAGATCAGGGCAGGCCCGCCATCATCGCCGCACTCTCCAAGGCAACGCCGGACCGCCTGCGCGTCATCGCACAAGCCATGCGTCTGGGCCTGAGCGACGATGAGATCCAGCGCGTCACCAGCTTTGACCCGTGGTTCCTGTCCCGCCTGCGCGAGATCGTGGACGCCGAAAACAAGGTCCGCGAAAACGGCCTGCCTGCCGATTCCGACGGCCTGCGCGCGCTGAAGATGATGGGCTTCACCGATGCCCGGCTGGCCACCCTGACCGGTCGCGAAGAAGACGACATCCGCCACACCCGCGTCGCCGCCGAGATCCTGCCGGTCTTCAAGCGCATCGACACCTGCGCCGCCGAATTCGAGGCCCAGACCCCCTATATGTATTCCACCTACGAAGCCCCCGCGATGGGCGACGTGGAAAACGAGGCCCGCCCGACCAACGCCAAAAAGGTCGTCATCCTCGGCGGCGGCCCCAACCGCATCGGGCAGGGGATCGAGTTCGACTATTGCTGTTGCCACGCCTGTTTCGCCCTGACCGATGCCGGGTACGAGACCATCATGGTCAACTGTAACCCCGAAACCGTCAGCACCGATTACGACACCTCGGATCGCCTCTATTTCGAACCGCTGACGCTGGAACATGTGCTGGAAATCCTGCGGGTCGAGCAGGAAAACGGCACCCTTCACGGCGTCATCGTCCAGTTCGGCGGCCAGACACCCCTGAAACTGGCCAACGCGCTGGAGGCAGAGGGCATCCCGATCCTCGGCACCACGCCCGACGCCATCGACCTGGCCGAAGACCGCGAACGCTTTCAGCAGCTTCTGAACGATCTGAACCTGAAACAGCCGATCAACGGCATCGCCCATAGCGACGCCGAGGCCGTCAAGATCGCCGAACGCATCGGCTTTCCGCTGGTCATCCGCCCCTCCTACGTGCTGGGCGGCCGCGCCATGGAAATCGTGCGCGATATGGACCACCTGAACCGCTACATCACCGAAGCCGTCAATGTCTCGGGCAAGAACCCGGTGCTGCTGGACAGCTATCTGACCGGCGCGATCGAGGTTGATGTGGATGCGCTATCGGACGGCGAAAACGTCCATGTCGCTGGAATCATGGAACATATCGAAGAAGCCGGCGTCCATTCCGGCGACAGCGCCTGTTCCCTGCCGCCCCACACGCTGGACGCGACCACCATCGCAGAGCTGAAACGCCAGACCGTCGACATGGCCCGCGCGTTGCAGGTCAAGGGCCTGATGAATGTGCAATTCGCACTGAAAGACGGCGCGATCTACGTGCTCGAGGTCAATCCCCGCGCCTCGCGTACCGTGCCCTTCGTCGCCAAAGCCACCGACAGCGCCATCGCCTCGATAGCCGCGCGGCTTATGGCCGGCGAGCCGATGTCGAACTTCCCCGCGCGCGAGCCCTATCCCGAAGGCGTCGGCCCCGAAGATGACCTGCCCTTTGCCGATCCGCTGACCCTGGCCGACCCGATCACGCCGTGGTTCTCGGTGAAAGAGGCCGTGCTGCCCTTCGCCCGCTTCCCCGGCGTCGATACCCTGCTTGGCCCGGAAATGCGCTCGACCGGCGAGGTGATGGGCTGGGACCGCAACTTCCCCCGCGCCTTCCTCAAGGCCCAGCTTGGCGCCGGCACCAACCTGCCGCATGACGGGCTGGTCTTTATCTCGATCAAGGATGCCGACAAGACGGCCGAGATGGGCGCCGCCGCCCGCGACCTGATCGCCATGGGCTTCCAGATCGTCGCCACCAGCGGCACCGCCGATTTCCTGGCCTCCGAAGGCGTGCAGTCCCAGCGCGTCAACAAGGTCTACGAGGGCCGCCCCAACGTGGTGGATCGCCTGAAAAACAGCGAAATCGCCATGGTTCTGAACACGACCGAAGGCGCGCAAGCCATTGCAGACTCACGCGAAATCCGCGCCGTTGCCCTCTATGACAAGATCCCCTACTACACCACCGCCGCCGCCAGCATCGCCGCCGTCGCCGCAATCAAGTCACGCGAAGAGGGCGAAGTCGGAGTGCGGTCGCTGCAGGCGTGAGGCCGCACAAAGAACTACAGTTTTCAAGTAGTTAAGCGCGTCGCTTCAGTAAAATCTTCTTGACTCCTTGTCAAACTTGTGTTGTCGCACGATTCTACTTGAGCTACAATTTGCTCAGGAGGCGAATCAATGAGTAACCCACACGATGCTCGCCTGCTCTTCAGTTTTCCCGTGGATCAGGGCGCGCGAAAGTTGAAGGAGCTGATTGTCTACATTTCTGACCGGTGCGCAGATGACAATAGCTTCGGCGCCATAATGCTCAACAAGATTCTTTACCATTCGGACTTTAGGGCATTTGAACGTACGGCCCGACCAATAACCGGGACTCAATATTTCAAACTTCCTCAGGGACCTGCGCCTAAAGCTCTGCTTCCGGTTCGCCGGGAACTAATTGACGAGGGTGCAATCACCTTGCAGCAAGTTCCAATTGGGGATTATACGCAAGATAGAACTATCGCACATCGCAAAGCCGCGCTCAGTCTTTTTTCGGATGATGAGATTGCAATCGTGGACGAGGTTATCGAAGAACTAAGGGGGATGCCGGCCGTAGAGATTAGTGAGGCATCACATGATGTACGTTGGCGTGCACTGCAAATGAGGGACACAATGCCGTACAGCTATGTGGCGCTCTCTAACAAAGCTGTTACAGCCAATGAGATCACTCGCACCGAAGAACTGAAAGAAAAATATAATTGGTAGAATAGATTTAGTGGGCTCTTGCCTGTGAATTGGATCATTGAGGAAGCCACCAGTTACAGAGCTGCAGTATATGACTGCGGCGACCAGATCGTGGTAGCGAACGGCACATTGCCCATACGCTTCGGCCTTAAGCGTGAACCGCGAGGATTCTTCCAAACCGGAGTGCTTGACAGCACAGGCAAGGAAATCTGGATAGCCCGAACAAAACTCGATTTAAACGGACCAGAGATCATCATGTCCTATACCGTTCGCTACGTCATTGACGTCGAGCAGCGGATCGTAATTTTACTTCACGTTGAACATACATTGCCGGAAGAAATGACTTGGAACGACGATGACCCACTGCCGTTCTGAGCACCTGATTAGCAACTCGTCCCAGGGCATTACCGCGCGCCGAGACGCTGGTCGCCGAAGCCTTCGCCCTGTTTCTTGCGCCCGGACTGGCGGCACAACGGATCAATCACCGCTTTGATCCCGACACCTCACGCGCACCATAGCCGGCGCTGCGCTGTCTTTGGCTGCCACCCCCGCTCAATCCCCACGCCGCGCCTTCATCGCCATGAACTCAGCCTTCAAAACGGCCGAGGGCTTGCGCTCTTCCGTCACCGGCACGCCCTCGTCGTCGCGCATCTGCTCCGCGCGGGCCTCGCCATAGGTGCGTTCCAGCATCTCGCGCTGGCTCAGGCTCAGGTCGTCGCCCCAATGCGGGCGTTGGTCCTCGAATGCCTCGTCCTCGCTGCCGCGCCGCAGGTAGTCCATCGTCTCGGGCCCCTCGATCAGCCCGGCCAGCCGCGCATGCATCCAGACCGCGATGATGCGGTTGATGCGCACCTGCCAGTCCGGCCCCATCGACCGGCAAAACCTGACCACGTCGTCATCCAGCCGCAGCGTGACACGGGTCTTTTTGCTGCTGTCCTTTTGCCGCGCGATCCGGTGCCATTCATCGGGGATGCGCAGCCCCGCCAGCACGCTCTGGTGCAGATCCCATTCCAGCATCCGCATGGCATCGGCCATATAGTGATAGTTCACCCGCTGCGCTTGCACCGCCTTGCTGACCATGATCGCCCCCTTTGCCAGGCGCTCACTATGGCGGGCAGCGGTTAACCACCGCTTAACCCGGCGCGCGTAGCCTGTGTACACGCTGTGCACAGGTTGTGCGCGCAGGGTGCACGGCTTGTGCAGCCCGCTTGACCCTGCCTGTCGCGCCCAGCAGGATAAGCTTTTCGGAATGGCGGGCTCAACCAAAAGGCGAATTGAATGACCTATGCAACGCAGGACGAACGGTACCTTCTCGACCTCATCAACCAGTCGCGCGCCGCAAACGGGCAAGACCGCCTGTTTCTCGAACGCCACCTGAACAGATCGGCCGACAATCACTCGATCTGGATGCTCGACGCGGATGTTTTCTCGCATACGGGCGCTGGTGGCAGTTCGTCGTCTCAGCGCTTGCGCGATGCCGGGTTCGATCTGTCGAATGGCTGGGCCACCGCCGAGAACATCGCCTATGTCACCATCAACAATAACGGCACCTTGACCGACGAAATCGAGCAATTGCACCGCAACCTGATGAACAGCAGCGGGCATCGCGCGAACCTGCTGTCGGACAGGTATGACCTGGTCGGCATCGGCCTGCAGGTGGGTGAAATGGTCCTGCAGGGACAGACCCGCAGCGTGCTGATGCTGACCGAAAACTTCGCCAGCACCGGCGGCCATATCGAGTATGATCTGGCGCCCGGTGTCTCGATCCACACGATCAACGATCCGGGCTGGATCACCGTCGCGCCGTCGCGCGCCGAGTGGGCGCCGTTCTTCAATGGTCAGGTCATGACAGGCGCGGCCACAACCGAGGTGACCGGCAGCTGGGGCAGCGATGATTTCCGGATGGGCGGCGGGGCCGACCGTCTGCGCGGCATGCCGGGCGATGACTGGATGGCCGGCGGCGGCGGAGAGGACACCATTCTGGGCTCTGCCGGCAACGACTACATCCTCGGTCAGTGGGGCAATGACACGCTGAACGGCGAGAACGGCGACGACCGGCTCTCGGGCGGCTCGGGCAATGATTATATCGTCGGTGGCAACGGAAACGATGTGATGCGCGGCGACGATGGCCATGACCGGATGCTGGGGCAGGGCGGGCATGACAACATGGCCGGCGGCAATGGCAATGACATCATCCGCGGACACTGGGGCAACGACCGGCTGGATGGCGGTGCCGGCAATGACCAGCTGTTTGGCGGCCAGATGCGCGACTGGCTGGATGGTGGCCCCGGCGATGACCGGTTATGGGGCGAGGCAGGTCCCGACAATTTCGTCTTTCGCGGCAGTGATATTGGCCGTGACAGGGTCATGGATTTCCAGCCGGGGCAGGATCGGCTGATGATCGACGACGCGCTGATCGCCGAGGATCTCGAAGAATTTGTCGCCAGCAGTGTGCGCAAGATCAATGGCGGCGTCCTGATCGATCTTGCGGATGACAATCAGATCACGGTTATCGGGGCCGATCTGACGGCAGCGCAGGTGGCCGACAGCATCTTCCTGTTCTAAGCGCGCTAGGCTGCCGGGCCGCGGGTCTGCACCTTGGACAGTTGCACCATCAGGATGCCGCCCGCGACGATCAGCGCGCCCAGCAGATCCGTCGGCCCGAACCGCTCGCCCAGAAAGGCGGCGGCGATGCTGACGCCCAGAAATGGCGTGAGAAAGTGAAAGGTCGCGGCGCGGGTCGCGCCGATCCGGCTGACCAGCTGGAACCAGATAAAGGTTGCCAGCAGGCCCGGCCCCAGCACGGTGTAAAGAAACGCCCAGACCAACGTCCAAGACCAGACGACGTCTCCCGCATTCTCGAACATCAGCGAAAATGGCAGCAGCGCGATCGCGCCGACCGCCATTTGCAGCGCCACCAGCATCAGCACATTCTTGCTGCCCCCGGTGCCCCGCAGCACCAATGTCGCGGCGGTCAGGGCCACCACGGCGATCAGACACATCACCACCCCCGGCCCGTCCAGACCATCGGTCAGGCGCGAGCCCATGATCAGGGCCACCCCGGCAAAACCGGCAAGCAGCCCGGTCACCGCCATCGGGCGCAGTTTCTCGCCATAAAACAGCGCCCCTGCGGCAGCGACCAGCAGCGGCAGCATAGAGGCGATGATCGACGCAGCCGATGCCTCGACCCGCTGCATCGCCACCCAGTTCAGACCCAGATACAGCGCATTCTGGCACAGCCCGAAAATGATCACCGTGCGCCATTCGGCACGCGTCAGCCGCCAGCTTTGGCCCATCGCCCGCGCCAGCAGCACGCCGAGCACCGCCGACAGCAGAAAGCGCATCACCAGCGCCGTCAGCGGCGGCGCGTCCAGTACGATCACACGTGTCGAGGTAAAGGCAGATGACCAGAGGATGCCGAAAGACAGCCCCATGAAGATCGCGCGGATATCCATTCTGTGCCTCCGGCTGTCCGACATATCGGCGCTATCAGCTTGTCAGAGGAATGGAAAGCGTGCCCGTCGGCACAAAAAAAAGGGCCGCGCCTTTCGGCACGGCCCATCATCATACCTTGCGGCAAATCAGGCGTTCACACTGTCTTTCAGCGCCTTGGCAACAGTGACCTTGACCTGCTTGTCAGCCGGCTTGGTCATCATTTCCTGGGTCTGGGGATTGCGAACTTGACGCTCGGGACGGGCGCGGCAAGCGATCTTGCCGATACCCGGCAGCGTCACAGCGCCACCGTTTGACACTTCACGGGTCACCACCGAGGTGATCGCATCCAGCGCTGCAGTTGCCGACTTCTTGTCCGATCCCAATTCATCGGCAAGAGCGGCGACCAGCTGGGTCTTGGTCATCGGTTTCGCGGTAGCGTTAGCCATAAATCTGTCTCCTCTGGCCCTGTTTAAGGCATTATGATTTGCGCCTGTCCGGCGACACACCGCCTGCTACACACGGTTTTGACTCTTAGATCAAGTATTTTTCGTTGAAATGGCCCTGCATGGCACTGTTCGGCGGCTTTTCGTTGGGTCACAGAAAGGCCGTTTCGCTGAACGAACGCAGTTTTCTGCTGTGAATCCGCTCCAACGGCATCTCGCGCAGTTTTTCCATTGCACGCACGCCGATCAGCAAATGGTTGGCCACCTGAGTCCGGTAGAAATCGGTCGCCATGCCGGGCAATTTCAACTCGCCATGCAGCGGCTTGTCACTGACACATAGCAAGGTGCCATAGGGGACCCGGAACCGAAAACCATTGGCCGCAATGGTGGCGCTTTCCATATCCAGCGCCACGGCGCGCGATTGCGACAGACGGCGAACCGGGCCGGATTGGTCGCGCAATTCCCAATTGCGGTTGTCGATGGTGGCCACCGTGCCGGTGCGCATGATCCGCTTCAACTCGAACCCGTCCAGCTGGGTGATCTCGGCCACGGCCTCTTGCAGCGCGACCTGCACCTCGGCCAGCGCGGGGATCGGCACCCAGACCGGCAGGTCGTCATCCAGCACGTGATCCTCGCGCAGATAGGCATGGGCCAGGACGAAATCGCCCAACCGCTGGCTGTTGCGCAGCCCCGCGCAATGGCCGACCATCAGCCAGGCATGCGGGCGCAGCACGGCGATATGATCGGTGGCCGTCTTTGCGTTGGACGGCCCCACCCCGATATTGACCAGCGTGATCCCCTGCCCATCGGGCCGGGTCAGGTGATAGGCCGGCATCTGCGGCATTTTTTCATTGGCGGGCAGAGGATCGTTTGCGTCGGTGATGACGTGATTTCCAGGTGCCACGAACGAGGTATATCCCATCGAGGGATCGGCCAGCGCCCGGCGGGCATAGGCCTCGAATTCGTCGACATAGAACTGGTAGTTGGTGAACAGCACGAAGTTCTGGAAATATTCGGGCGCGGTCGCGGTGTAATGCGCCAGCCGCGCCAGCGAGTAATCCACGCGCTGCGCGGTAAAGGGCGCCAGGTGCAAGGCGCCATCGGCATGCGGCTTGGCCTCGCCATTGACGATGTCGTCGTTCATCGTCTCCAGATCAGGCACGTCAAAGACGTCGCGAAGGCTGAAATCCAGCACACCTTCCTGCGGCACATTCAGATCAGACTGTCCGGCAACAGCGAAATGGATCGGAATGGGTGTCTCGCTTGGGCCGATGGTGATGGGCACATTGTGGTTTTTCATCAGCAGCCCGATCTGCTGGGTCAGGTAGTTACGAAACAGGTCCGGCCGGGTGATCGTTGCCGCATAGCTGCCGGGGGCGACGACATGACCAAAGGACAGGCGCGAATCCGTCTGCGAATGGCTGGTCGTGCTTAGCCGGACCTCGGGATAATACGCGCGATAGCGTGCCTTGGGCGGCTCTCCCGCCAGCGTCCTGACAAAGTGACCGCTCAGGAAATCCGTCCCATCCCTGTACACTTCTTCCAGCCGCGCGACGGCGGCCTTGGGGTCGGTAAATTGTTCGCGGCTGGCGGTCGCTGGTGTTTCGACCGGCAGAAAGCGGTTGTCTTGAGCCATCGGCATCTTCCCTGATGATTCAGGCGACTGTGCCAGCCAGAGGCGATGCTGGCAAGAAGCCGGGACAGGCGCCGGGCTGCCGCTGCCACGGCCGCCTCTGGCCCTCGCAATCCACCGCGCCGCGCCCTATTGTCCCCCCAAAGCGCAACAAGGATGTGACGGCGGCAGGCAGCATGGCAAAAGAAATGGTGATACTGGGCCACGGCTATTCAGCCGGCTATCTGACACCGCTCTTGCGGGCGCAGGGCTGGCGGGTAACGGGCACCACGCGCGGGCGTATGGCGCAGGTTGCGGCGGCGGGTGCCGATCCGCTGATGTGGCCCGGCGACGAAACCGAAATCGCGGACCGTCTGACGCGCGCCGATGCCATTTTGATCAGTGCCGCTCCCGGTCCCGATGGCGATCCTGTGCTCGCGGCCTTTGATGGGGCCATGCGGCGGGCGCGCCCGGACTGGCTGGGTTATCTTTCGACCACGGGCGTCTACGGCGATCAGGCTGGCGGCTGGGTTGACGAAGACACGCCGCCCGCCCCCGCGACCGAACGCGGCAAGGCCCGTGTTCAGGCAGAGGCCGCATGGCGTTTGCTGGCCGAACAGGCCGGGTTGCCGCTGCATGTCTTTCGTCTGGCCGGCATTTACGGCCCCGGTCGCGGACCATTCGCCAAATTGCGCGCAGGCACGGCGCGGCGCATCGTCAAGCCGGGGCAGGTCTTTTCGCGCATCCATGCCGAGGACATCGCGCAGGTGCTGCTGGCCTCGATCCAGCAGCCAGAGCCCGGCGCGGTCTATAACGTCTGCGATGATGATCCGGCCGCGCCACAAGACGTTCTGGCCTATGCGGCGCGATTGCTTGATCTGCCCGAACCGCCCGCGGTCGCTTTGGCCGAGGCCGACATGTCCCGGATGGCGCGCAGCTTTTACGCCGAATCCAAACGCGTCTCGAACGCCCGGATAAAGCGCGATCTTGGCATCACCCTGCGCTATCCTGATTATCGCAGCGGGTTGGCCGCGATCCGGCAGGCCGAGCAGCGATTGCCGCAGGGGGCCTGATGCGCCGCGGACCACGCGCCGTTGCGCTGATCGGTGCTGTCTTGCCGCATTGCCTTTGTCGCCCGCCCGTGCATGATCGCGGGCCATGAAACCGGATTACGATATCCTGATCGCGGGCGGCGGTTTGAACGGCCCGACCCTTGCACTGGCTTTGGCCGGGGCTGGCCTGTCTGTCGCGGTCGTGGACACGCGCCCCGCCGACACGCGTGAGGCCGATGATTTTGACGGGCGGGCCTATGCGCTTGCGCTGGCCTCTCAGCGGCTGCTGGGCGCGCTTGGGCTGTGGAACGGCCTGGCCGGAGAAAGTCAGCCGATTTATGAGGTCAAGGCGTCACAGGGCCAGCCGGGCGACGGGGCGGGGCTTTTTTCACTGCATTTCGACAGCGCCGAAATCGAGGAAGGCGCCGTCGGGCATATGCTGGAGGATCGGTTCCTCTATCGTGCCCTGCTGACGGCGATGCAGGACAACAATATCACGCTGATTGACGGGATCTCGGTCACCGGACAGGATGTCGGTCCTGCCGGGGTAACCGTCACGCTATCGGATGGACGCACCCTCAGCGCGCGGTTGCTGGTCGGGGCCGATGGCCGCCAATCGGGCACCGCGACGCGGGCCGGGATCCGGCGGCAAGGCTGGGATTACGGCCAGACCGCACTGGTCGCGGCAGTGGACCACGAACAGGCGCATCACGGCATCGCCCAGCAATATTTCATGTCCACGGGGCCGCTGGCCATTCTGCCGCTGCCCGGCAATCGCAGCAGCGTCGTCTGGTCCGAGACGGACACCAACGCCAAGGCCATCAAGGCGCTGCCCGATGACGAATTCCTGGCCGTTCTGCGCCCGCGTTTCGGCGATTTCCTGGGCCCGTTCACGCTGGCCGGGCCACGCTTTACTTATCCCTTGTCGCTGTCACTGGCCGAACGCTATGTCGCGCCGCGTGTCGCGCTGATCGGCGATGCGGCGCATGGGGTGCATCCGATTGCGGGGCAGGGGCTCAACCTCGGGTTGCGCGATGTGGCGGCGCTGGCCGAAGTGCTGGTCGAGGCGGCCCGTCGCGGCGAGGATATCGGGGCCGAGGATGTTCTGACGCGTTATCAGGGCTGGCGGCGCTTTGACGCGACCAGTCTGGCACTGGGCATGGATGCGGTGAACAGTCTCTTTGGCATCGACAATCCGCTGATCGGGGCGGCGCGCGGGCTGGGCATGGGGGTGGTCAGCGCCATCCCGGCCTTGCGGCGGGGCTTTATGCGGCAGGCGGCGGGGCTGTCCATTGACCCGATGCCGCGGCTCTTGACGGGGCAGCCGCTTTAGGCTGCAAGTTGGTCGCGGGCGATGCGATGCAGGGGATCGGGCATGGCAGGGGTGGCAGGCAAACAGGGAAACCATGTGACGCCGCAGGCGTTACAGGAATTTCTGACCGCTCTGAACGAGGAAATCCACGAACGCGCGGACTGGGGCGAGGTCGCCGATTACATCCCCGAACTTGCCGATGTGGACCCGGCGCAATTTGGCATCGCGGTCGTGTTGGCCCATGGAACGGTCTGCAGCGCCGGTGCTGCAAGCAAGGGGTTCTCGATCCAGTCGGTCAGCAAGGTGTTTTCTCTGGGCTGCGTGCTGGGCCGGATCGGCGAGCAGATCTGGACCCGCGTCGGGCGCGAACCGTCGGGGTCGCGGTTTGATTCGATCCTGCTGCTGGAACTGGAAAAGGGCCGCCCGCGAAACCCCTTTATCAACGCAGGCGCATTGGTGGTCACCGATGAATTGCTCACGGGTCGCACCCCTCGTGACGCCCTCTCCGAGATCATCGGCTATATCCGGGCGGCAGCCGGTGATGACGACATCCACATCGACAAGGCGGTCGCGCAATCCGAAGAGAAAACGGGTGATCGAAACCGCGCATTGGCGAATTACCTGAAATCCTATGGCAACCTGAAGAACCCGGCGGATTACACGCTTGGCACCTATTTCCACCAATGCGCCATCGAGATGAACTGCCTGCAGCTGGCCAATGCCGGTCGCTGCATCGCGGGATTGCCCGGCGCGCCAATGCTGCTGTCGGAAACGCGCGCGCGGCGGATCACGGCGTTGATGCTGACCTGTGGGCATTACGACGAATCCGGTGACTTCGCCTTTCGCGTGGGTCTGGCGGGCAAGTCGGGCGTCGGCGGTGGTCTGCTGATGGTGGCGCCAGATCGCGCATCCATCGCAATCTGGTCGCCGGGATTGAATGAAACGGGCAATTCCCGCGCCGCGAACTACGCCGCCGAGCGGTTGGCGCAGTTCACCGGCTGGTCGATTTTCGGCTAGGCCGCCTCAGGCCTGCTGCGGGTCCAGCGTAATCGACCACAGTTCCGTATCGGCCCGGTCCATCAGCCTGACGGACATCTGCCCGCTATCGCCGTCGATATCGACAAGGCCAAAGAACTGCAGTCCTGCCGAGGGCGGCAGATTGGCCTGACCTTCGGGCGGTGCCTTGAAGAATTTGACCTCGGGACCGAAGGTCATGTCCAGATCGCCGGGGCCAAAGGTGCCGGCATGCAGCGGACCCGAGACGAATTCCCAGAACGGCGCGAATTCCTGAAAAGCGGCGCGATCGGGGTGGTATTCATGGGCCGCCGTGTAATGCACATCCGCCGTCAGCCAGACGGTGTTCAGGATGCCCCGATCACGGATAAAGCGCAGCAGACCCGCGAATTCCAACTCTCGCCCCTTGGGCGCTGCATTGTCGCCATTGGCGATGGCCTCGACATATTTCTGGTCCTCGGACACCTTGTCCCACACGCACAGCCCGATCGGCATGTCGCAGGCGATGACCTTCCAGACCGCCTCTGAGGCCGTCAGTTCCGCTTTCAGCCAATCCAGCTGCGCCTTGCCCAGAACCTGCGAGTCGACCGTGATGTCGTCCTGCATATCGGTGCTGTTCGGGCCGCGATAGCTGCGCAGATCCAGGAAAAAGATATCCAGCAGCGGACCATAGGCGATCTTGCGATAAACGCGGCCGGGTTCGGTCGGGGCAAAGCTGATCGGCGTCATCTCGTGAAAGGCGCGGGCGGCGCGGGCGGTCAGCAGCGGTACCGATTTCTCGGTATAGCGGTCATCGCCGGTCAGGTCCTTGCCGGGCGACCAGTTGTTGACGACCTCGTGGTCATCCCACTGAAACAGCGTCGGCACCATCGCTGACATGGCCTGCACATGCTGGTCCATCTGGTTGTATTTCCAGCGGCCACGAAACTCTTCAAGTGTTTCCGCAACCTTGCGAACCTCGTCGATCAGTGTGGTGTTGCGCCAGACCCCGCCCTCGATCTCGACCTCGTCGGTGATCGGCCCGTCCGCATAGATCGTGTCGCCGGAATGGATAAAGAAATCGGGCTGGTGGGCGGCCATGGTGGCATAGGTGCGCATCCCCTCGTCGTCGATGCCCCAGCCTTGCCCGGCGGTATCGCCTGACCAGACAAACCGGATGTTGCGGCGGCTGGCAGGCGCGGTGCGGAACTGGCCCTGCACCGGCTCGCTGACAGCATTGATGTCGCTGAGATCGGCGGCGGTCATGCGGTAGAAGACGGTCTGGTCGCCGTTGATCCCCTCCAGCAGCGCCTTGACCGCGAAATCACTGTCGGGCAACGCGTTCAGCGTGGCCACATGGCGCGGATCGGCAAAGCCCTCGGTGGTAGAGACCTCCAGGGCGATGCGGGCCGGCCGGTCCGCGCGGGTCCAGACCATGCCGCCCTGCGCGTTGATATCGCCCGATTGGACGCCATGCGAAAAGACCGGGCGGCGTTGCGCGCGGCTGATTGCGGGCATGGCCAGAATGCTGGTGGTCGCCAGCGCACCGCGCAGGACAGAGCGCCGGCTGAGGCGGGGAAGCAGAAAAGACATGGCTGAAACCTTTCGACGGATGAAGCTGTCCCGTCTGTCGGTCACTACCAAGACACCGGCATGACCATCGGGCGACGATTTCATGGCAGGCGGATCGCCGCCACCGTCGCGGAACCCTCACTTCAGCGAGAGCGTTTCCTGCCCGGACCTTCCATCATTCGTGATGTGCAAGTCATTGGAGAATCAAGCATGATCGGCACCATGAAACTGAAATCACTCGCCCTTGCGCCCGTCCTCGCCCTTGTCCTCGCTTTGCCGGCGATGGCCGAGAAAATCTCACTCAACGAACTGTCGCGATACCTGAATGGTCTTGGCACCGTGACCTCGAAATTCACTCAGGTGAACAACGACGGCAGCATCTCGACCGGGCAGGTCTATATCCAGCGCCCGGGTCGTGTGCGGTTCGAGTATAACAACGACAACACGCTGGTTCTGGCATCCGGTGGGCAGGTTGCTGTCTTTGACGGCAAGACGCGCGGTGCCGCACAACAATACCCGCTGGCGCAGACGCCGCTGTCGATCATTCTGGACGCCAATGTCAATCTTGGCCGCGCCAATATGGTCACCGGCCATGTCGAACAGAAGAACAGCACCGTGGTGACCGCGCAGGACCCGGCCCATCCCGAATACGGCAATATCAAGATGGTCTTTACCGGCGGCCCGACCGAACTGCGCCAATGGGTCATCACCGACAATGCCGGTGAAAAGACGACCGTGATCCTGAACAGCCTGCAAAAAGCCGGTGGGTTCCAGCCCTCGACCTTCTCGATCAACAACGAGGTTGCACGTCGCAACTGATCGCAGACCATATCAGCCGGGCTGATCCATAAGCCCGGCTGATATATTCAGCACAATTCCGCGCTTGTACTTTCCCGGCGCAGGGGACAACGGTGATCGCATCTTTTTTCGGTGACGATTGCCATGACCTCTTCCCAAGTTCGCCTGTTCACGCCGGTTCTGATCGGCGGCTGCGTTATCCTGCTGATCAACTTCGCGCTGCGCGCCAGCTTTGGCGTGTTCCAGATCCCGATTGGCGAGGAATTTGGCTGGCCGCGGGCCGAGTTTTCGCTGGCAATTGCCATCCAGAACCTTGCCTGGGGCATCGGCCAGCCGATCTTCGGGGCCTTGGCTGAACGGTGGGGTGACCGTTGGGCGATCATTCTGGGCGCGCTGTTGTATTCGGCCGGTCTGGTGCTGACCGCCTTTGCAACCACACCTGCCAGTATCCAGATGCTCGAGGTGATGGTCGGGTTTGGCATCGCCGGCACCGGCTTTGGCGTAATTCTGGCGGTGGTCGGACGCGCGGCCAGCGATGAAAATCGCAGCCTTGCCCTGGGCATCGCCACGGCTGCGGGATCGGCGGGCCAGGTCTTTGGTGCACCCCTGGCCGAGATATTGCTGGCCTATTACACATGGCAGTCGGTCTTCATCATCTTTGGTGTGATCGTGCTGACCAGCCTGTTCTTTCTGCCGATGCTGGGCGACGGAAAACCCGCGACGCGCTCGGAGTTGGAAGAAAGTCTGGGCTCGGTGCTGAAACGCGCTTTTCGTGACCCAAGCTATCTGATGATCTTTGCCGGCTTCTTCTCCTGCGGCTATCAGCTGGGCTTCATCACCGCCCATTTCCCCGCAATGATAACCGAGATGTGCGGCCCGATTCTGCCCGGAGGCATGCTGGACAGCATCGGCATCAGCACCACCTCTGCGCTTGGCGCAATTGCGATCAGCCTGATCGGTCTGGCCAATATCGTGGGCTCGATCTTTGCGGGCTGGCTGGGCAGTCGCTATACCAAGAAATACCTGCTGGCGGGGATCTATACGCTGCGCACCATCGCGGCGGCGTGGTTTATCCTGACGCCGATCACGCCCACGACCGTGGTGATCTTTTCACTGGTGATGGGTGGGCTGTGGCTGGCCACCGTGCCGCTGACCTCGGGTCTGGTCGCCTATATCTATGGGCTGCGCTATATGGGCACGCTTTACGGCTTTGTCTTCCTGTCGCATCAGCTGGGCTCGTTCCTGGGTGTGTGGCTGGGTGGCTGGCTGTATGACGTCAACGGCGACTACACCTTGGTCTGGTGGATCGGTGTCGGCGTCGGTGCCTTCAGCGCGCTGATCCATCTGCCGGTACGTGAGGCGCCCGCACGTCTGCCCGCCGCCGCCTGAGAGGCCGTCTGGCGGTTTGACGCCGCCCGGTGCTGGTTCTAGCTTGGCCCCGTTCATCCCAACCAAGGACCGGCCATGCCCGACGATACCCGCCGCCACCCCCGCGATCATGTCATCGCGGTCCGCTATCAGCAGCTATCGGCCGAGGTCCGGGCCTTGCAGCGGCAGTGCTATGCGCTGGCGACCTTGCGCCTGCATCAGGCAGTAGAGGCAAACGGCGGCACCGGCGAAGGGCTGGCCATCGTCACAGATATCGACGAGACGGTGATCGACAATTCCGCCGTGATGGCCCACGCCGCGACGGTCGGCGCGCACTTGGACAATGTCGAGACCTGGAAGCTGTGGGAACGCTTTGGCAAGCCTCGCCTGATTCCCGGTGCGGCGCAGTTCCTGTGGCTGGCGGATGAACTGGGCGTGTCGATCTTTTACGTCTCGGACAGGTTTTCTGAAAACAAGCCCGCCACTTTGGCCACACTGGCCGAACTGGGCCTGCCGCAGGCCAGCCCCGACCGGGTGCAGCTATTTGGCAAGCCAAAGGCCGAACGCCGCGCGCTGATCGAACGTGACCACAGGATCGTGCTGCTGCTGGGCGACACGTTGCACGATTTCCATGGTGATTTCGCCGGCAGCACGCTGGATGAACAATATCGCTGGACTGAACGCCATGCGGATCGCTTTGGCCAGGATTGGATCGTCTTTCCCAACGCAGCCCATGGCACCTGGATGGAGGCCGATCTGCGGCCCTGGGACCTGCCCGTGCAGGACTAGAGGCGGGGCGGCGACTGCCGCGCCGCGATCAGCCGGCGGCTTCTGCCTCGATCTGGGCCTTGGATTTTCGGCCGCGTTCAGACGCAGATTTCAACTGGCCGCAGGCCGCCATGATATCCTCGCCCCGCGGGGTGCGGATCGGGCTGGCATAGCCGGCCTTGTGGACGATATCGGCAAATGCCTCGATCCGTTGCCAGCTGCTGCGCTTGTAGGGCGCGCCGGGCCATTCGTTGAACGGGATCAGGTTGATCTTGGCGGGGATGCCCCGGATCAGCTTGACCAGACGGCGCGCATCTTCGTCGCTGTCATTCACGCCGTCCAGCATCACATATTCAAAGGTGATGCGTTCGCTGTTGGACAGGCGCGGATATTCGCGCAGCGCGTTCAGCAGCGTTTCGATGTTCCAGCGCTTGTTGATCGGCACAAGCCCATCGCGCACTTCATCGGTCGTGGCATGGAACGACACGGCCAGCAGGCAGCCGATTTCCTCGGCGGTGCGGGCGATTTCCGGGACGACGCCACTGGTCGACAGGGTGATCCGGCGCCGTGAGAGGCTAAGCCCCTCATTGTCCATCACCACCTTCATCGCGTCGCGCACGTTCTCGAAATTGTACAAGGGTTCGCCCATACCCATCAGCACGACATTGCTGATCAGGCGCGTTTCATTCTTGGGCGCGCCCTGAAGTGGCCATTCGTCCAGATCATCACGCGCAACCATGACCTGCCCGACGATCTCGGCGGGCGTCAGGTTGCGCACCAGCTTTTGCGTGCCGGTATGGCAGAAGGAACAGGTCAGCGTGCAGCCGACCTGCGATGAGATACACAGCGTGCCGCGCGTGTCCTCGGGGATATAGACCGCCTCGACCTCGTGCCCGCCTGCGATACGCAGCAGATATTTATGGGTGCCGTCCGCGCTGACCTGCCGCGTCACGACCTCGGGCAGCGTGATTTCGAATTGATCGGCCAGCATGGCGCGATAATCCTTCGCCAGATTGGTCATCGCCGAGAAATCGCGCGCACCCCAGTGATAGACCCACTGCCAGACCTGCCCGACGCGCATCTTGACCTGCTTTTCGGGCGTGCCGGCGGCCAGCAGCGCATCGCGCAACTGATCCCGTGTCAGGCCAACAATATTCGTGCGACCGCCTTCGGGCAGTTTGCGGGGGATGGTCAGGACATCCTGCGTGATCGGGGCAGACATGGGTTCACCGGCAGAGAGATTGGAAAGAAGCCGAAATAGGCGAAACCGGCCGGCAAATCAACCAGCACGGTCAGTTTGGTTCGAAATCCGTCGTGAGGTTACAGAGCGGCAACAGGGCAGGGCGCCGATCGACGCTGCCTGCCCTGTGTTTGTCCGATTGATGCGCCAAGGGGTCGATGGCGCATCCGTGATTATTCGCAGCGTGACCGTGCGGTGTTGGTCGCAGCAGTGATCCCGGCCAGGCTGAACGTGTCAGTCGTGACGGTGCCACGAGCCGAACGGCCAACGATCGTCGCGCTGGAGCCTGCCCGCAACGAGCCGATCAGCTTGCTGTCTTCGGTCGGGCTGCCGGTCCAGGCGCTTTCGCCCTCGGTAAAGAGATTGTATTTGGCGCCGCCGATATCCACCTCGACCGTCGAATCCGGTGCGAAAGGATAGCCGCCGCTGAATGACACCTCGCCCTCTTGTCCGGGGCGATAGGCGACATACAGACGGATATCGCCGCGGGTCACGTCTTTGGCGTTGCCCTCTGCGTCCGTGTTCCGCGACGACCGTGGCGGCGAAACAGCCCAGCATTCCTTGGGGTTATCCGCAGCGAAAACCGTCCAGTCGTCTTCGGTCGCGACGACATTCGTGGATTCCTGTGCCTGTGCGGTCGAAATGCCGCCAGCAGTAACTGCAATGGCGATCAATCCTCGCAGCGTAAATGAATTCATGCTCTGGCCTCCTGCCAACTCGCCTGTTCGCCGGCGTTGTTTCTGATTGCGGTGGTGTTTTCAACCGACTGGCGGCAGAATAACGCTAAATCATCCGTGCGAAAAAGACCCTTTGGCGGGAAATCGCGCAAATGTCAGGGGAATTGTCGATGGCGGCCGTTGATTTGATCGAGTTGTGGCGTGGCGACATGCTGGAAAGCGTGCATCAGGGGCACGCGGTGGTTTGTGATCCATCCGGCATCGTGCAGGCATGGGGTGATCCCGAGGCGGTGATCTTTCCACGCTCATCATGCAAGATGATCCAGGCCTTGCCCCTGCTTGAAAGCGGCGCGGCGCGGGCTGCGGGCTTGCAGACGCAGCATCTGGCGCTGTCCTGCGCCAGCCATAATGGCGCGTCGATTCATGTGCGCGAGGTCGGTGACTGGCTGAAGGCGCGCGGTCTGGCCGAGCGCGACCTGCGGTGCGGCTCGCACATGCCGGGCGACAAACCAGAGGCCGCGCGACTGACCTGTTCGGGGTTGAGCGCATGCCAGCTGCACAACAATTGCTCGGGTAAACATGCTGGTTTCCTCACGTTGAACCAGCACATGAAGGGCGGCACTGAATATATCGACGTCGATCATCCGGTGCAACTGGCCGGCAAGGCGGCGTTCGAAGAGGTCACGGGCGAGACCAGCCCCGGCTATGGCATCGACGGCTGTTCGGCCCCGAACCATGCCTGTACGGTGACGGGTCTGGCCCGTGCAATGGCGGCCTTTGCCGCGCCCGGCTCGGACATGCGGGGCGACGCGATGCGCGCGCTGGTGCAGGCGATGTGTGCCTTTCCCGAACTGGTGGCGGGTGAGGGTCGGGCCTGCACCGAACTGATGCGGGCGATGGAGGGACGGGTGGCCGTCAAGACCGGCGCCGAGGCGGTCTTTGTGGCGATCATCCCGGAAAAGAAACTGGGCGTCGCGCTGAAGATCCGCGATGGCGGGACCCGCGCAAGCGAGGCGGCGATCACCGCGATCCTTGTGCATCTGGGCGTTCTGGAGCCGTCGCATCAGGTGGTCGAGAAATACCTGACCGGCGATCAGAAAAACTGGCGTGGCATGGTGACGGGCCAGTTGCGCCGCGCAGCCGGTTTTCCGGCTTAGCGGTTATCTGCGGCTGGCGGATTGACCCTGGTGGGCCGCGATACCATCGCTGGTCCGTCTGGCTGGGCGGATAGCGGCAGTATCGCGGCCTCTGGCCGTCGCAGTGCGACAGCCACAACCGTGTAGGCTGTTAGATCGCAGGGGCAGCACTCGCGCCGCCGGTCAGTTCGCGCTGACCCTCGGCCCGGCAAACGTTATCTGCGGTTTCGACATCCATGCTGTTCGGGCGCGCGGTCGCGCGGTCCCATGTCACCTGCTCTTTGGTGTATAGCTGACAGGTCACCGGGCCGGCCGCAGTCTCGACAACGACAGGGGTCGTTTCATAGTCGCGGGGGTTCAGAGAGCAGGCAGTGAGAGCGGTCGCCGCCACCGCGATCGCTAGAAATTTACCATTCATCGTTCACAATCCTCGAGTACAAGTGCCCGAAGGCACAATCAAACAACAAGCCGACAGCGGGGCGCGATCCCCGGAAAGCTGAAGCAGCCTCACTCAATCATGCTGACTGATTGTTGTAAAAGGAAAGTTCAGTCAAAAACGTGGAATTCTGACCAAAAAGACTGGTCGATTCGGTTCAATTATTATCTGTCCTCTGTGAAATCCGGCAGCGATCAACTCTCAGTAGTGTCGCGATCAAGCCAGGATTGATAACGGGCTTTGGTCTCGTCATTCATGGGATAAAGACCGGGCAACCTGGTGCCGCGATCGACCTCTTCGATAATCCAGCCTTCCAATTGCTCCTGGGCGGGGGCCTCGGCCACCACCTCTGGCAGCAGAGCCTGCGGTATGACGACAGCGCCATCGCCGTCGATCACGACCACATCGCCCGGTATCACCGCGACGCCGCCGCAACCGATCGTCTCGTTCCACCCGACAAAGGTCAGTCCCGCGACCGAGGGTGGCGCCGCAGCACCCCGGCACCAGACCGGCAGGCCGCTCGCCAGCACGCCCGACAGGTCGCGGATCACGCCATCAGTGACCAATGCCGCCACGTTCCGTTTGGCCATGCGTGCGCAAAGGATATCACCAAACACCCCCGCATCGGTGACGCCCATGGCGTCGATCACGCAAATGCAGCCCTCGGGCATGTCTTCGATGGCCGCCCGGGTCGAGATCGGGCTGCCCCAACTGGCCGGTGTCGCCAGATCTTCGCGTGCGGGTACGAAGCGCAGGGTAAAGGCCTCGCCCACGATCCGCGGCTGATCGGGACGCAGCGGCATCGCCCCGCGGATCCACACATTGCGCAAGCCCTTTTTCAACAGGATCGTCGTCACCGTCGCGGTTGTCACCTGTTCCAGAACGGCGCGGTCAGCGGCAGAAAGTGTCATGCGCGGGGCCTCTTGGGCTTATGGACGATATCTGTGGCCGAGGTGAGCATGCCGGCATCTGGCAAGGCAAGCGGAATCCGCGGGCTGACCCAGCTGTCCTATCTGCCTGCGGTCCAGCTGGCCGAGACCCGGTTGCGCGTTACGAATTCAGCCATCAATCCGATCATCGCCACCGTGATGGTGAAATAGATCGGATAGGCCAGATTTGTCTTGTGCGGCACATAGTTGATGAAGGCATAGCCGCGCATCTGATCAATGATGTGAAACAGGGGGTTCCATGCAAAATACGGCAACATGAAGTTCGGCAGGGTGTTGGCCACGAACATCTTGCCCGATGCAATCATGTTCAGCCGTGAATAGACGGTGGTCAGCAGGCCCGATGCCTTGGGCGCCCAGGGCCGCATCGACAGAAAGACCAGTCCGACGCAGCAGCCCGACAGCCAGGCAAGCAACAGCAGGCCCATGCATGAAACCCAGTCATTTATGATAACGGGGGTGATGAATGCATGATAGGCGCCCAGGATGACCACGCAGCTCAGCACTTGCCGATAAAGCACCGCAATGGCGGCGCCCGCGATCAGGATCGCCGAATTCATCGGTCCATGTTTGGTCATCCCGGAGGTCAGCGCCCCTGACCCTGAAACGGCGCCCGTCGCCTGCACATGCGTGACGAACACAAAGATCCCGCTCATGATAAAGATCATGAAATCGCCGCGAATGGGCGAGGTGCGGACGCCGATCACATAGTAGAGAGCAAAAAACACGGCGACCATCAGTGAGGACTGCACGATCGCCAGCAGCAAGCCGATCAACGGGTTGCGGTGTTCGCTGCGCAAAACATGGATGGTCTGGAAATACATCAGCAACAGCGTGCTGAACGCCGCTTCGACCATATTGCGGTTGCGATGCTGGACGAACACGGCTGAGATCCTACCTGATGCAAAACGCTCGGGATGCTTGCTCATCCCATTGATGGCGACCATAAGGGGGCGCAAGTTAATATTCAATCAATGGCGGCCGGGGCCTGCCCTGTCAAAAAAGGCAAAATCCAATGGAATTCGACCGATTGTCAGCCGAGATGCGTCGCCTTGCGCTGGCGGCAGGCGAGAAGATCATGGAAATTTACGGCGCAGAGGATTTCGAGGTGCGTGCGAAATCCGACGACTCGCCCGTAACAGCGGCCGACGAAGCCGCGGATCAGCTGATTTCTGCCGGGCTGCGGGCTGCATTTCCCGATTTCGTCCTGGTCACCGAGGAACAGGCCGAGACCCACGGGCAGGTGGCGCGGACATTCCTGATCGTCGACCCGCTGGATGGCACCAAGGAATTCGTCCAGCGCCGGGGCGATTTCACGGTCAATATCGCCTATGTCGAGGATGGCGTGCCTGTGCGCGGCATCGTCTATGCCCCCGCCAAGGGCCGGCTGTTCTATACCACCGGCGATGGTCGCTCGGTCGAGGAAACGGGCCCGTTCGGCGATCAGCCGGGTGAGACCAATCCGATCGGCGTGAACCCGATGCCTGACAATCGCGGGCTGATGGTGGTGGCGTCCAAGTCGCACCGGGACGCCGCGACCGACGACTATATCAACAGCTATGGCGTGCGGGACATGACCAGCGCCGGGTCTTCGTTGAAGTTCTGTCTGGTGGCCACCGGCGAGGCGGATCTGTACCCTCGTCTTGGCCGCACCATGGAATGGGACACGGCGGCGGGCGATGCGGTCTTGCGCGGTGCGGGCGGCGAGGTGGTGCGGTTCGACGACCATACGCCGATGACCTATGGCAAGCCGGGCTTTGAGAACCCGTTCTTCATCGCCTTTGCGCCGGGCGTTCTGCTGGTCAAAGAATAGCCGGATGTCAGTCACGATCATCATCCCTGCACGATTTGCCTCGACCCGTTATCCGGGCAAGCCGCTGGTGGCCTTGCGGGGCGCGGGTGGCGAGGCACGCAGCCTCATTCGTCGCAGTTGGGACGCGGCAATGGATGTGCCCGGCATCGACCGGGTGATCGTGGCCACCGATGATGAGCGCATCCGCGACCATGCCCGGGGCTTCGGCGCCGAGGTCGCGATGACCTCTGCCACCTGCCGCAATGGGACCGAGCGCGTTGCCGAGGCTGTCGCGAATCTGGGTTTGACCTCTGAGATCGTGGTCAACCTGCAGGGCGACGCGCCGCTGACGCCAGCATGGTTCATCGAAGATCTGGTCACGGGTCTGCGCGCCGATCCGCAGGCTGCGCTGGCCACACCGGTTCTCAACAGCACCGGTCGGATGCGCGCCGAACTGATCGCAGATCGCCAGGCCGGGCGGGTCGGCGGCACGACGGCAGTCTTCAATGATGAGATGCAGGCGCTCTATTTCTCGAAAGAGGTTGTGCCCTATGCGGCCGGGCCGTTTGACGACGACGAACCGACGCCGGTGCACCATCATGTCGGCGTCTACGCCTACCGTCCCGAAGCGCTGGCCGACTATGCCGGCTGGCCCGAAGGCCGGCTGGAAAAGCTGGAAGGACTGGAACAGTTGCGCTTTCTTGAACAAGGCCGCCGCGTACGCTGCGTGCTTGTCGAATCGCGTGGTCGTGAGTTTTGGGAACTGAACAACCCCGAGGACGTTCCCAAGCTTGAACAGATGATGCTTAGAATGGGACTCAACTAGTCGGGCCTTTGATTGCAGCGCAAAACCGCTGATAATCGTTTGTAATCAAATTGTTTCTGGTTGATGTCTTGCTGCTGCGGATCTGTTGTAGGATATATTGATCAAGCATGCCGAGGCCGAAAGTTACGCTTTAAGCCTTGAGTTCGCAGGAGAAGTAGAATGAGCCGCAAGGTTACAAAGGCGATTTTTCCCGTGGCGGGCCTGGGCACCAGGTTCTTGCCGGCGACGAAAAGTATTCCCAAAGAGATCATGACACTGGTTGATCGCCCGCTGATCCAATACGCGATCGACGAGGCGCGCGCCGCCGGTATCAAGGAATTCATTTTCGTCACCTCGCGCGGCAAGGGCGCGTTGGAAGATTATTTCGATCACGCCCACGAGTTGGAATCAAGTCTGCGCAAGGCGGGCAAGAAAGACCTGCTGAAGCTGCTGAATGAAACCAACATGGAATCGGGTGCGATTGCCTATATCCGCCAGCACAAGGCGCTTGGGCTTGGCCACGCCGTATGGTGCGCGCGGCGCCTGCTGGCGAATGAGCCCTTTGCCGTGATCCTGACCGATGACGTCATCATGGGCGAGCCGCCCTGCCTCGAACAGATGATCGAGGCCTATGGTGAAACCGGCGGCAGCATGGTCGCCACGATGGAGGTGGCGCCGGCAAAGGCTGCGTCTTACGGCGTGCTGGATATTGCCGAGGACATGGGCGCCATCGTCAAGGCAAAGGGCATGGTCGAAAAACCCGCGCCGGGGACCGAGCCGTCCAATCTGGCGGTGATCGGGCGTTATATCCTTGCGCCAACGGTCATGCAGAACCTGAACAAGCTGAAGCAGGGCTCGGGCGGCGAGATCCAGCTGACCGATGCCATCGCCGATGAGATCAGTGCAGGGCGCGACGTTTTCGGTCTGCGCTTCCGCGGGCAGCGTTTTGATTGTGGCTCAAAGGCTGGCTTTTTGCAGGCCACCGTTGCCTTCGGTCTTGCACGGGAAGAGTTGAAAGACGAGCTGGCCGAATTTCTCGGCGACGTCATGTCGTCGAAGAAGGCGGCTGAATAGCGGATGGCAGATGCGATTCTGGTAACGGGCGGCGCGGGGTATATTGGCTCTCATGCCTGCAAGCAGTTGCGCGCAGCCGGATACCTGCCTGTCACATTCGATAACCTCAGCACCGGATGGCGCGACGCGGTGAAGTTCGGACCGCTGGTCGAAGGCGACCTGCTGGACCCGGACGCACTGCGGCGTGCCTTCGAGGAATACGCCCCCGTGGCGGTGATGCATTTTGCCGCGCTCAGTCAGGTCGGCGAGGCAATGGAGCAGCCGGGCCGCTATTGGCGCGAGAATGTCACTGGCGCGCTGAACCTGGCCGAGGCGGCATTGGCTGCCGGCTGCAATCGTCTGGTTTTTTCCTCGACCTGCGCGACTTACGGCGATCACGACGGCGTGCTGCTGAACGAGAGCACACAGCAGCAACCGCTGAATGCCTATGGCGGCAGCAAGCTGGCGATCGAGCAGTTGCTGACCGATTTCGGTGCCTCTGACGGGTTGGAAACGGTGATCTTTCGCTATTTCAACGTGGCTGGCGCTGATCCTCAGGCCGAGGTGGGGGAATTCCACCGGCCCGAGACCCACCTGATCCCCCTGGTTCTGGATGCGGCCTGCGGTCGTCGCGATGCGCTGACGATCTATGGCACGGATTACCCGACGCGCGACGGCACCTGCATGCGCGATTATGTGCATGTGATGGATCTGGTAGATGCCCATGTTCTGGGCCTCGACTGGCTGCAGGCAGGGCGGGGCAATGCCGTGTTCTGTCTGGGCAGTGGCAGCGGCTTTACCGTGCGCGAAGTGATGGCCAAGGCGGCCGAGGTGACCGGGCTGGACATTCCGGTTCAGGAAGGGCCGCGCCGTGGCGGCGATGCCGTCAGCCTCGTATCGGGCAGCCAGCAGGCCGTCGATGTGCTGGGCTGGCAGCCGCAGCGGTCAACGCTTGAACAAATGATCGGCGATGCCTGGCGCTGGCATCAGACTGACGGCTATCGCGGGTGAGTTCCGGGGGTGATGTCATCCCCTGGGTGCGCAACCTGTGGGGACGATATCGTCTCAGATGGAAGCGGCGCGAATACCTGTGGCGGGCCATTCGCGCGCGTCGCCAGATGCAGGTGGTTCGCGATGCCACCTCTGGGATCGGTGCGGGCGACGTGCTTTGCTTTGCCACCATTCACAACGAAGCCCTGCGCCTGCCGGATTTTCTGCGACATTACCGCAAACTGGGGGTCGACCACTTTCTGCTGGTTGTCCATGACAGCGACGATGGCACGCTGGATCTGTTGGAAGATCAAAGCGACGTTTCTGTCTGGGTCAGTCACGGATCTTACCGCGACACCCGCTTTGGCATGGATTGGATGGGCTGGTTGCTGGGCCGTTATGGGCACGGGCACTGGTGTCTGACCGTCGACGCGGATGAGTTTCTGATCTACCCGCATTGGCCCCATCAGGACCTGCATAGCCTGACCAGCCGGTTGGACGAAATCGGTCAGCCCGCTTTGGGCGCGTTGATGGTGGACCTTTATCCAAAGGGCAGCATCGGCCAGCCGCTGCCGGACGGGGCCGTGTTGCCGGATGCGTTGGACTGGTTCGATGCCGGCCCGTACCGGATGCAGGTGCAGCAGCCCAAGTTGAACAGGTGGGTGCAGGGCGGAGTGCGCGCCCGCACCTTCTTTGCCGACCGACCTGATCAGGCACCGACGCTGAACAAGCTGCCGCTGATAAAGTGGAACCGGCGTTTTGCTTATGCCAATTCCACCCATTCCGCGCTGCCGCGACGACTGAACCTCAGCTATGATGGGCCGGGCGATCCCAGGTTGACGGGCGTGTTGCTGCACACCAAATTCACGCCGGATATCGTTCAGCGCTCGATTGAAGAGAAGCGGCGCCGACAGCATTTCAACCGGCCCGACGATTACACCGCCTATTATGACGCCCTGATAGCGGCCCCAGATCTTTGGCACGAAGGGTCGGTGCAACTACGCGATTGGCGCCAATTGGTCGAACTGGAACTGATGTCGGATGGCGGTTGGCACCCGGCGGCAGGTCACGCCGCGGAAAAAACCTGATTGCACGCAGCTCAGATGTTATGCACATCAAAGATGGTGTGAGGATGGCGAGTGATCTGACAGCGCGTGGTGATGTATTTCAAAGAAGGATACGGGCGCCTTGGTCGCCGTGCAGAGCGGCAATATTACCTGCTGCGGGCCATGCGTCGCGGGCGTCGTCTGCAATCCCTGAGCAACCGCACCAACCTTATCAGACCCGCCGATATTCTGGTCTTTGTCACGCTCAGAAATGAGCGGACCAGACTGCCTTATTTTCTGGAATACTATCGAAAACTGGGGGCCGCGCATTTCCTGATCGTCGATAACGACAGCACTGACGGCAGCGCTGATTATCTTCGATCTGAACCCGACGTGTCGTTGTGGCATACGAAAGAAAGCTATAAATCCGCGCGCTTCGGGATGGATTGGATCAATGATCTGCTCAGACGGTATGGGCATGATCACTGGTGCCTGACGGTCGATCCCGACGAGTTCTTTATCTATCCCCATCACGACACCCGGCCATTGCAGGCGCTGACCGATTGGCTGGACAGTGTCGACGACAAAAGCTTTTCGGCGATGCTGCTGGACGTCTATCCACGTGGTCCGGTCGAGCAGGCGGTGTGCCGCGAGGGGCAGAACCCGCTAGAGGTCGCCAACTGGTTCGATGCGGCCAATTACACGATCAGAAAGAACCACAAATACGGCAATCTGTGGATACAGGGCGGGCCCCGGGCGCGGGCGGTTTTTCCCGGACGACCCTTCGAGAGCCCGGCCTTGAACAAGATCCCGCTGGTCAGATGGCACTGGCGCTATGCCTATCTCAGTTCGACACATAGTTTGCTGCCTCGACAGTTGAACATGGTCTATGATCAGGACGGCGGCGAACGCGCTTCGGGCTGCTTGCTGCACGCAAAGTTTCTGGCCGGAATTGCCGAGAAGTCGACCGAGGAACTGTCGCGCCGCCAGCACTATGCCGGTAGTCAGGAATACCGTGCCTATCACAAGCGGTTTCAGGGCAAGACGGTGTTGTGGTGCGACGCGTCAAGCGAATATGCCGATTGGCGTCAATTAGCCGATCTGGGTCTGATGTCGGGCGGGAATTGGGTGTGATGGCGGAGGATCGCGCGCCTGAGGTCAGGCTGGGTGTGGCGCTGTTGTGCCATTCACGACTGCAGACCGCTGCGCGGATTGCACAGATCTGGGCGGATGGCGGTGCCGAGGTCATGATCCACGTCGATGCCAAGGCCGACCCGCAAGAGTTCACCGCCATGCAGGCCACTCTGTCGGCGCATCCGAATATTCATTTCTCGACCCGTCGCGCCTGCAATTGGGGGCGCTTTGATTTGGTGCAGGCGACCCAGGATGCGGCAACGACGTTGATGGCGCTGGTGCCCGAGGTCAGCCATGTCTTTCTGGCATCGGGGTCGTGCCTGCCGCTCAGGCCGGTCGCTGAGTTGGTCGAATATCTACGCGCGCATCCCGGCTATGATTTCATCGAAAGCGTTGCGGTCGACGACGTGTTCTGGGCCATCGGCGGGCTCAACGAAGAACGCTTTACCCGCTACTTTCCCTTTGACTGGCGTAAGCAGCGCAAGCTGTTTGACCGTTCGCTCGACTGGCAGCGTCGGATGGGCATCACGCGGCGGCAGCCCAAACGACTGGTTCCGCATCTGGGCTCACAATGGTGGTGCCTGACGCGGCAAACGCTGACCGCGATCCTGAATGACAGCAGACGGGCTGAGTTCGACCGCTTTTTCCGGCTGAGTTGGATCCCCGACGAGAGCTATTTCCAGTCGCTTGCGCGGCTGCATTCCCAGCATGTCGAAAGCCGTTCGTTGACGCTGTCGCGCTTTGATCATCTGGGCAAGCCCTACCTGCTATACGATGATCACGTGCAGATGCTTGAGGAATCGGGTTCGTTCGTTGCTCGCAAGATCTGGCACGGCGCTGAAAAGCTGATGCAGCATTTTCCGCAGGCTTCGGCGGAAGGTCAAGCCGGTCGCGAGCCAGATCCATCGCGCATTGAACGCATGCTGAGCAGAGCGACGACGCTGCGCCGCTCGGGACGACCCGGGCTGTATATGCAAAGCCGCTTCCCGCGCCAGTATCACGAGCATGGCAAGACAGCGGCAGGCTATGCGGTCCTGCAGGGCTTTGCCCAGCTTATCCCTGGCTTTGAGGAATGGCTGGCGGCGCGGGTTGATGCCGATGTCCACGGGCATCTTTTTGCGCCCGGCGGCGCTGAATTTGCCGGCCGCGCTGATCTGGGCCCCGGCGCATTGCCGTCCAATCCAAAGCTGCGCGATTACGACCCCGAACGGTTCCTGTCGTCGCTGGTCAGGGTGACCGAGCGGATGCAGGTGTTTCAGTTCGGGCCGGGCGACAGTCAGGCGTTGAACTGGTTCATGGCGACCGATCCCAATGCGCGGCTGATGGTTGTGACCGGCGCGTGGCTTGTCCCGCTTTATCACTCCGATCTGCCCTTCGATCAACTGCGCCGCATTGCCGCCAAGATGCAGCATGCCGAGACCGAGCAGTTCAGGGTGCTGAACTCGCGGTGGTTGCGCGCGCGCGTCAAACTGTGGGATCTGGCCGAATTCGCAGCAAGGCCGGCGGATGTCGTGTCGACGGCGTTGTCGCAACTGGACCTGGGCATCGGCGAGATCGACGATCTGCCGCCGATGCTTGAATTTTCAGGGATTGGCGCGTTCTTGCAGCGGATGCGCAATGCCGGCCTGCGCCCGGAACTGACCGGGCATTTTCCGCCAACAGACCCAGCCAGTCAGCAAAGGCAGCAATCATGACCCAACCCTTTCGCAGCTTTGTCATCTTCGCCGAGATGCGCACCGGGTCGAACCTGCTCGAAGCGACAATGAACAAGATCAAGCGCGTCACCTGCTTTGGTGAGGCCTTCAACCCCTATCTGCTGGGCTGGCCCGACACGGACACGCTGCGCGGCATGACCGCCGAGGAACGCGAGAGCGATCCACATAAGCTGCTGGGCCTGTTGATGGACAAGCCCGATCACTTGCTGGGTTTCCGCTATTTCCACGATCACGACCCGCGTGTCTTTGACGCGATCATGGCCGAACGCAGCTGCGCCAAGATCATCCTGACCCGTAATCCGCTGGAAAGCTATGTCTCAACCAAGTTGGCCTTGGAGACAAATCAATGGAAACTAAACGAGGCCGAGACCCCGATTTCAACCAAGATCTGCTTTGTCTGGCAAGAGTTTCGGGAACAGCTGGGTGCAATCGAAGAGTTCCGGGCGCGCGTGCAGCACGGTTTGCAGGTGTCGGGGCAGTCGGCATTCTGGTTGAGTTATGACGATCTGCGCAACGGCGAGATCATGAAAGGCATGATGCACTGGCTGGGCCGGACAGATCTGGAAAAGGTCCCGCCAGCCAACGACCAGGTGCCGCAAAACCCGCGTGAAATGGCCGAGAAAGTCTCGAATTTCTCCGAGATGCAGACCCAGTTGACCGCGATGGACCCCTTCGCCCTTGGCCGTATCCCGAATTTCGAATCCAGCAGAGGCCCCGCCGTGCCGTCCTTTTTTGCGAGCGAGGCTGGCGCGGGGCTGGTTTTCATGCCGGTGGGCGGCGGCCCGACTGACCCCGTTCTGGAATGGTTGCGCAATCTTGGCCCTCTGAAGGGCGACTTTACGCAAAACAGTCTGCGCCAGTGGAAACGCGGCCATCCCGGCCATCGCAGCTTTGCCGTGCTGCGTCATCCCGTGCGCCGGGCCTGGGCGGCCTTTGAACAATTGCTTGGCACCAAGGACCCTGCACTGCGCCAATTGATGCGCGAGACGCACCGCGTCGGACTGCCTGCCGATCCAGAGCTGTGGCAGATGGATGTTCAGCAGTCCCACGCCCTGTTCATCGACTTTCTGGGCTTTCTCAAGCGCAACCTGAATGGCCAGACCAGATTGCCGACGCATCCCGTTTGGGCCAGCCAAAGCGAAATTCTGGCAGGTTTCTCGCGGTTTTCCAGCCCCGATGCAGTGCTGCGTGAGGATCGGCTGGATCAGGATCTGGCATGGCTGTCCGCAACGGCCGGGCTGGACGCGGACGCGGTTGGTGCACCGGCGGTCGAGACCTTTCCCGACTTTTTGGCCGATCCCAAGGTTCACCAGGCGGCGCGATCAGCCTATCCGCGCGACTACGTGGCTTTCGGCTTTACCGATCCATCCTGAAGCAGGGCTTGGATTAGGTCGCGCTGTCTGGCGACCAGCGCGGCATCGCCGGCTGCCTCAACGTTCAGCCGAACGACCGGCTCGGTGTTGGAACTGCGCAGATTAAAGCGCCAGTTGTCGAATTCCAGCGAGACGCCATCCGCATCGTCGCGTCGTCGCGTCGTCGCGCGTCGTCGGCAAAGGCTGTGACAACGCGCGCAATCGCGGTTTCGGGATCATCCAGCCGATAGTTCACCTCGCCGGATGATGGGAACATCTGCATCCGTCTGACCACCAGATCGGACAGCCCGGCCCCCTTTCGAGACAGCAGTTCGACCACCAGCAGCCAAGGGATCATGCCGCTGTCGCAAAAGAAGAAATCGCGGAAATAGTGATGCGCCGACATCTCGCCGCCATAAATGGCGTTCTGAGCCCGCATTTCGCGTTTGATAAAGGCATGGCCGGTCTTGGACTGCACTGCCTGCCCGCCGGCCTCTGCGATCACCGCCCGCGTGTTCATGACCACGCGCGGATCGTGAACGATTCTTTCACCCGGTGCCTTTTCCAGGAACGCAGCCGCCAGCAATCCGACGATATATTCGCCGGGGATAAAAGTGCCATCGGCATCAAAAAAGAAGCATCGGTCGAAATCGCCATCCCATGCGACGCCCAGATCGGCGCCCGCTTCGCGCACAGCGTCGGACGTCATCGGCTGGTTTTCGGGTAGCAGGGGATTGGGGATGCCGTTTGGAAAGGCCGGGTCGACATGGTGATTGACCCGGATGAACTGCAACGGCGCGCCGCGCGACTGCAACTCGGCTGCGATGGCGTCAAAGGTTGGCCCCGCGGTCCCGTTTCCGGCGTTGACCAGTATCGTCATGGGCCGCAACGCCGGGACATCGACGAAATCCACGATGGCGCGGGCATAATCGGTGCGAACATGGCTGTGGTCGATCACCGTGCCTTTGCGCGCAGCGTTGGTGAAATCACCTGAGCGCGCCAGATCGGCAAGCGCCAGCAGTTCGGTCGCGGGGTCCAGTGGTGCCGCGCCGGGGCCCACCAGCTTCATCCCGTTATAGTCGATGGGATTATGCGATGCCGTAACCTCGATTCCACCGTCTGCGCCCAGATGGCCTGTCGCGAAATAGACCTCTTCGGTCCCGGCAAGCCCCAGATCCAGCACATCCGCGCCGCCATCGGTCAACCCTTGGATCAGCGCTGCAGCCAGCTCCGGCGACGAAGAACGGCTGTCGCGACCGACCACGACGCGGGCCGCCGCCCGCCCTTGCGCAAAGGCGCGACCGACGCGATAGGCGATGTCAGTATCCAGATCGACGCCCAGCCTGCCGCGAATGTCATAGGCCTTGAAACAGGTAATCTCGCGATGGCCCATGGGCTGCATGATCATGGTTTCCGTTCTGGGTTGCGTTGCATCTGGGCTAACGCTTTGGCGCCGAATTGCAAGTCATGTGACGCGGCTGGTCCCAAGGGCGGAGGTGACAGCGGCGACCGCCAGCGCTAGACCGGGGCAAGGCAATTTCGAGGCGAAGATGGACACGAAAACCCTGATCCAGACCTATTTCCAGGCCTTCAACGAGGGCCGCACCGATGACATGCTGGACCTGCTGCATGATCAGGTCGAGCATCATGTGAACGAGGGTGAAATCCGCCGTGGAAAGGCGCTGTTTGCCGAATTCAACGCGCATATGACCGATTGCTACCGCGAGAAGCTGACCGATCTGGTGGTTTTCGCGGATGACAGCGGTGACCGCGCTGCGGCCGAGTTCACGGTGAACGGGACCTATCTGAAAACCGACGAGGGGCTGCCCCCGGCGCAGGGTCAGACCTATTGTCTGCCCGCCGGAACGTTCTTCACCATTCGCGACGGCAAGATCGCGCGAGTGACGACCTATTACAATCTGGCCGAATGGAACCGGCAGGTCATCGGATGACCGTGTCGACGCGCATCCTGACCGGCCCTGATCTCGCGGTTGCGCTGGAGGATGTGGCGCGGCTGCGGATCGCGGTGTTCCGGGACTGGCCCTACCTTTATGACGGCGATCTGGATTACGAACGCGACTATCTGCGCGCCTATCAATCGCCCGGCGCGGTGGTCGTGGTGGCCGAGCAGGACGACCGGATCATTGGGGCTGCCACCGGGGCACCGATGCGCGATCATGCCGATGACTTTTCTGCGGCTTTTGTCGATCGACCCGAGGCGCTGGACGATATCTTTTATTGCGCCGAGTCGGTTCTGCTGCCCGACTATCGCGGGCGGGGTCTGGGCCATGCCTTCTTTGACGCGCGCGAGGCGCATGCCCGCCAGCTTGGTCATCGGTTTTCGGCCTTTTGCAGCGTGATCCGGCCTGCGGACCACCCCGCGCGCCCCGCAGGATACAGGCCACTGGATGGTTTCTGGCGCAAACGCGGCTATGCGCCGCTGCCCGGTGTCGAGGCGCGCTTTTCGTGGAAGGATCTCGGCCAGCCCGAGGCGACTGAAAAGGCGCTGCAATTCTGGATGCGATCGCTATGAAGATCGCCGCCGCGGCCTATGATTTCGACTGGTTCGACAGCTTTGCTGATTACCGCACCAAGCTGACCCGTTGGGTCGAGGCTGCCGACGGCGCCGATCTGCTGGTCTTTCCCGAATATGGCGCGATGGAGCTGGCCAGCCTTGGCGGCCCGGCGGTGGCAGGCCATCTGGAGGCTTCACTGCACGAGGTCGCGCGCCACGCCGACCGCTCGGCAGAGCTGCAGGCCGAACTGGCCGCGCGCCACGGATGCCATATCCTTGCGGCCTCGGGGCCGCATTTCGACGGGGGCCGTCCGACGAACCGGGCCGCACTCTACGGTCCGCAGGGGCTGATTGGCCATCAGGACAAGCAGGTCATGACCCGGTTCGAGCGGTCTGAATGGAACGTGACCGGCGGCGAGGGGCTGCAGGTGTTCGACACGGCCATCGGACGGGTCGGGATCCTGATCTGTTATGACGCGGAATTCCCGTTGCTGGCACGTCGGCTGGTTGAGGCGGGGGCCGAGTTTCTGCTGGTGCCAAGCTGCACCGATACGGTCGCGGGCTTTAACCGCGTGCGTATCGGGGCAATGGCGCGCGCGCTTGAGGGGCAATGCGTCGTGGTCCACGCTCCGACGGTCGGCGCATGCGCGTGGAGCCCGGCAGTTGATGAAAACAGGGGTCGGGCCGCGATCTACGCTCCGCCCGACGGGCTTTGGCCTGAAACCGGCATCATCGCACAGGGCGAGATGGACCAGCCGGGTTGGGTTTTCGCCAAAGTCGATCTGGCGCGCGTGGCCGAAAGCAGGCGCGATGGCGCGGTTCTGCCCTATGCGCATTGGCCGGAAACACAAAGATAGCGGATTTTATGCCATAGTTTGCCTGTTTCCGCGTGAATTTTACCCCGTCTTTACCTTTCTCGCTTTGAATGGTGGCGCGGGCAGCCATATCTTGTGGGCATGCTACAGGTGACCGACAATATCTCCATCGAGGAATGGGAACTGACAGAACAATTCACCCGCTCGCAAGGGCCGGGGGGGCAGAATGTGAACAAGGTCGAAACCGCAGTAGAGTTGCGGTTCGAGGCGGCGCGTTCACCAAATCTGTCCGACGCGGTCAAGCGGAGACTGCAGCGGCTGGCGGGGCGTCGCTGGACGCAGGATGGGGCTGTGCTCGTCCTCGCGCAGGAAACCCGCAGTCAGGCGCGCAACCGCGAACTGGCGCGGGTGCGGCTGGCCGATCTGATCCGGCGTGCGACCGAAACCCCCAAGCGCCGCATCGCGACACGGCCCACCTTGGGCAGCCAGCGGCGGCGGCTGAAGTCCAAGGCAGAGCGCGGTGCGGTAAAGGCCCTGCGCGGCCGGGTAGAGGGCGAGGAGTGAACATGATCCGCAAATCGCTGGGCATGATCCTTGGCCGCCGTCCACCCGCGCTGCAGGTCGGGGCGATCTGTCGCAAGGCGGAAACGGGGCAGGTTCTGCTAATCACCAGTCGCGGCACCGGGCGTTGGGTCATTCCCAAAGGCTGGCCGATGGAGGGGCGCAGCCTTGCCCATGCTGCATTGCAGGAAGCATGGGAAGAGGCGGGTGTTCGCGGTCAGGTCGAGTTGGCCGAACTGGGCCGCTTTCGCTATGACAAGCATCAGGATAGCGGATTTGCGCTGCCGGTCGAGGTGGCGCTTTACCCCGTTGCTGTTGAATCGCTGGCCGACAGTTTCCCCGAAAATCACGAGCGCGAGCGCGAATGGTTCGACGCGGAAGAGGCCGCGCGGCTTGTCATTGAAACCGGCTTGCAAGACATCCTGCGCCATCTGCCGCCGGCGCCATGATCGGCGCATCGAGACCCGGAAGCTGATCTGATGGCGCGGCGCGGCACCGAATATCGCATCTTGGACAAGGATCTGAACCGGTTGTCGAATGCCGGTTTTGCGCAGGTTCAGGCCGCCCGCCCGGTGCTGGCGATTGGTGCGGGGCTGATCTTTATCGCGGCGGCGACTCTGCTGGCAATCGGGGTCTATGGTGGGCAGCCGCATCTGGCGATGATTGCGGCAACCATCGCGGTTGCCGCTTATCTCGCGCTGTCCATCGGCTCGAATGACGTTGCCAACTCGCTGGCGCCGGCTGTGGGATCCGGCGCGGTGCCCTTGGTCGCCGGCCTGATGATCGTCGCGGCGGCAGAGGTCGCAGGCGCGCTGCTGGCAGGTGACGCGGTTTCGGACCGTATCGCGGGCGGGATTATCCAGCCTGGCGCGGTTTCGGATGCGGTGATGACCGCTGGTTTGCCTCAGGTCATGCTATCGGCGCTGCTGGGTGCTGCGGTCTGGATCAGTTTTGCCAGTTGGCGGGGGCTGCCCGTCAGTACGACGCAATCCATTATCGGCGGGATCGCAGGTGCCGGGCTGGTCGCATTCGGGCCGGGTGCCTTTGTCTGGGACAGCATCGCCGTCATCGCGCTTGGCTGGGTTGTGGCGCCGCTGCTGGCAGGTCTGATTGCGGCTGGAATGCTGTCCTTGATCCGTATGATGGTGAACGAGGCCGCCGATCCCGCCAAGGCTGCGCGGGTATGGCTGCCTGCGCTGATCGCGTTGATGACGGCACTGTTCGTACTGTATCTGGGGCTGCTGATCATCGGCCTGTCGCCGGTGATTGTGGTGGCGGCGGCAGGTCTGACGGCCTTGGCGGTTCAGGTCTGGGCCACCCGCAGACTGACCGATGAAATCGCCGATCAGAGTGGCGACAAGCTGGCCATCAAGCGGCTGTTCAGCCTGCCGCTGCTATGGGCGGCAGCGCTGATGGGTTTTGCCCACGGTGCCAACGATGCGGCGAATGTCGCCGGGCCGCTGAGCGTGATCCTGCATGGCACGATCCTGTCGGGCAGGGCAGTCGATCTGCCCTTTCTTGCCCTGTTGCTGGCGGGTGTGGGCATCGCCTTGGGCACAATTCTTTTCGGCGGGCGGCTGGTCCAGATGGTCGGTACCGGCATAACCCGGCTGAACCCGGTTCGCGCCTTTTGCATTTCCGCAGGAACGGCGACGACGATATTGGCGGCCTCGATGATCGGCTTGCCGGTCAGCAGCACGCATGTCGCGGTCGGTGGTGTCTTTGGTGTCGGTTTCTTCCGCGAATGGTATGACCGACGTCGCCGCAAAGGCCGCGACGCGTTGCCGGCGGCCGAGTACCGCCGCCGGTTGCTGGTGCGCCGCAGCTATCTGACCACGATCATCGCCGCCTGGCTGATCACGGTCCCGGCGGCGGCGCTGTTATCTGCCGCTGTCCAGTCCGCCAGCCAGTGGTTGCTGGGCGGCTGAGCCGCAGCCAGCCTCAGACGATCACGTCCAACTCTTCTTGCTGTCCGACGCCGAAAACGCGCTTGTATCGTGTAACCTCATCGGTCGGACCCATGGCCTTGGCCGGATTGTCAGACAGCTTGACGGTTGGCCGTCCATTGGCCGAGACCGCCTTGCAGACCAGACTGAACGGTGCCAGCCCATCGCCGGGGACCAGTCCACGGAAGTCATTGGTCAGCAGCGTGCCCCAGCCAAAGCTGACCCTGGTCCGGCCATGGAACTGCCTGTAAAGCCGGATGATCTTGTTCTCATCCAGCCCGTCCGAAAAGATGACCAGCTTTTGTTTCGGGTCCTCGCCACGCTCTTGCCACCAGCGTATCGCGGTTTCCGCGCCCTCGGCGGGATCGCCGCTGTCGATGCGGATACCGGTCCAGCCCGCCAGCCAGTCGGGTGCGCCGGCCAGAAAACCCTTGGTTCCATATGTGTCTGGCAGGATGATCCGCAGGTTTCCCTCATGTTCCTCGTGCCAATCGGCCAGCACGTCATAGGGTGCCTGACGCAGTTCGGCGTCGCTATCGGCCAGCGCGGCATAGACCATGGGCAGCTCATGCGCGTTGGTTCCGATGGCCTCGATATCCTGCCGCATGGCGATCAGGCAGTTCGAGGTGCCGGTAAAGCGATCACCCAGACCGGCGATCATTGCCTGCACACACCAATCCTGCCACAGGAAACTGTGCCGCCGCCGCGTGCCGAAATCGGCGATGCGCAGGTCGGGCAGTTCGCGCAATGTCTGGATCTTTTCCCAAAGCCGGGTCATCGCCCGGGCATAAAGGACCTGCAGTTCGAAGCGGTCCATATCCTTCAAGACGGCACGCGAGCGCAGTTCCATCAGGATGGCCAGGGCAGGGACCTCCCACAGCATGACTTCGGGCCATTTGCCCTCGAAGGTCAACTCGTACTGGCCATCGCGCTTTTCCAGATGATAGGCGGGCAGCCGCACCCCTTCGAGAAACTCCATGAAGTCCGAGCGGAACATCTGGCGCTTGCCGTAAAACATATTGCCGCGCAGCCAGGTGCTTTCACCGCGCGCCAGCGACAGGCCGCGCACGTGATCCAGCTGTTCGCGCAACTCGCCCTCGTCAATCAACTCGGCCAATTTGATCGACTTGGTCCGGTTGATCAGGCTGAAGGATACGTCGGTGTCAGCGCGGTTGCGAAACACCGACTGGCACATCAGCAGCTTGTAGAAATCGGTGTCAATCAGCGAGCGGACGATCGGATCGATCTTCCATTTGTGGTTATAGACCCGCGTGGCGATATCGGTCATCTGGCCGCTCATTTCAGTTCCACTCCGGCGTCACGCATGTCTTGGCGGGCTTTGTTGCGGCTGCCATCCAGGTCGATGGCGCGGGTTGCATCCTCGATCACGGTGACCTGAAAGCCCAGCTTGGCCCCGTCACGCGCGCTCCAGGCGACGCAGAAATCATGCGCAAGTCCCACCAGCGTCAGGGCGTCGAACCCGCGTTCACGCAAATAGCCCTCGAGCCCGGTTGGGGTTTGCTGATCATTTTCGAAAAACGCGGAATAGCTGTCGATCCCGCTGCGAAAGCCCTTGCGCAGGATCAGATCAGCGCGGTTCACGTCCAGATCCGGATGAAACGCGGCACCATTGCTGCCTTGAATGCAATGCGCGGGCCATAGCACTTGTTGGCCGTATGGCATCTCGACCACCGAGAAGGGCTCGGCGCCCGGATGGTTCTCGGCAAAGCTGGTGTGATCGGCGGGATGCCAGTCCTGGGTCAGGATGACAGCGTCGAAATTCTGCATCAGCCGGTTGATCGGCTGCACGATCTCATCGCCCCCCGCCACGGCCAATGCGCCGCCCGGGCAGAAATCGTTCTGCATGTCGACGACGATCAGTGCGTTTTGCGCGCCGGGCATTCGCGCCTCCTGTTTTTATGCTTTCTATGCGTAGAAACTGCGTCAGCGGGCGTCAATCCCTGCCTGATCTCGCGCGGGCGACGTGATGGATAGACCGGCTTGCCTCACTGCGCTAGCATTCAACCAATGGTTTAATACGAGTGGGAGGGAATCGACATGGGCCTGAACGAGGATTTCCACCAGCAGGGCGAGTTCGAGGACTTTGACGGCGATCCCGATACGCCGTCCTCCAGGTTCATCTGGGGCGCACGAATCGCGGGCCTTGTCGTTGCACTGCTGGTCTGGTTGCTGCTGGGCGGGTCCGAAGGGCTGACCCCGGATGCGCGCATTGTTGCAGCCGTCGGCACGCTGATGGCGATCTGGTGGATGACCGAGGCCATCCCGCTGGCCGCGACCTCGCTGTTGCCGATCGTGCTGATCCCCTTGCTGACAGAGCGCACGGTATCCGAGGCAACGTCGCCCTATGCCAGTTCCATCGTGTTCCTGTTTCTGGGCGGTTTTCTGATCGCGATTGCGATGGAAAAATGGAACCTGCATCGCCGGGTCGCGCTGATGACCCTGGCGCGGGTGGGCGTGCAGCCGCGCCGGATCATCCTGGGGATGATGCTGGCCACGGGTTTTCTGTCGATGTGGGTGTCCAACACCGCCACCACGCTGATGATGCTGCCCATCGGCCTGTCCATTCTGGCGCTGGTGGCCGAGCGTCATGCCACGGCGACGGGCGAGGATCTGGCCGCCAAGCTGGCTGACGGGCACAAGATCAGCGAAGTGATCTCGGACCCCGACACCAAGGCCTTTGGCGTTTGCCTTGTGCTGGCGATTGCATGGTCGGCCAGCATGGGCGGGCTGGGCACGCTGCTGGGCAGCCCACCCAATGCCATCGTCGCCGGCTACGCCGCCGACGAGTTGGGTCGCCAGATCGGGTTTCTTGAATGGATGATGGTCGGTGTGCCCTTGGCCTTGACCTTTATCCTCATTGGCTGGGTGCTGATGACCAGGGTTCTCTATCGCTTCAACCTGCCCGATATCGAGGGCGGTCAGCAAATGATCGAGGATGAGATCGGCAAGCTGGGGACGCTTAGTCAGGGCGAAAAGATGGTGATGGTCGTCTTTGGCAGCGCGGCCTTCCTGTGGGTGGTGCCGGGATTGCTGGCCAATATTCCGGGATTGGGCTTCATGGACGGCCTGGATGACACCGCCATCGCCATCGCCGCCGGTATCACGCTGTTCATCCTGCCGGGACAGGGCCGTGGCAAGATGGTGCTGGAGTGGAAGGATGCCGAGAATGGCCTGCCCTGGGGCGTGCTGTTGTTGTTCGGCGGTGGCCTTAGCCTTGCGTCGGCCGTGGCCGCATCGGGTCTGGACAGTTGGTTCGGCCAGCAGGTGCAGGGCCTGGGCGCCTTGTCGACGGTTGCGCTGGTCGTTGCGGTGGTGACGATCATCCTGTTCCTGACCGAGGTGACGTCCAACACGGCGACGGCGGCGACCTTTATCCCGATCTTGGGCGGGGTGGCCGTGGGCATCGGTGCCGATCCGATGACGCTGCTGATCCCGGCGGCCTTCGCCGCAACCTGCGCCTTTATGCTGCCGGTTGGTACGCCGCCCAACGCCATTGTCTTTGGCTCGGGCGCGGTGACGATCGCGCAGATGGCGCGGGGCGGGTTGATCCTGAATATCACCGGGATCGTGCTGATCACGCTGTTTTGCTATCTGCTGGGGGGCTGGGCGATGGGCCTGCAGTTCTGACAATGCTTGCCGGGCGGGGCCTTGCGCGCTATGGCCCCGCCCATGATGATCGTTGCCGCACTTTACCACTTTGCCCGCTTCCCTGACCCCGCCGCGCTGCGCGGCCCGCTGCTGGCCGTCTGCGAGGCGGCTGGGGTCAAGGGCACGCTGCTGCTGGCGCGCGAGGGGATCAACGGCACCATTGCGGGCAGCCGGGCGGGCATTGATGCAGCACTGGCCCAAATCCGCGCTCTGCCCGGCTGCGCCGATCTGGAATGGAAGGAAAGCACGGCGGCCAAGATGCCGTTCGCCCGCCTCAAGGTTCGGTTGAAGCAAGAGATCGTGACCATGGGTCAGCCCGACGTGGACCCCATGGCGGGCACAGGCCATTATGTGGAACCCGGCGATTGGAACGCGTTGATCAGCGCGCCCGATGTCGTGGTGATCGACACGCGCAACGATTACGAGGTGCAGATCGGCACATTCGAGGGCGCGGTCGATCCCGGCACCCAATCGTTCCGCGATTTCCCGGCATGGTGGCGCGAGAATGCTCAGCGCTTTCATAACAAGCGGATCGCGATGTTCTGCACCGGCGGCATCCGCTGCGAGAAATCGACGAATTTCCTGCTGGGCGAAGGCGTGGAAGAGGTGTTTCACCTGAAAGGCGGCATCCTGAAATATCTGGAGGATGTGCCCGAGGCTGACAGCAAATGGCAGGGCGAATGCTTTGTCTTTGATCAGCGGGTCAGCCTTGGTCATGGCTTGCAGCAGGGGCCGCACGTGATGTGCTTTGCGTGCCGCCGGCCTCTGGCGCCAGACGACCTTGACCGGCCCGAATTCGAGGAAGGCGTCAGTTGTCACCGCTGTATCGGCAGCCATTCCGACGCCGACCGCGACCGCTATCGTGAACGCCAAAAACAGATCGCGCTAGCCCGCGACCGTGGCACCGCACATTTCGGCGAATGAACGGCTGGTCTCATCCCGTCGCAGCCTTCTGGGCGGGTGAGGACCTGAGCTTTGTCGAACAGATGGTGATCCTGTCCTATCTGGATCAGGGCTGCGATTTCACGCTGTATCTGGGCCATGCGGTCAAGGGGGTGCCAGAAGGCACCACCACGCGCGACGCGGATGAGGTCATGGCGCGTCCAGCCTTTGTCAGCGCCGATCCGACCCGCAAGCAACTGGCCGTCTGGTCCGATCTGTTCCGCATCCGGTTGTTGCAGGATCACGCAGTCATCTGGGCCGATCTGGATGCCTATTGCCTGCGGCCCTACGACTTTCCCGATGGCTATGCGTTTGGCGAGAATGGCGAGGGCGGGGTCTTGTCGGGTGTTCTGGCATTGCCGCCTGCGTCAGCCGCGCTGCGCGACATGGCCGATTTCCTTGCCGGCGATGACTTGCGCCCGCCATGGTCCAAGAGGCCGGCAAGTGCAGTGCGCGGGCCAGCCGATTTGCCCTGGGGCGATACCGGGCCGCGCCTGCTGACCCATGCGCTGCAATCCAGCGGCGAAATTAGCCGTGCCAGCCCGCCGCCGGTCTTTTACCCGCTGTTCCGTCAGACGCTGGCGAAACTGTGGCGTCCCGGCCTGCCAGATACGGCGATCAGCGGCCCCGACACGCTCTCGGTGCATATCTTCGGTGTGACCAAGCGGGTCATGGCGACCTATTGGCAGGGCCTGCCGCCGCCGAACTCGTGGCTGGCACGCGCCGCCGCCCGGCATGGGATTCGTCCGGACAGCGCGCCCGCCACCGGCGAGCCGCTGCCGCACAAGCCGCCGGCTACTTGACCTGACCCAGCCCGCCTGCGGCGATGGCCGCCATGTTCAGGATATCGTTCACCGTCGAACTGGTTGAACAGATCTGGATCGGCTGCGGCACGCCGGTCAGGATCGGACCGATCACCGTTGCGCCGGCCATTTCCTGCATCAGCTTGACCGAGATACTGGCCGAGTGTCGCGCCGGCACGACCAGCACATTCGCCGGGCCGGTCAGGCGGCTAAAGGGATAGCGCGCCGCCGCCTCGGGGTTCAGGGCCACATCCACCGTCATCTCGCCCTCATATTCGAAATCGACCTTGCGGGCGTCCAGAACCTTGGGCGCCTCGGCCATCTTGATGGCGCGTTCGCTTAGCGGGTAGCCGAAATTCGAGAAGGACAGAAAGGCCACGCGTGGTTCCAGCCCCAGCTCGCGGGCGACATGAGCACCTCGGGTGGCGATATCGGCCAGATCCTCGGCTTCGGGCCATTCATGAACCAGCGTGTCGCCGATCATCACGATGCGCCCCTTGTGCAGCACGGCGGTGATGCCCACCGCGCCGTCTTCGGGGCGGGCATCGACGACATTGTTGATCTGCGCCAGCACATGCGCGGACTTGCGCGTGGCCCCGGTAACCAGCCCGTCGCCATGGCCATGAGCCAGCATCAGCGCGGCAAAGACATGTCGATCCCTGTTGGCCAGCTTATGAGCGTCTTCGCGGTCGATGCCCTGCCGCTGCAGGCGGGTGTAGAGATGCTGGTGATAGGCATCCAGATGGCGGGTGTTGCTGGCATTGACGACGTTGATCTCGCGCACGGCATCGGCCAGACCTGCGGCCTCGAGCTTTTCCTTCACATCGGATTCGCGGCCGACCACGATGGCCTGCCCCATACCGCCGCGCTGCCAGGCAACTGCGGCGCGCAGAACGCGCGGATCGTCGCCCTCGGCAAAGATCATCCGCGCCTGCTTTTGCCGCGCGCGGGCGTGGATCGCCTGCAAGATCGATGCCGTCGGATCCATCCGCGCCTGCAACGACTGGATATAGCTTTCCATGTCGATGATTGGCCGCCGCGCGACGCCGGTATCCATGCCTGCGCGTGCAACGGCAGGCGGCACGACATGGATCAGGCGCGGGTCAAAGGGCGTCGGGATGATGTAGTCGCGACCGAACTGCAGCTTGCGACCGTAAGCCACGGCAACCTCGTCGGGCACGTCCTCGCGGGCCAGTTCTGCCAGGGCGCGGGCGCAGGCGATTTTCATCTCGTCATTGATGGCGCGGGCGTGGATATCCAGCGCACCCCGGAACAGATAGGGGAAGCCCAGAACATTGTTGACCTGATTGGGGTAATCGCTGCGCCCGGTGGCGACGATGGCATCGGGGCGGACGGCATGGGCATCCTCGGGGGTGATTTCCGGGTCCGGGTTGGCCATCGCAAAGATGACCGGATTGTCGGCCATTGACAGCACCATATCCTGCGTCACCGCGTTCTTGGCGCTGACCCCCAGAAACACATCCGCGCCCTGCATTGCATCCTCTAGCGACCGCGCCTCGGTCACGATCGCATGGGCCGATTTCCACTGGTTCATGCCTTCGGTGCGGCCCTGATAGATCACGCCCTTGGTGTCGCACATGATGCAGTGCTCATGCCGCGCGCCCATGGATTTCAGCAATTCCAGGCAGGCGATCCCGGCAGCGCCCGCGCCGTTCAGAACGATCTTCACATCCTCGATCTTCTTGCCCGACAGTTCCAGCGCATTGATCAGCCCGGCCGCGCAGATCACCGCCGTGCCGTGCTGGTCATCGTGGAAGACGGGGATATCCATGATCTCTTTCAGGCGCTGCTCGATGATAAAGCACTCGGGCGCCTTGATGTCTTCCAGATTGATGCCGCCGAAGGTTGGACCCATCAGGCGGACGGCCTGAATGATCTCATCCGCGTCTTCGGTATCCAGTTCAATATCGATCGCGTTCACATCGGCAAAGCGCTTGAACAGCACCGCCTTGCCCTCCATCACGGGCTTGGATGCCAGCGCGCCCAGATTGCCAAGGCCAAGGATCGCGGTGCCATTCGATATCACGGCGACCATGTTGCCCTTGGTGGTATAGTCATAGGCGGTTTCGGGGTTTTCAGCGATGGCCTCGACGGGAACGGCGACACCGGGCGAATAGGCCAGCGACAGGTCGCGCTGCGTGGTCATCGGGGTCGAAGCGACGATGTCGTATTTCCCCGGACGCGGCTCCATATGATAGGCCAGCGCCTCTTCGGGCGTAATGCGCGCGCGGTGTGTCTTTTTTTCGGTCATCGATGGCTCCCCTAGCGTGACACCTGACTAGCGCGGGGTTTCGTCCGGCTCAACGGCAAAGGCGCGACCGAGAAAGCACCAATAGACCAGAATGGTCACCACAAACACGGCAAGGCCCAGCACATAGGGCGACAGCAGTGCGGGTTGCCGCCCGGCCTGATCGCCGACAAAGCGGGTCAGCAGACCGGCGGTCAGCATTCCCAGAGGCGCCATGCCGATGGCAAACAGCCGATAGGCCGAATTCACCCGACCCAGCAGGCGGCGTGGGATATGGCGTTGGCGATAGCTGACCGAGACGGTGTTCCACAGCACGCCGCCGAATTCGCTGACAAAGAAACCCGCGCAGATGATGGCCAGCCCTGCCGTACCCGGCCCCGAGATCAGCACTGTCAGCGGAAAGGCCAGCGCGCCGGCCATCGCAATTTGCAACAGCCTCGACCGGCCCAGCCAGGTGACGAAACGGTCGTTCGTCAGCCCCGCCAGCACGCCACCCACGCCCCCCGCCGCCATGATAGCCGACAGGGCCAGAGGACCCAGTTGCAACCGTTCCTGCACGATCAGGACCAAGGTGACCATCATCGCCTCGAAGGCGAAGTTGAAGAGGCCGGTCAGGATTGCAAGCTTGCGCAGGATCGGATTGGACAAGAGGAAGGCAAGTCCCTCGCGCAGTTCCTCGCGCCAATGCTTGCGTTCAGTCACCGCCTCGGGATCTGCGCGGAAATCGCCTTGCAGCCCAGCAACCAGTGCCACGGCCAACGCCATGGCGGCTGCATTGACACCGAAGGGCAAGGCCAGAGAGATCCCCAGCAGCAGACCAGCGGCGGCAGTGCCGATGAAATTGTTCATCACGAACTCGACCGACCACAGCCGGCCATTGGCGCGCTCTAGCCCGGCATCGGGGATCAATGCAGGCAGCATGGTTTGCGCTGCGTTGTCGCGCAGCACCTCGGCCATGCCGACGGTGGTGGCGCAGAACGCGATCAGCACAAAGATGTCGGGGCGGTCAGTGCCGCGCAAAGGCGGCGCATCAAAAGGCAGGGACAACCAGATCAACACGCCCGCGGCCGTATAGGCCAGCGTGCGCAGAATATCGGCGGCCAGGATCAGTTTGCGGCGGTCAAAACGGTCGACGATGATCCCGGCGGGTAGCGAAAAGACAAACCAGGGCGCCTTGAGCGCCACCGGCACCAGAGCGATCAGCAGCGGGTCGCGGGTCAGTTGCGTGGCGATCCAGCCCCAGGCGACGATGGCAACGCCGTCGCCCAGATTGGTCAGGCCAGAGGCCGCGATAAAACGAGCAATCGGTGTCATGGCCGGACGATGGCCCGGTCATCTGGGCGGGGCAAGGGGGCGTGCCACAGACTTCCTGGCCTGTGGCCTTTTCAACGCTCGCGCGATTTGGTGGCCGCTGCCCGGCTATTCCGTCAGATCAAAGCTGACCGACAGATCCTGACCGCCGACCATGTAATCGGCGCTGATCTGCAGCCCCGGGGTTGCGGGGGTCAACTGACCCAACGAGCCAAGCGAGATCATCGTGCCCGCCGGCATGTCATAGCTGCCCTGCTGGATCAGCCACAGCACCACGTCCAGCGGGTGGCCCAGCAGCATATCGCCGGTTCCGGTGCCGACGCTTTCGCCATTTGCCCTGAGATCGACTGTCAGCGCGCCGAGATCCGCGACCGGGTCGGGCAGGTCGGCTATCTTGATCCCTTCGCCCAGCACTCCTCGCCAGGGCAGTACGCCATAGGCGGCCATGATCGGGCCGGTGGGTTTCAGACCCTCGGCCAGCGCCAGATCGGGCAGTTCGACAAACGGACGCACCTCGTCCAGGGCTGCGGCCACCTCGTCGCGGGTGGTTGCCTCTGCGATGGCAGTATCGCCAACGGTGACGATCAGGTCGGCCTCGTAAAAGGGCGAGCGGCTGCCGGCCAGCGATACCGGCGCGCCGTCGGGCAGGATCATGTCGGCGAACAGCGCACCAGCTACGGGGCCGGGCACGCCAAAGGCCTGTTGCGCGGGCTTGGACGTGAAGCCCACCTTGACGCCCACCGGCGCGCCAAGAGGATCCTCCAGTCCTTCGCGGAAATGCTGATAGGCGCAGGCGCCGTCTTCCAGTGTGGTGACCGCCGGATCGGGCAGGCGTTCGCCGGCGATCCAGGCATCGGCGGCGGCGTACATGGCGTCGGCCGGCGGACATTCGGCAAGGGCGGGTGCCGCGACGATTGCGATTAGGGATGCAGTGCTGGCAGCAAGGCGGAACATGGCGAAACCTCCGTGATGGTTCACCCGGAGTTTAGGCGCTTTGCCGCAGAATGAAAGTCGGCAGGCCGGTCTAGATCGAGACCTTGACGAAACTGTCGCGCAGGGCGGCGGACCAGGCGGAACTCATCTGCATGAAATCGGCGTCGCCATCGAGGATACGGCGCGTGGCACCGACCGCGCAGGCATCCTTTTCGATGATCGCCAGATCCAGCGGCATGCCAACTGACAGGTTCGAGCGCAGCGTCGAATCCATCGACAACAGCACGGCTTTCTGCGCATCGGGCAGAGACGTGGCTGGCGTCACAACGCGGTCGAGGATCGGCTTGCCATATTTATGTTCGCCGATCTGCAGGAAGGGCGTGTCATCGGTGGCCTCGATAAAGTTGCCCTCGGGATAGATCAGGAACATGCGCATATCGCCATCGGCGCGCTGGCCTGCGACGATCATGCTGGCCGAAGCCTGGCTCTGTTTCAACTCGCGGCACTGATCCGAGATTTCGCGGCGTGTGCGAGACAAGGTGTCACCGATCATCGTGGCCACCTGCAACATGGTCGGGGCCAGCATGATCGAGGTGGTCTCATCGGCCATCTCGTCGTCGATCGCCTCTTGCAGCCGCGCCAGTGTGGTCTGCGTGACCGACAGCGAACCGGCGGTCATGATGGCGATCACCCGTTCGCCAGGCTCTTCGAAAAAGAACATCTTGCGATAGGTGGCGATGTTGTCCAGCCCGGCATTGGTTCGGGTGTCCGACAGCAGTACCAGCCCGGCATTCAGTTTCAGCCCCACGCAATAGGTCATTCGTTCTTCGCCCGTATTTTCATTAGCTGCAATCTTAGGTGCCCTGCCGCGCAGCCGCAATCGCCCGTTGGTCAGGGCCTCATGCCTTTTTCGACAAACCGGGGCTGAATTGCATCAATGACAGGATCTCGAACAGCATCTGCGCGCCGGCATGGGCGGTGTTGTTGGTCGCGTCATAGGCCGGGGCGACCTCGACCAGATCGCCGCCGACAATGTTCAGCCCCTTGAGCCCGCGCAGCAGTGTCAGCGCCTCGCGGGTGGTCAGCCCGCCGATTTCGGGCGTGCCGGTGCCCGGCGCAAAAGCCGGATCCAGACTGTCGATGTCAAAGCTGACATAGACCGGCCCGTCACCCACCACGGCGCGGGCCTGGGCGATAATCTCGGGCAGGCGAATTTCGTTGATCTCGCGGCCATGAACCACGGTCATGCCCGAGGCATAGGAAAATTCCCACACATAGCCCGAGGCCCCGCGAATCCCGATCTGGATGGTACGTTCCGGGTCCAGCACGCCGTCCAGCACCGCATTGCGAAACGGGCCGCCATGGTGGAACTTTTCGCCCTCATAGCTGCCACCGGTATCGCAATGGGCGTCGATATGGATCATCCCTACAGGCCGGTCGCGGCCCACGGCGCGCAGCACTGCATGGCTGACCGAATGATCGCCGCCCACACCCAATGGCAGCGCCCCGGCTGCCAGGATGCGATCCACGAAAGCGGTGATGTCATCCAGGCTTTTGTGCAGGTCAAATCGCGAGCGGAAAGGCACATCGCCAAGATCTGCAACGGCCATCTCATGCACCGGCGCATTGCCAAGCGCGTCGTTCCAGGGGCCGACGCGTTCGATGCTGCGCAGAGCCCGCGGGCCGAACCGCGCGCCGTTGCGATTGGTCACCGCCAGATCCATCGGCATCCCATACAGCGCGACGTCAAGGCCAGAGGCATCGCCATCGCGGACCGGCGCATCCAGCAGTGTCGGCATCCCGGCATAGGGTGGGTTGCGCCGGTCGCCATCACGAAAGATCAGCCGCGCGATGCGGGCGAATTCCGGATCGCCGCTCTCGCCGCCCGTTCCCTCGGCAAAACGCGCACGCAGCGCCTGAAGCTTGTCATCGGACCACATGGTGCTAGCCTTTCGTCAATTCAGTTCAACAAGGATCAGATCAATGCGCTCTTACCTTCAGATGACCCGCCGCGGATTCCTGTCAACTGGCATCGCCGGGGCAGGGCTTGTCGCGCTGCATCCGTTCTCGGCCCGTGCCGAGGCGGGGCAGGCGCATCTCAGGATCATGGAGACAACCGATCTGCACGTGAACATCTGGCCATATGATTACTATGCAGACAAGGCCGTCGATACGGTCGGGCTGGCGCGGACGGCGGCACTGGTGCAGGCCGTGCGCAGCGAGGCGACGAATTCGATCCTTCTGGACAATGGCGATTTTCTGCAGGGCAACCCGATGGGCGACTATATCGCCTATGAGCGCGGCATGGATCAGGGGCAGATGCATCCGATCGTGACGGCCATGAACACCGTCGGCGTCGAGGGCGGCGTGCTGGGCAATCACGAATTCAACTATGGCCTGACCTTCCTCAAGAACACCATTTCGGGCGCGGCTTTTCCGGTCGTGTGCTGCAACGTGGCAACCCAGGCGGGCGACAGCCCCGAACAGGACGCGACGCTGGTCCCGCCCTATGCGGTGCTGGAACGCGAGTTGACCGATGGCGCGGGCGAGACCCATCCCATCCGGATCGGACTGATCGGTTTTGTCCCGCCACAAATCATGCAATGGGATCGCAAGCATCTCGAGGGGAACGTGATCACGCGCGGCATCGTCGAGGCGGCGGAAGCCTGGGTGCCCAGACTGCGCGACGAGGGCGTCGATCTGATCATCGCGCTGTCGCATTCCGGCATCGACCCGCTGCCGCTAGAGGCGGATGCCGAAAACGCCTCGTTGGCGCTGGCCGGTGTCGAGGGCATCGACGTCGTGCTGACCGGCCATCAGCATCTGGTCTTTCCCGGCCCGGACTATGAGGGGATCGACGGCGTTGATGCCGCCGCGGGCACGCTGGCGGGAAAGCCTGCCGTCATGGCCGGTTTCTGGGGCAGCCACATGGGCCTGATCGACCTGATGTTGCAGCGCGAGGGCGATGGCTGGGCCGTCGCCAGCCACACCGTCGAGGCGCGACCGATCTTTGAACGTGACGAGGATCGCAACGTGGTGCCGCTGGTCGAAAGCGTGGCGGAGGTCGAAGACAGCGTCGCTGCCGAGCATCAGCAAACGCTGGACTATATTCGTCAGCCCGTGGGTATGACGTCTGCCCCGCTTTACAGCTATTTTGCGCTGGTGGCTGATGATCCGAGCGTTCAGATCGTCACCAACGCCCAGAGTTGGTATATCCAGCAGATGATGGCCGGCACAGAGCATGAGGGCCTGCCGATCCTGTCGGCGGGTGCCCCTTTCAAGGCGGGTGGTCGCGGCGGCCCCGAGTATTATACCGATGTTCCGGCGGGCGACGTGGCGATCAAGAACGTGGCCGACCTCTATCTTTATCCCAACACGATCCGCGCGGTGAAGATTACCGGGGCCGAGGTCAAGGACTGGCTCGAACGCAGTGCCGGGATGTTCAATCAGATCACGCCCGGGCAGGCCGATCAGGTGCTGCTCAACCCTGATTTCCCCAGCTATAATTTCGACGTGATCGACGGTGTGACTTACCGCATCGACCTTTCCCAGCCCTCGAAATTCGACAGCGAGGGCGAGCTTGCCAACCCCGATGCCAGCCGAATCGTCGATCTCGCGCTTGACGGTCAGCCCCTGGACCCAACGGCCGAGTTCATCGTCGCGACCAACAACTACCGCGCCGGCGGCGGCGGCAGCTTTCCCGGCAACGATGGCTCGACCATCGTCTTCGAGGGGCCGGATACGAACCGCGACATCATCGTCCGCTATATCGTCGAGCAGGGCACCATCGATCCGGCCGCCGACGGCAACTGGTCCTTCGCCCCGCTCGACGGCGCCACGGTGCTGTTCGACACCGGCCCCAAGGCGGCAGACTATCTGGCCGATGTGGAAACGCTGACAATCGAAGCCGCAGGCGACGGTGCGGACGGGTTCGCCCAGTATCGCATCACGCTATAGCGCGAGGGCAGCCGCCGAGAGGCTTTCGCAATTGCCGCTGGCGCCTTGTGTCGCGCCGGCGGTGGCGAACGCTCATCACTTTGTCCGCGCGCCGGACCAATCATGAACCGCGGCGGTTGCAACCGGGGCAGGGACAGCAGAGTGCCACAACGCCCGATCGCCAGAATTTCTCTTGCATTCCCGCCAACCGCGCGCTACCTGCCCACCCTACGGTCGGAGCGTAGCGCAGCCTGGTAGCGCACCTGCTTCGGGAGCAGGGGGTCGGAGGTTCGAATCCTCTCGCTCCGACCAGTTTTCATTTTTGTGGATTGCCACCCAAGTCTTCCTCAAGTGGCCACATTTCTTCCCCTGTGGCAGTGTGGCTGACCTATTTGATGACGAACGAGCCGCGACCGTCAATGGTCCGCCGAAAGCGGCTAAAGCCGTTCCTTACCCTTCGCGTGAGTGCTGGTAGTCAGATAAATCGACATGCATGATCATGACGTTTCATCATGGGCTGGCAATGAGAGCCGACAGCGTTGATCACCCGCCCCGACATTGATGAGCAGCGGCGTCAGATTGCTTTTCGTCGCAAGGACGGTCCAGAAAGCTCGATGCGATGCGCGGCACTGGTGAGGCGATCGAGTATTGCATCTGCGATCGTCGGATTATCGATGAAGGCATGCCAGTTCTCGACCGGCAACTGACCGCAAACGATGGTCGCGCGTTCGCCGATGCGGTCACGCGCACCGCATGCGTCCCTTGATCGAGGCGCTGGAGTTACCGACGCGGATCATCACCGATCTCGATGCTGTGTGCACCTGTCACGTATTTGTGCCGCTCCGAGTGCTCGTTTAAGCCACCTTCCGTTCAAAAGCGACCGGGCTTTTCCAGCCCAGTGCTGAGTGCCGTCGACGCGGATTGTAGAACCCATTGATGTATTCGAAGATCGCCATCTCAGCGTGCCGCCGGGTTACCCATGACCGCCGCCAGATCAGCTCGGCCTTGATGGTTTTGAAGAATGTCTCGACGGCCGCATTGTCATAACAATTACCTTTGCCGCTCATCGAGACTTTGAAGCCATGCTGGCGCAGGATCTTCTGGTAGTCATGCGAACAGTATTGGCTGCCCCTGTCGCTGTGGAAGATGCAGCCTTTGGGTGGCGACCTGAAGGCAATCGCCATCTTCAAGGCCCGGATCGCCAGATCGCGCTTCATCCGGTTGCTGACAGCCCAGCCGATCACGCGGCGGGAGTGCAGGTCCAGGATGACTGCCAGATATAGCCAGCCCTCGCGGGTCCAGATGTAGCTGATGTCGCCCGCCCATTTCTGGTTGGGCCCGGCTGCACTAAAGTCGCGATCCAGCAGGTTCGGGGCGATGTTGAACGTATGGGCGCTGTCGGTCGTGGCTTTGAACTTACGCGTTCTTTCAACGATGATCCTGTTTTCGCGCATCAGGCGACCGACGCGTCGATGCCCGACATCGACACCAACCTCTTTCAGCTCCTCTGTCATCCTCGGCCGACCATAGCTGCCCAAGCTCAGACGCGACTGTTCCTTGATATGCGCCAGAACGACCATGTCCATGCGCTGCCTGTGGCTGGCTGGGAGGCTGCGGAAGGCCCGTAATCCACGCGGGCTGACATTCATCACCTGGCAAAGCCGGTCGATCGGGAAGGCCCCGCGCTGTTCTTCGATGAACCTGAACCTCACGGCTTTTGGCCCGCGAAGAACTGGGTGGCTTTTTTTAGGATGTCCCTCTCCTCCTTGAGGATACGGTTCTCGCGCCGAAGCCGTTCGTTCTCACGCGCCAACTCGCGATCCTCGGCTGAGACTACGTCCGTGTCCCGGTGTGCGTTCACCCACTTATTGAGGGTCGACAAGCCGACCCCAAGATCATCCGCAACTTGACGCCGCGAAAGCCCGCTGGTCAGCGCAATCCGCACTGCATCCTTGCGAAATTCATCCGTCCTGACTGTGCCCATGGTTCATCTCCTTTGCTGCACATTACGTGGTCAAAGGAGCGGCACCAAACCGCGACAGGTCCACACCGCGCTTGGTCAGCTCACAAACGCAAGCTTGCCTCTGTCCCGGTCGGTCGATGGCAGGGCCTTTGCGCCGCTGCCGGCTGGACCTGGCTCGGCGCGGCGGCTTCGTCCTGGTGTATCGGGGCGCAAGTGGAGCAGGTTTGGGCAGCATGGCGCAGCTGCACCGCGCCTGTGGAATCCGGGCCTGCCTTTCACTATGCCGCGCACCGGATGAATCCTGATCTTCTGGGTTCGCGTGTCGTTGTTTCGGGCCAGCCCATCACCCGTGGCGATATCGACGACGTGGTGATCTGCGTCATGCTGTCGGTGGCACCATCGCACTTGGTTTTTCAAGATGCGAGCCTCGCTGATGCGCTGCGACGGTCGCCATTCCTGATCGATCGGGAGATATTGAATGGCTGAAGCGCACCGCCTAGGTGATATTGGATCTGGCCATGATTGCCATTTCCCCCCCCCCACGCCCAGCACGGAAGCATCGCAGGATGTCAATATTGATGCCATTCCTGCAGTACCACAGGCGGATGAATACGCGCCGCATGCATGCCCCGGCTGTCTAGCACCCGAGCATCCACGCAGTTTGTCGGGGGGATCGTGCTCGGTCTATATCAATGGCAAGCCTGCCGGTCGCGTTGGAGATGCGACTTCTTGCGGAGGCTCTGCGTATGCCGGCTCAGAGACGGTGTTTATTGGTGACTGAACCTGGGCTGCGATTAAGACCAGTCATGGTCAGTACAAGGGTACTGCTGGCACTTGATACGCTTAGAAAATCGTTGATCAGCTCAATACGTCCTTTTGATGAAGAATTACCCGCGCTCTTAGCCTGCGTCGACCGCACAGCATCGGAAGAAACGAAAAGCAATCGTCAAAAAATCGCTGGCGCGAAACCCGGCGATCGTTCATGATCTCGCATATGAACAAAGCAAGACTTCGTGGAGTTCTAAATCCCATATTGTGGATTGCCACTGAAGTCCTACCCAAGTGGCCATATTTCTTCCCCTGCGGCGGTGTGGCTTACCTACTTGTTTGGCAAACGAGCGGTAGCCTTCGAAGGTGTTCCGTCAGCGCTAAGACCTCATCCTTCAAGTCGTGTGGGTTCCGAAATGCTGCCTAAATCGACACGCACGGCCCATACCGGTCATTCAAACCGGACGCAGTAGACGGCAGCGAAGAACCCAAGCCTGCTCACAGTGACCGAAGGCCTATACCATCAGGTGTGCCATGTGTTTGCCGCGACCGGCAACTTCATTCAGCTCCTGCGGCGCGAGTGTCTGGACGATCTTTGCCTGCCTGACAATTTGGTCCCCCTTCAGTTCAAGCTGCTGAGTAAAGAAGAGATAGCCCTTATCCTTCATTAGCCCGCGGATCGGCTCAGATCACTCCAAGCATCCGCATCGCTTCCGCAACCCGCACGAAACCGGCAATGTTGGCGCCTAGAACGTAGTCGCCGGGAGCGCCATATTCATCGGCAGTTTCAGCGCATCGGTCGTGGATCCTTTTCATGATCTGTGCCAATCGCTGTTCGGTCTGCTCGAAGCTCCAGCGGTCGCGGCTGGCATTTTGCTGCATTTCCAGCGCCGAGGTCGCAACGCCCCCCGCATTCGCGGCCTTGCCCGGCCCGAACAGGATGCCCGCCTCGCGCAGGATGCGGATCGCTTCAGGTGTACAGGGCATGTTTGCGCCTTCGCCGACAGCCAGAACGCCGTTCTTTACCAGCGACTTCGCGTCCTTGCCCGTAAGCTCGTTCTGAGTGGCCGAGGGCATTGCCACGTCACAGCGCAAGTCCCAAACCGAGCCTTTGCCGACTGGCACGAAATGGACCCCGTCTCCACGCAGCCGGGCATATTCCGAAATGCGCTTGCGGCGAATGGTCTTGATTTCCTGAAGCAGAGCCAGGTCAATCCCGGCGTCGTCTATGATGTAGCCGCTTGAATCCGAACAGGCGATGACTGTGCCACCAAAGGATTGCACCTTTTCGATGGTATGGATGGCTACATTGCCTGCGCCTGATACCACCACTCGCTTGCCGTCGAAGCTGGTCTGGCGGGTTTCGAGCATGGCCTTGGTAAAATAGGTGTTGCCGAAACCAGTCGCCTCGGTACGAGCGCGAGATCCGCCGTGGGCAATGGCCTTGCCGGTGAAAACGCCTGATTCATAACGGTTCGTCAGGCGCTTGTATTGTCCGAACATGTATCCGATTTCACGCCCGCCCACGCCGATATCGCCGGCGGGAACATCCGTCTGATCGCCCAGATAGCGGTGTAACTCGATCATCAGCGACTGGCAAAAGCGCATGATCTCGCCATCAGACTTGCCCTTGGGGTCGAAATCGGTACCGCCCTTGCCGCCACCGATCGGCAGGCCGGTAAGGGCATTCTTGAAGGTCTGTTCGAAGCCGAGGAACTTTATGATCCCCAGGTTGACCGACGGATGGAAGCGCATCCCGCCCTTGTAGGGACCGAGGGCCGAGTTGAACTGGACGCGAAAACCGCGATTGATCTGGACCTTGTCCTGATCGTCGACCCAAGGAATGCGAAAGATGATCTGGCGTTCGGGTTCGCATATCCGTTCGATGAGTGCTTGCTCGAGATAATCGGGGTTCTTCGCTACGACGCGCCCGAGGCTTTCCATCACCTCGTGGACGGCTTGGTGAAACTCCGGCTCTCCGGCATTACGTCGCATCACTTCGGCGAGGATCGGTTGCAGCTTTTCGTCGATATTGTTCATGTACTTATTCACTTTTTCACCTAATGATCGAAGCCATCATCTTGCGTCCGAAACACCATCGCCCTTCTGCAATTTCCTACCGCAACGATCGGGCCGACGCTTTCAGCCTGTGAAGCGACGATGCAGAAGAAACGACTGCATGACGATGATACATGTCCTTGTCGGGCCGGAACAGAATAAGCTGACAAAGCGTCATTGGGCAGTCCGCCCGCGGGGATGTTTTGGTGTTCGATCTAAATCTGTGGTTGCCCTTTATGGATCAGATCAATCGACATGTGTAGATCTTTGGTAAATTGTCCCATGGCATTGGCTCTGGCCTGAGGATCGCCGAGCCGGAGAAGATAGGACGGGTGCCATGTAATCAGAACCCGCTGGCCGGTTGCGGAATTCTCTATCAGACCGCGCCGCGATAGAACATCTGAGCGGCTTCCGGTCAGTGCCTCGGCAGCGGTGCCCCCCATCGCCAAGATGAGTTTCGGCTTCACTTGTTTAATTTCCGCATCCAGCCACCAACGGCAATGGCTGATTTCAGAAGCATTTGGCCGCTGATGGATGCGGTGTCTGCCTCGAGCGATAAATTTGAAGTGTTTGACTGCATTGGTGATATAGACTTGCTGGCGATCCAGCCCGACATCTGCGGCGACTTTGTCAAAAAGCTGCCCTGCCGGGCCGGCAAAGGGCTTGCCGCTCAGATCCTCGATATCACCGGGCTGTTCACCGACGATCATCAGATCTGCATCCATGGGTCCGGCGCCCGGCACCGCCTGCGTTGCATTGCGGTGCAAAGGGCAGCGCGTGCAAGCCGAGATATCCGCATGCAACGCTTCTTTTGGGCCATCCCAGACAGACTGGCAGCTTGCCAACTGCGCTTGCACCTGTGCTATTCGGGCGGGTGGCAATGTCGGCGCGGCTTCCGCCATGGCCTGCGCACGCGCCGGAGCCTGCGCGATCATCTCGGGAATTGATGCAGCTTCCGGCATGTTCTTCCAATATTTCTTTGGCATTTCCGATTGCATAGCTTTGACCTTCAGCCGCGCAGGATTGAAAATGTTGCGAAAATAGGTGATCCAGAGTTGTTCTCCGGCATCTTCGGGCAGATCTGGTTTCGCCTGCCCCACCTGCAAACCCAGCTTGCCATTTTCGAATATCGCAGACACATCCGGCGTCAGAATGCGCCAGTCCATATCGCTGAACCGCCGCACAAAGAAATCCGCGGTTGGTTCAACCGTGTGATGTGTCGGCTCGAACCAGGCGGCAAACGACCGGCGGGGCGCTTCTGGCGCGCCGATCTCGCGGAACCGCACAAAGGCTTTCATCTTGTGCTGGCACCGACGCACGTTTTTTTCCATCCGGCGCAGGTGGGAAAGATCAGCATCACCTCGGTCCGACATCAGATATGGTGCATCCTTCAGCCGCCAGAGAAACCCATAGAGGCGGGCAAACCGTTCGGGATCGCTGTGCCAGACGACGGTTTGTGCCATCGCTATGAAACTGCGCGGCACCGTTGCGACGTGCCCGGTTTTCAAAAGCTCAGATGTTCCGAACAAGGCGCGCGCGGTTGTCTGGTCTCCCCATATGATCTGGTCCGGCGGCACACCGGCTGCCAGAAACCCCCTTGCGGCCGCACGCCAAGCTTCGAAAGCACCGATCTGCGGAATCGTTGCGCGATGCATCAAAACAGGGTCAACTGTTGCGGTGGAGGCGTGAATCTGGCGCGCAAGGCGGCGCTGTCGAGCAAGTGACCGGGCGACCAACCACCCGCCGTAATGAACACACGCGCTTTTTTCATTGATGCGCCTATGCGTGTTAAGTCCTCATAGCGCAAACTGCGGTGACGTCGGGTGCTCAGGATACGGTTCACCGTCCTGACCCCGAACCCAGGCACCCTGAGCAGCAGTTCGCGCGAAGCACGATTGACGTCGACCGGAAAAACCTCCCGGTGAACCAAAGCCCAGGCCAGTTTCGGATCGACTTCCAGATCAAGGTTTCCATCGGCGGTGACAGAGGTGATCTCGTCCAATTGAAAATCGTAAAAGCGCAACAGCCAATCCGCCTGATAAAGCCGATGCTCCCGCTGCAAAGGAGGCCGGATCAGCGGCAGTTTCGAAGAACTGTCAGGAATTGGTGAGAACGCTGAATAATACACCCGTTTGAGTTTAAAACTGGAATAAAGGCGCGTCGACTGCCCTAAAATCGTTGCATCATTCGATCCGTCTGCACCTATGATCATCTGAGTGGACTGGCCGGCCGGGGCAAAGCGGGGCGGGCGTTTCCCGGTGAATGACTTTTCTTTGCCCGCATCCTTTCGCAGTCGCACATCCGCCATTGCCTTGCGGATCTGCTCGGGACTTTTCTCTGGCGCGTATTGCTGCACGGCGGCGTCCGTGGGCAGTTCAACGTTAATCGACAGCCGATCCGCCAACAGACCCGCTTGCTCAATCAGTTCGGGGGCGGCATCCGGGATCGTCTTAAGGTGGATGTAGCCGCGAAAATTTTCTTCTTGGCGCAGCTTGCGCGCGATCTGGACCATATCGGACATCGTGGCATCCGGCGACCGGATTACGCCGGACGACAAGAACAACCCCTCAATGTAGTTCCGGCGGTAAAAATCGATGGTAAGCTTGACGACTTCGTCAACGCTGAACCGTGCCCGCTTCACATTTGATGACGCGCGATTGATGCAATAGCTGCAATCATAGATGCAGAAATTGGTCATCAGGATTTTCAGCAGGCTGATGCAGCGACCATCCGGCGCATAGGCGTGACAGATCCCACTGCCCTCGTTGGAGCCCAAGCTCTTCCCGCCGCGGGAATCGCGTTTGGTAGATCCCGAAGAAGCACAGGAAGCGTCGTACTTCGCTGCATCACTCAGAATCGCCAGTTTCTGCTCCAAGGTGTGTTTGACCATATGTTCTGCATATGTTCTGCAGTCGTCGTTTGTCAACAATTGAGGCTCAGGACCTATTGGTTTCCTCCCGACAGCGTTATTCAGGTTTACATAGTCAGCTGTGGCATGTCTGATCGCCACTGGCTAAGCGACACGCAAATGACGCGTCTTGAACCCTTCTTCCCGAAGTCTCATGGCGAGCCACGCGTTGATGACAGGCAAGTTCTGAGCGGGATTATTTTCATCAACTGCAACGGGTTCAGCTAGTGCGATGCGCCGAAGAAGTACGGCCCGAACAAGACGCTCAACGACCGATGGAGAACGTCGAGGGTCAAGGGCATTTTTGCGGAGATGACGGTGGGTTTGCCTGCCGAGCACGGCGAGAAGAAGATCGTGATGATTGATGCGACCTTTCTCAAGGCGCACCGCACCGTGACCAGTTAGGGCGAAAAAAGGGGGCGGGGCCGCCTGATCGGGAAGACAAAGGGCGGCATGATCAACAAGCTGCAAGCCGTGTGTGACAATCAGGGCCACCCTATCAAACTATTCGTCACAGCTGGCCAAGCCAGTGATTATATCGGGGTTCGCGCATTGCTGAGCGACTCACCAAAGGTCTTCCTCTCCGCCATCGCTCTCGCCGCCACGGTCATCCTCTGGCAATGTGTCCTGAACGTAGCACAAGAGTGTCTTGGCCTAACGAATATGTCGCGAAACGGAACGTCGATCGCTATGTCGAGAACGCAGACGCCTCTTTCGATGATCGATTGCTTCTCCTTGAAATTGGAATGTACGACCCGGTTGTAGCCCATCACGGAGGTAGCGTTGCTCTGAGAACCACTTTCGAAACGCTGCCGATAGGATTGCTGGCCCACCCCGTCAGCCTGCGATTCGATTGGCGCGCAGGCCTAGAAGAAGCTTCCACTTACGGGGCCATCCCAACGAGATGATGCTCGCGGAATGAGGCTTCTACGCCAACGATGTCCGCGAACGCCAAGTCTGGCTCTGCCCGCCAGCTGATAGTGGCCACACCTGCCGCGACAATTCTTCGTTTGGCCATGTCATCTCTGGATGCTGCATGGCGGCGCGCTCCGAGGCGGCTATTGACCGTCAGCTAACTCCTTTGTTGCCAGCGGAGGACGAAGCTGCGAAAAATCGGGGTGAGGCAGAAATCAGGACAATATGATGAAAAGAACCTTACTTGCCGTGGTAACGGCGGTCGCTTTTGGAGGTCTTGCCGGTTGCGTTGCTCCAGTGGCAGGAACGGGTAAATTATACCAAGTGGTTGGTGTTGAAACTGACGATATGTTGAAATTGCGCGCGGGCCCGGGAACCGATACGCGCGTGGTCGCCGGTCTTCCAAATGGCACGATCTTGCGCGTTCACAGTTGTGAACAGACAGGCGCGACCCGGTGGTGCAAAGCGAGCATGAGGGGCGCAAGCGGTCTCAGCGGGTATGTATCTTGGGCCTATCTGCGAGACATCTGAGCCCAAGGTTCGGCAAAGCAAAATCACAATGGCTGGCACGCTTCAACAGGTTCTTGATGTCCGCTGAAGACATGACCGGGCCAGCCAGTTGCGAGCAATTAGTGCCCAATGCTCGGTCTCTGTTGGCAGCGCGCTACATTGGACTGATGAACATGCGCTGGTCCTCTGTCTGTACTGCGTCCGTGGATCGAATGGCGCGGTAAGCGTGCCATGTGCCGTGACCCAACAGCGGGAAAACGACGATCAGACCGAACAGTGCCGTGACGATTGAAAAGACGAACAGCGCCAGCACGATCGCGCCCCAGGCGATCATCACCGGCCGGTTGTTCCAGACCATCGCCATGCTGATCCCAAGGGCTGACAGCGCGTCGGTCCGTTCTTCCAGCAGCATTGGCGCGGCAAAGACGCTGATGGCAAAGGAAAACGCCGCGAACAGCGCACCGACCGCGCCGCCGACCAGCAGCAGGGACAGGCCGGTGGGGGTGGTGAACAGGGTCCAGACGATCTCGTCCATGCCGGGGAAGGGCTGAACACCAAAGAACAGCGCCCATAGCAGCACGGCGGCGCGGTTCCACAGCAGGAACAGCATCAGCAGGATCACCCCCATGAAGAAGGTCGACACCAGCGAGCGCGGCTTGACGAACAGCATCTGACCAAGGGTCGCGTTCTTGCCGTCTTCGAGATCGCGGCTTTTGATATACAGCCCGTTGGCGACCAGCGGGCCGATCACCAGAAAGCCGGCCAGCGCGGGGAACAGCGCGTAATCCATCTGGAACCGAAGCAGCAGCCAGACCACGAAGACCGAGACCAGAAACACCCCGATGCCATAGATCAGGCTGGGGATCGGGTTGGTCCACATGTCCGACCATCCCTGTTTCAGCCAGCCAAGCGCCGTGCGCCACGGCAGGTTGCGGGCCATCTGGTTCTCGACCGGCAGCGGTGGAACCAGTTCGGGGATCAGGTCGTGGTCATCGTTTTCATCCGGCGGCGGAGGTCCGTTTCTGTCGCTTAGCATGAGGGTTTCGCCGCGCGCATGGCCGCGACGCCTTCCATTTGGGGTTGCAGGGCGCAGTCGGGCCGCGACGAAAAGGCGACCGAGATCAGATGGATGTTCGCGCCGATAAAGATGGCAACGATCAGCACCGCAAGCGCCACAGCGGCACAGCGCGGGCCGGTCCAATAGGCGGCTTGAAGCAGATGGGTCATTCTGCCCCCCCTTCTGCCGCCTTGAGGCCCAGATCCTGCACATAAACGGCCAGGATCTTGCGTTCCGTTTCTGTCAGGCGTGTTTCCCATGCGGGCATCCAGCCTTGGCGGCCACCATAGATGGTCTGGAACAGGGCCGCGCTGCTGCCGCCATAGATCCAGAAATCATCGGTCAGGTTCGGTGCGCCTTGCGTGATGTCGCCGGTGCCATCCTCGGCATGACAGCTGGAGCAATTGTCAGCGAACAGGATTTCGCCCTCTTCCAGCTGCGCGGCGGGGGCGCTTGCGCCTGACAGGCTGCGGACATAGGCGGCGACGGCGCGAACCTCGTCTCGCGACAGGATGCCGTCGCGGCCAAAGGCCAGCATCTGGGCAAAGCGGGTATCGGGATGGTCGCTGCTGATGCCGACGCGCAGGGTTTCCATGATCGCATCATGATCGCCGCCCCACAGCCATGCACTGTCGGTCAGGCTGGGAAAGCCCGGCCCGCCGCCTGCATCCGTGCCGTGACAGGCCGCGCAATTGTCGCCGAACAGTTGATGCCCGGTGTTGCGCACCCGCATCGCCAGATCGGGGTCGGCCAGGATCTGGTCGGTCGGCAGGTCGTTGATCTGCGTGGCCCAATCAGACCGCTCTTGGTTGGCCTCGATCACGGCGGCTTCGACCTCTGCGCGCTGATTCACGCCCAGGATGCCTTTGGTATAGGTCGACACCAGCGGCCATGTCGGCAGCAAGATCCACATGACGAACGACACGATCGTCGTGACCGCAATCGAGATCCAGATCACCTGCGGCACCGGAGTGTTCAGTTCGGTGATCCCGTTCCATTCGTGCCCGGTTGTCTGGTGCCCGGTCAGCGGGTCGCGTTCCTTTACTGACATGGCCCGTCCTCATCATCCAGAATGCTGTTTGCGGCGCGGTCAAAGCGGCCACCCAGGGACGGCCAATAGGCGTAGATCCCGGCGCCGATGAAGATCGCCATCATATAGAAAAGCCCGGCGGACTTTGCGAAACCGACCAGAAAATCATGCGTGATCTGCATCTGCTATTCCTCTGCTTCCGGTTCGATTTGGTGGGGCAGATCGGTCAGCCGACCGAGGATCTGCAAATAGGCGACAAGCGCATCCATTTCCGTCACCAGACCGGGATTGCCGTCGAAGGCCCTGATATTGGTCGCTTCGCCATAGCGCTCGCTGACCCCGCCCGCGCCATCGCTGTCAGGCAGCGTCTGCGCGGCGGCATCGGCGCTGGCATTGGCGATCTGTTCGTCGGTATAGGGCACGCCCACCACCCGCAGCGCGGCCAGCCGGTCTGGCAGGCTGGCGGTTTCCAGCACATCCGTTTGCAGGAAGGCATAGCTGGGCATGATCGATTCCGGCACCACGGCGCGCGGATCGATCAGGTGTCGCGTCTGCCAGTCGTCCGAATATTTGCCACCCAACCGCGCCAGATCGGGGCCGGTCCGTTTCGAGCCCCATAGCATCGGATGATCATACTGGCTTTCTGCGGCCAGCGAATAGGGGCCGTAGCGTTCGACCTCGTCCCGCAGGGTGCGGATCATCTGGCTGTGGCAGGCATAGCAGCCCTCGCGGATATAGATGTCGCGCCCGGCCTGCTCTAGCGGGGTATAAAGGCGCATATCCTCGGCTGTTTCGACCGTGTCGTCGATGGTGAACAGCGGTGCGATTTCGACCATCCCGCCGACGCTGGCCACGGCGATGATGCCGATGGTCAGCGCCATGGAATGGCGTTCCGTCTTGTAATGGGTGCGTGCCTGAAAATCGAAGGCGCGCTTGAAGGGTTTCAGCAGTTTGTCCAGCATGGCGCTACTCCGCGGCCGGCAGTGCCGGCTCGTTTGTCTCGGGCAAGGATGGGTGATCGCGCTCGGTCGCTTGCGCCGGTGCGTGGCGGACGGTCATCAGCACGTTCCACAGCCCGATGCAGGCACCGATCAGGAACAGCAGACCGCCGATCGTACGGGCGACGTAGTAGGGATGCATCGCCGTCATGCTGTCGAGGAAGGCATAGCGAAGCGTGCCGGCCTCGGTATAGGTGCGCCACATCAGCCCCTGAATGACGCCGCTGTTCCACATCGCAAAGACATAGATAACGGTGCCGGACAGGGCCAACCAGAAATGCCATTCGACGGCCTTCCAGGAGTACATGCCCTTGCGCTGCCACAGCAGCGGCACGACCGCATAGATCGAGCCAAAGGTGATCAGCGCCACCCATCCCATCGCGCCTGCATGCACGTGACCAATGGTCCAGTCGGTGTAATGCGACAGGCTGTTGACCGGGCGGATCGCCATGAACGAGCCCTCGAAGGTGGACAGGCCATAGAAGACGGCCGCCACCATCATGAAGCGCAGCGTGGCGTCATCGCGGACCTTGTGCCACGCGCCGTTCAGGGTCATCAGCGCGTTCCCCGCGGATGCCCAGGACGGCACCAGCAGCATGATCGAGAAGGTCATCCCAAGCGTCTGCACCCAATGGGGCAGGGCGGTGTAATGCAGGTGGTGCGAGCCCGCCCACATATAGAAGAAGGTGATCCCCCAGAAGGACAGGATCGACAGCCGGTAGGAATAGATCGGCCGTTCGGCGCGCTTGGGCAGGAAGTAATACAGCATGCCCAGAAAGCCCGAGGTCAGGAAGAAGGCCACCGCGTTATGGCCATACCACCATTGCGTCATGGCATCCTGCACCCCGGAAAAGGCGGAATAGCTTTTCGCACCCGTCCAACTGGCCGGCACCGCAAGGTTGTTGACGATATGCAGCATCGCTACGACCAGAATGAAGGCCAGATAGTACCAGTTGGCAACGTAGATATGCGGCTCTTTCCGGCGGGCCAGCGTGCGTAGGTAAAGTGCGAAATAGCTGACCCAGACCACCACCAGCCAGATATCGGCATACCATTCGGGCTCGGCATATTCCTTGGACTGGGTGACGCCCATGACATAGCCGCTGGCCGCCACGATACAGAACAGATTATAGCCCAGCAGCACGAACCACGGCGTCAGCTGGCTTGGCATCCGCGCCCGGCTGGTGCGCTGCATCACATGAAACGATGTGGCGATCAGCGCATTGCCGCCAAAGCCGAAGATCACGCCCGACGTATGCACGGGCCGCAACCGGCCAAAGCTGGACCAGGCACCATCAAAGCGCAACTCGGGCCATGCCAGCATGGCCGCGACCCAGACCCCCATGCCCATGGCGATAACCGCCCAGAACATGGCAATGATGATGCCGGCCTTGGTCGGATCATCGTAATAGCTGGCCTCGCGATCCTCTTTGGCTGGCTCGCCCGCGTCGATATAGGGCATCAGCAGCAGGGTCAGCGCGCCGCCATAGGCCAGCACGACCCAACCTTGCATGCCCATCAGATCGCCCTGACCGGCAGCCGCCATGACAAGCCCGACCAAAGTGACCGCGATGCAGAGGATCAGCGCAGTTTGTCGTTCTGCGCCTGTCAGTTTCATGATCATGACCGTTGCTCCTTGTGGTCCGTCCGTGGCGTGGTGGGCAGGGGTTTGTCGTCACCGTCAAACAGGATGCGCTCGGCATCGCCGCTGAGGTCGTCGTATTGGCCTGATCGAAGGCTCCAGAAGAACGCCATCAGGCCGACGACGCCCATGATCAGGGTAATGGGGATCAAAAAGCTCAACACATTCATGCCGGCACCTGTTGCTGCACGGTCCGCGCGGCGTGGCGCGACTGGCGTTTGTCCGTGCGGTTCAGCCGCAGCGAATTGCCGATCACGACGACCGAGGAAATCGACATTGCCAGCGCGGCAATCAGCGGCGTGACAAAGCCCAAGACCGCAAGGGGTATGGCTATGCAGTTATAGAGGATCGCCAGCGCAAAATTCTGGCGCACGACACGCGCGGTGCGCTGTGCCAGCCGGAATGCCATCGGCACCGCGTCCAGCCCCTCGCGCAAAAAGATGAAATCGGCGGCCATTCGCCCCGCATCCGAGGCACTGGCAGGGGCCATCGACACATGCGCCGCAGCCAGCGCCGCCGCATCGTTCAGCCCGTCGCCAACCATCAGGGCGCGGTGCCCCTGATCGTGCTGGTCTTGCAGAAAGGCGATCTTGCCCTCGGGTGTCATGCCGTGATGGGCGTCGGAGATGCCCAGATCGCTGGCGACGCGGGTCACGCGGGCCTGATTGTCGCCCGACAGCATCGACAGCGTCAGCCCTTCGGACATCAGCGCCTGAACGGCATTTGCCGCCCCGGGGCGCAGGGTTTCGGTCAGCGGAAAGGCCATCGGCGTGCCGCCGTCAAAGGCAAAGGTGGGGTCATCGCTGGCCGGGGCAGTGGATGCGATCCCGGCAACCCAATCGCTGCGCCCCAAGCGTGCGGCGCGCCCATCAACCATGCCTGACACGCCCAGTCCGGGGAATTCATCGACCGTCGTGACAGCCGGGCCACTCGTCGTGCCCCCCTGTGCAATCGCCCACGCCGCGGGGTGTCCCGAATGGGCGGCCAGCGCGCGCGCTGCAGCCAGTGTCGGCGCGTCGCCGGGCACTGACGCCAGTTTCGGGCGTCCCGTGGTCAGGGTGCCGGTCTTGTCAAAAACGGCGCGGTCGATCTCGGCCAGACGTTCCAGGGCCGCGCCGTCTTTCATCAGCACACCTTGCCCCATCATCCGCCCTGCCGCGACGACATGCGCCACCGGAACGGCCAGCCCAAGCGCACAGGGGCAGGTGATGATCAACACGCTGATGGCAATAAAGGCCGAGCGCTGCCAATCGCCACCCGTTGCGGCGAGCCAGCCCAGAAAGGTAGCCAATGCCGCCAGATGCACCACCGGCGCATAGAGGCGCGCGGCCCGGTCGGCGACGCGCACATAGGTGCCGCGACCCTGTTCCGCCGCCGATTGCATGCGGATCATCTGGGCGAGGAAGGATTCGTCGGCACTGCGCTGCGCCACGGCCTCGATCTGGCCGGTCAGGTTCAGGGTCCCGGCCTCTAGCAGATCGCCGGGTCCGGACACAACCGGCATCGCCTCGCCCGTGATCAGAGAACGGTCCAGATCGGTCGTGCCATGGGTGATTTTCAGATCGACCGGCACATATTCATTCGGCGACACGACGATGATGTCGCCGGGCGCAATCGCCTGAAGCGCCGTGAATTGCAGGCCGCCATCGGCATCGCGCCGCATCGCGCCCTTTGGCGACAGACGTGCCAAACCCGACACGGCGCTGCGGGCGCGCTGCCGCATCATGTGATCAAGATAGCGCCCGCCCAGCAGGAAAAACAGCAGGGTCACGGCGGCGTCGAAAAACACGTGATGGCCGCCCTGGAACAACTCGAACAGGCTCAGCGCGGTGGCCAACAAGACCCCCAACGTGATCGGTACATCCATATTCAGACGCCGCGCCTTCAGCGCACCCATTGCCGAGCGGAAGAACGGCTGGCCGGCATAGGCGATAACGGGCAATGCGATCAGCGCTGACACCAGATGCAGGGTATTGCGGGTTTCCCCCTGCGCGCCGGCCCAAACGCCGACGGATAGCAGCATGATGTTCATCGCACCGAAACCGGCGACGGCGGTGGCGCGCAACAGCCGCCCGCCCTCGGGATCAACGGCAGGATCTGACGTCTCGGCGGGCATGGCGTCGAATCCCAGTTCCGCCAGCGCATCCACGATCGAGGCCGGATCTGCGCCATCATCCGGCAACAACAGCCGCACCTGTTTCAGCGTCAGATTGGCCCGCGCCGAGATCACATCCGCGCGCCCGTTCAGCGCCCGTTCAATCGAGGCGACACAACCACCACAGCGAATCCCAGGCACCGACAGGACGCACAGCCCCCGGCCATCGGGCGCGCGGATGACGCTATGGCGCGCATGGCCGCGCTGCAGGGCAGAACCAAGCCGCTTTTTCCCAGCCTGTTGCGCTGCGCCGACAGGGGCGGATGCGGTTTGATCCTCGGAATTCATGGTCGAACCCCAGGGCGAAGGCCTGCGGCCTCAGCGCGATAAGATTCTTCCTGCGTGGCGACAAAGGCCGGGCTGGCCGCAGCCCGTGGAAACCTGAGCAAAGATCTGCCAGGCAGGGTCCATCTGCCGCCATCCTGGCGGAAACACTCGATCAACGGCTGTTCGGAGTGCAGCGCGCGAAAGATTGCGCCAGATGAGATTTTGTTGGCCGGTTTCGCCAAGATGGCATCCTCTCTGCCGCCGCGCCGGGTCACGATCAGTCCGGCTCGCGACAACGGCGCCATTCCCTTGGCCAGATGGTCGCGCGATATGCCAAATTCATTGGCAATATCGGCCGCTGGCCGTGATGTTTCTGGCTCAGATGCCAATCGCATTATCGCTTGCAAGCCAAATTCGATTAAGCTGGTCATTTGCATGCCGGCTTTCCACACAAGTGAAAAACCTGTTGGGAAAGATTAAATGGCATTTGAAATACCAATTCAAGGATGTTGCATGCCATTTGGCACCGATCACGCTGCGGTTGATTGTCGCAGTACTACCGCGGTTGTGCGCAGATAACCTTGCCGCAACCAAACGGCCGGGCCTTCAATTCAAGCACCGATTTGGAAATCCGATCGAGGCGTAGCCGAACGGCAAAAGGTCAGATGAACCGACAAAATGGGACGGTAGCAGCGAGGGCGATGACTGGCGAAAGATCAGAATTCCGAAGCTGGAGGCTCGCAACTCCGCCCCACAAAGGGATCAAGTCGCCCAGTGCCAAGGTTCTGCGCGTCAGCGATATCGAAACGCCGAAGATATCGCTTCGATAATCAGCTTGCACGCGTTCAAGCGGGCGACCGCTATCCGACAGGGTGACCCGGCGCAATTTCAGCAGGGCGGGTTGCTGATCGGTCGACAGTGGTGTTCCTCTCCGGGATGAGAAAGTCTGGCTGCCGGCTCTATTCCGTGTCGCCAATGACAATATGAAGATGGTCGTCGATGACGCGGTGGATAGGTATCGTTTTCAACGGGACCCGTTTTGCTTGTAAGCCGCTTCATCTCCTTGGCCTGTTGTCGTCGAGGCGCCCGGCAAATCCGAACATTCCAGAAAGACCCGTTTTGTGCAGGTGGCGCAGATTCCATAGTCGATGTGCGGGATCGCAGCGGCGAGGGCATCGCCTTTGGAGATATGCAGATGATCCTCGCCGATTTCTTCAAGTACGTGAAAACGCCGCAGGCTGTCAAGAAGTGGCGGGAAGAGTGCGATGATATGAAAGGTGCCACCTTCGGCCCGGATCTGCCTGATGGCATCGATCAGGAAGTCCGCGCCGGCGAGATCGATCTTGCCCACCCCCTTGAGATAAAACAGCACATGTCTCTGTCCGGGGCGCTGGCGGCGCATCGTTTCGAACTCACGCTCGACATGTTCGACCGAGCCGAAATACAGCGGACCGTCGATGCGGATCGTGACGATCTGGGGGCATTCGGGAATGCCGTGCAGGTCAGCATTGCGGAATTTGCGCCGGCCGGTCGCGCTGATCACTGGTGCGCTTACCCGGATTGACGGGTGCGAGCTTTGATAGATGAAGACCGCGAAGGAGGCGATGACGCCGACGTAAATCGCGAAATCCAGTTCGACCAGAAGGCCCGCCAGCAGCGTCAGCGCGAGAATGACCGTCTCGGAGCGGCTGGAGCCGACCACGCGGCGCAATTCGCGGAAATCAATCAGACGCCAGGCGACGTAGAGGATCAGCCCCGCCATTGCGGGCACCGGGATGAACCGGATGAGATCGGAGAACATAAGAAGCATGACGGCCAGAAACAGGCTCGACAGGATGCCGGCGATCGGTGTTCTGGCCCCGGCCTCGGCGTTGACGCCGCTGCGTGTGAACGACCCAGAGCCCGCATAGCATTGAAAGAACCCGCCGACGGCGTTCGACAAGCCTTGCCCGATCATTTCTTGGTTGGCGTCAAATTTTTCCTTGCGCCGTACGGCGAAAGCACGGCCGATGGAGATTGCTTCCAGCAAACCGACAAGTGCGATGGCCATGGCACCCGGAGTGAGTGCACCGATATCGCCAATAACCCCGGTGGGCGGTGCGAAGACCGGAAACGCCGCGGATATCTCGCCCACCATAGCAACGCCGTTTGCAGCCCCGCCAAGCAGATGACAAAGCACCGAACCGATGATCAGTGCGATCAGAAATCCGGGCAATCGCCGGGCGAAGCGCTGACATATAAGCAAACTGCCCAGAGTGACCGCCGCGATGGACAGCGACAGCGCCGAAGTCTCGGGCAGGCTTTCGACCAATCGGCGCAGACGTTCCAGCACATTGCCGCCACTCTCCACAGGCACACCGAATGCGCCGGGCAATTGCGATGTCGCGATCAGAACTGCGGCGGCGGCGGTGAAGGCGGTCATCACCGAATGCGAAACGAAGGACACCAATCCCCCAAGCCGGGCAAGCCCTGCTGCCAGCTGGATCAACCCCACAAGGATCGTGATCATCAATGCCAACTCGACGAAGCGTGCAGTGCCCGGCGGTGCGAGGTCTTGCAAGGTGGCGAAGATTACAGCGGAAATCGCGGTGGTCGGCCCCGAGATCATCACCATCGATGAGCCCCAGAAGGCGGCGATGGCGGCGGTGATCATGGCCGTATACAAACCCATTTCCGGCGGCAATCCGGCGATGGTGGCGAAGGCGACCCCTTGCGGGATGACAATCGCGGCGTTGGAGAACCCGGCAAATGCATCTTGGCGCAAAGTTTCCGCTGTAACCCGTGAGAGCCACCGTCGCGGCGGGAGCGCGCGGTCCATGAAGTCAGACATTGTCGCACCCGTTGAAACGTTCCAAGGCGGAGGCGTCATCCCACGCGATGTCCTTTGGCGCGGTCTTGCGCCGCGCTGCCGCCCCGGAGTTGGGTTCTTTTGTCAGTTCGGTCGTTTTCTGGCGGTCGAGCTTAGAGGTCAGTTGGAAGACCGCAGCCTTGGCCATGGTTATTTGGCCAATCTCGGTCGTCGCGACCGCAGCCCGGGCCGCTTGGTCGCCGCCAATGGCAAATCGGCAGGTGGTCATGCCCTGTTCAAAACGCTCGGACAACGGGATGCTCCTTCGGGAACGGACGCGGGATTGCGGCATATGCGGCAGCGGTTTCCGGATCAGTAGGGCAGGCCGACATAGTTTTCGGCCATCGCTTGCTGTGCCGCCTTGTTGGACCGCAGGAATTCGATCTCGGCAGCCTGCATCTTGAGGTCGAACTCGGACTGATCGGGATAGCGGTGCATCAACGACGAGAACCACCAGCTGAACCGCTCTGCTTTCCAGACGCGTTTCAGGGCCTTTTCGGAATAGCTGTCGATACCGGCAACACTGTTGTTTTCGTAAAAGTCGCACAAACCGTTGTAGAGGTAATGAACATCAGACGCGGCCGTGTTCAGTCCCTTGGCCCCGGTTGGCGGGACGATATGTGCAGCGTCGCCACACAGGAACAGCCGCCCCCAACGCATCGGTTCGGTGACGAAGGATCGCAGCGGCGCGATGGATTTCTCGATTGTCGGTCCGGTAACAAGCTTCCCGGCCTGATCGGCGGGGATGCGGCGCTTGAATTCCTGCCAGAACGCCTCGTCGGTCCAGTCCTCGGGTTTGTCGCTGAGCGAGCACTGGATGTAGTAGCGGCTGAGGCTTTCGTTTCGCATCGAGCACAGCGCAAACCCCCGCGATGAGTTGGCGTAGATCAGTTCATGCGTAACCGGCGGCGTTTCGGACAGGACGCCGAGCCAGCCGAACGGATAGACCTTCTCGTATTCGCGACGGACATCCAAGGGGATCGTCTGGCGGCTGACGCCGTGAAAGCCGTCGCAACCAGCGACGAAGTCACAGTCGAGCCGGCGCGCCTCGCCCCCAACCGTATAATAGACGTGCGGCGTATCGCTGTCGGCGCCCTGGATGACCACGTCCTCGACATTGAATTCGATCTTGCCGCCCGCCTTTTCGCGTGCTTCGTACAGATCGCGCGTTACCTCGGTTTGACCATAAACCACCACAGGTGTGCCGGTGTGCTCGGTGAAATCGATACGGAACGTCTCGTCGCCAAACGAAATCAACGTTCCATCATGGGCAAAGCCCTCGGCATGCAGACGCTCGGCGCAGCCGGCTTCCTCCATCAGCCTGACCAGCCCCTGTTCCAGAACACCGGCGCGGATACGGCCAAGCACATAGTCCTTGGTCTTGCGCTCCAACACAACGCTGTCGATCCCGCGTGTGTGCAGAAGTTGGCTGAGCAAAAGCCCAGAAGGTCCGCCACCAATGATCGCCACCTGAGTTTTCATGCCGTCCTCTCACTTGCGTTCATCACACCATTTCATGTTGAAATGAGCATTGAAAATGAAGGATGCTCTATTTAATTGCCATTTTTGGAAAGAATATGGACCGCCGCATCAAGTTTCGACACCTCGACGCCTTTAGCGCGATTGCGCGCGCGCGCAGTTTCAAATCGGCGGCGGAGCAACTGAGCCTGACGCAACCCGCGATTTCGAAGACCTTGAAAGAACTGGAGGGCATTCTCGGTACCGTGCTGATGGAACGAAGCCGGTCTGGTGTCGCGCTGACCCCGGATGGCGAGGTCTTTCTGCAATTTGCCGAACAAAGCACAGCGGCGCTGCGCCATGGTCTGCGCAGCCTGCGCGCCACCGATGGGGCTGCGGGACAACTGAAGGTGGGCGCTTTGCCCAGTGTCGTCGCACATCTGATTCCGCAGACATCCGTGGCATTTACGACGAGCAACCCCGATACCTTGCTCGAAATCCATGAAGGCCCACATCACGATTTGATATCCCGGCTCAGGAGCGGCAGCCTCGACCTTGTCGTAGGCCGCTTGGGGCGGCCCGAAACTGTGACCGGTCTGGGGTTTGAGCCGCTGTATTCCGAAGAGGTTGTCATCGTCGCGCGCCCCGACAGCGCGGCTCTGGCGGTAAGGGCGTTTGATGCGCTTGAAGCCTTTCGCGTGCTCTACCCTCCCAGGGATTCTGCAATAAGATCCATCGTCGCCCGGCTTTTGATTTCCAACGGCGTTCCGTTGTTTTCCAATCGGATCGAGTCGACGTCCGCTGCCTTTGGTCGCGCCGTGGTGGAAGGGGATGGCAACACCGTCTGGATCATCAGCCGCGGGGTCGTGGCGCGCGACATCGCCGCGGGGCATCTTGTCGAACTCGACCTCGACACGGCGCCGACCTCTGGTGCAGTCGGGATCATGACCCGCGCCGGTGCGGTGCCGTCCGCGCCAACCCGCGCTTTCGCCCGTCTTTTGCGCCAATTGAGCCGGGAAACCTGAGTTGGCATGAACACGAATACCAGAATTCCGGCAATCAATTTTGATGCTGCCCGCTCTGTTTTTTGGGTCTGACCCGTGGCGACGACCTATGAGCAGCGAAGGTTTCTGATGATACAGATGGTGATATCGCCGGCGCAGGCGCTTACGTCATCCTCACGACAGTGTTTCCCTCAGCATGCGGCGGTGCGTTCGAAATTGGTTTCTTCTGGGCGGTCGCCTGCCGGCAGCGGACAGCCTGCGGCAGGTCCGCGACATCATGGCCCAGACCGCCATGAAGAAATATAAGCCACAGGAATGGAAGCCCGGTGTCCAGTTCCAAACCGACGAAGAACTTGCGAAACTGGCCGCCGACATTGCCAACAACATCTTTCACCCGGTCGGAACCGCCGAGTTGGGGTTAGACGACGACCCATACGCTGGTTTCGTCACACGTCTGAGGCTGCGCGGGGTCAAGGGACTGCGGGTCGTGGATGCCAGCATCATGCCAGATATCGTAAGCGGCAATACCAACTCGCCTACATTGATGATCGCCGAAAAGGCTGCCCGTTGGATACAGGGCCAGCTTTGGCCTGGATTTGAACGATTTGCAGAAACCGACAGCAGCCTGAACGTCAGTTGTCGGCGATATTGAAGGTAGCCACCGGTCCACGTGTCTTGAGGCATCACCCCGGAACGGGAGATGATCCACTATTTGCATGGCCCGATTTTAGCCGGCAAGGCGATATCGGTGAAGGCCACCGCATGGCCGCTGACCGATGGACAAAACCCGCGCTAGGTTGGGTCGGATTCCTTTGCCATTTTGCGGGAAAAACTGGATTATAGTTCGAATCAATAAAGTTTTGGCTGTGGTGTTTCAGCATTGAGGTCGATGGGCGCGCGTACTCGCCTCAGATCAGGCTAATAATTTTCCTTAAAAATCAATGAAATCTTGACGCAGTTCTCGTGGCTCCCTAAAAATCCGCATAAAGACGCATAAAACTTGCGCGGCGTTATTCTTGCAAAAAAGACTGTGTAAGAGCATAGCGTCAAATTCTGTCGTATTGCCGGGGTCGTCCCTCAACTGAACCGTTCAGCCGTCCCGATCGGTCACGACAAGCGTATGTAAGCCAGGAACCGTGTTGCACCAGTGAAGGACGATGTAAGGACAGATGAGCATTCAGAAACTTGAAGCGACCGCGCTGATCCGCAAGAACTCTATCGGGTTCATCGAGCAGGTTTTTTCTCTTAACGCGGCGCGCAGGCCCCTGGTGATGGTGGCCGATGAGGCGCAGGCTGGAAATCTGTCGGGTATCACAGTCGACCGCTGCATCGATCCGGGCGACAAGACCGGCTGGTTCACGGCAAAACACCCATTGATCCATGACGATCTGCCCGCGCAGGTCAGCTATACGTCGGGGACCGAGGGCAAGCCCAAGGGCATTTTGCTGACTTATGCGAATATGGCCGATGCGTCCGAACGGATCATCGACCAGATGCAGATGACCGCCGATATCCGCGAATATGTGGGCGTGCCGGCGACCTTCAGCTTTGGCATGGGCCGTTACCGGGCCATCAGCGCCGTCGGTGGTCACGCCTATCTGCCGCCGCGCGGTTTCGACCCGCTTGAACTTGCGCGGATGCTGACGGCAGGCCAGGTCAACGCGCTGTCCGCCGTGCCGACACTGCTGCGTATCCTGCTGGATGCCCCGGGTATCATCGGCGATGCAGGCAAGAAACTTCGCTGGATGGAAATCGGCTCGCAGGCGATGACCGCCGACGAAAAGCTGCGCATCCGGCAGATGTTCCCCAATGCGCTGATTGTGCAGCATTACGGCCTGACCGAGGCGTCGCGCAGTACCTTTCTGGAAGTCTCGGGCGTGTCCGAGGATCTGTTGCAATCCGTTGGCCAGCCGGTCGGAAAGACCGAAATTCAGCTGGGCGACGACAAGCGTATCCGCATTCGCGGGCCCCATGTTGCGAAATCGCGTGTTGATGCCGACGGGCTGCATGACTTGCTGGACGCCGATGGTTGGCTGCACACCAGCGACCTTGGTCATATGCAGGACGGCCACCTTTTCTTTGATGGTCGTGCCGATGACGTAATCAATTGCGGCGGCATCAAGGTAGCCCCGGATCAGCTGGAGCAGCGCATTCGCGCGGAACTGGAACCCGGCATGCACCTCGCGGTCGCAAAGGTTCCCGACGCACAGCGCGGCGATGGTGTTCTGGTGGCGGTTCAAGCCGGCACCGACGCGATCGCGCGGGTCAAGACGCTTGCCGTCGCTGCCTTGCAGGATATGGGCGTCGTGGCCGGCAGCGCGCTGCACGTCATGTCGGTCGATACCATGCCCGTCACCGGCAGCGGCAAAGTGCAACGCAACGTTTTGGCGCAGCAATTCGCCTCGCAGCAGCCGGTGCAGTCTGACAAGAACGACGAGCCTGCCGGTGACGTCAGCGACGTCCTGTCCCTGTTCCGGCACGAATTTCCCGGTGAAAAGGTCGAGCCTGACGATTCATTCGAATCCCTGGGCGGCGACTCGCTGCATTACATCCAGTTTTCGCTGGCTTACGAACAACGTTTTGGGCATCTGCCCGACGGTTGGGAACGGCTAAGCGCGGTCCAGCTGCAGCAAACCATCGGCACGGGCAAACAGAGCAGTTGGCGACGACTGGAAACGGCAACTGCGACGCGCGCATTCTTCATGATCTGCATCGTCGCGCTGCACACCAATGCGTTCATTTACAGCACAAACTGGGGCGCGGCTTATTTTCTGGTTCTGTTGGCCGGCTATTCGCTCGCCCGCTTCCAATTGCCCGAGATTATCCGCACCGGCAGCGTAAAAACGCTGTGGGGTACGATCAAATACGTGGCGGTGCCCGCAATCCTGATGGTGGCCTTTCTGCAGGTTGCAACCCACCGCTTCGAGCTCTTACCCCTGCTGCTGGTCTCCAACTATCTTGATCCGCACGAGCTAAAAGGCTTCTTGCTGTATTTCACCGAATTCTACCTGCAATTGCTGGTGCTTGCGGCCATCTTCTTTTCCTTCACCAGAGTGCAGAATGCATTCAAGGCTCGACCGATGCTCAGCGCGGTTGTCCTGCTTGTTGCTGTCACCGTGCTTGCTCAGGCGATCGAATATTTCTGGAATGGCGATTACAACTATCATCGGACGCCGTGGAATTATGCCTGGCCCTTTGTTTTGGGCATGGTTCTGGCCGTCGCCAAAGAGCCGAAGGAAAAGCTGGTTGCGTTGATCATCGCTATGGTGGCGGTGTTGCTGAAATTCGGCGCGACCTCTGCTGCGGCATATGTGGCGGGTGGCTGTGCCATCGTCCTCTTCGTTCAGGCATTCTCGGTGCCCGCGCCGGTCAAGGTGCTGGTCGCTGAAATCGCCGCCGGTTCCCTGTTCATCTATCTGACCCACGAAGTGATGATATCCCTCGTGAACAAGATCTTTGGCCATGAAATGCCCTGGGTGGCGTTGATTGCGGCGATCATCACCGGCGTTATCCTTGCCCACGTCTATGCTTCGGCTTCGCGGATTTTCGCAAGGACCATCAGCAAGATGCCGGCCATACGAACGTCGCGCTAACCTATCCGGAAAGGCCGCGCGCCAGCCGCGCGGCCTTTTCTGAAGTTGTTGCGTATTGCCTGGCGCCAGGCCTTGGATGCTTGGGTACGGTTGCCTGTGATTTCAGAGCTCAATCAAGGTTCTGATGCCAAGCTTGGCCTGTGATCTGTGGTTCCGCGCGTGCAGATAGGTGTGTTCGTATTTCAGGTATCGCTGATTGTTCGAAAAAGGTGTTGCCGTTGCACCTGTCCTCGCGCCTTGGAACGGGGCGGAGAAGACGCAATACTGCAGCCAGCCTTCTTGGAACCGGACCTTTATCTACTCAGACGTCAATCTCTACCGCGCCGATTGGACTGGAGCAGCATGCCAGAATGAACCCTGCTGCGATGTCGTCTTCGGATATGCCGCCGTTATGCACCATGTGGACGTCGCCGGCGGTCTTTTTGACCTTGCAGGTGCCGCAAACGCCGAATGTGCAGCCTGACGGAATGACGATGCCCGCGCCGCGCGCGACGGCCAGCACCGTGTCAGTTTCATTGCACTCGGCGGTAACATCGGATCGTGCAAAAGCAACGCTCGCTGCCGCCCTTTCGTCGAGGACGACATCATCATGCTCTGGAAGCTGGTCTTCCTTTTTGACCGGTGCGGCAAAGCTTTCCTGGTGGTAGTGATCCATGTCGTAGCCAAGCGCGATCAGCATTTCGCGCACAGCGTTCATGAATGGTTCGGGCCCGCAGCAGTAGACGTCACGCTCCAGATAGTCGCCTGCGATCAGGCCGATCATCAGCTGATTGAGGCGCCCGCGCAGCCCCGTCCAGACACGGTAAGGGTCGTCCTGTTCGACAATGAAGAACAGCCGGATCGACGGCACGCGCGACGCCATCTGTTCCAGCCGCTGCCGCGCGATAATGTCCTGCGGTCGCTGCGCGCAGTGAACGAATGCCACGTCGACGTCAGTGCCCCGGTCGTAAAGATATGTGGTCATCGCCAGCAAGGGCGTGATGCCCGAGCCCGCCGAGATGAACAGATACTTTTTTCGTTCGTTGCGGGGCATCGAAAAGATCCCCGCCGGACCGATGGCCTTGATCTGCATGCCGGGCGTCAGATGATCCAGCATCCACCGCGTGCCGACGCTGCCGGCTTGTGCCTTGACGGTGACCGAAATGGTCATCGGCCGCGAGGGCGACGACGAGATCGTGTAGGTTTTCCAGACCGTTCCGCCGGGCACCGGCAGCTCCAAGGTCAGGAACTGTCCCGGCTCATAGCGAAACTGAGCGCCTGACGCCGTCACAAAGCTGACGGTGACGGTGTTCGGTGCCTCGGGGACGACCGCACAGCAGGTCAGCGGCTCGGCATCCGTCCAGATCGCAACGTCTGACGAGGCCATGAGATCAGGTTGCACTGCCATGACGTCACTCCGCCGCGAATCTGGACGCGCTGCGCGTAATTGCGCGGATCATGGCAGCCGCATACCAATCGACGAACTGAATGTTGCCGCCTTCGTGGGTTGGGGAATAGGGGCCGGGCTCATAGGCCGGCGACCGGATGCCGCGCTGGTTGTTCTCGACCACTTCGCGATCCTCGGCATTGGTGGCGATCCAGACCTCGGTCAGGCGTTTCAGATCGTAATCCTGCCCCTCGACTGCGTCCTTGTGGACCAGCCATTTGGTGCAGACTTCGGTCTCCATCGAACCGATCGGCGTGACGCGGAACAGGATGATGTGATCCGACAGGAAGTGGTTCCACGTCCCGGGATAGCGGAATTTCAGCAGCGCACCGGCATCCTTGAACGGAAAGGACGAGTTTGGCTTGGTCACCGCGACCTTGCCGTCCAGGGTGTAGCTTTCCGCCGTATCCAGCAGCGGCGCGCGCACGAAACGCCATTCACCATCGGCGGCGATTTTATAGGCCGACAATGCGCCCACCGCGTTGCAACGCTCGGCATGGTTTTTCTGTATATCCAGCAACTCTCCGCTGTCATCATTGCCGACGGCGCGCGGGTCTTCGGGGAAGGTGCGGCACAGCGACGGGTGGTTGCCGGCGCAGTGATAGCATTCGCGGTTGTTTTCCCAGACCAGCTTCCAGTTGCCCTGTTCTATGATCGTGCTCTCGAACGCGACCTTGGAATTTTCCAGATCGTGTTTCGCAAGATAGCGCTCGGTCTCTGCCGCCAATTCGTCGATCGAAGGCGCATCGTCGGCAAGGCAGATATAGACCATGCCTGACAGGTTGCGGCAGTGCACCGCCTTCAGGCCATGTGCAGACGGATCAAAATCAGGTCCCATGTCGCGGGCCCAGAGCAGGCGGCCATCAAGCTCGTAGGTCCACTGATGATAGGGGCAGACCAGCTTTGGGTTCGACCCTTTCTTGGTTTTGCACAGCACTGATCCGCGATGGCGGCAAGAGTTATGAAAGGCACGGATCTGACCATCCGTTCCGCGCACGATGACGACGGAATAATCCCCGACCTCGTGGACGACATAGTTCCCTGCCTTCGGAATCTCGCAGGCGGGCAGGGTGAACAGCCACTCGCGATACCAGATCTGATCCAGGTCGACCTGAAACACGCCGGGGTCGCAGTAGAGGTCCTGGGCAAGCGAGTGCGCAGGCTTTCGGCGCATGAGGGTGGACAGCACGTCAGCTTCACGAAGCATCGAAGTCTCCAGACTGGCCCACCAACTGACGGCTGGACCATTTTTGAATGATCACTCTTTCCAGGCCCAAGAACCGGCACATCGATTCTCTCCCTTTGGGTTCCAGTTTGCAGGCCGAGGCCAGGAATGCGTCGAAGATTGCGACACCGGCTGCCAGATTTGCGACGGCGGCTTAGCCATTCCGGTCAATTTTGCAGGATGCGGGCGGCGGGTGCTGCCGGGCGGTTCTGCCGCACTCTTGCGCTGCTCGCGACCCATGCTGATTTCCGGCGACGGCGTCAGCTCAAAGTCGCCATCGCGGACTTCATCATAATAGTTATTGATAATAATCATTATATGGTATACCTAAATGAAGGAGGAGGAATCATGGCACAGACTGACGAATCGCCCCGCGCCGGAAAGGCAGAGCCTGTCACCGACAGTGTCCTCAGCAACCTTATCGGATACCGGCTGAAGCGCGCCTATATGCAGATACAGCCGGTCGCGCAGCGCGTCATGGCGCGCGATGGTTTGCGCGTGGTCAGCTTTTCTTGCCTGTCGATCATCACCGACAATCCCGGCATCGTTCAAACCGAACTTGCCGAAGCATTGCAGATGGAACGCTCTAATCTGGTCGTCATCATCGACGAGCTGGAACAGCGCGGCCTGATCACACGCAAGAAGGTGCCAACTGATCGTCGGCGCTATGCCCTGACGGCAACCTTGCGCGGGCGCAATTTGCGCGACCGTGTCGCTGAGGCCGTGCGCGAGGCCGAAGATGCAATCTTTGGCCTGCTGAGTGAACCAGACCGCGCCCGTCTGCTGATCATTCTGAAACAGCTGGAAGCGCACCGGACGGGCTGAACAACCCTACACGCCACGGCAGGAGGGCCGGGTGTGAATGACCAACGGAGGAAATCTATGAAAACGCGTATTGCCGCGACTGCACTCGCATGTTCGATCTCGATGCTGGCTGTGACGGCTTCGGCCGAAACCATCCGCGCAACGACAGGCTTTGGCCCCAGCCACGCCCAGGCCAAGGTCTTTTACCCGGAAATGTTCAAACGTCTCACTGAACTGACCGATGGCCGCTGGGACGGTCAGGACACGCCCTCGGGTCTTGTTGCCCCGAATGAAATGTCGACCGCGCTGCGCGATGGCGTCACCGATATGGGCGTGCTGTTGCTGCCTTATTTCATCGCCGAATACCCTGAAAGTGCGATGATGTCGGAACTGTCGATGCTGGGCAAGACGCCGGGCGCGGTGGCCTCGGCGGTGACCGAATACATCGTCACCTGCGAACCCTGCCAGACCGAATTCAGCCGCAACGGGCAGGTCTATCTGGGGTCGGATACAACGCCGCTTTATCAGTTGTTGTCGACCAAGCCGGTCAAGAGCCTTGCCGACATGCAGGGTCTCAAGATCCGCAGCGGCTCGCCCTTTTATGCGGCCTATATCGAGAATGTCGGCGGCGTTGCCGTTCAGATGCCGTCGAGCGAATTGTTCGAAGGCCTGAGCCAGGGCGTGATCGAAGCCACGTTCAGTTCGCCGCACGAAGTGATCGCCAACCGTCTGGGCGACGTGGTCGATTATGTGACCGTGGTGGATGAGGGTCTGTTCAACAGCGCCGCCGGCATGACCGCCAGCAAGCTGTTGTGGGACCGGATGGATGCGGCTGATCGCAAGGCCTTTGTCAGCGCTGCGCAATATGGCAGCGCGATGGGCATGGCCAGCTTTGATGAACAGATCGCCGAGGTCAAAGCCGGCGATGAGGTCGAATTCATCATCCCCGATGACGAAGTGATCGCCAACCGCGACGCCTTCAATGAGCAGCGGCTGGCCGAAGCGGGCGAAATTCTGGAAAGCCGGGGCGTCACCGATGCACAGGCCAAGGTCGACCGCTACGTCGCGCTGATCGAAAAGTGGGACGGGCTGGTGACAGCAGAAACCACGCCCGAGGAACTGGCCGCGCTGCGCGATCAGGAAATCTGGGCCAATGTCGATCTGGAAAGCTACGGCGAGTAGTGTGATCGCTGGCGCATGCGGCCGAACATCCGCATGCGCCCACCCCCATAGCGCAATCCCACGGAGGAACGGATGTTTAAGACCATCGAAACCGCTGTGGCGCGGTTCAGCATGGCGTTGGGCGGCCTCGTGCTGGTCGCGATGATGATGCAGGTCGTCGTCGACGTCTTCATGCGGGCGTTCCTGGGCGCCGGTTTCCCCGCCACCTCCGATCTGGTCAGCAAGTATTACATGGTCGCCGTCAGCGTGCTGCCGCTGGCCCTGACCGAGGTCAAGCGCCGCCATATCGAAGCCACCATCTTTACCCAGAAACTGACCGGCACCTCGCTGAAAGCGGTGCAATTGTTCGGGTTCGTGATCTTTGCTTGTGTACTGGCCGTGCTGCTTTACGGCGGCACCGTCGAGGCGATCAGCAAGACCGCGCGCGGCGCCTATGTCGAGGCGGGCACCATCCGCTTTGTCACCTGGCCCAGCTATTGGATCATGCCGCTGTCCTTCGGGCTGGCGCTGTTGATCATGGTGCTCCGCATCATCGAGGTGCTGACAGGCCAGTTCACCGACGGTGATGACGATCCGCTGGATCAGTTTGACTCTCAGACGGGGGAAGCGTGATGGAACCGATTACCATCGGAGTTCTTGCGCTGGCGGCCCTCTTGGGGCTGATCGCCCTGCGCGTGCCTATCGCAGCCAGCCTGATCTGTGTCTCGTTCCTGGGCATCTGGGCGGTTGCGGGTCTGCGCCCGGCGATATCTATGCTGTCCACGATCCCCTACACCACCTCAGCCAGTTGGACGCTGTCTTCGATCCCGATGTTCCTGCTGATGGGCTATATCGCCTATCATTCCGGCCTGACGCGCGGATTGTTCGAGGCCGCGCGGGTCTGGTGGGGCTGGCTGCCGGGCGGCTTGGCGATTGCATCGCTGGCGGGTGCCTCGGGCTTTGCTGCCGTATCCGGGTCGTCGGTCGCCTGTTCAGCCGCCATTGGCCGCATCGCGGTGCCGGAGATGGCGCGTCAGGGCTACAATCTCAGCATCGCGACCGGCTCGGTCGCGGCGGGCGGCACGATTGGTGCGCTGATCCCGCCTTCCATCATCCTGATCCTGTTCGGGATCCAGGCAGAAACCTCGATCAACCAGCTGTTTTTGGGCGGATTGTTCCTGGGTCTGGCGTCGCTGGCCTTTTATATCACCGCGGTGCTGATCGTCTGGTGGCGCGATCCGGCCAGTCTGCCGCGCGCAGAGCCGTATACGATGGGCGACCGCTGGCAGAAGACGCTGGAAATCTGGCCTGTTCTGTTGCTGATCATTTCGGTCTTTGGCGGGCTCTTCACCGGCTTTTTCACGGCGACCGAGGCCGGCGCTTTTGGCAGCTTCATGGCGTTGTTGATCGGCCTCATGCGCCGCTCGCTGAGTTGGGCGGATTTCAAGGAAAGTCTTGTCGATACGCTGCTTGCAGGCGGCGCGCTGTTCATCATCGCCATCGGCGCCAACCTGTTCACGCGGCTTGTGGCCATGTCCGGGCTATCGATGCAGATGGGCATCTTTGTCGAGGGGCTGGGGCTCAGCACCTTTGCGCTGCTGTTGGTGATCGTCCTGATCTATCTGGTGCTGGGCATGTTCCTGGAACCGATCGGCGCGCTGCTGCTGACCTTGCCGCTGTTCCTGCCGATCCTGGCCGAGCATGGCGTGGACAAGCTGTGGTTCGGCCTTCTCGTCGCCAAACTTCTGGAAATCGGGATGATCACCCCGCCGGTCGGGCTGAACGTCTTTGTCATCCACTCCGTCGCCCGAGACTATGTGCGGCTGGAACAGGTTTTTGCGGGAATCGTGCCGTTCATTCTGGCTGATCTGGCGCTGGTCGCCTGCATGCTGGCCATTCGCGGCTTTATTTGAGGAAAGGGATCCAGGATGAATATCTCCGGTCAAATCGCGCTTGTTACGGGCGCGGGAAGCGGTCTGGGCGAGGGAACTGCCCGACGCCTGTCTGCCGCTGGTGCCAAGGTTGTGGTCGTCGATCTGGGCACGGATGCCGCGCAACGCGTGGCCGATGACATTGGCGGACTAGCCGTCGCGGCCGATGTCTCGGACGCAAACGCCGTCGAGGCAGGTTTCGCCCGCGCCGCCGATGAACTGGGCGGCCCGCCGCGGATCGTTGTCAACTGTGCCGGCATCGGAACTGCGGGCCGCATCCTGCCGCGTGACGGTGTGCTGCCGCTCGAGGCGTTCGAACGCACCCTGCGTGTCAATCTTTTTGGCAGCTATGTCGTGCTCAGCCACGCCGCACGCGCCATGTCGGGGGCGGAACCGCTGGATGCGGATGGCGCGCGCGGCGTGATCATCAACACGGCCTCGGTCGCCTATCAGGACGGCCAGATCGGGCAGGCCGCCTATGCCGCATCCAAGGGCGGCATCGCGTCCATGACCTTGCCAGCCGCACGCGAACTGGCCCGGTTCGGCATCCGGGTCATGACCATCGCACCGGGGCTGTTCGAAACCGCCATGAGCGCCGGACTGCCGCCCGAGGCGCGTGCCTCGCTAGAGGCCGGGCTGCCCTTTCCGTCGCGCATGGGCACGCCTGATGAATTTGCCATGCTGGTGCAAAGTGTTGTCGAAAATCCGCTGATGAACGGCGAGGTGATCCGCATCGACAATGCCGTTCGTCTTGCACCGAAATGACCGTCCAGGAAAGGAACCACCCCATGTCCGATCATGCGAAATATCTGACCAGAGAAGTAGACGGTCAGGTCGCGACCATCACCATGATCCGCACTGACAAGCGCAATGCGATGTCCGACGGTCTGATCGCCGCGATCGAAAACGCTTATTCCACCATGCCCAAGGATGTGCGGGTCGTAATCCTGACCGGCGCCGGGGGGCATTACTGTTCGGGTCTGGATCTGTCGGAACATGTCAGCCGCAGCGCCGAGGACGGCGTTTATCACTCGCGCAACTGGCATCGGGTGATGGAATTAATCCAGTTTGGTGGCCTGGTGACGATCTCGGCCCTCGAAGGCGCGGTGATCGGCGGTGGTCTGGAACTTGCCGCATCGACCCATGTGCGCATCGCCGAGCCGTCGGTGATCTTCCAACTGCCTGAGGGCCGGCGCGGCATCTTTGTCGGCGGCGGCGCGACGGTCCGCATCGGCCGGATCATCGGCCCCGACCGTATGGTCGAGATGATGCTGACCGGGCGCAAATACGGCGCGGATGAGGGGCTGTCACTGGGGCTGGCGCATTATAGCGTCGGTCAGGGCGAGGCGCTGCCTCTGGCGCGCAAACTTGCAGGCAGCATCGCGGGCAACGCACCGATGTCGAACTATTTCATGGTGCAGGCCTTGACGCGCATCAACGACATGTCGCGTGCCGACGGGTTGTTCACCGAAAGCCTGTGCGCCGCGCTTGTCCAGACGACGCCCGATGCCAAAGAGGGCCTGCAAGCCTTTTTGGAAAAACGCCAGCCGGTTTTTCGCTAAGTTCAAAAGGAAACAGGTTGTGACCGATATTCCACCCTTGAACGCTGACAATATCGAAGAACGTGCCGCATGGGCGCGCGCAAACACCGTCACAGAATGGATCGCGCATGACACGATCCGCGAGGATCGCGCGGACGGCACCATCCTCTTGCGCGCTGCGCAGCCATTGGGGGAGGTCGCGCCGAATACCGGGCATTGGCTGCACCATTGGGCAGCGGCCACGCCGGACCGGATGGCACTGACTGAACGCGCTGGCCCCGACATGGATCGAGGCCCCTGGCGCGAGGTAACCTATGGCGAGTTGCTGGGACAGGTTCGCGCGGTGGGTTCGGCACTACTGGCGCGCGGGCTGGGGGCAGGGGACAGCATTGCGGTGCTGTCGGGCAATGGGATCGACCATCTGATCCTGTCGCTGGCCGCGCAATATGTCGGTGTGCCCGTCGTACCGCTGGCCGAGCAATATGCCCTGATAGAAGAGGCGCATGGCCGGCTGGTTTTTGTGTTGGACAAGGTGCATCCGAAACTGGCTTTCATGGACGATGCAAGTCGCTACGCCGCAGCCTTGCGCCTGCCGCAGCTTGATGGCGTCGAGGTCGTGGCCGCGCGCCCCGATGGCGCCCCGCGGGACGTAACCGCCTTTGCCGATCTGCTGGCAACGCCTGATCACCTCGATCTGGATGAACGGCACGCGCAGGTCGGACCGGAGACGCTGGCCAAGATCCTGTTCACCTCTGGTTCGTCCAGCGAGCCCAAGGGTGTGCTGACCACGCATGGCATGATGTGCGCCAATCAGGCACAGATGTCGGCGGTGATGCCCTACCTGTCGGCCCGCCCGCCAAGTGTCACCGACTGGCTGCCCTGGAACCACGTGTTCGGCGGCAGTCACAACGTCAACATGATGCTGGCCCACGGCGGTACGCTGACCATTGATCAGGGCAAGCCGACGGCACGCGGTTTTGCCACGACGCTGGCGAACCGGCGCGAGCATCCCGGTACTCTGGCCTTCAACGTGCCGGTCGGTTTTGCGATGCTGACCGATGCCGCGCATGACGACGCCGAGACCCGCAAGGCCCTGTTCAAGGATCTGGATCTGATCTTCTATGCCGGCGCCTCGCTGCCACAAGAGGTCTGGCTGCGGCTGGAACGCTTTTGCATCGAGGAACGCGGCGGCCTGCCGATGATGGCCTCTAGCTGGGGTCTGACAGAAACCGCACCCGCCTGCCTCATGGTGCATGAGCCCATCGGTCGCTCGGGTGTGATCGGCGTGCCCCTGCCTGCGGTTGAGGTCAAGCTGATCCCGGATCAGGACATGCGCTGCGAAATTCGGGTCAAGGGGCCGAATGTCACCGCGGGCTATTTCCAGGACCCCGAAAAAACCGCTGCGGCGTTTGATGACGAGGGTTTCTTTATCACCGGCGACGCCGTGCGGTTCGTGAACCCGAAAGATCCCGCGCGCGGGCTGATCTTTGACGGCCGTGTGTCGGAGGATTTCAAGCTTAACACCGGCACATGGGTCCAGGCCGGAAGCCTGCGGATGACCGCGCTGGATCGGCTGAAGGGGTTGGTGCAGGACCTTGTGGTGTGCGGCCATGATCGAGGCGAGGTCGGCTTGCTGCTGTTTCCGTTGCCACAACAGATCAGCGATGAAAACACCGCCCGTGGCGCGTTGATCGACCCGCATCTGTCGGCCCGCATAGAGGCGGCCCTGCGCGAGATGAATGACGGCGTCAGCGGATCGGCCAAGCGGATCACCCGTGCCATGGTGCTGTCCGATCCGCCCTCGCTGGCCGGGCAAGAGGTGACCGACAAGGGATCGCTCAACATCAGAAAGATCCTGACCCGCCGCGCCGATCTGCTGGAACGGCTTTACGACAACGAAGATCCCGCGCTGATCCGGGTCTGAGGAGGCAAAGATGAACAAGATCGACTTCGCCAAGGTGCGTGCCATCGATTTCCACACCCATGCCGAGGAATCCTGTGGCTGCCACGCCGATGACGGCTATGACGAGTTGCAATCGACAATGGCCAAATATTTCGGCGCGCCGTGGTCACACCCGCCCACCATAGATGAGACCGCCGCGCATTACCGCCAGATGAACATTGCCGCGGTGATCTTTCCCGTCGATGCAGAACGCGAAACGGGCTATCGCCGCTACAACAATTACGAGGTCGCGGATGCCTGCGCCAGGAATGACGACATCCTGATCCCATTTGCGTCGATCGACCCGGCCAAGGGCAAGCTGGGGGCGCGCGAAGCCCGTGATCTGGTCGAAAATCACGGCGTACAGGGCTTCAAGTTTCATCCCACGATGCAGGGGTTTTACCCCAACGACCGCATGGCTTATCCGCTTTACGAAGCCATCGCCGAAACCGGCAAACCTGCGCTGTTTCATACCGGCCAGACCGGCGTCGGGTCAGGCATGCGGGGCGGCAACTCGATGCGGCTGAAATACTCTGATCCCATGATCATCGACGACGTCGCGGTGGATTTTCCGGACATGCCGATCATTCTCGCGCATCCGTCCTTTCCCTGGCAGGAAGAGGCGCTGTCGGTCGCCCAGCACAAGCCAAATGTCTATATCGACCTGTCGGGATGGTCGCCGAAATATTTTCCGCCGATCCTCGTGCGCTACGCCAACACCCTGCTGAAGAAGAAGATGCTGTTCGGCTCTGATTGGCCAATGATCGCACCGGAAAAGTGGCTCGATGCTTTCGACAAGGCAGAGTTCCGCGACGAGGTGCGCCCGCTGATCCTGAAAGAAAACGCCATGCGCCTGCTAGGGGTCAGCGATTGATTGCCTGACTGCGCGCCAACGATACGTGCAGCGCGCACATCCACCCGAGGAGGAACCCAAGATGATCTGCTTTGGACCAAGCCGTGTACCAATGCCCACGATTGTGATCACGGCGGCATTGGCGCTGTCTGCTGGAACGTCTGCGAGCGCGCAATCCGACCTTGCAGTGTATTCGCACATGGTCCTGATGGGAAATCCGCCCATCGCAGAGCTGATTTCCCGGACCCGCAGCACCGATGACGGGCCGCTGGTTATCGGCAGGGACCTCATGCAGTTCATGCTGTCGGATAACGGAACGACCCTGGTCGAAGCAGGGCACTGAGACAACGCCAATACATGAAGGAGACCTGGAATGCGTGCTACTTTGACGATAATGGCGATGCTTTGGGCCGGTACGGCCATCGCGGTGCCCATGAATTGTGCCGATCTGACACCCGAAGCGCTTGGAACAAGCGATGTGACCTTCACCGAGGTCGCTGTTGTTCCTGCGGGCGAGGATAGCCCGGTCGCACAATGCCGTATTCGTGCGACGACCGCAGAACGCACAGGCAGCGATGGCAGGCCCTATGCCCTGCGCTTTGAGCTGGCACTGCCGGATGACTGGAATGGCGATTTCGTCCACCAGTTCAACGGCGGCAATGATGGCGAGGTCAAGCCTGCGACAGGCGCGCTTGGTGCAGGAACGGGCGATCAGTCACCGCTGGCGCGTGGCTTTGCCGTTGTCAGCAGCGACGCGGGCCATGATGGCGCGGCCAATCCCGATATGGGGCTGGCTGGCGGCGCGGCCTTCGGTGCCGATTTCGAGGCTCGGCAAATGTATGGCTACAAGGCCGTCGAGATCCTGCAGCCCCTGGCCCGCCAGATGGTCGATGCCTATTACGGCACGCCGGTCGAGCGCGCCTATGGCATTGGCTGTTCCAACGGTGGTCGTCACGCGATGGTCGCCGCGGCGCGGATGCCGGACGCCTTTGACGGTCTGCTGATTGGCGCGCCGGGGTTCAATCTGCCGCGCGCGGCGGTGCAGCACGCCCTGGATGTCCAGACCTTTCAGCCGCTGACTGGCGATATCCGCACCTCTTTCTCGACCGAGGACTTGCATCTGGTGGCAGACTCCATGCGCGCTAGTTGCGACGGACTGGACGGTTTGAAGGATGGGCTGATCGGTGACACCGCGGCTTGTCAGGCTGCGTTTGATGTCACCGCATTGCAATGCACGGGAGGGCAGAACAGCGACTGCCTGTCCGCCGCGCAAGTACAAGCCCTGCAAACGATCCATGCAGGTCCCAAGGGCGCAGATGGCCAACAGCTTTACAGCGACTGGGCCTGGGATGCCGGGATCGAGGGCGGAAACTGGCGCTTCTGGAAGGTCGAAAGCACGGTGCCGCCATGGGATCAGATGCCGATCATCGCGGTGATGGGCGCGGCCTCTCTGGCGCAGATCTTCACCGTTCCGCCCACAGAGGTTGGCGGTTCGCCACAGGAACTGATGCAGTTCCTCCTGGAATTCGACATTGCCGGGCAGGCTGAGATGATCGATGCCAGCAGTGATGCGTTGCCGGAATCGCCCATGGAGGTAATGAGCCCGCCGGACAGCGATGATCCCGCTCTGGCCGAATTTCGTGCTGCTGGTGGCCGCATGATCATCACCCATGGTGTCAGCGATCCGGTCTTTTCGGTCAACGACACCGCGCGCTGGTACGCATCGCTGGATAAAAACAACGACGGCCAGGCCGCCGATTTCGCGCGCTTTTATCCGGTGCCCGGGATGAACCATTGCAGCGGCGGGCCGGCGACGGATGCATTTGATCTGCTGACGCCGCTGATTGCCTGGGTCGAGGACGGAACCGCGCCCGAGGCTGTCACCGCATCGGCCAGGGCCGATAATGACGAGGTTCCCGAGGGTCTGCAGGGCGCCACCCGTCCGCTTTGCCCGGCCCCGCAGGTCGCGCGCTATCAGGAGGGCGATCCGAAATCTGCCGACAGCTTCCAGTGCCAGTGAGGTTTGCATGACACCGTTTCAGGCCCCGCTTGACGATATCTTCCACAGCCTGCGCAGCCTTGCCGGTGACTTGCCCGGCTGGGACGCAGACCTGTCAGAGGAAATCGCCCGCCATTTTGCAAGCCTTGCAGAGGGGGTGCTTGCGCCCCTGAATGCCACCGGCGACCAACAAGGGTGTCGGTTGGAAAATGGCCGGGTGCGGATGCCGGCGGGATTTTCAGACGCTTTCGCCCGGCTGGGTGAGGATGGCTGGCAGGGACTGACAGCGCCTGAGGCGTTCGGCGGGCAGGACATGGATCACCTGACCGCCGCCGCGCTGTCCGAGATATTCTCGGGTGCAAACCACGCGTTGCAAATGGTGACCGGACTTGTGCCGGGGACCGTGTCGACCTTGCTGGCGCATGGCACCACAGATCAGCAGGCGCGGTTCATTCCGCGCCTGGTCGCCGGGGAATGGCTGTCCAGCATGGCGCTGACCGAGGCTGGCGCAGGCTCTGACCTGTCGCAAATTCGCACGCGCGCCCGGCCCGATGGTGAAAGCTGGCGGATCGACGGGCAAAAGATCTTTATCTCGGGCGGCGATCAGGACATCTCGCGCGGGATCCTGCATCTGGTGCTGGCGCGGACCGGCAAGCCCGAGGATGGCGTCAAAGGACTGTCGCTGTTTCTTTGTCCATCCGAAATTGACGGTATCCGCAACAGCGTCTCGGTCACCCGGATCGAGGAAAAGCTGGGCCTGCATGCCTCGCCTACTTGCCAGATGGAATTCGACGGTGCGCGCGCAGAGCTGATCGGCGTTGAGGGGCGCGGCTTGGCCGCAATGTTCACCATGATGAACCATGCACGTCTGGACGTGGCCCTGCAGGGCGTGGCCCATGCCGCGCGCGCCCATGCCATCGCGGCGGCCTATGCCGCTGATCGTCAGCAGGGCCGAATGCCCGATGGCAGCCCTGCAGCCCTGTCCGATCACCCCGACGTTCAGCGCATGTTGGCCGAGCAACGCACGCTTGCCCGTGGTGCGCGCGGGATGTGCCATCTGGCGCTGGCGCAGATCGAGCGCGGCGATTGCCCGGCGCTGGTCGAATTTCTGACCCCGCTGTGCAAGATCCATGGCAGCGAGGCGGGCATTCGGTCCGCCGATCTGGGTATCCAGATCCTTGGCGGTTACGGCTATCTCGAGGAATACGGGATGTCGCAGGTGTGGCGCGACGCGCGCATCACCGCGATTTACGAGGGCGCCAACGGCATTCACGCACTGACGCTGGCCACACGCGGATTGCGGCTCGATGGCGGCGCGGCGATCCCGGCTTTCGTGGATCTGGTTGTCAGACTGGCCCCGGATGATGCCGAACTGGCGGGGCGGGCGCAGCAATGGCAGGCGACCGCGCTTGAAATCGCGCAGGCGGGTGATGCAAGGGCGCGCGCCGATCAGTTCGCACATGACAGCGCGACCCTGTTGAGCCGCGCCGTTCTGCTTAGGCTGGATGCCTGAGGCCGCAGCGGACATTTAGCCCGCTGACGGTGCCTCTGGCAGGATCACCTCGGGCGTGTCCTCATACATCCGTTCAACCAGATCGGCCCGGTTGCGCAGCACCGCGCGCTGATTGACCGAGCCCTTGTCGGTGACCTCGCCGCGATCAAGGCTAAGCGGTTCGGTCAGAACCATGACCCGCGAAATCCGCGTGGCCGATCCCGTGGACGCTGCTACATGGCCAGCCAGATGCTGGGCGATGCGGGCGCGGACGGCGGGGTGGCCAGGCACCTCGTCGTCAGGCGTGCCGTCAGGGACGAGCGCGCGCATCGCGGACAGGGACGGAACCAGAAACGCCGCCAGCGCGTCGCGGTTTTCGCCTACAATCACCGCATCGCTGACAAGCCCGCCCATCTGATCGACGATCTTTGCGCGCAAGGCGCCCACCGCGACCCATGTGCCGGTTTGCAGCTTGAAGTTTTCGGCGATCCGCCCATCGAAGTAAAAGCCTTGCGTCGGATCACCCGGCACCGCATAGCGCAGCGCGTCGCCAAGGCGATAGAACCCCTCTTCGTCAAACGCATCCTGAGTCAACTTTGGTGCGCGCCAATAGCCCGGCGTCACGTTCGGCCCCTTTACCCGGACCTCAAGCTTGTCGCCGGTCGGTACCAGTTTCAGCGTCACGCCGCTCGCGGGAACGCCGATATTGCCCGGCGCGTCCTTCGGATCGACGCATTGCATGGCGAAGGGCGCGGTTTCCGTTGCGCCGAGGCCGGTGACGATGCGGATCCTTTCGCCAACCGTTTGCACGGCAAGGCGCTCCAGATCGTCCCAGGTATGGCTGGCCATGCCCGCGCCCGCATACATCAGCATCCGCAGGTCACGGAAAAAGCTTTGGCGCAGCGCGTCATCGTCCTTCATCGCATGGACCAGCGCCTCGAAACCTGCCGGAACGTTGAAATACCAGGTCGGCGAGACCTCTCGAAGATTGCGGATCGTCTCGGCGATGCCCTTGGGTGTCGGCTTGCCTTCATCGATGTAGTATGTGCCGCCATTGAACAGCGCCATGTTGAAGACCTTGTTGCCGCTGGCGGTGTGGTTCCAGGGCGCCCAATCGCAGATGACCGGCGGTTCTTCGACCATGAAGGCAAAGCAGTTTTGCACCATGACCATGTTCGAGGCCAGCATGCGGTTGGTCTGGATCACGGCCTTCGGACTGCCTGTGGTGCCCGATGTGAACAGGAATTTCGCGACCGTATCAGGACCGACTGCCCGATGCGCCTCATCGACGTCGCTGCCCGCCTCGGTCGCAATCACTTGCGCCCAAGGCACGGTCTGATGGGTGTCGAGGCTGCCTTCCAGCGTGACGACCGGGATATCAGGCCCGAACACCGCCGCGATCGAGGGCGCGAAGGGCCTGGCTGATTGCACAAACACGACGCCCGGCGTGATCTGTTCCGTGATGGATTTCAGCTTGTCATAATCGGTCGAGATCAGCGCATAGGCGGGCGAAATTGCGGCTGATGGAATGCCCACATACTGCGCCCCAAGCGCCATCAGCGCATGCTCAAGCGAGTTGCCCGACAGGATGATCAGCGGCCGTTCATCCGACAGGTTCTGACCCAGCAGCCATTGCCCGATCCGGCGCACGCTATCGCGCAACTCGCGATAGCTGACGCGGCGCCAGTCATCGCCGTCGCGCTGCGCCATCCAGGTATGTTCGGGGCGCTGTTCGGCCCAGTGATCGATGATATCGGTCAGCCGGTCGGGATAATCGCCAAGCGCATCCTCGCGCCAGATCAGGGTGGTGCCGTCGGTCCGCTCATCCCATTTGAGGTCAGGGTTCCAGACCTTGGCTGCGCGTACATCCGGTCGCGTTTCGGAACGGTTTGCTGTCATCGAAGACACCTCCTCCCAGGGCGTTGCATTTTTTTTGTTTACGTGGAAACAATTTCTTTGTAAACCTTTTTAAAAGAGCAACGAGGGAGGTTGATGACATGAGCGATACCGCACTGGTCCGCTATGAGCTGGATGACAACGTCGCGATCCTGACGTTGAATCGGCCCGCGAAACGAAATGCGCTGAACGCGCCAATGGTCGAGGAATTGCGCCAAGCGATTGAGCGCGCCCAGTCCGAAGCCCGCGCCGCCGTGATCTGCGGCACCGGCGAGCATTTCAGCGCCGGCCTGGATCTGGCAGAGCATGTCGGGCGCTCGCCCATCGAAGGTGTGCACCATTCGCGGCGCTGGCATGCGATCTTCGATCAGATGGAACAAAGCCCCATCCCCTTCTTCGCCGCCTTGCACGGCGCTGTGGTTGGTGGCGGGCTGGAATTGGCGGCTGCCGCGCATATCAGGGTGGCGGATGAGACTGCATTCTTCGCGTTGCCAGAGGGCACGCGGGGGATTTTTGTCGGCGGCGGCGGCTCTGTCCGCGTGGCGCGGCTGATGGGCGTGGCGCGGATGACCGACATGATGCTGACCGGTCGGTCGCTGTCAGCGCGCAAGGCCGAGGATTGGAACCTGTGCCAATATGTCGTGGCGGCGGACGAGGCCAGGGCAACCGCGATTGATCTGGCTCGCAAGGCGGCCGGCAATGCCGAAATGTCCAATTATGCCATCATAAACGCACTGCCCCGCATTCAGGATATGGCCCGCGGCGATGGCCTGTTCGTGGAAAGCTTTGTCTCGGCCATGACCGCAGCCGCGCCCGAGGCCGGCGAACGTCTGCGCGCTTTTGTCGAAAAACGCGCGGCCAAGGTCGCACGGCCCGAGGCATGAGCCTGCCGCAACAGCCCGCGCGCGCGATCGACTTGGGCGATCTGACCGGATCGCTGGGTTTCTTGCTGCGCCTCGCACAGATCGAGGCGTTCGAGATGTTCTACGAGGGCTTGGAAGACGCGCGGATCAAGCCCGGCGAATTCACGGTGATCTACGTGATCCAACGCAATCCCGGCATTCGTCAGGGCATCCTGGCAGAACGATTGTCCATCAAGCGCGCGCATATGACCAAACTGATCCGCAGGTTCGAAGTGCAGAAGGTGGTCGCGCGGCACGTGCCGGACGATGACCGCCGCGCGGTCGAACTGACACTGACACCAACGGGCGAGGCGCTGGTGGCGCGCCATACCGATGCGGTTCTGGCGCAGGCTGGACGCGAATCGGATCGGCTTGCCCCTGACGAAGCCCGGCAACTGATCGCGTTGCTGCGTAAATTTACCGGCCTGGAGGAAACACCATGAATATCGACGACCTGATCGCCATCGACATCCACACCCATGCCGAAGAGCCCTGCTGCGGGCCGCGCGACGACGGCTATGACGAGTTTCAAACCGGAATGGCCGCCTATTTCCGCAATCCGGCTGGTGCCAAGGGCATGCTGCCGACGGTGCAGGAGACAGCCGCCTATTACCGCGAGCGCAAGATCGGGGCGGTGATCTTTCCGGTTGATGGCGAGCGCGAAACCGGGTTCCGCCGCTATTCCAATGAAGAAGTCGCCCAGATCGCTGCCGAGAATGACGACATCCTGATCCCCTTCGCCTCGATCGACCCCGCCAAAGGCAAGGCCGGCGCACGAGAGGCGCGGCGGCTGGTGCGAGAATTCGGCGTGCGCGGGTTCAAGTTCCATCCGACGATGCAGGGCTTTTACCCTAATGATCGCTCGGCCTATGTGCTATACGAGGCCATCGCCGAAGAAGGCGCCATTGCGCTGTTTCACACCGGCCAGACGGGGGTCGGCTCGGGCATGCGCGGCGGCATGGGGATGCGGCTGAAATATTCCAACCCGATGTTCGTCGATGATGTCGCAGTCGATTTCCCCGACATGCCGATCGTCCTTGCGCATCCTTCCTTTCCCTGGACGGAAGAGGGGCTGTCGGTCGCTCAGCACAAACCCAACGTCTATATCGACATGTCTGGCTGGTCGCCCAAATATTTCCCGCCATTGTTCGTGCGCTATGCCAATTCGATCCTGAAGAACAAGATGCTATTCGGCAGTGACTGGCCCGCGATCACGCCCGACCGGTGGCTGAAGGATTTCGATGCAATCGGCATCAAGGATGAGGTCAAGCCGCTGATCCTGAAGGAAAACGCGCGGCGGCTGTTGAAGATCTAGGCGCGGCTGATCCTATGCCAAGGTCCGCGAGGGATGGCCCTGGAGGCGCTGGACTTTGCAGACCCTGAAAGGGCCAAACCCCTTCGCGCTGTCAGGCAGACGTCGCGGAGGTCCTTCCACCACGGTCCGCAGCGAACTGCAATCTTGCGTGAAATCGGGCCAACTCGCTGGGGGTGGCATCCTGGCCGCAATAGATCCGCACATAGCCCGGTACACGCGCCATGCGGATGCCCGGATCTTCGCGCATCTGCATCGAGATATATCCGATCTGGACCAGATAAACGGTGCGCGCGCGGACATCGGCATCGTCAGGCGCAAAACCAAACCGCTCGAACAAGGCGCGGATCGCCTGCAATCGCTGCTCGTCCTCGGCGTTGACGCGCGCCATCACCGCGTCGGATTGATGCGCCCAGCCTCGCACGGCGAAATCAAGCTGAGGCTCGAACAGCGCCTCGTCATGGAACACCGTGATCAGGTTCAGCATCGCCTCGGCTATGGTTTCCGCATAGGCGGTGCAGGCATCGACAAAGGCGCCGGTATTCTTGGTCTGCCATTCTTCCAGCAACGCATCCAGCAGCGCGCCGCGATCCTTGAAAAACCAGTAAAAACTCGCCCGCGAGATATCCAGCCGTGCAGCAAGCGGCTGGATCTTTACCGCATCAAGGCCCGATTCCAGAAATGCCTGCCTTGCCGCCTGCAGCCAGACCGCGCGCGAGCCACGCCAGCCAGTCGCGCTTTCATCATCGATAGGGGGCGTGGGCTTATCCATGCCCGGACAAATAGCCGAGCCGGGCGGCGCTGGCAAGAAAATATACAGTAATGATTTTTAAATTGACATAACTGTCTATTTTTGGGAAATCTCGCCCATCTCAGGGAGGCAGGCGATGTCAAGCGATCCACTTTTCCAGCCCTACAAGCTAAAACATCTGACGCTGAAGAACCGGCTGATGATCACCAGCCACGAGCCCGCCTATCCCGAGGACGGGATGCCCAAGGAACGTTACCGCGCCTATCATGTCGAACGCGCGCGGGCCGGGGTTGCCATGACGATGACGGCGGGCTCGGCCTCGGTCGCGCGTGACAGTCCGCCGGTCTTCAACAATATCCTGGCCTGGAAAGACGAGGTCGTCGGCTGGATGAAGCAGCTGACTGACGAGGTGCATGAACATGACTGTGCGGTCATGATCCAGCTGACCCATCTGGGCCGCCGGACCCGTTGGGACAAGGCCGATTGGCTGCCGGTGGTGTCGTCCAGCCAGGAACGCGAGGCCTCGCACAAGGCGTTCCCCAAGAAGGTCGAGGATTGGGATATCGCCCGCATCATCGAAGATTACGCCGATGCCGCCGAGCGCATGAAAGAGGCCGGGTTGGACGGGATCGAATTGCAGGCTTACGGCCATCTGATGGACCAGTTCTGGTCGCCGCTGACCAATGATCTCGATGGTCCTTACGGCGGCAGTCTGGACAACCGCCTGCGCTTTACCTTCGAGACGCTCAAGGCGATCCGGGCGCGGGTGGGCGACGAATTCATCGTCGGCATCCGCTATACCGGCGATGAGGATCTTGCAGGCGGGTTGACCAAAGCGGACGGCCTTGAAATCTCGCGCCGTCTCAAGGACAGCGGCATGATCGATTTCCTGAACGTCATCAAAGGTCATATCGACACCGATGCCGGGCTGACCGATGTGATCCCGGTGCAGGGGATGCCAAGCGCACCGTTTTTGGATTTCGCGGGCGAGGTGCGCGCCGCGACCAATTTCCCAACCTTTCACGCCGCCAAGATCCAAGACGTCGCGACCGCCCGCCATGCCATCGCATCGGGCAAGCTGGACATGGTCGGCATGACGCGCGCCCACATGGCCGACCCGCATATCGTCGCCAAGATCCTGCGCGGTGAAGAGGACCGCATCCGCCCCTGCGTTGGCGCGAATTACTGTCTTGATCGCATCTATCAGGGTGGCATGGCACTGTGCCTGCACAACCCCGCCACCGGGCGAGAACTGGAACAGCCGCAGATTGTCCCGAAGGCCAATGAAAAGCGCCGCGTGATCGTCATCGGCGCAGGCCCCGCCGGGGTCGAGGCCGCCCGTGTCGCCGCCGAGCGCGGCCATGAGGTGATCGTACACGAAGCCGCCAACCATGCCGGCGGCCAGATCCGCCTTGCAGCCCAAAGCAAGCGGCGCGCAGAGATGATGCAGATCATCCAGTGGCGGCTGTCGGAATGCGAACGCATGGGCGTGACCTTCCACTATAACAGCTTTGCCGATCCCGAGGTGATCGCCGCGGGCGAGCCCGACGTGGTGATCGTGGCGACGGGCGGTTTGCCGCATACAGACGTTCTGGATGACGGCAATGATCTGGTCGTATCCGCATGGGACATTCTGTCAGGCGATGCGCAGCCGGGACGCAGCGTGCTGATCTATGACGATGCCGGCGATTATGCCGGATTGCAGGCTGCCGAAAAGATCGCCGAAACGGGCGCCAAGGTTGAAATCGTGACCCGCGACCGCAGCTTTGCCTCCGAGGTCATGGCAATGTCGCTGACCCCCTTTATCCGCGCCCTGCAAAAGCGCGACGTGACCTTCACCGTGACCTGGAAACTGGATGCCGTCCGCCGCGACGGCAACGGTCTGGTGGCGATCCTTGGCACCGATTACGGCGGTGTCACGCGTGAACGGCAGGTCGATCAGGTCGTGGTCAACCACGGCACCCGGCCCTTCGATGATGTCTATTTCGATCTGCGCGATCAATCGAGCAATCTGGGCGAGGTGGATTACGAGGCGCTGGTCGACGGCAGCGCCCAAGAGGTCGTCCGGAACCCGAACGGCACCTATCAGCTGTTCCGCATTGGCGATGCCGTTTCCGCGCGAAACACCCATGCGGCGATCTATGACGCGCTGCGGCTGGTAAAGGTCCTCTGACGGGCGTTCTCGCGGGGCCTGTCACGTGATCCCGGGCCATGCCGGGCGCGTGGCTATACGGTGCGCGGCGATCCTGCCCGTGATAGAAAATTCGTGCCTTGCCATAAGCCCGGGGAATAGGCGATGGCCTGCAGAACGGTGACCTGCCAGAGTTGTTGCAACCTGACGGAGAGGATCATGAGCAAGCCGCCCGAACGCCCTGAAAATGTAACCTTTGTTGGGTTTGGTGAGGCTGCCTCTGCTTTTGTCGCAGGCTGGGGCGAGGGGCGCCCGGATTTTATAAGAGCCTATGACATCAAGACCCGCACGGATGACACAAGAACTGTCATGACAGATCGCTATGCGGCGCATGAGGTCGATGGCAAGGCCGATCTGCAGGCCGCACTGGCCGGCGCAGAGACCATATTTTGCGTCGTCACCGCCGATCAGGCCCTGACTGCGGCCTTGGCTGCCGCACCGTGGATCCGCGACGGCGCGCTGTGGCTTGATTGCAATTCCTGTGCGCCGGGCACCAAACGCCGCGCAGCGGGCGTGATCGAGGCTGCCGGCGGGCGCTATGTCGATGTCGCGGTCATGTCGCCGGTCTATCCAAAGTTTCATCATGTACCGCTTTTTCTGTCCGGGCCGCATGCTGCGATGGCCGCGGGCATTCTGCGTGCGCTGGACATGCGGCCCGAACTGGCCGGCGACGAGGTCGGGCGTGCATCGTCGATCAAGATGCTGCGTTCGGTCATGATAAAGGGCCTCGAAGCGCTGACCGCCGAGTGTTTCCTGGCCGCGCGCCGCGCCGGTGTCGAGGACGAGGTGATCGGATCGTTGGAACGGTCGGACCCTGATATCAAGTGGCGCGAGCGGGGCTCATACAATCTGGAACGGATGATGGTCCACGGCGCGCGCCGCGCGGCCGAGATGCAGGAGGTGGCGATCACCGTCGATCAGTTGGGGTTGGGCGGGCGCATGGCCGCGGCCACTGCGGATTGGCAGAAACTGATTGCCGATCTGGGTGTTCCACCCGGCGAGGATGATCTGATCGCGCGGGCCGATACCATCCTGTCCCGGCTCTAGTGGTCGGTCGGCCCGGCGGGGTTCCTAGGGAAACACCAGCCCGTCAAACAACTTGCGCGCGGTGCGCAGCGTGCCGGCGGCGGTGACAGCGCCGTTCGCGTCCTGCCGGATCAGCACCTCTGCCGCGCCGGTGGGATGTTCGACCAGAAAGCGACCATCATCCGGCAGGCGTGCCAACTCGAATGCGGGTGAGCCGGGCAGCGTGCAGGCGGTGGCCACGCTGACTGCTGCGAAAACACCGATGGTGGCGTGACAGCGGTGCGGGATAAAGCTGCGCGTGCTGATCGTGCCACCCGCCATCGGTGGCGATACCAGCGTCATCTTGGGCACGCTCTTGTCGCGCACATCGCCCAGATTCATCAGCGGACCGCAGGACAGCCGGATCGCCTCTATCCGGGCTTTCAGCGCCCCATCGGCATCCAGCTGATCGCGGCTTTCCTGCCCGCTCAGCCCGAAATCGGCGGCGCGCATGACCACGATGGGCATGCCGTTGTCGATCAGGGTGCAGGCAACGCCTTCGACGGTTTCGACAGGGTTGCCGGTAGGCAGCAGCGCGCCGGTCATTGATCCGGCAATGTTTTGAAACATAAGCGGTATGGGTGCGGCGGTTCCCGGCACGCCGTCGATCGCCGCATCGCCAGAGTAAACGACGCGGCCGTCTTTGGTGCGAACCGTCGCCTCGGCCACCTCGCCCGTATTCAACATGTGGATGCGGATCAGGGTTTCATCGCCGGCAAGCGGCACCAGCCCGCGTTCGATGGCGGCAGGTCCGACACCGGCCAGTATATTGCCGCAGCCTTGCGCGTCTGACACCAGAGGCTGATCAATAAAGACCTGCAGGAAGAGATAATCGACATCCGCATCCGGGCGTGAAGAGGGCGACAGGATTGCGACCTTCGAGGTCAGCGGATCGGCTCCGCCGATCCCGTCGATCTGCTGGGGATCGGGACTGCCCATGATGCGCAGCAGCAGCGCGTTTCGCTGATCAGGTGCATCGGGCAGGTCCGATGCCAGAAAATAGGCGCCTTTCGAGGTGCCACCGCGCATCCAGAGACAGGGGATGCCGTCGCTCATGCGGTGTGCCCGTCGGTTGCGTGCAACTGCACCCGGTTTGCCGCGTCCAACACGGCTGCCTGTTCAAGCGTCATCGCCATCCATCCCATCCCTGCGCTGCCGTCTCAGATATATTTCAGCCCCTTGGCCTCTAGCCTCGGTCGCATGTCATAGATGTCCAGCCCCAACTCGCCCGAGGCCAGCCTTTCCCGCTTGGCCTCTTCGGCGGCCGTGCGCTTGGTCGCGGCGGCCAGAACCTCATCGGCATCGGCGCGACGCACCACGCAGACGCCGTCATCATCGGCCACGATCACGTCGCCCGCGTTGATCACCTGATTGCCGCAGACCACCGGCACATTGACCGAGCCAACGGTTTCCTTGATCGTTCCCTGCGCGCTGATCGCCCTGGACCAGACAGGAAAGCCCATCTCTGTCAGATCGCGCACATCGCGGACACCGGCATCGATGATCAGGCCACGACACCCCCGCGCCATGGCGCTGGTCGCCAGCAGATCGCCGAAATAGCCATTATCGCAGGGGCTGGTCGGGGCAAGCACCAGAATATCGCCCTCTTGCAGTTGTTCGATGGCGACGTGCAGCATCCAGTTGTCGCCGGGTGCGGCGCTGACGGTGACGGCGCTGCCGGCTATCCGCGCGCCGGGAAAGATCGGGCGCAAGCGGCTGGCCAGACAGCCGATGCGGCCCTGCGCTTCGTGAACGGTCGAAACGCCGGCATCGGCAAGGCCCCAGATGGTCCCTGCATCGGCGCGTTGGATGTTTTGAACGACAACGCCCATCTTAGTGCTCCTTCCGGGCTGGCGGGGTGCCGTGGGTGTGAAAACTCTCGATGGTCTTCAGGCCCCAGGCTTGTCCTTTTCTGCGATCCTGCTCGTTCCAGATGATGGGCTGCCAGTCCGGCGCAAGGATCAGTCGCGCCCCGGCATTGGCCAACTCGACGCGGTTGCCGGCGGGTTCCCAGACATACAGAAAGAAGGTGCCCTGAATGGCATGCTTATGCGGGCCGGTTTCGATGTGGACGCCGTTTTGCAGAAAAATATCGGCAGCGCGCAGGATATCTTCGCGCTGATCGGTGGCATAGGTGACGTGGTGCAGACGGCCATCGCCGCCGCCGTGTTCTTCGGTGCATGCCAGATCATAGGTCTTGTTGTTGACCGTAAACCAGCAACCGCCAATTCGGCCATTGTCCAGTTGGATCAGTTCGGTCACACGGCTGCCAAGGCAGGTTTCCATAAAGCGGCGAAACTCGGTCACGTCCTCGGCCAGCAGATTGACATGATCCAGCCTTCGCGGCGGGGCGCCCGTGAATGCGCTGGCGGTATTTTTCAGCGCGGCGCGTTCGGCATCGGCCTGCGGTTCATACCAGTTGGTGTCATAGTAGATCTCGAACACATGGCCGAACGGGTCCTCGAACCGGAAGGCGCGGCCATGGCCCTCATCGCCATCCACCCAGCTAAGCGTCTTGAAACCCGCCGCTTCGATGGCGGTGACGCGGCGTTCCAGCGCGGCGGGCGAGGCGGCGCGGTATGCGATATGGCCGACGCCGGTCCTGTCCGACCGGGTCAGTTTCAACGAGTGATATTCATAGTCATCCCAGGCCCGCAAATAGGCGCTGTTTTCGTCTTGCCCGGACAGCTTGAGCCCATAGATGCGGGTGAAGAAATCAAGGCTTTCGTCAAAGCGGTCGGTCAGCATCTCGACATGTGCCAGATGGGCGAGATCGTGAGCGTTCTCCATGATCACAACTCATCCACGGTGCGCGGAAAGATCGACTGGAAGCCTTCGGCATATTGGCAATCACGCCCACCGGACTGGCCGCCAGAGTTGCGCTTGAAATGGTTCGCGCGCTGCTGGGCCACGCGGGTGTAATAGTCCCAGAGATGGACCTGCCCGTTCATGTGCTCCATCGCCGCGCGCTTTTTGTCCCAGACCGTGGTGATGTCCAGAAATGTGTCCGGCTTCCAGCCCATCTGCTCGGTCTGATGTGGCTCGAACAGGTATAGTTGCGGCGAACCCAGGACCTTTTCGCCCGGCTTGTGTCCCCAGGCCTGAGCGATCATCCGCGCCTCCAGCGCGATCTGTGTCATATACATATGGTCGGTGTTGTAGGGATCGTACTGGCTGTGGCTCAGCATGAAACGCGGTTGTACCCGGCGGATCAGATCGACCAGCTTGTATTTATCCTCGCGCTCGAGATGCAGCGGGTAATCGCCAAGATCAAAGCATTCGAGGTGATGAACGCCCAGCACATCGGCTGCGGCCTCGGCTTCGGCCCGGCGGATGTCCTTGACCTCTTGCAGCGATTTTCCTTCCTTCCACAGCCGCGCGCTTTCGCCGCGTTCGCCGAAGGACAGACAAGCGACGGTGACCTGATAACCCATCTGTGCATGCAGGGCGATCGCACCGCCGCTACGCCAGACGAAATCGGCGGCATGGGCGCTGATGACAAGGGCGGTCTTGGGGTCGGACATGGTTGCTTCCTCGTGTTGGGCACCTGCCGATGTTAGGCCCGCGCGCCCTCTTGAACCAAAACAGAACCGGGGTTCCGTGCATAAAATTTTGCTATAGGGCTGTTCGCACCCTAGGTTTCGTGGCAGCGTTTATTTCAGCTTTCGTGACGCGAGGCAGTCTGATGACGTTCACAAATTTGCGCCACCTGCGCGTGCTTCTGGCGGTCGAGGACACAGGGTCCCTGACGCTGGCTGCGGGGTGCTGCAATGTGTCCCAGCCTGCCGTTACGCAATCGCTTGCCAAGTTGGAAACGCTGGCTGGTGGGCCGCTGTATCTGCGATCGAACAAGGGTGTCTTCATCACAGAACGCGGCCAACTGCTTGTGCGTCGCGTTCGGAGAGCTTTTGCACTGCTGGATCAGGGACTGGAAGGCGTGTCGCCCCGTGCGGGACAGATCGTGTCTTTCTCGCAATTGACGGCCTTGATTGCGGTCTGCGACGCCGAGAATTTCACCCTTGCCGCCCGCCGGCTGGGCCGGGCGCAGCCGACCGTGCACCGCGCGGTGACCCAGCTTGAACAAGAGGCCGGTCGCGATCTGTTCAATCGCACGCCTTATGGCGTTGTGCCGACACGCTCTTGCCAGGTCGTTGCGCGCGCCGCGTTATTGGCCTTTGCCGAGTTGGATCAGGCCAGAGCAGAACTGGCCGAACTGGATGGCCGCGAAGCTGGTCGGATTGTCATTGGCGCGTTGCCCTTGGCGCGATCGGTCATGCTGCCCCAAGCTCTGACACGGTTTCGCCGCCGCCGGCCGAGGCTGCCGGTCATCGTGAATGACGGTCCCTACAAGGACATGCTGGGCGCATTGCGACGCGGCCAGATCGACGTGATCGTCGGTGCGCTGCGCGACCCGGCACCGGTCGATGACATCGTGCAGGAGCCGCTGTTCGAGGACCGGCTGCTGGTGCTGGCCGCGCCGGATCATCCGATGGCCGACGAGCGCAGCATTGATCCTGCCCTGATCGCCGACAGCCAATGGGTGGTGCCCAGAGCGGGCAGCCCGGCGCGCGCGCAGTTCGACATCTTCTTCGCCACCGCGACGGGTCGGGACAGCCCAGCCAGCATGATAGAGGCAGGGTCGATCCTGCTGATGCGCGAATTGCTGCGCAGCGGCGATTTTCTGGGCTGTATTTCCGGCTGGCAGGCCGAGGCCGAGATCACCAAGGGCCTGTTGGTGCCGCTCGAAATTGAATGGGATTTTCCGGGCAGGCCAATCGGTCTGACGCATCGTCTGGATTGGCGCCCGACCGCGGCACAGGCCGAGCTTTTGCAGGAACTGCGCGATGCTGCGACCGGTGCTAAAGCGATTCCAGGATCAGGCCGACCGCAATCACGAACAGCAAGATCATGATCAGCCGGTCAAAGACCTTTGGCTGGACATGGCGCACAAGCCAGGCGCCGACAGGCATGCCCAGAAAAAGCGGGATGCAGGCGGCCATGCTGATCAGAAAACGCTGTCCATCCAGCACACCAAGGCTGGTCAGCGTGGGCAGTTGAACCATCGCCATCGAACTGAACAGCACCGAAATGGTGGCGATGAATTGCGGCCGGCTCAGTTTCAACGCGTGCAGAAAGGTCATCGAAACCGGTGCCGAAATGCCTGCCGCACCCTGCAGAATGCCTGCCATCACTCCGACGGGCAGCACGATCCGGCTGGCCAGCCCGTAATCCAGTTGCCAATCGGGTTTGGCCAGACGGAACCCGATGTAACACAGCGCCAGCACGCCAACCGTGATCGACAGGAAATCCGATGGCAAAGAGGCCAGAAGGATCGATCCGATCAGCGCACCGATCGCCGCGCCAATGGCCAGCCTTATGACAAAGCCTCGATCCAGCAGCGCGTGCCGATATTGCCAGCCCTGCCAGATGTTGGACAGCAAAGCCGGCAAAACGAAGACCGAGACCGCGTATGGCACGTCGAAATAGATCGACATCAACGGGATGACGATGACCGGCGTGCCCGCGCCGATGGCACCTTTCAGGATGCCGCCCAGAGCGAATGCAATCATCGCCACCATAAGTCCTTCGACCATTGCATCCTCCGGGTGTTTTGCGGGTCAAATCTGCCCGCGTGCCACCTCGCCTAGCGTCTGTTTGCGGGGCAGTGCAATACCTTGGGCGCCGGTTGAGTGCCTGGAGTCTCTATATCGAAGCAGCACCGATTTCAGATATTTCAGCGTGGCCGCAGCCTCTTATTATTATGCCAATGCGGCCATAAATAATTGAAATAGATGCAATATCATATGCAGAAATGAATATGAGTTCTGCGCGATTTCCGAAGGCCCGCACTGGTTTTCGGATCATGATCAGGCCGTCGCTATAGGCAAATATTATAGTCTGACTGCGGAATCGATTATGCCGCATTGATCCGCGCGGAATAGGTTGCGCTGCATATAAACGGGCGGTGCGACAGCAACGTGACGGCCCGTGAGCAAGACAATATGGGAGAGAATTCACATGCGCACGATCCGCAGAATGACCATCGCAGCCGGCCTTGCGGTCGGCATCGCCACGCCGCTGGCCACCGCAGCGCAAGAGTTGAAATTCGCCAATTTCTCGGCGCCGACGCACACCATCACCGCAGCGGTTGTCGACAAGTTGAATGACAGCGTCAGCGCCGCCACCAACGGCGAACTGACGGTACGCGGCTATCACGGCGGCGAGTTGGGATCCGGCCCGGCTGATCAATATGTGCGCGTGGTGCAGGGTGTGGCCGATGTCGCTTGGGGGCTGCCGGGTTATACCTCGTCGCAATTTCCAAAGACGATGATCATTGAAATGCCCGACGCGTTGCCGCTGGACCAGCCGGCCTATCCGGCGCTGCTGCGGGCGTTTGACGACAATCTGGCAAGCGAGTTCCCGGCCACAAAGCCGCTGGCGCTATGGGGGTCAGAGCCCAACATCTTTATCATGAAGTCGGCTGAAATCCGCAGCCCCGCCGATCTTGCGGGTCTCAAGATCCGTGTTGCTGGTTCCTCGGCAGGCGAGGCCGTCGAGGCCCTTGGCGCAACGCCTGTGCAGATGCCGATGACGCAGGTTTATAACGGCCTGCAAACGGGGCTGATCGACGGTGCAATTTCGGGCGCGTCCACCCTTTCGGATTTCAAGCTGGACGAGGTTGCCGACAGCTTTACCCTGGGCGCAAACCTTGGCCGCCTGGTGTTCTTCGTTGTGATGAACCAAGGCGTCTATGACGGTCTGTCTGACGAAGCAAAGGCGGCAATCGACGCGGTTGCAGGGGAAGAACTGTCGAAATCGGCAGAAGATGCCTGGATCGTCACCGCCGATGCCGCGGTCGAGGCCGCGCGCGCTGACGAAAACAACGTGGTGATCGACCTGAAGCCTGAAGAGGTCGCCGCTTTCACCGACGCCTTGGCGCCCGTGACCGATGCTTATGTTGCAGCGGTTGACGGCGCCGACGCGCTGGCCGCGATGCAGGGCGAGTGATGCTGCCGACACTGAGAATGGTAACGGACAGGTTGATCAACCTGTCCGCTTTTCTGGGCACAGTCGCGCTGATCTTTGTCGTGGCAACGGTGCTGTTCGATGTCATCGGCCGGGCCTTTGGAAAGCCGCTTTACGGGTCGCTGGATCTCACCACGATGGCGTTTGTCGTCGTCGTCTTTGGTGGCATGGCGCTGTGTGACAAGCGGGGTGGCCATATCAGCGTCGATCTGTTCGAGCGGCATTTCCCACCACGCCTGAACCTGATCATCGACATCGTGGTCGATCTGCTGGGCAGCGTGATCTTTTTGACCATGGGCTATGCCGTTCTGAAATCAGCGCAGCTCAGCGTCATGTTGAACCTGCGCACCAATCTGCTGGGAATACCGCAAGCATGGTTCCAGTGGCTGTTGGCCGGTCTGGTGATCGTGACAGGTCTGGCGCTGCTGCTGCGCGCAATCGAATTTATCCTGGCCGGCGAATCCGACCATGAGGAAGGACCCATAGAATGAGCCCCGTCGCCATTGCCCTGACCGGTATCGGGCTGCTGCTGATTTTGCTGGCGCTGCGTATCCCTGTGGCCTTTGCCATGTTCCTGATCGGCTTTGTCGGCATCTGGGCGCTGAACGGGCTGGATGCCGCGATGGGGCTGCTGTCATCGGAATCCTTCACGCTTGCGTCGAATTCCGAACTTATCGTCATTCCGCTGTTTATCCTGATGGGCAACGTGGCCAGTGTCACCGGCATGAGCCGCCGCCTGTACGAGGCTGCCTATGCAATCGTCGGGCAAATCCGTGGCGGGCTGGCGGCGGCGACTGTCATCGGCTGCGGCGGCTTTGCCGCGCTGTCTGGTTCTTCTGTGGCCTCGGCACTGACAATGGGCAAGGTCTCACTTTCGGAAATGGACCGCTATGATTACGACCCGCGGCTATCGACGGGCGTGGTGGCGGCGGGTGGGACGCTGGGCATCCTGATCCCGCCATCCACCGGCTTTGTCATCTATGCGATCCTGTCGGAACAGAGCATCGGGCGGCTGTTTCTGGCCGGGGTGATTCCGGGCATCCTGCTGTTGTCGATGTTTCTTCTGACCATCTGGGTGCTGTGCTTGCTGCGCCCCGCAATGGGGCCGCGCGGGCCATCCACCAGCGGATCGGAAAAGGTTCAGGCGGTGATGAACGCGCTGCCGATCATCGTGCTGACGCTGCTGACCATCGGCGGTATCTATGGTGGGCTGTTTTCGCCCGTCGAAGCTGCCGGCGTTGGTGCGGGCGCGGTCATTCTGGCGGGTTTCGCAACACGGACGCTGAACTTTCGGCAACTATGGGAGGCGTCGCGCGACAGCATCGTTACCACTGCATCCGTGATGCTGATCCTGATCGCCGCTCATATCTTCAACCCGTTTCTGGCGCTGAGCCATATCCCCGATTTCGTGCGCGAGGTCCTGATCTCGCAGAATCTGGGTGTGATCGGCACGCTGATCGTGATCCTGCTGATCTATATGGTTCTGGGCGCATTTCTTGAGGGCTTCGCCATGCTGGTGCTGACCCTGCCGATCTTTGTGCCAATCGTCAGCGCGCTGGGCATCGACCTGATCTGGTTCGGCGTGCTTGTGGTGCTGACACTGGAAATGGGGCTGATTTCGCCACCGGTGGGGATTAACGTCTTCATCGTGAAGTCGGTCGCGCCCAAAGTGCCCTTGGGAAAGATCTTTGTCGGCGTGATGCCCTTTTGGGTGGCGATGCTGCTGACCCTGGCCATTCTGATCGCGTTTCCGCAACTGTCGCTGTTCCTGCCAAGTCAGATGATGCAATAGCAGGCTGGCTGCGGCCTGTGCCCCTGACCGGCGGCGGTGCGCCAGCGGTCAGGGATCTGGCCGGGCGCCGGCCGATTTCGGCTTCCCGGCGCTGCCCAGTTCGCGCCGCAATCCGATGACCACGCCGCGCATCCATTGGTGCATGGCATCGGCGTGAAAGCGGGGTGGCCACATCAGCGTGATGTCAAACTTGCCGCCGACCGGGCACTCGACAATGCGCAGCCCCTCACCCATCGCTTGCGCCAGCCGTCGTGGCACAGTCGCCACCAAAGTCGAGCCACGCACCAGATGCGACACCCCGGCGGGGCTGGGAACTATCAGCGCGGGCCGCAGTCGGTGCCCCATGGCCTGCAATTCGGTGATGTAGGACGACACCCAGTTTCCCTCATAGGTGATGTCGATCAGATCAAGCGCCACATAGTCTTTGACGGTCAGAGTCCGATCCGCCATGGGATGCGCCGGATCCATCAGACAGACGTAATCTTCACGGCACAGGCGGCTGACATAAACACCGGTTTGGGTGGTGGGCCGCGGGCCGATGAGCAGGTCGGAATCGCCGCGCAGCATCCTTTCGGGGCCGGTGCCGCGCGAGTTGACCACCACAAGCTCGATCCCCGGTGCCTGACGGCGCAATTCTCGTACCAAAAGAGGGATGATCAGCATCCGCTCATAGTAATTACAGGCCAGCCGCAGCGTATGGCGCGCGCTTTTGGGGTCGAACTCCTCGGGCCGGGCCAGCCGCTGCAAGGTGGCCAGCATAGGGCGGACCTGCGCGATGATCTGCTGGCAGCGATCGGTCGCGATCTGCTGACCCTTTTCGCGCACGAACAAGGGGTCGTGAAACACGCCGCGCAATCGTTCCATCGTATAGCTGATTGCGGACTGGTTCACCCCGATCACCTCGGCCGCGGCAGTGAACGAGCCGGCGTCATAAACGGTGCAAAGTGTACGCAGGGTTGCGAAATCCAGACTTAGGGGATCGACGATTTGATTGACCATGGCGCAGCACCATCAAAGCTGTTGATGGGAACAATAAATCGCATCGTATTGTCAGATAGTCAATCGAACAGTAGGGTTTATTCATACCAGTGATGAGGGGGAAAACATGCCGCTAGCACCCGAAGACGCCAGCATTACGTTCGACCAGCTGACGCTGGATCCGTACCCGATATATCGCCGCATGCGCGCCGAAACGCCCGTGATCCGGGTATCGTCGATCCAGCGGACCTTTCTGGTCAAGGCATCGGACACCAAGATGGTCAAGGACGACCCCGAGCTGTTCAGCTCGGACGATCCGCGCACGCCGATGCAGCCAGCCTTTCGTGCCCATACGCTGATGCGCAAGGATGGCGCAGAGCATTTGCGGGAACGTAAGGCGATCATGCCGGCGCTGACACCCAAGGCCATTCAGGCCAATTGGGCCGGTCTTTATGAAGAGTTTGCCGCCGAGTATCTGGACCGGCTGCCCAAGACAGGTCCCGTCGATCTGTTCACCGATCTCTGTGGTCCGGTTGCGGCCCGCATCCTGGCGCACATTCTGGGGATTCCCGAAGCCACTGATGAGCAGATGATGCGCTGGTCGCAGGAACTGATCGACGGTGCCGGCAACTTTGCCTGGCGGCCCGAGCCCTTCGAAGTGACCGACCGCGCCAATGCCGAAATGGATGAACTGTTCGCCAAGGCGGTAGAACGCGTGCGCGCCGCACCGGATGCCTCGGCGTTTTCGGTTATGGTCAATGCGGATGATCCCATTCCGACCAGCCAGATCTATTCCAACATCAAGATCGCCATTGGCGGCGGCATCAACGAACCGCGCGACGCGCTGGCCACTCTGATTTTCGGGATGCTGACCAATCCCGACCAGCTGGAACAGGTCAAGGCCGGCGAGGATTGGGGCAAGGCCTTCGAAGAAGCCGTTCGTTGGGTCGCACCGATCCAGGCCAGTTCGCGCCTTGTCACCCGTGACACACAGATCCGCGGCTTTGACATTCCAAAGGGCGATACCGTGATGACGCTGCAGGCATCGGCCAACCGTGACGAAGAAGTCTTTGGCGACGATGCCGAGGATTTTGTAGTCTACCGCAGCAAGAATCCGCACCAGGCATTCGGCAACGGTCCGCATCACTGCGCCGGTTCACACACCGCGCGCCGCACGGTCGGCAAGATCATGGCACCGATGCTGTTCGAGCGGTTTCCGAACATGCGGCTGCCTGATCCGGCGGCGGTCAACTGGCGTGGCTTCGGGTTTCGTGGCCCGATCAACATGCCGGTGATCATGGGCTGACGCGCCCAAACCCAGACCAACGAACAGGAGGACCTAAGATGGTCAAGGTAACATTTGTGGCCGCAGATGGCAGTGAAACCTCGGTTGAGGGTGAGGAAGGCGCAAGCGTCATGCAGACGGCGGTGGCCAATGATGTCGAAGGGATTGTCGGCGAATGCGGCGGCTCGATGATGTGCGCGACCTGTCATTGCTACGTCGATGACGCATGGATCAGCAAGACGGGCGAACGTCAGCACGACGAGGATGACATGTTGGAGGGCGCGGCCAGCGAGGTGCGCGAAACATCACGCTTGTCCTGCCAGATCAAGCTTGATCAATCTCTGGATGGGCTGGTTGTCCATCTGCCGGATGAACAGTTCTGATTCTTTAGACATTCAGCCGGAGGGTAGCACAGATGGAAAGCGGACCGATCGTCATTGTCGGCGCGGGGCAGGGTGGACTGCAGGTTGCAGCCTCTCTGCGGCAGGCAGGCTATGAGGGCGAACTGACCCTGATCGGCAACGAGCCGGGTCTGCCCTATCAGCGCCCGCCCCTGTCCAAGGCCTATATGCAGGACGGCAACCCCGGTGCACTCAAGCTGCGTGCCGCCGAATTCTACGACAAGCAACAGATCCGTTATCTGCCGGAAACCAGCGTCACTGCGATTGACCGCGACGATGGCCGGATCGCGACGACCTCAGGCGAACTGGATTTCGGGCATCTGATCCTGGCGACGGGCGCCAGCAATCTGCGTCCGCCGATTCCGGGTCTGGATCGCACGCTGGACCTGCGCACATTGGCGGATGCTGACAAGCTGCGCGAACGGGCCACGGGCGATCGTCGCTTTGCGGTGATCGGCGGCGGGTTCATCGGGCTGGAATTTGCAGCCGTTGCATCCAAGTTCGGGCTGGATGTGGTCGTGGCCGAGGCGGCGCCCCGGCTGATGGCGCGCGCCGTGTCGCCGCAGATGTCCGAATTGTTCCTGAAAAAGCACCGCGATCTGGGCAGCACCGTGCTGCTGGGCGATCCGGTTTCCGCAATTGATGATCGTGGCATCGCGTTGGTCGGCGGCACGCATCTGGAGGCGGACGAAATTCTACTGGCCGCCGGTGTGCGGCCGAACACGGTGCTGGCCGAGGCTGCCGGGCTGGACTGCGCCAATGGTGTTACGGTGGATGCGCAATTGCTGACATCGGACCCGCGCATTTCGGCACTGGGCGATTGCGCCTGTTTCCCCGATTCTCGCAGTGGCCTGCGTATCCGCCTGGAAAGCGTGCAGGCTGCCACAGATCACGCGCGCCACATCGCCGCGCGGCTGACCGGCAAGCAGCCGGACCCCTATAACGCGCTGCCCTGGTTCTGGTCCGATCAGGCTGATTACAAGCTGCAGATCGCCGGCCTTGCACAACCGGATGACCGGGCCGAGGCGGTGGACGAACATGTCGTCTTCCGTTTCGACGCCGAAGACCGGCTGACGGCGGTCGAGACGGTGAACAACGCCCGCGTGCACATGCGGACCCGGAAATTGCTGGCCGGCGGCGAGACCGTCGGCCCTGACACGGCACGGGACTTGCTGTCGTGACCCGCTTTGTGCTGATCCCCGGCCTGCTGTCGGATGCTGTCGTGTGGCAGGCGCTGGCCGACCGGATCGGGCGGCAGGCTTTGCTGGCCGATATGACGCATGATGACAGTATCGCGGCGATGGCCGCCGGGCTGCTGGATCGGTTCGAGGGCGCTTTCGTTGCGGTCGGCCATTCGATGGGCGGTCGTGTCGCGATGGAAATGGCACGGCAGGCCCCAGACCGGCTGCGCGGGCTTGTTCTGGTCAGCACTGGTCATAATAGCGGCACCGAGGCCGAATGGCCCAAGCGGCGCGCGCGCATCGCGATGGGCCATGACAGCATGGAAATGCTGGCCGATGACTGGCTGCCGCCGATGGTCGCATCCGAACGCCGCGAGGATGCGGCGCTGATGGAGGTGCTGCGCCAGATGGTGCTGCGCCATGATGGCGATATTCACGAACGCCAGATCCAGGCTTTGATCGGGCGCCCCGATGCTGGCGCCTATCTGCCCGATATCTCGGCCCCGGTCCTGCTGCTGGTGGGCAGCGATGACGGCTGGTCCCCGCCCGCGCAGCACCAGGAGATCGCCGCGATGCTGCCCGATGCCGATCTACGGGTGATCGAAGGGGCAGGCCATTTCCTGCCGCTCGAGAAACCGGACGAAACGCTGGCCGCGATCATCGGCTGGCTGAACCAGAAAGGTTTTCCCATGGCCAACGCGCCTGACGACCAAAATCAGCCCGGCACGGACATTCCGCCAACACCGCTTTTGGACCGCGACAGCAATCTGCGCGGCTACAAGCTGAACAAGATGGCCATGTCGTTGGGTGCGCCTGAAAGCCGCCAGGCCTTCAAGGCCGATGAGGACGCCTATCTGCGCCGCTTTGGTCTGGACGACGCCACACGCGCGGCAGTGGCGGCGCGTGACTGGCACGAAATGGTGCGCCTTGGTGGCAATCTGTTCTTTATCCTCAAGATCTCGGCGGTCGATCCGGTGCCGATCACCAGTATCGGCGCCGCTCAGGCGGGGATGAGCCACGAAGATTTTCTGAAAGAAAGGTTGGGCAAGTAATGGCACAGATCATTGGCGGGCTGGGCACCAGCCATGTTCCCTCGATCGGCGTTGCATTGGACCGCGGTCTTGCTGGCAGCGACGACTGGAAACCTTTCTTTGACGGCTACGATTACCCGCAGAAATGGATGCGCGACCAGCGCCCCGACATTGCGGTGGTGATCTTCAACGACCATGGCAACAGCTTTTTTCTGGACCGGGTGCCGACCTTCGCGGTTGGCGTTGCTGACAATTATGCGCCGGTTGATGAAGGCTGGGGCCCTCGCAATATCCCCTCATTCAAGGGTGCGGCGGATTTGGGCTGGCACTTTGCCGATCAGCTTGTCGAGAGCCATTTCGACCCGATGATCTGTCGCGAGATCGAGGTTGATCACGGGCTTCAAGTCCCGATGGAGTTGTTTTGCGGCCGCCCCGATGAGGGCGGTGAATGGCCGGTCAAGGTGCTGCCAATCTGGGTCAACACCATCCAGTTCCCGATCCCGACGCCGCAACGCTGCTGGGAAATGGGTGAGGTGCTGCGCCGCGCCATCGAGAGTTTTCCGGGCGACGACCGCGTCGTCATCATGGGGACCGGCGGTCTGTCGCACCAGCTGCAGGGCAGGCGCGCGGGCTTTTTGAACCCTGATGCGGACCGGCAATGGCTGGACACGATCGCGTCCGACCCTGACCACTGGCGCAACATGACGCGCGAGGACTACGTGGAAACCTTCGGCTCGGAGGGGGCCGAACTGATGATGTGGCTGGTCATGCGTGCCGCGATGAACCGCGACGTGAGCATGTTGCACAAGCATTATTTCGTTCCTGCCTCGATGACCGGTGCGGGCTGTGTCGTGCTGGAGAACGCCTGATGGCCTATTTCCTGATGCGGTGTTTGCACCACCCGGACCAAGACGCGCAGCGCGACAAATTGCGGGCCGATCACCGGGGTTGGGTCGGTTCGGGCGGGCAGGGGCTGGTGTCGGTCCTGATTGGTGCGGCACTGCAAAATGAGAACGGCGCCGCGAACGGAAATTTCGGGATCCTTCAGGCGAAAACATCGCAGGATGCCCGCCGGTTCGCCGAAGGCGACCCGTTCGCGCTGGCAGGTATTGTCCGCCTGATCGAGATTACACCGCTGCCTGACGGTTTTCAGGCCGGCCGGATAACAGAGCCGATGTCACCGCTGCTGGATCTTTAGCAGCGCATGCTTTGCCGGTCAGAGGAGTGACCGGCAACTGAAGGGCATGCAGAGATTGAGAACATGTTTTGGCCTGTTTGACGGGCGAGGGGGGAAGATGGAAGCCAGATCGTCCGCGGAAGGACTAAGAAAAATTGCCTATCTGATCGGTTCGGTCGGAGCAGCCATTCTGTCGTTGCTGGGGGTTTATATCGCCGGTTTCGGCTCGCTCAATGAAACCATGCTGCGGGTCGGCACCTACGCGTTTTGCAGGTGTGATCGTTCTGGTGCTGGGGATGTCTCAGCGGCGCGAGCGAGGCTGGCTGGTCTGGGTTGACATGGTGCTGCTGGCAGCGCTGTTGATCTCGGCTCAGCGTTACTTCGCAATTGGCGAAATGCTCGAGACGGGCCTTTATTTCTTTACCTCTACGGACATCTGGATCGGGGTTGCGGGCATCATCGTCCTGCTTGAACTGACACGGCGCGCCTTTGGCATCCCGCTGGTCGTTGTCTGCGTGCTGACCCTGCTGTATGCGCTCATGGGCCAAAGCCTGCCCTGGATCTTCCAGCATGGCGGTTACGGTCTCGACCAGATCATGCAGGTGGTCTGGTATTCGTTTGATGGTGTCTTTGGCGGGCCGCTGTCCGTTGTTGTGACACTGATCCTTGTCTTCATCGTCTTTGGCAGCGTGCTGGAGGCCGTCGGGGCAGGGCCGGTTCTGTTGAAATTCGCCTTTGCGCTAACTGGTCGCTTTCGCGGCGGTCCGGCGCATGCCGCGATTGCTGCCAGTGGTGTCTTTGGCACCATGTCGGGTTCGGTGTCGGGCAATGTCGTCGGTACCGGGGTCATGACCATACCAATGATCGTGAAACGTGGCTTTCCCCCCCGCTATGCTGGCGGGGTCGAGGCCGCTGCGTCCTCGGGCGGGCAGTTCATGCCGCCGATCATGGGCGCGGTCGCCTTCATCATGTCGGATGTGACCGGCATTCCCTATCTGACGATCTGCACGGCTGCGCTGCTGCCGGCGCTGTTCTACTATGCCTCGCTGTTTGTTTCGGTTCATACCGAGGCGATCCGCCGCGGCATCAAGCCGATCCCGCGCGCCGATCGCCCGGTGATCGTGCGTCATGACTGGATCATGTCGCTGTGCTTCATCCTGCCGCTGGCCCTGATGATGACGATCCTGCTATCGGGTCGCTCGCCCGCGCTGGCCGGCTTCTGGGCGGTGATCGCGGCTGTGGTGTTGGGCTTTGTGCTGAACCCCGAACTGCGCCGAGAGCCGCAGCGCCTGATTGCCGGACTTGTCGATGGCGGCAAGGCGTCGGCGTCGATCATCATTGCGGTCGCGTCGATCGGGATCGTGATCGGTGTCATGAACATGACCGGGCTTGGCCTGCGCTTTGCTGGGGTCATGCAGGCGGTCGCTGGTGAATCGCTGTTTCTGTCGCTGGTGATGATGATGCTGGGATCGCTGGTGCTGGGCATGGGTATGCCAACGGTGCCCGCCTATCTGATCGTCATTCTTGTGATGGGTCCGGCGATCGAAATGATGGGTGTGCCGACCGTGATCGCGCATTTGTTCGTGGTCTATTTCGGTGTGCTCAGTTCGATCACCCCGCCGGTGGCGATTGCGGCCTTTGCCGCCGCGCCGATTGCAAGGGCAAACCCGATCCATATCGGTATCGACGCTTGCCGCATTGCGCTGATCGGTTTCGTTATCCCCTTCGTGCTGGTCTATAACCCGTCGCTGTCGCTGGTTGCTGATTTCACCGTCTCGGGTCTGCTGTGGATCATTCTGCGGCTGAGCATCGTGATCTGGCTGTTCTCGACCGGCTTTGCTGGCTACGCCGCCGACCGGCTGCCCATGCCCATGCGACTGCTGCGCTTTGCGGTGGGCTTTGGGATGCTGTTCCCGGTCCTGTGGGTCGAGGTTGCCTTTACCCTGGCCGGATTGGCGATGACCGCGATGGACTGGCGCGCCAGCCATCGGCCGGATGCAGATGACGACGAAGGCGGGGAGGCCGTTGCAACGCCGCTGAGCCCGGATGCTGAAAACGCCTGAACCAAGGAGACTTGCAATGCTGACACGACGCACAACACTCATGACCCTTGCTGCCAGTGTGGCAGCGTTGGGCGCGCCCGCTGCCTTTGCGAATGAGTTCTACAAGATGGCGACGTTGGGGCCGGGATCATCGCCCTATATGGTGATGTCGACCTTTGCCCGGCTGGTCGAGGAACGTCTGGGCGATGTCACTTTCCAGGTGAACGCCACCGGGGCGGCCACGCAGCACGGCCTGCAGGCTGGCGCCGGGCAGTTGGACTTTTTCATGATGGCGCCCATCGTGCACAACCTGATGCTGAGCGGCGAAGGGATGTTCGCGGAAATTCCGCAAGCGCCCGAAATGGCAAAGAACCTGCGCAGCCTGTTCATCTTTCCTCTCGGTTATTATCACATCGTCACCTGGGCGGATTCGGGTATCGAAACGCTGGATGATGTCGCCGGAAAGACCGTGTTCCTCGGCCCGCCGGGCGGCAGCGCCGCGCGGACGATGGAGGCAATCATCGAGGGTGCGACGGGACTGAAGGCCGATACCGACTATACCGCCGTGCGGATCGGTTGGGATGCGGCGACGCAGGCGTTTCAGGATGGGCGCATCGACGTCTATGCAAACCCGACACTGCCGCCCTCGCCGGTGATCCAGCAGCTTTCCATCTCGCGGCCGGTTCGCCTGCTTGGGATGAGCGAGGAACAAATGGCCACGGACGGCGTGCAAGCCATGACCAATCGTGCGGGCGGCACCATCGCCACGATCCCCGCCGGGACCTATGGCGATGCGGTCGTGAACGACGCTGATGTGACAACCGTCGGCTCTTATGCGGGGATCGGCACCAATGCCAGCCTGCCCGAAGAGCAGATCTACCGCATCGTCAAGGCGTTCTGGGAAGGGGTTCAGGAAACCCAATCGTCGACGCCATGGCTGCGCAATGTCACCCTGGAAGGCGCGTTTCACGATCTGAACATGCCGCTGCACCCCGGTGCCATCCGCTATTACGAAGAGATCGGTCTGACGATCCCTGATGCGGTGAGGCCGCCGGCATGACGACGCCTGGCCCGTTGCCGAAACCCGGCCTTGAGCTTGCCTGCAGGCTGAGCGTGAAACTGGCGTCGCCGCTGGAAAAGGGTGCCGCGCCGGGCGGGCAATGGCGGATCATCCCGATCATCGGTGGCACGGTCGATGGCCCTAAACTGCGAGGCACGGTTCTGAACCTCGGGGCCGACTGGCAGACCGTTTGGGACAGCCATGCCGAACTGGACACGCGCTATGCGATGGAAACCCATGACGGGGCGCTGATCGACGTGCGGAATTTCGGCTATCGCCACGGCCCACCCGAGGTGCTTGCCCGGATTGCGGCAGGCAACGCGGTCGATCCGTCCGAATACTACATGCGGACGCAGGCCCGCCTGCAGAGCGGCGATCCGCGCTATCAGTGGGTCAATCGCACCATTTTCATCGGAACAGGTCACCGATTGGCCGATGCCGTGCAACTGGCGCTGTATGCCGTGACATGACGAAAACTGTTCAAGACCATAGTTCAACCAAAGAGGAGGAATGAAGATGAAACACCTGATTGGCGGTTTGGTGACCGCACTCAGTCTGGCCGTGGCAACCGCCCCGGCTGCCAATGCAGACGAATACCTGACATTGGCGACATTGGGCCCGGGGTCGTCACCCTATATGGTGATGTCGACCTTTGCGCGGATCGTCGAGGACGATCTGCCCGACGTAAAGATCCAGGTCAACGCGACGGGCGCGGCCACGCAGCACGCGATGCAGGCGGCCTCGGGTCAGCTGGACTTCTTCATGTGGTCGGCCAGCGTGCACGACGCCATGATCAAGGGCGACGCGATGTGGTCCAAGGTTCCACAAGCGCCGGAACTTTCCAAGAATCTGCGTGCGGTATTCGCCTATCCGCTTGGACTGTATCACATCGTTACCTATGCGGATTCCGGCATTGACAGCCTCGAGGATCTGGCTGGCAAACGGGTCTTTCTTGGACCTCCGGGCGGCGGTGCGACCACCATCATGCAGCGCGTCGTCGAGGGCGCAACCGGGCTGAAGGCCGGCGAGGATTTCGAACAGGTCAACCTGGGTTGGGATGCGGCGACGCAGGCTTTTCAGGATGGCCGGATCGACGTCTATATCAACTCGACCAACGCGCCTTCGCCGGTGATCCAGCAACTTGCGATCAGCCGCAAGATCAAGTTCCTCGGGCTGACCGAAGAGCAGATGGCCAAGGAACCGCTGCAAGCGATCCTGAACCGGCCCGGCGGCGTTCTGGGTGAGATCCCCAACGGGCTTTACGGCGACAATCAGGTCAATTCCGAGCCCGTCACCACCCTGGGCTCGATCGTCGGCATCGGGACCAGCAAGGCTGATAGCGAGGAAACGATCTACAGGGTCACCAAGGCGTTCTGGGACAACCTGCCGGCAATGCAGGAAAACGCTGCGTGGTTGCGCAATATCGACCTCGACAACGCCTTTCAGGACCTGAACCTGCCGCTGCATCCCGGTGCTATCCGATATTACGAGGAAATCGGCATGGAAATCCCGGATGAGTTGCGTCCGGCAGAATGACAATTGCGGCCCCGGGATCTGATCTCGGGGCCGTCAAACCAATCCAAGAAATATGGGGGCGATGATGCCAAAGCCGATGAACATTCTTTTCATCATGTATGACCAGCTGCGTTGGGATTATCTCAGCTGCTATGGGCATCCGCATCTCGAGACCCCGAACATGGATAGGCTGGCGGCGATGGGGGTGCGGTTCGACCGCTGCTATATCCAGTCGCCGATCTGCGGGTCGTCGCGCATGTCGACCTATACCGGGCGCTATGTCCACAGCCACGGCGCCAGCTGGAACGGCATCCCGCTGAAGGTGGGCGAGGTCACCATGGGCGATCATCTGCGTGCCAATGGCACCGATTGCTGGCTGGTGGGCAAGACACATATGCGTGCCGATGCCGAGGGTATGGCGCGTCTGGGGCTGGAGCCTGACAGCCTGATCGGTGCGCGGGTCGCCGAATGCGGCTTTGACCTGTTCGAACGTGATGACGGCATGCGCCCCGAAGGCCCCGATGGTCTTTATGACGAGGGCGGCGCGCGAACCTATAGCAACTATCTGCGCGCCAAGGGCTATGACAGCGACAACCCCTGGCACGACTTTGCCAATTCGGGGATCGATGCGGACGGCAATGTGCTGTCGGGCTGGTTTCTCAAGAACAGCGCCGAGGCCGCCAATATCGCCGAGCCGGACAGCGAAACCCCCTATCTGACCCGCCGCGCAATGGAGTTCATGGCCGGCGCTGACGAACCCTGGTGCTGCCACCTGTCCTATATCAAGCCGCACTGGCCCTATATCGTGCCTGAACCCTATCATGACATGTTCGGTCCCGAACATGTGCCCCCGGCGATCAGGACGCAGGCCGAATACGACAACGCCCATCCGGTGCTGAAGGCCTTTATGGAAAGCCCGATGAGCAAGACCTTCGCGACCGACAAGGCGCGCAATGCGGTGATCCCCGCCTATATGGGGCTGATCAAGCAATGCGACGATCAGTTGGGCGTGCTGCTGGACTGGCTGGAAGAGACCGGCCGGATCAAGGAAACGATGATCGTGCTGACCTCGGATCATGGCGATTTTCTGGGCGACCACTGGATGGGCGAGAAGATGTTTTTCCATGACAGCTCGACCCGTGTCCCGCTGATCATCTATGATCCCTCACCCCAGGCAGACGCGACCCGCGGCACCGCCTGCGACGCGCTGGTCGAGGCGATCGACCTGGCGCCGACCTTTGTCGATTTCACCGGCGCGGAACCGCCCCGCCATATTCTGGAGGGCGAATCGCTGCTGCCGATCCTGCGCGGCGAGGCCACCGATACGCAGCGCGACTATGTGATCTGCGAATATGATTACTCGGTGACGCCCACCGCGGACAAGCTGGGTCGCTCGGTTCGCGATGCGGTGATGTTCATGGTGGCCGACAAGGAATGGAAGCTGGTGCATTGCGAAGGCGGCTATCGCCCGATGCTGTTCGATCTGGCGAATGACCCACAGGAACTGACCGATCTGGGCGACAGCGCCGAACATGCCGACGTGATCGAGCGGATGTATGACAAGCTGTTCCGCTGGACCAGGCGGGTGTCACAACGCACCACGCGCAGCGAGGCGCAGTTGTTGGAAATGCGCGGTAAATCCCGTCGTCGTGGTGTGGTGATCGGTATCTATGATGAAAACGATGTGCCGCTGGACCTGACGGTGAAATATCGCGGACGCCGCGCGGCCAATCACAAGGCAAGCGGGAAAGAATAGTGGGGCCAAGGATAGGCCCAAACCCCGCTAAAGACCGCCTAGAACTCGCCCGGATACAACACCGCGCTTGATTTCAGCTCGGCCGCGTCCAGCATCGCGGCGACGCGTTCGAGGCTGGCGACCAGCATCGCCTGTTCCCAGCCTTCCAGCGCCTCGAATTCGCCCGCGAATTTCTGTTGCAGGGCGTCGGGTGCCTTGTCCAGCAGCGCATGGCCCTGATCGGTCAGGACAAGCAGCGTCTGGCGCTTGTCGGACGGGTCGGGTTTGCGCGCGACCACGCCTGCACGGTCCAGCTTGTCGATCAGCGCGGTCACCGTCGCCTGCGACACATGCATGCGCTTGGCGATGATGCTGCCGGTTGTGGATTCCGATTCGGCCATGATCTGTGCGACCCGCAGTTGAACCGGGGTCAGGCCAACGGATTGCGCCAGATCCTTGCTGTGCAACTCGGTCGCGCGAAGGATGCGCCGCAGCGCGATCAGGCAGACATCGATACGATCCAATCAACTCCCCCTTCGTCGCAGATGAAGCATTCTTGGGCATTCCACGCCGCTGGTCAATCGCTAGCTGATACTTCATTTGGCTGCCTAATGAATGGGCCAGCAGGCACTGCGAAAATCCACGCCGAAAGCACATAAATCGCGCTATTTGCGCATAAAACGGCATGCTGCGGTTGCATAATAGCCCAGACATGTTACTTAGTGTCGCGAAGCAATATGAGGACAGCGGCATGAAAGACATGATCGAGACAGACGCCCAGCAAGACCTGACCTTCCGTAAGCCCGAAGCGCAGGATGGAAGCGACATCTGGGAACTGATCCGTTCGTGCAAGCCGCTGGATGAGAACAGCATGTATTGCAATCTGATCCAATGCGATCATTTTGCCGATACCTGCATACTGGCCGAAATGGACGGCGAGCCGGTCGGCTGGATTTCGGGCTATCTGCTGCCCGACGCGCCCGACACCCTGTTCGTCTGGCAGGTCGCCGTCGCACAGGATGCACGCGGGATCGGCCTTGCCGGCAAGATGCTGGTTCAACTGTTGTCGCGCGAGGATATGGCCGGCGTCCTGAAGCTGAAGACCACGATCACCCGCGACAATGATGCAAGCTGGGGCCTGTTCCGCAGCGTGGCAGACCGGCACAACGCCGTTCTGACCGACGAGCCTCATTTCAGGAAAGACGACCACTTCGACGGCGAACACGCCACCGAACACATGGTCACCATCCGCTTTCCGGCCCCGGTGGCGCAAGCGGCCTGACCGGCCCCGCCACCGCCCAAACCGAAATCAAATTCGAGGTACTACCATGGCGACCGACACATCGGCCGACACAACTGTTTTTGAACGTCGTGAATCGCAGGCGCGCAGCTATTGTCGCGCCTTTCCGACAGTGTTCACCAAGGCCAGCGGCTCGATCCTGAGCGACGCCGAAGGCCGCGATTACATCGACTTTCTGGCGGGCTGTTCATCGCTGAACTACGGCCATAACGACGCCGATATGAAGGCTGCGCTGATCGACCATATCAGCCGCGACGGCGTGACCCACGGGCTGGACATGTTCACCGATGCCAAAGCCGCCTTTCTGGAGACGTTCGAGCGTCTGATCCTGACCCCGCGCGGCATGGACTATAAGGTCATGATGACTGGCCCCACCGGCACCAATGCCGTCGAAGCCGCGATCAAGCTGGCCCGCAAGGTCACTGGCCGCCGCAATATCGTGGCCTTCACCAATGCCTTCCACGGCATGACCATGGGCAGCCTCGCGCTGACCGGCAATTCCGGCAAGCGCGATGGCGCGGGCGGTGGCAGCCTGGCCGATGTGACCCATATGCCGTTCGAAAACGCGATGGGCGACAATGACACGCTGGAATATATCGAATGGACGCTGGACAACCCCAGCAGCGGCATGGACGCGCCCGCAGCCTTTATCGTCGAGCCGGTGCAAGGCGAAGGCGGGCTGAACGCGGCCAGCGCCGAATGGCTGCAAGGCATCCAGCGGCTGGCCCGCAAACATGGCGCGCTGTTCATCATTGATGACATTCAGGCGGGCATCGGCCGGACCGGGACCTATTTCTCTACCGAGGAATTCGGGCTGGACCCCGACATGATCACCCAAGCCAAGTCGTTCAGCGGCATGGGCCTGCCCTTCGCAGCCCTGCTGATCAAGCCGGAACATGACATCTGGAAGCCGGCCGAGCATAACGGCACCTTCCGGGGCAATAACCACGCCTTCGTCACCGCCCGTATCGCCCTGGAAAAGTTCTGGTCCGATGACCGCTTTGCCAAGGACGTGCAGCGCAAGGGCGACTATCTGCATCAGCGCCTGCAAGGCATCGCTGCGATGGTCCCCGGTGCCACGCTGAAGGGCCGCGGCATGATGTTGGGCGTCGATGTTGGCGATGGCGAACTGGCAAGCCAGATCTGCGCCACCTGCTTTGACAACGGGCTGATCATCGAAACCTCGGGCGCGCATGACGAAGTGGTCAAGGTGCTGGCACCGCTGACCACCCCCGATGAGATTTTCACCAAGGGTCTGGATATTCTGGAGGCAGCCGTCGCCGCAGCCACCGGCAAAAACCAGATCGCAGCGGAGTAGACCAACATGATTGTTCGCGATTTCAACGAACTGAAAACCACCGACCGTGCCGTCAGCGATGCACAATGGACCAGCGTGCGGATGCTGCTGGCCGATGACAAGATGGGCTTTTCATTTCACATCACCACGCTGGCCGCCGGTTCGGAACACACGTTCCACTACAAGAACCACTTCGAGTCGGTCTTTTGCATGTCGGGCAAGGGCAACATCACCGATCTTGCCACCGGCGAAACACATGAGATCCGCCCCGGCGTGATGTATGCGCTGAACCTGCATGACAAGCACACGCTGCGCGCCGAGGAAGAACTGGTCATGGCTTGCTGCTTCAACCCGCCCGTTACCGGGACCGAGGTGCATCAGGCCGACGGGTCTTACGCTGCGGCGGCCGTGAACGCCTGACGGGCGTTTTTCGCAGCCGACCCAGCAACTCCCCAACAGAGGCCCGGCCCGACAACAGGGCCGGGAAAAGCGATTGACCGAACTCACCTTCCCCCATCACACCGTCGAGAAAATCGGCGGCACCTCGATGAGCCGCCTGAAAGAGCTGCGCGATACGCTGTTGATCGGCGACCGCAAGGGTGCTGATCTCTACCACCGCATCTTCGTCGTGTCGGCCTTTGGCGGCATCACCAACCTGCTGCTGGAGCACAAGAAAACCGGCGAGCCGGGCGTTTACGCCAGCTTTGCCAATGCTGCCGAAGGGCATGGCTGGCTGGAGGCTCTGGACCGGGTGGCAGAGGCCATGTGCGAGGCCAATCATGACATCCTGGCCCATTCCGCCGATCTGAGGCAGGCTGATGAGTTTGTCCGCGAACGGATCGAGGGTGCGCGGTCCTGCCTGTTCGATTTGCAGCGTTTGTGCAGCTATGGCCATTTCCGGCTGTCCAAACACATGATGGTGTTTCGCGAGTTGCTGTCAGGTCTGGGCGAGGCGCATTCGGCCTTTGTCGCCAGTCTGCTGCTGAACCGCGCAGGCGTTTCGGCGCGCTATGTCGATCTGACCGGCTGGCGCGACGACCGCGAACTGACGCTGGACGAACGCCTGAAATCTGCCATGACCGGCGTTGATCTGGCGACCGAACTACCCATTGTTACCGGCTATGCACAATGCACCGAAGGCTTGATGGCGGAATTCGACCGCGGCTATTCCGAGGTTACTTTCTCGCGCCTTGCTGCACTGACCGGCGCAGCCGAGGCGGTGATCCACAAGGAGTTCTTCCTGTCCTCCGCCGATCCGGTACTGGTTGGCGCCCATGCCGTGCGCAAGCTGGGTCACACCAATTACGACGTCGCCGATCAGCTGGCCAATCTGGGCATGGAGGCGATCCATCCCAAGGCCGCCAAGACCTTGCGGCAGGCACAGATCCCGCTGCGCGTCACCAATGCGTTCCAGCCCGATGATCCGGGCACGCTGATCGACGATGCCCCGGCAGGAACGCCGGGTCCCGAGATCGTGGCAGGCTTGCCGGTGGTGGCGCTGGAATTGTTCGAACAGGATATGGTCGGCGTCAAAGGCTATGACGCGACCATCCTTGAGGCGCTCAAGCGTCACAATGCCTTTATCGTGTCCAAGACTTCGAACGCCAACACGATCACCCACTTCCTTGCGGCCTCGCTGAAGGTCGTTCAGCGGATCGAAACCGAACTGGCTGCGATCTATCCGTCAGCCGAGGTCTCGGCCCGGTCGCAGGCGATTGCCTCGGTCATCGGGCGTGATCTGGGCGGGCAGCATATGTTGCTGCGCGGCCTCCAGGCGCTGGCTGATGCAGGCGTGACGGTTCACGCGGCGCAGCAGCCGACCCGCGCGGTCGATGTGCAATTCGTCGTCAGCCGTGATGCGCTGGAACAGGCCATCGAGGTGCTGCATGCGCGGCTGATCGAGGAAGACAGTTCCGCAAAGATTGCCGCCTGAAACCACAGATTTCGCCGCGCTGATTGATCATGATTTGATCTTTTGGCGCGGTTGATGGCGTTGTTGGTCCGGCCCGAGAGTGCATCGGTTTCGTGATGGCGATCTCTTCTTGGCAGGAAACCATGCACGTCTTGCAGCGTGCGTTCAGGCTGATCGAAACACGCAGCAGTTAAATATCGCCCAAGGGCGACCTCAGGCCGGTACGGTTCAGGCCAAACGCGCGATCCATGTCACCATCCGGTGACGGCGTGCGCCGCCCCCCTGACAAGCGGCGCTTTCCGTCCTATCTCTAGGCGCATGACAGCCGCGATCAGCATTCAGACACATCCCGCCATTTCGGAGATACCTGCCTCGGATTGGGACCGGCTGGCCGGCCCGCATCCTTTTACCAGCCACCGTTTTCTCGACGCGCTGGAAAGCTCGGGTTCAGTGGGACCCGGCACCGGCTGGCAGCCGCTGCATCTGTCAGCGCGGCTGGATGACACGCTGGTTGGCGTCGCGCCGCTTTATGCGAAATCGCACAGCCAGGGCGAATACATCTTTGATCATGGCTGGGCCGAGGCCTATATGCGGGCCGGCGGCGAGTATTACCCCAAACTGCAATGTGCGGTTCCGTTTACACCGGCCACCGGTCCGCGCCTTTTATCGCCCGATCCGATCGTGCAGCGCGCGCTGTTGGTGGGGATGACGCAAGTTGCAGAACGTGTCGGTGCCTCGGGCGTGCATGTGACCTTCTGCAAAGAGGCCGAGGCTGATCTGGGTGCCGAGGCTGGCTTTTTGCCCCGCACCACGCAGCAATATCACTGGCTCAACCGCGATTATCCCGACTATGATGCCTTTCTGGCCGATCTGTCCTCGCGCAAGCGCAAGGCATTGCGCAAGGAACGCCAGCGCGCGCAGGCCTTTGGCGGAACCATCCGGCAGTTGCGCGGTGATCAGATCCAGCCCGCGCATTGGGATGCGTTCTGGGCCTTTTATCAGGACACCGGCAGTCGCAAATGGGGCCGGCCTTATCTGACGCGCGCCTTTTTCGACGCCATTCACCAGACCATGCGCGACGATATCCTGCTGGTTCTGGCCGAGCGCGACGGGCGACCCATCGCGGCGGCGCTGAACTTTATCGGGGCCGATACGATCTATGGCCGCTATTGGGGCTGCGTCGAGGACCACGCCTTTCTGCATTTTGAGCTGTGCTACCATCAGGCCATCGACTTTGCGATTGCGAACGGGCTGTCTCGTGTCGAGGCCGGCGCGCAGGGCGAGCACAAGCTGGCGCGGGGGTATCTGCCGGTGCAGATCCATTCGCTGCACTGGGTCCACAATCCGGGCTTTCAGCGGGCCTTGGCCGACTATCTGGATCACGAGCGCGCAGCAGTCGGCGCCGAGATCGCCGAGGTCGCGGATTGGGGACCGTTCCGCCGCGAAGGCTAGGACCCGACCACAGGCCAGCAGACATGAAAAAGGGGCCGGCATGGCGCGGCCCCTTGGTCTATTGCGATCTGATCTGCCGTTAGATGATCAGCACCTGGGTGCCGACATTGGCCATTCCGAACAGTTCGGCGATATGTTCGTTATAAAGACCGATACAGCCGTTGGACGATTTGCGGCCGATCTTGCGCGTGTCGTGGGTGCCGTGGATCCGGTAATACTGCCAGCTCAGATACAGCGCGTGGGTGCCAAGCGGGTTGTCGGGACCGGCGGGCACGAAATCGGGCCATTCGGGGTTGCGCTTTTTCATGTCCGGCGTGGGCGACCAGGTCGGGCCCTCGACCTTGCGGATGACCTCGGTGCGGCCGCGCTTGGTTAGGTCTTCGCTGACGGGGATGGACGAGGGGTACAGCTTGTAGACCGACTGATCTTCGGACCAGTAATGCACGGCGCGCGAGGTCAAATCGACCAGAATCGCGCCATTGGTCAGGTTGTCGAAATGGGGTTGCCAGTGCTGGGAGTGGAAGCTGCTGACATTGCGGCGGCTGTCCTGGCCGCTGTCATACTGCACGGCGCCGGCATCCGGCGTGGCGCCGGGTGTCGCATTGTAGATCGGCTGGCCCGTATAGGGGTCGATTTGCTGACCAAAGGCGGGCAGGGCCAGACCTGCGGCACCTGCGGCGGCGGTCGTCAGAAACGTCCGGCGATTCAGCTGGTGAAACTTGCTCATTTGGGTGTCCTTCGTCCTGCGGTCGCTGTTTCGCGGCCTTATTACTGCCCAGCATGTGGATGTAAGCGGATTTACGCCAAGGCCCGCGTTCGGGCAAATCAAACCGGCGTCATCAGCGCAGGTAGCCAAAAGCGTTGTTGCAGGACTGCCGCATCACGGATTCTTGGGTTTGATTGGTAGCGCGGGATTGGGTAAATCTTTAAAAAACCGCCTTTGAGGGACAAGCAAGAATGATCAATATTCGCAGCATGGTACTGTTGTCGGTGCTTGCGCTGGCCGCCTGTGCGCCGCGCATCGCCCCGTCACAGCTTGGCCCGGACGGCCAGCCTATTCCCGTTGCCTACACGATATCAGAGCGCGAGTCGGTCGAAATTCCCGTTCGCGTGCTGGGTCAGGTCAATCAGCTACGCGCCAATATCGGTCAGTCGCCGCTGATGCTGGACCCACAGCTCTCGTCCGCTGCGGTTGCCCATTCTCGTGACATGGCAGCCCAGAACCGCGCCTGGCACTTCGGATCGGATGGCAGTTCGCCGCTGGATCGCGCCCGCCGGCAGGGCTACTACGGCGAGGTGATCGGCGAGGCGATCTCGGAATCCTATGAAAATGATATCCAGACGCTGAACGCCTGGATGCAGACGCGCGACACGCGCGACATCATCATGGACCCGACCGCCCGCACGCTGGGGCTGGGCTGGTATCAGGAACCGTCGAAAAAGATCTGGTGGACGCTGATCACCGGCAACTGATCCGCCGACAGAACTGCAAATGATGAAACGAAAAGCCCCGACCGAATGGCCGGGGCTTTTGCATTCGTGTGTTTTGGCGTTGGTCAGGGATTGACGACGACCGGTACGCCGGTGGTCAGCATGGCGTAAATCTCTTCGATTTCGTCATCGGTTACGGCGATGCAGCCAGCCGTCCAGTCGGCTTTGTTGGGCGCCTTGGCGTTGCCCTCGGGGCCGCGGCCATGGATGAAGATGTCGCCGCCGGGGCGCCGGTTGAAACTCATCGCGCGCGCGGTGTCCTGCGCGTCGGGGTAAGAGATCCCGACCGACAGGTGAAAGGCGCTGCGCGGGTTGAACCGGTCGATGAAATAGATCCCCTCGGGCGTCTTGCCATCGCCTTCGAACATCTTGTGGCCGATGGGCTGATTGCCCAGACCGACGTCATAAGATTTCAGCACCTGACGCAGATGCAAAAGATGCATCCGCCGTTCGCCCTTGTTGATGACGATCTGCGTCACCTGGGGACCGCTATAAGCCCTGAACTTGTTGGATTTTGGACTGCTGTCGCCGCCGCCGCAGGCTGACACGCCCGCTGCTCCGGCCAGCGCCAAGATTGCGCGCCTTGTCAGAATCATCACTGCCCTTTTGTCGCTATTTTGCGTTCTAGTTATGGTGCATTGATACCATATCGGGCATGATCGCGCTAGCGTCGGCGGAATTCCGCGACCGTCTCGATATGCGGCGACCAGCGAAACTGATCGACCAGCGTCAGTTGGCTCATGACAAATCCGCTTTCGGTCAAAATGCGCGAATCTCTTGCGAAATTAACCGGATCGCAGCTGACGAAGGCGACCGTTTCAATCGCAGATCCGGCGATCTGAGTTGCCTGCTGCGCAGCACCCGCGCGAGGCGGGTCAATCACAATTGCGTCAAAGCGAGCCAGCTCGTCAGCCAGCAATGGGTTTCGGGCCAGATCGCGGGTTTCGGTGGTGATGCGGTGCCGGCCGGCTGCCGCGCGCCAGCCGGCATCAAGCGCGGTCAGCGGCGCGGCCAGCCCTTCGACGGCGTGAACCTCGGCCCGTTCTGCCAGGGGCAGGGTGAACGTCCCGATACCGGCATAGAGATCGGCGATGCGTGCGGCGCCCTCTGTGATCCGCATGACGGCCTGGCGCAGGGCGGCCTCACCCTCGGCAGTGGCCTGAAGAAATGCAGCCGCAGGCGGCACCACCTGTGCCCGACCCATCGGCAGCGCCGGGGTGCGGCGGGTGATGGATTGTCCACCCCAATCCAGCCGCGCCAGATCGCCCAGTTCGGCCAGCCCGGCCAGCGTCTGGAACAGGGTCGCATCCATCGGCTTGCCGCCGGTGATCGCGACGTCCAGCCCGGCAGGCCCGTGGATCACCACGATCGACAGTTCCGCATTGCGCGAGGCCCCCACCGCCACGATCTGACGCAGCAGGGGCAGCGCCGCCTGAATTTCGGGGCGGATCACATGGCAATCGGTCAGATCGGCGATCACATCCGAGGCGCGGACGTGAAAGCCGACCAAAGCGCCCTTCTTGGTGCGTCGCCCGGAAAACACCGCACGCCGGCGCGACCGAGGCGGAGAGACATGCACGCCCTCGATGGGCGCATCCAGACCCTGCGCGTGCAACGCTGTTTCCACCACCTGCCGTTTCCAGTCGGTGGTGAACCCATCCGAGGCATGCATCAGTGAACAGCCGCCGCAGGCGCGGTAATGTCCGCAAATCGGTCGCACGCGATCAGCCGAGGGCGTCAGGATGCGCGGCGTGGCGATCCGGCCTTCGAGGGCCTCGCCTGCGATCACTTCACCCGGCAGCGTCAGCGCGGCCAGCGCCTTTTGCCCGTCCTCGGCCACGGCGACGCCATCACCGCGCCGGCCCAGCCTCTGGATCGTCCATGTGGTCATTCGGCGGCCTCTTCCGCCGCGTCCAATCCCAGAAAGCCACCCGATTGACGGTTCCAATAGCGGGCATAAAGGCCGTCCTGTGCCAGCAGGTCGTCATGGCTGCCCTGCTCGACGATGCGACCATGATCCAGCACGATGATGCGGTCCAACTCGGCAATCGTGGACAGACGGTGGGCGATGGCCAGCACGGTCTTGCCCTGCATCGCACGCGTCAGCGCCTCTTGCACTTGTGCTTCGACCTCGCTGTCCAGCGCGCTGGTCGCCTCGTCCAGCACCAGGATCGGCGCATCTTTCAGGAAGGCGCGTGCCAGCGCGATCCTCTGCCGCTGGCCGCCCGACAGCTTGACGCCGCGTTCGCCAAGATGCGCGTCATAGCCCTTTCGACCGGCGAAATCCTCCAGATCGGGGATAAAGCCATGTGCCTCGGCGGCGCGGGCGGCGACCTCGATTTCAGCACGCGTCGCGTCGGGGCGGCCATACAGGATATTGTCATGGGCCGAGCGGTTGAACATCGCAGTTTCCTGCGTGACCATCGCGATCTGGCGACGCAGGCTTTCCTGCGTCACGTCCCGAATGTCATGCCCGTCGATCAGGATCTTGCCAGCCTCGACATCGTAAAGCCGCAGCAGCAATGCCACCATCGTTGACTTGCCCGCACCCGAAGCCCCGACAATGCCGACCTTTTCGCCCGGCGCGATATGCAGCGTCAGATTGTCCAGACCGCCGCCCTCGCGGCCATAGGCAAAGCTGACATCATCGAAATCAATGCGCCCCTGAACCGTCTGCAACACCGTCGCATCGGGCGTATCGGTCAGGGTATGTGCGGCGGCGAGGGTGTTCATGCCGTCCTCGACCTCACCGATGCTGCCCCACATGCCCATCAGCGCCATGCTGACCCAGCCCGTCATCTGGCTCAGCCGCATCGAGATCGCACCGGCGGCGGCGACATCACCCGGCGTTGCCACACCGTCGCGCCACAACAGAATGCTGCCACCAATCAGGATGACCGGCAGAATGCCTGCGACGAACATCAGGGTCAGGCGGAACCAGCTGCTGACGACGCCGAAATCCAGCGCGCGTTCGCGGAAACCGGCCATGGCCCCAAGGGCGGCGCGGTCTTCGTGGTCTGTATGGGCGAACAGCTTGACCGTCTTGATATTGGTGATCGTGTCCACGACTTGGCCGGTGACCATCGCACGGGCCGAGGCGCGTGCGCCCGCGCGTGACCGGATGCGTGGAAGGAAGAAGCGGATCAGCAGGAAATAAGAGCTGAGCCAGACAATCAGCGCCACCGCCCCCCAGCCATCGACCGACACGAGGAACGCCGCCGAGCCAAGAATAGAGGCAAGGGCGAAGGCCACCACGTTCACCATTTCGGTTGCCACATCGGTGACGGCGCGCGCCGTCTGCATTTGTTTCTGCGCCAACCGGCCGGCAAAATCATTGTCAAAGAAGGTGACTGACTGCCCCATCGTCCAGCGGTGCAGCCGCGACAGAACCAATGGCAGGATATTCGGGCCGACGATCACGCTGGAACTGGCGGTGGACAGGCCAAAGATCACCGGGCGCAGCAACAGGAAAAAGCCCACGAAAACCGCGATCAGGGCGCCATTGGCAGACCAAAGGTTCGCAGGGTCGCCACCCGCAACGGCATCGACCACTGCGCCAAGCAGGATGGCGGCGATTACATCGGCCATGCCGCTGAAAGCCGAGGCGATGGCCGCAAGCGACAATCCGCCCCATGCGCCTGACAGGCACCAGCGGAAGAAGGCCAGCAATGTGTGCGGCGGAGGCCCGTCGGCGGGGCGAAAGGCGTCGACCAGATTTCCAAGGCGGCGGTGCAGGCTCATGCGTCACCCTTTCCGGCCAGAAGCGCGACGTCAATCAAGGCGGGCGCGGGAAGCGCGAAATCCCCCGCGATCCACGCTTCTTCCGCCGCACGCAAGCCACGACCCAGTGATGCCCCCTCAAGCTGTGGCATCAGATCATCTGCGCTGATCGGCAGCCCCGCCTGCGCCGCATGCTCAATCCGCGCGATCCACCCATCGGGCAGTTTTTGACCCCGTGCCGCGCGTGTCAGCGTATGGTCAACGGCCAGTGTCTTTCCCAAATGATAACCTGCCTCGTTCAGCGACCAGTCGCCGGCCTTGGCCTCGGCCAGCCGCGCCTGAACCTTTGCCTCATCCCGTGACAGGCGCAGCAGGGCTGTGACGGTCTTGTCGGTACACAGCAGCGCCAGTCGGCGTGGCCAACTGGGCGTGATCCCGGCCGCGGCCTCGGCCCCGACCAGATCCGGCATCGCGGACGCATCGGCACCCGGCAGCACATGGGCCAAAACGCCAGCCTGAGCCATCAGCGACAGCGCCTCTGAGGGATCGGGCGCGGCCAGCAGCTTGCGCATTTCAACGCCGATCCGTTCCTTGGATATGCCGTCCAGCCCATCCGCCAACGCGGCACATGCTGCCAGCGCGGCCGGGTCTACCTGCCGCCCGTACCACGCGTGAAAGCGGAAATAGCGCAGGACACGCAGGTAATCCTCGCGGATGCGCGCCTGGGCGTTGCCCACAAATCGCAGCCGTCTAGCCCGCAGGTCGTCCAGCCCGCCGACCGGGTCGAGCACCTGCCCATCACGGGTGGCATAAAGCGCATTCATGGTGAAATCGCGGCGCTGTGCGTCATCTTCGATCCGGTCGCTAAAAGCCACCACCGCATGGCGGCCATCGGTTTCCACATCGCGGCGAAAGGTCGTGACCTCGATGCCCGTGCCGTTCGAGACGACCGTAACCGTGCCATGGTCGATGCCGGTCGGCACTGGCTTTAGCCCCGCGGATGCGGCCAATTCACTGACCCGCTCGGGGCGCGCGTCTGTCGCAAGGTCGATATCATTGACCGGCTCGCCAAGAACCGCATTGCGGACCACGCCACCGACCAGCAGCGCGCGGTGCCCGCCGGCCTCGATCGCGTCCAGCACTGCGGTCAGCGCCGGGTCGGTCAGAAATGGGCCGCCGATCTGCGTCATGCGGCGTTCAACCTGTTTGCCAAAGACCAAAGGATCCGCGCGGTCGCGCCCCAAAGGTAATAGGGACCGTAGGGTGCAGCATGATAGCTGCGCCATGTGCCGCGCCAGAACCGACCCTCGACCCGATAAAGTGCGGGGTTGGCGATATGAGCGAAGGGCAGGCAAAAGGCCTCTGCTACCTCGCCCGGCTCGGGGCGCGGCGTAAACGAACCACGGATAACGGCCACGACAGGACGGATCGCAAAGCTGGTAACGGTGCGATGGGCGGGCAGGGTGCCCATGACCTCGGCCTGATCGGGCGGCAGGGCGACCTCTTCATGTGCCTCGCGCAGGGCGGCTGCAATCGCATCGGCATCGGCTGGATCGACCTTGCCGCCGGGCAGGGCAATCTGGCCCGGATGATGGCGCATGGTGGCGGCGCGCTTGGTCAGGACAAGCCTGCCGTCATCTTCGTGAAAGGCAATCAGAACGCCGGCTTGCCGCAACTGCCCGGCAGGCGGTGCAACATCCGGGTTCAGGTCGAAATCCGACGTGGGCCCTGCCGGTTGCCGCAGGGCCCGACGCAGCAGATCCTCTGACCAGATCAAACTCACTCGGCGGCCTTGTCTTGCGGTTCGATCGGGTTGCCATCCGCGTCCACGGTTGCCTCGAACCCCAGGCTTTCGGGGTCGAATTCATAATGTGCGCCGCAGAACTGGCAATCGGCGGTGACGACGCCATCGTCAGTGGTCATATGGGTGATGTCCTTGGCCGAATAGATCGCCAAGGTGTCGCGGACCCGGTCCGCTGTGCAAGAGCAACCGAACTCTACGCTTTGAGAGTCAAAGACACGCGGCGTTTCTTCGTGGAACAGGCGAACCAGCAGGTCTGTGGGCGAAACAGTCGGGCCGATCAATTCCAACGGTTCGACCGTGTTCAACAGGTGATTGGCGCGGTTCCAGTCCTCTGATTCGGCGCCTTGCAGGATATCGGCGGCCTCGATCAGCCCGTCCTGTCCGCTGCCGCCCTCGCTGAGTTGCGCGGGTTGGGCAGGCAGGGTCTGCAGCATGACGCCGCCGGCGCGCGAATGCTGATCCTCACCGGACATGCGCGACTGGCCATAAGTCAGACTGAACCGCGTTGGCAGCTGTTCTGACTGCGCGAAATAGCTTTGCGCGCAAGCCGACAGCGACCCGCCCGCCAGTGGCGTGATCCCCTGGTAAGGCGTCGAGCCGGCGCCTTGGTCAATCAGCACCGCAACATACCCTTCGCCGATCTGGTCGAAGGGCGCGCGGTCATCCAGTCGATCGGCATCGAAACTGGCCCATGCGCGAATGCGGGCAGGTTCACCCTCGGATGCGGGGGCAAAGTAATCGGCGGCGATGGTCCTGATCGCGCCCGAGCCACGCACCTGCAGGCTAAGCTTCCAGCGCAGTTTGATCGTCGGGCCGATCAGAGCGGTCAGCAACGCGACCTCGGCCACCAGCGCGCTGACGGCCTCGGGGTAGTCATGGCGTGACAGGATATGGTCCAGCACCCCATCCAGACGTGCGACCCGCCCGCGAATATTCGAGCGGTCAAGTTGAAAGGGCAGGATCGTATCATCCCAAGCGATCTGGTTGATCTTGTTCATCATTCGTCCTTGAGGTCAGTGCGGGCCGCGCAAGTAGGCGGCCACGGGCAATGCGTGTTCTGCCCTAATAAATGCGTGTTCTGCCCTAATATAGGCAATCGCCAAGCGATCCCAAGAGCAGGCTTTCATCTGTGTCGCTCGCCGGCTATCTCCGGCCCACGGTCACGAAACGGCAGAAGGGCGTCGTATGATACCGCGATACGGACAACCGCCCGTGACTGGCCGCCATTACCGTGCGCGGCCCGGTGCCTATGGGTTGCTGTTGCGCCGAGGGCAGGTGCTGTTGACGCTGCAGGCCGGGCCGGAACCTGACATGCAACTGCCCGGTGGCGGCATTGATCCGGGTGAAAGCCCGATCCATGCGCTGCATCGTGAGGTGTTCGAAGAGACCGGCTGGGCCATTGCGTCGCCGCGGCGTATTGGCGCCTATCGTCGCTATGCGTGGTTGCCGGAATACGGCTATTGGGCGGAAAAGATCTGCACGATCTGGCTGGCTGAGCCGGTTGTTCGTCGAGGTGATCCCGTTGAACCGGATCATCGCGCCGTGTGGGTGCCGCTGGCTGACCTGCCTGCTGCGCTAAGTGAACCCGGGGCGCGTGCCTTTGTGACCCGACTGATGAAGGGTGGCTTTCTGGCTCAGGCAAGCCGCCGTCATCCCGATAAAGCCATGTCGCCGACGCGCCGCGACCGACACGGCGGGGTGTTGTCGCGCCGCTAGGTGCCGCTGTCGGGGTCGTTGTTTTCAGGCGCGGGCAGCGGTTGCAGGCCGCGGCCAGGTTTCGTTTGCGGGCTTTCGCGGTGTTCGATCAGGACCGCAGAAATATCGTCTTGCCGATCACCGTGCGAAAACTGGTTCACGCAGAACGAAATTGCGTCAAGAAAGTTATGGCCCTGCAGCGCCTGATGGCCACGGACAAAGGATTTGAGCCCCTCATCGCAAAGCATGTTGCCCTCTGGATCAGTGGCTTCGGTAATGCCATCCGAGGAAATCAACAGCCGGTCGCCGGGCGCCAGTGTCACCTCGAACTCATTGAAGCGCGGGCGGCCAAAAATACCGATTGGCATACCGCCATCACCCACCAGTTCGATCTCTTGGTTCTTGCGTTGCACCAACGGGTGCGGGTGCCCCGCCTGCACCATACGCAGCACGCCCTCTCGATAGTCGATATCGGCATAGACCATGGTGAAATAGGTATCGGTCTGCATCTCTTCGAGCAGCATATTGTTGAAGAAATGCGCCAGCGCGATGGGTGGGACGGCGTCCTGCCCGTTCTGCGCCGCGCGTAGCGCGACATTCTGTTCGGTTGATCCAGACAGATGCGCCGCCAGTCGCGCCGTCAGCAAGGCCGCGGTGACGCCATGGCCCGACACATCGATGGCATAGACGCCAACGCGGTTCTCATTGATCGGGAAAAAGCCGACCAGATCGCCGCCGATATGCCCCGCGGGGCGCAAAAGTAGCGACAATTCGAAGTTCTCGAACCGTCCCGAGCGTTCGCGCACCAGCCCCTGTTGCAACTTGCGGGCTTCGCGCAGATCGCGATCCAGCGCCTCTTGTGCCAGACTGAGGCGGTCAAGCGTCTTTTGCAGTTGCGCATTGCTGGCACGAAGCTTTTCCTGGAATTCCAGAATGCGTTCGCCGGCCATCAATCGGGCCAGCAATTCAGCGCCCGAGATCGGCTTGGTCAGAAAGTCGTCGGCGCCGGCCTCCAGCCCAAAGGCGATGTCGGCCTTGTCGGTCTTGGACGTCAGCAAGATGAAGTAGCCATAGCCCTTTTTTGTCAGAGCCCTGAACTTTCGGCAGAAATCAGGACCAGTCATGCCCGGCATGATCCAGTCTGACAGGATGAAATCGGGTTCCTGCATGGCGCAGAAATCCAACGCCGCCTGACCTGATTCCGCCTCGGCAACGCGGTACCCTGCGCGCTGCAGTTGGATCATCAGCATCCGGCGCTGCGCGCGGCTATCATCGACCAGCAGCACCAGCCGCCCCGCTGTCTGAGGGACGCTGGCGGCGTTGGACGCGGGTGCAGGACGATTCGTGGCGCTCATGCGGCCTGCATAGCGCGCCGGTGGTAAAAATCGCGTAAATCGCGGCACGCTGTTGGGTTAAGGCTTCGGTAATCGCGGCCTGATAGACCCAGCCAACACGAATCGTGATGTGACGAGGAAACTATGATCGACTGGAACCGGGTGAGCGCGCTGCGAGACGAAGTCGGCCCGAGCGAGTTCGAACCAGTTCTGGAACTATTTCTGGACGAGATCGAAGGCCTTGTCATGCTGCTGTCGATGGACGATCCGGCAAAGCTGGCGCGCGATTTGCATTTCCTCAAGGGCAGCGCCTGCAACCTCGGCTTCGATGCCTTTGCCACATTATGCGATGACTATGAGGCAAGGATCGGTCGCGGTGAGTTGAAAAACATCTCGCTGGATGAAATCGTCATTTGCTATTCGCTCACCAAGCAGATGTTCATACGCGATCTGCCGCGCGTGACTGAAGACAATCAGCAGGGCAGGGCCGATACGGCATGACGCGGACAGGTCCCGAAAACCGATCGTCAGTGCAGATCAGATCAGGAATTCGGACAGGATGCTGTCGCGGGTGATGTCGCGATAGGTCAGATCAGCGTGATCGAGGCGTTGCATCAGGGCCGTCAGGTTCGCGGGGTCGCTGCTTTCGATGCCGATCAGGATAGAACCGAAGTTCCGCGCCGATTTCTTGAGATACTCAAAGCGGGTGATATCATCGTCAGGCCCCAGCAGTTCCAGAAACTCCCGCAGTGCCCCGGGCCGTTGCGGCATTCTGAGGATCAGGTATTTCTTCTTGCCGGCAAAACGCTGCGCGCGTTCCTTGACCTCGGGCAGCCGCTCGAAGTCGAAATTACCGCCCGAACAGATGCAGACCACGGTTTTGCCGGCCAGATCGTCCAGATCGGCCAAAATGTCGACGGCCAGCGCGCCTGCTGGCTCCAGGACCATGCCCTCGGTATTCAGCATTTCCAGCATGGTGATGCAGATCCGGTCCTCGGGTGCCAGATGAACGTCCTTGGGTGAGAAACGCGACAATTCCTCGAACGGCAAGGCCCCGATCCGGGCGACAGCTGCGCCGTCGACGAAACCGTCCACCGCCGGCAGCGTCACCAGCGCGCCGTTCTCAAGGGCGGCCTGCAGACTGCCGCCGCCAAGTGGCTCTGCGAAGATCAGCTGTGTCTGCGGCGCATCGCTTCGCAGATAACGTGCGATCCCGGCCGACAGCCCGCCTCCACCGACGGGCAGGACGATCAGATCAGGGGCCGTGGGCAATTGGCTCATGATTTCCAGCGCCACGGTGGCCTGCCCCTCCATCACATCGGCCGAATCAAAGGGTGACAGGAACACCGCCTGCTTCTCGGCGGCAAAGGCCTGCGCCGCCGCAAGGGTTTGATCGAAATAGTCGCCCGTCATTACGATTTCTACGGAATCGCCACCGAAAACGCGGGTTTTCTGGATCTTCTGCTGTGGCGTTGTTACCGGCATGAACACGGTGCCGCGCACCCCGAAATGGCGACATGCAAAGGCCATGCCCTGAGCGTGGTTCCCGGCACTGGCGCAGACGAAATGGGCATCCGTCCTTTGGCCCTGGGCCATGAACTTGCGCATCGCATTGAAAGCGCCGCGCAGCTTATAGCTGCGAACCGGAGTCAGATCCTCACGCTTGAGCCAGATATCGGCGTTGTACCTGGCCGACAGGTGGTCGTTGCGCTGCAATGGCGTCGGCTCGAACAGGTCGCGCAAGGCGGCCTCGGCCAAACGGACGGAGGCGACAAAATTTTCCATTCCTGTCACTTGCCCAGAGAATACCGGATAATCAAGACTTACTGACGCGGCACACCGCCCGGCAGGTGTTGAAAGGCTGGGATTCGCTGCGGCTGAAAGACCCATGCAGCGGCATAAGTCCCGGTTGTCAGGGACCTGCAACCTGCTGCCCATTCCTGCCCGTTTGACGCGGCAAAGTATGGCATGATCGCGAAATCAGGAATATCTGCGGCCTGCCCTTGTGACACGCGGCATAAGGTCCTATTCCCTTTTGCCAAATTCCAAAGGGATTAACCACATGTCCGACGCGCCGAAGAAAGTCGTCCTTGCCTATTCCGGTGGGCTAGACACCTCGATCATTCTGAAATGGCTTCAGACCGAATATGGCTGCGAGGTCATCACCTTTACTGCCGATCTGGGGCAGGGCGAGGAACTGGAACCGGCCCGTGCCAAGGCAGAGCTGCTGGGCATCGCGCCCGAGAGCATCCATATCGAGGATCTGCGCGAAGAGTTCGTCCGCGATTTCGTCTTTCCGATGTTCCGCGCCAATGCGCTGTATGAGGGGCTGTATCTGCTGGGCACCTCGATTGCGCGGCCGTTGATCTCCAAGCGTCTGGTCGAGCTGGCCCATCAGCACGGCGCCGATGCGGTGGCGCATGGCGCGACCGGCAAGGGCAACGATCAGGTGCGGTTCGAACTGTCGGCCTATGCGCTGGACCCCGCGATCCGCGTCATCGCGCCATGGCGTGAATGGGATCTGACCAGCCGGACCAAACTGATCGAGTTCGCCGAGGCCAACCAGATCCCCATCGCCAAGGACAAACGCGGCGAGGCGCCGTTCAGCGTGGATGCCAACCTGCTGCATACCAGCAGCGAGGGGAAGGCGCTGGAAGACCCCGCCGAGGAAGCGCCCGAATATGTCTATCAGCGTACCGTCAGCCCCGAGGATGCGCCCGATCAGCCCGAATATATCGAGGTGACGTTTGAACAGGGCGATGCCGTGGCGATCAATGGCAAACCGCTGTCGCCCGCCACGATCCTGACCGATCTGAACGAATACGGTCGCAAGCACGGCATCGGGCGGCTGGATTTCGTCGAGAACCGCTTTATCGGGATGAAGTCGCGCGGCATCTATGAAACGCCGGGCGGTACGATCCTGCTTGAGGCCCATCGCGGCATCGAGCAGATCACGCTGGACAGCGGCGCGGGCCACCTGAAAGACAGCCTGATGCCGCGCTACGCGGAACTGATCTATAACGGTTTCTGGTTCAGCCCCGAACGCGAAATGCTGCAGGCAGCCATTGACAAAAGCCAGGAACATGTCAGCGGCACCGTACGTCTGAAACTGTATAAGGGCAGCGCCACCACCGTGGGTCGCTGGTCCGATCACACGCTGTATTCCGAGGCGCATGTGACGTTCGAGGACGACGCCGGGGCCTATGATCAGAAAGACGCGGCAGGGTTCATCAAACTGAACGCCCTGCGGCTGAAGCTGATCGGTAACCGAAATGCGCGGGTGAAATGACCCAGCAGCGCCAGACTACCCGCATCGCCATCGTCACCGTAAGTGATCGGGCGGCCAGCGGGGAATACGAAGACAAGGGTGGTCCGGGCGCCGAAAGCTGGCTGCGCGAGACCATCACCTCGCCCATAGAGATCACCCGCGTGATCGTTCCCGATGGGCGCGAGGTCGTGGCGGCAAAGCTGCGGGAGCTGGCCGATGATGACGGCATGGATCTGATCCTTGTGACGGGCGGAACTGGCCCCGCGCCGCGTGATCTGACCCCCGAGGCAGTGGCGGATGTGGCCGAGCGCGAATATCCCGGCTTCGGCGAGGAGATGCGTCGCGCATCATTGCGCGAGGTGCCGACCGCGATCCTGTCCCGGCAAACTGCTGTCAGCCGCGGCAGGACGCTGATCATCACCATCCCCGGCAAGCCCTCGGCCATTGCGACCTGCCTGAATGCGGTCTTTGCCGCTGTACCCTATTGTCTGGATCTGATGGGCGCGGCGCGGGTCGAGACCGATCCGGCCCGGATCGCTGCATTCAGGCCCAAGGGCAAATAGCCCGCTTCTGAGGCATCGTTGCCGCATTCAGCGCCTGTCTTGTCCGCAGGGCCGCAGACTTCTTGATTTTTGGCCGCAAACGGCGCATGTGCTGGCTCGTCCGCTACGGCGGACGCACGGTGGTGACCGGGCCCCTCTGGCGAACGTGGCGGTACGTTCGTGATGTCGGCACTGTTTTCGAACAAGCCGCAGGGATGATTCTGACATGACGAACGGATCGCAATCCGTTGCAGCGCCCACGCGTGGGACGCTGCAATATTTCAAATGGGCCTTTATCGTGACGATAGTCGGCCTTGCGCTGGGGGTGGCTCTGGGCTGGCAGATGACCGGCACCGTGGCGGGGACGCTGGGTGTGTTCTTTATCTGTGCCGTGCTGGCGGTGCTGGAAATCTCGCTCAGCTTCGATAATGCCATCGTCAACGCCAACAAGCTGAAAGACATGACGCCAGCCTGGCAGCGCCGATTTCTGACCTGGGGTATTCTGATCGCTGTCTTCGGTATGCGGATCGTCTTTCCGTTGCTGATCGTTGTGATCGCGGCCAAGGTCGGGCCCTGGCAGGCAATGGTCATGGCGGCCTCGCAGCCCGAGGAATACGCCCGCATCATGCGCGACGCACATCTGCCCATCGCGGCCTTTGGCGGGACCTTTCTCATGATGGTCGGGCTGAGCTTTTTCTTTGACCATGAGAAGGACGTTCATTGGGTCCGCTGGCTAGAGCAGCGGATGCAGAAATACGCCACCATTCGCGGCATCGAGGTCGCGATTGTCCTGTCCACGGTGCTGGTCTTCTCGCATTTCCTTGATCCCGTCGCGTCCGAGGTGTTTTTCAAATCTGCGATCTGGGGGCTTTTGACCTTTCTTCTGGTCGAGGTGCTGGGCGGGTTGCTGGATAGCAGCCAGGAGATGCTGCAGGCCGGGGCCAAAGGCGGGCTGGGCGCCTTTCTGTATCTCGAGGTACTGGATGCGTCCTTCAGCTTTGACGGTGTGATCGGGGCTTTTGCGCTGACGCAGAACCTGTTCATCATCGCCATCGGTCTGGGGATCGGGGCGATGTATGTGCGCTCCATGACCATCATGCTGGTCGAAAAGGGCACGCTGACACAGTACCGCTATCTGGAACACGGTGCTTTCTATGCGATCATCTCACTGTCCATCATCATGTTCCTGCAGGCCTTTGTGCATATCCCAGAGGTCATCACCGGCCTGGGCGGTGCAACGCTGATCGGTATATCGCTGTGGTCCTCGATCCGATCTAACCGGGTCGCCGAACAGGTTGCCGAGTAGGCTATTTGCAAGTTTGACCCAAAAGGGGCCGCAGCGCTGAACTGCGGCCCCTGTCTGCTGATCGATGATTTTGGGGAAGCCGTCAGTGGAGGTTCAGGCAATCGATGGCACAGATCCCGATGGATATTGCTGCCTTTAAAGAATAACTTGGAGAAATATCGATCAGCTGGTCGGTTTGATCCGGTAATTGCGGATACTGAATTTTATTGAATCAAGGCGCCTATTTCCTGCGCGGAAAATTCATAAGACGCAGCAAGCAGATTGCAACCTGAGCGTGCGGCTGGATCTGGTTTAAAGCAACAAATATATACCTTTGAAAAATCACTGCATATAGGTTTTGGCGCTATATTTTAGTCTACGGGGAAATCATATTTTCGCAGAAACCGCCAGATATTGCGGTTCAGCTGTGACATTGCGTCTAGTTCTTGATCCAGTCGTGCCAGTTGATCCTGGTCCAGACTTTGCTTTCTGCCCATTCGTATCTTGTCGCGTCGATCCGCGATTCGCATCAGGATCGTTGAAACAGAGCCGTCATCCTGAAATGACCAAATGCTATGGTTGTATTGATGGCGCAGTGCCGAAAGCTTTGAGAAGCGATCTGTCAATTCCAGCAGTTCCTGCAATTGATCGCCCGGCGGCAAGCGCAGCTTGGCCAGCCTTTCGACCATCTCGATGCGCCCGCGCGTCGATTGCACTGACAGGAAAACGACGACGGCGGCGTCCTTTGCCATACCGCTCAGGCCCGAAAGCAGATGGATCAGCAGACTTTCGGTGTTGCTCCAGGAATAGTTCAGCCGTCCGACCCTCAGCAGCACCGCATCCAGCGCGGGTTCTGTTGCGCCGTGGCCTGGACCGTCTGTCATGACTGCATGGCACGATAGCGCATCGCGGCTTCGGTGCGATTGCGTGCGCCGAGCCGAAGGTTGGCATTGTGCAGATGCAGTTTAACCGTGTGGATCGAAAGGCCCAGCATGGCGGCGATGCGCTTGTTCGATTGGCCATCCGCGACCAGCCGCAGCACGTCCAACTGGCGTTGCGTCAGGCTGCAATCATCCGCCGAACCGGCATTCACAGCCTTGCCGGCGATGACCTCGGGGCAGATATAGTTGCCGCCATGGGCAATCAGTTTGATGATCGAAAGCCAGATATCCAGCCGTACGTTCAAGGGGAACATACTGGGCAAATGCAGGCGCAGCTTTTCGTCCTGATAGCAGGCGACAGCGTAGGGCGCGTTGCAAAATGCCAGTCCGATCGTCAGATCCGGCAGGCTCAGAAGAAAATCGCGATCCTCTTCTGACAGCCCGCGCATGGTTGGTTCGTCCAGTATGGTGATCGCGGGCGCGGTTTGCGCCGCCGCGATCAATCGCCTGAAATCCGAAAAAGAGTGCACCACGGCGGATGCGATCTGCCCCAGTTCCTGGCTGGTTGCTGCGATAAGACTGCCGGAGAAATTGAACTGATTTCCGACGAAGACGATATTTGCGTCTGATTCGGCTGTTTGTTCCGTAGCCGTAAAAGAAACATCGTTGAGGGCGACGATGGTCATGCTGTTTATCCCTGCTGGCCGCGTTCGGTGCGAATCGTTAGCGGAAAAATTTGTGCGCCTGACTTGGTTTTTTATTTCCTCTATCAACATATCACATTTTATTAATATTTAAAGAACTTATATCTCTGATTTATTTAACATTCTGTATTTATATATGTTTATGGCGATGCGTATTCCATCTTTGATCCTACCCGAAAGAACTAAGTCTCTTGTCTGGTCAGGGCTGCTCCAAAGGGCGGTGGACTAGTCCCGACGACCCCTGCGCCACCTAACCAAAGCCGTTGTTGGGGGCTAGCCTCTTCGTGCGGCTGTTTTGGTGGCAGGGGTGGTGGGTATTCTAATTGAGTGCCGCAAACTGGATCTTTTCCAAATAGCGGACGGACTTTTGTCACCCGTGGTGGCGGGTGCCAAAAGATATCAACAGCAAGACACGGACGGTCGTGCCGTCGTGACGGTGAGCAATAGCTCGGCGATCGGAACCGGTTTGCTTTCTCTCCACCAATAACCAGGGCGGAATGTCGCGCTTGTGAATATGTTGGCCGACTCTGCCCCTTTTTTGGGAGTAACCACTATGTCTGGTAGCCGTAACATGAATATGTTCGCGTTTCCGATGGACAGCCAGGATCAGGACCAGGAGCAGGATCAGGATCAGGCGCAACTGAACTTGCAGGGCCAGGGCCAGGGCCAGTTGAACCTGCAGGGTCAGGGTCAGGGTCAGGGACAAGGTCAGGGCCAGGGCCAGGGACAAGAACAGTCCCAGAGCAATGACAATTCCAACAGCAACGACAATTCCAACAGCAGCAGTTCGGACACTTCGGCACAGAATGCAGCAGTCAACGAGGCAGCAAATGCGGCCCAGAATGCCGCTGACAACGCCGCTGACAACGCGGCGTCGAATGATGCCGACAACAGCGCGTCCAACGATGCCGACAACACCGCGACCAATGATGCGGCGAATGACGCCATCAACGACGCGATGAACACGGCCGAGAATGACGCCACCAATGACGCGACCAACGAAGCGTATAACGAGGCCGTCAACGAAGCCTACAACGCCACCGATGTCCAAACCGACGTCGAGACCAATGTCAGCGTGGGTCTGGATCTGGGTGGCTGGGAGCCGTCGGATGACGACTTTGCCGATATCGATCTGGACAACAGCACCGGGACGATGGGTGACCTGCTGGTCAACCGCGACGGCAATATCAGCATCGGTACTCATGACATGAATATCGATGATGTGCTGAACAACTCGCTGAACGGCGATGGCAGCAATGGCTTTGTGATCGGTCAGTCCTCTAACCTGGACGATCAGGACACGCTGTCTGATCCGACCGTCTCGAACGACGGTACGTTCAACCAGAACGGTGACGCCAATGCCGGTCCGGCAACTGCGGACGATGGCATCAACGCAGCCAATGACGGTGGCGATGGTGGCAATGGCGCGGATGCCAATGGTGGTGCTGGTGATGCCAATGCGGACGGGGCCGAGGCTTATGCCGAAGGCAGCGATGCATTTGGTGCCGAAGGCGGCGATGCTGACGCGCATGCCGGTAACGGTGACGGCGGCCATGGTTTGGGCGTCGGCTTGGGTCTGGGCCTCGGCGGTAGTGCCGATGGCGGTGGCGCAGGTGGCTTGGCAGCTGGCCTGGGCGCCGGTGTCAGCGGTGACGCAACCGGCGGCGATGCCGGAGCGGGCGCACTGGCCGGTGCTCTGGGTGCAGGCGGCGGCGGTGACGGTGGCACTGGCGGTTCCGGTGGCGCAGGCGGCAATGGCGGTGATGCGGATGCAGGACCGACCGGCGCGCTTGGCCTGGGCCTGATCGGTGTTGGCGTCAACAATGACAGCGGCAATGGCGGCACGGCTGGTGATGGCGGTGCGGGCGCGGCTGGTGCTGATGGCGGCAATGGCGGCGACGGTTCCGGCATGGCTGCTGCGCTTGGTGCGGCGGCTGCTGCGGCTGGCGACGCAACCAGCGGCGATGCCGCAGGACTGGGCTTGGGTGCCGTTATGGCAACCGGTGGAGCCGGCGGCAGTGCCGACGGCACAGGTGACGGCGCTGGCGACGGAGCTGGCGGCGCAGGTACCGGCGGTGCGACCGGTGCCACGACGGGGGGAGCCGGAGGTTCCGGCATGTCAACCGGCGGCATGGCGAATGGTGGCAGCGGCATCAATACCGACAGCGGTAATGGTGGCGCCGGCGGCCAGGTAATGACCGGAGACGGTGGCTATGCCGATGCAGGAAGCTGGGGAACCGGCAATGGCGATGATGGCTATGTCAATGGCTACTCGAATGCCTCGGCAGATGCAGCCATCGACACCACGGCGTTCAACCAGAGCATCGTGATGGGTGCCAACGTGCTTGGCAACACGGTCGACATGACCGTGGTCGGGGGCAACCTCAGCTCTACTGTGGTCGGCGACGACGACCTTGGCTGATCACAGCCTGCACTGACAGGATCCTGCGCAGACCAGATCTGCGCAGGATCATTTCTTCGACTATCGGTCGTTCGGTCTCGCCCGCCGGACAAGTTGTGTTCTGGAAGGCGGTTTCATGTTTAAGATCCAAGCTGCGGAAGAGGCGATCTGGCACTTCATCGGGCTCTTTCATATCGTGGAAGAGCGCGGTCGGTTGCGCACCGAATACGATCGGATCTCGGTCAAGCAATCAGACGACGAAAGCGGCCCCATCGAACCGATGGACATCGCCACTGGCTATCCCTTTGTACCGGCCAGCTTTATCCCCAATATCAAATATGTGCCGCCGGCCACGCCCATGGACGCCTTGGCGGAAGCGCCGGGATATCCTCAAACCGAGATTGCTGCAGACCTGCCTGCCTCGGCGACGCAGGTGCCGTCGACATCGGTGCCTTTGCCGGCTGCCGCGACTGCGCCGGCCCCTTTGCACTATCAGCCGCCAGAGTTTTATGTGCCCCCGGTCATCAACTGGGTATTGCCGCCACCCGGTTCGATTGCGGTGGTCATCGTGCAGCAAAATATTCTGGTCGACGATGATCGGATCAACCCCGACAGCTACAGCGGTCATCTGGTGTCCTCGGAAAAGATCCTGGCCAAGCTGGATGGGCTGGTCGATCAGTCGGGTCTGCTCGGCATTGCGCTGAATATCGCGCGGCCCGCCGATGAAGGCGCCTTTATCGAGATGGTCGATGCCTTCGCCACGGCCGCCGCGCCTGAGGCAATCGACGATGCGGCGATGGTCTCAACCCGGCATGGCGAAGATGCGCAGGGCCAGTATCTGAACGGCGAAGCAGTGGACGAACGTCCCGACGTGGGCGCGCTGTTGCCCAAATATCGACAACCCGAACCGGCCGAGGATGAAGATGAGGCGCTGACCGAAGAGCAACTGAACGCCGGCAAGACAGCCGATGCAATGACGGTCGCCGGTGGAGAGGTCGAGGCCGGTCAGCAGGATGTGATCCTGGGAAACAATACCCTCGTGAACCAGACGGCGATCACCTCTGGCTGGATCGCCGCACCGGTGATGGCGGTCGGTGGCGATGTCTACAGCTACACGATCATCAGCCAGACAAACACCTGGAGCGACGCGGACGAATTGGCCGGCGATATCGCAGCCGCGGATGCGGCCGATCCGACGCTGGCGCTGAACTATTCAACCTATGCTCACTACTCGAACCCGATGCCTGATCGCGAGGGCGACGGCGAGCAGCCGCAATATTGGGTGACGGCAACGGTTCAGGGCAGTCTGATCAGCGTCAACTGGGTGGAACAGTATAATATCGTAACCGATAACGAGATCATTTCGGCCACGCTGCAGGCCGATCAGACGATGATGATCATGGGGGAAAACGGCGCCCTGAACGAGGTGTCGCTGACAGAGTTGGGAACCCAGTACGATCTGATCATCATTGACGGCCACATCATAAACCTGAACTCGATCCACCAGTCCAATGTCATGCTGGATGACGACATGATCATGGTCAGCGGCGGCGACGGCGCGATGATAAGCTCGGGCGACAATCTGATGGTCAACGACTCGTCAATTGTTCAGGTCGGTGACGCCTCCATCAACGCGGCGGATGATGACTATGTTCAGGTGCTGGAAACCGCCGCGAACGGAGAGGTCATTCTGCCGGAATCGGTGTTGAACGACCCGGCCTTTCAGGACCTTGATGTCGTGCGGGTTTTGCACATTCAGGGCGATCTGGTCTCTGTCAACATGATCAGCCAGCAGAACGTGCTGGGCGATGCGGATCAGGTCGAGCTGTTTCTGGGTGAGATGGCCGACCAAGGGGCCGAGGTCGAAATCGTCTCTGGTTCCAACGTGATGATCAACTCGGCGACAATTGCCGAAATCGGTGTGGATTCGGAGATCTATGTCGGAGGTGAGGTCTATTCAGATGCCTTGTTGCATCAGGCCGAGTTGATTTCGACCGACGACCCTCTGATGGCGGGCGCAGCAGAATTGGCCAGCGAGGCCGTGCTGTTCCTTGCCGAAGGTATGCTTAACGAGGATGCCGGCGAGGCAGAGTTCACCCCGATAGGGTCGGACGCTGCCGTTTCCGCCGATGCAATGGAAACAGTGCTCTCATGACCCAAGACAGAACTCAGGATCGGTTGCGTCTCGAGCCGGAAATGCGGGTGGACCAACCGGACGGGGCAAGCCACGCACCCACGGCCAAGCCAATGGGAACCGGTCCCACAATCGATCAAAAGGCAGGCAGCATTCCGCCCCTGCCGCGCGCCAATCGCAAGATGGATGGCGACGCCGGCGGCTTTCACAAGCGCGTCTCGGAACCCGATATCAGGGGCGCGCTTTCGGCCAGCCTGCGCCGCCTCTGGGCAAATATCGTTGGCGTGTTGCTGTTCAGCGGCGTCACCAATCTGCTGGTGCTGGCGATCCCGCTTTACCTGTTCCAGATATCGGACCGTGTCCTGACAAGCCGGTCGGTTGATACACTGGTCATGCTCAGCGTGGTTATCGTGGGCGCAGTGGTCTTGCAGGTGGTGTTCGATGCCATCCGGCGCGGGATGCTGCTGCGCAGCTCGGTCGATTTGTCGGCGCGTTTGGGTGCGCCTGTCCTCGCAGCTGCGGCACGGGCGTCACTGCAAAGCAACGGGCAGGAATATCAGACGCTCGGCGACTTGCAGCAGGTGCGCAGTTTTCTGGTATCCGGTACGCTGCTGTCCTTTCTGGATCTGCCTTTCGCGCCGCTCTTCATCCTGGCGATCTTTCTGGTTCATCCGCATCTGGGCATGATCGTGCTGACCACGGCGGGGCTGCTGCTGGTCATCGCACTGATCAACCAGCGGGTCACTGCCGCGCCCTTTGCCGAGGCGAACCGCCATCTTAGTCGGGCCAACCTGCATCTGGACTCGATGTCGCGCAATTCGCAGATCATCAATGCGCTGGCGATGATCCCCGAGGCCGTCACCATCTGGGGCCGCGAAGCCGCAGGCTCGATGTCGGCACAGGTCAAGGCGCAGGACCGCAACATCATCTTTGCTGCCTCATCGCGCGCTGTAAGGCTGCTGACGCAGGTCGGACTGCTGGGGTGGGGCGCTTATCTGGCGCTGCAAGGACAGATCACCGGGGGCATGGTCATCGCGGCGTCGATCATTGCGGGCCGGGCGCTGGCGCCGATCGAAGGCGCCATAGAAGGCTGGAATAGCGTCCTGCTGTCGCGTGCGGCCTATGGACGGATTTCGGCGCTGCTGAAGGCCTCTCCGCTGAACCAGCAGCGGTTGCAACTGCCGCATCCCGAGGGCCGGCTGGACGTCGAACGGCTGCTATATGTGCCAAACGGGACCAAGCGCGTGGTGCTGAACTCGATCACCTTCTCGCTGCGGCCCGGCTTTTCGCTGGCCATCGTGGGCAAGTCCGGGGCGGGCAAGACGACGCTCGGCAAGATGCTGGTGGGGTCGATCCTGCCGACCTCGGGCAGCGTCAGGCTGGACCTGATGGACCTCAGGAACTGGGATCAGCGGCAATTGGGGCAGTGCATCGGCTATCTGCCGCAGGACGTTCAGCTGTTCCCCGGCACGATCAAGGACAATATCGCCCGAATGCGCCCCGATGCGCAGGACGAAGAGATCTATCAGGCTGCCGTTCTGGCAGATGTCCATGACATGATAGCGCAATTGCCCGAAGGCTATGAAACCAGGGTTGCCGCCGATGGGTCGCCCCTTTCGGGCGGGCAGAAACAGCGGATCGGGCTGGCACGCGCCTTTTTCGGCGGCCCGCGTCTTGTGGTGCTGGACGAGCCGAATTCCAACCTCGACACGGCAGGCGATCAGGCCCTGTCGCGCGCGATGGCGCTGGCCAAGAAAGACGGCATGACGGTGATCGTTGTCACGCAGAAATATTCGCTTTTGCAGGATGTCGACAACATCATGCTGTTGGCCGACGGGCAGATCGCGGCCTTTGGGTCGCGCGATCAGATGCTGGAAAGATTGGCCAATCGCAAACAGGGCGGCGGCAATCCGAACCCGGTCTCGGTGCCGCAACCGCAAACCTCACCAGCCCCCGCAGCGGAGTAACGACATGATTGTGAACAGTGACCCCGATGGGCTTTATGCAAAAGTGCCGCGCTCGGCGCGCAAGCATCTGATCTTTGGTCTGATCCTGCTTGTGGTTTCCTTTGGCGGCTTTGGTGCCTGGGCGTTTCGCGCGCCTCTGGCGGCGGCCGTCATGGCGCCGGGCAGCTTTGTTGCCACAGGTCGCAACAAGATCGTCCAGCATCTGGAAGGCGGTATCATCAACGAAATCATGGTCAACGAAGGCGACATGGTCAGTGCCGGACAGGTGCTGGTCCGTATGGATGGCACGGCGGCGCTGGCGAATGAGCGAGAGCTGGACCTGCGCCGCGCCCGGCTAGAGGCGATCAGCGCCCGGCTGCGCGCCGAATATTCGGGCGCCGAAAAACCCAGTTTTTCTGCGTTTCTGCTAACGCGGCGCGACGATCCCAGCTTTGCGGCGATCATGGATGAACAGCTTGCCGCCTTTCGCGCCGCGCGCACCAAACTGGAAGGCGAAGTGATCCTGCTGGAAAGCAATATCATCGCCGGCGCGTCGCGCATTCGGGGGTTCGAAGGCCAGTTGAAAGCGGTCGCAACGCAACTGGCCCTGCTGCAAGAGGATTTCGATGCCCGCAGCCAATTACTTGATCGCGGATTGGTGCGCCGCAGCGATGTAAACCTGCTGTCGCGCACGATTGCCGATGCCGAGGGCGAGGCAGATCGCCTGCGCTCGCAGATCTCGGAAACGCAGGAGGCGGTGCGCAAGGCTGAACACCAGATCGACCAGACCCGTACCCAGCATCAGCAGACCGCGTTGGACGAAAGTCAGGGCATCGAGGCCGAACTGGACAGCGTGCGCGAGCAGGCCTTGAAGGCGCAGGACGTCCTCAAGCGTTCGGAAATCACCTCGCCTGTCGCAGGCACCATCGTGCGGCTGTATTATCATACCTCAGGCGGTGTGATCGAGGCGGGCAAGGCCATTCTGGAAATCCTGCCGGTCGACGCACCGCTGGTGATCGAGACGCATATCGCGCGCACCGATATCGACTCTGTCGAGGTGGGACAGCGCGCCGCCGTGCGGCTGTCATCGCTGAACCAGCGCACGACGCCGGTGCTGGAAGGGCGTCTGGTCTATGTTTCGGCCGATGCGCTGAAGACAGAGACCGACGGCATCGAGCAGGACGTCTATCTGGCGCGGATCGACCTGTCGCCCACCGAATTGGAGCGCGTTCACAGTTTCAGGCCAACGCCCGGCATGCCCGCCGAAGTGATGATCGAGACCCAGGCGCGGACCTTTGCGCAATATCTGATCAAGCCGGTCGAGGACAGCCTATCGCGTGCCTTCCGCGAAAACTGACGAGCCTGCGCGGTGGCCGTTGCCCCGCGATGGCCCTGCGCTGGATCAAGCCGGTCTTGTCCCCCGGGTCAGGGCCGGCTGGCGTGACAAACATCCAGATTGTTGTAAAACGACCGCAGGATGACCAGGTGTCCCGGCAAGGCGGCAACTGTCGTGACGAAGCGACGGGTGCCTGGCCCGAGATTCCCTGGTTTTTGGGTTGCCATGCAGCGACCCGCCATGTATGGGACGGCCTTCATCACGAAACTCCACCGGAATCAGGGTGGCCCGTTGCAAGCGGGGCTCTCCGGTGATGTTGAAAGGAACAGGCGCAATGAAAGCGCAGGAATTGAAAGACAAGACGCCCGACCAGCTGAAGGATCAGCTTGTCGCGCTGAAGAAAGAAGCGTTCAACCTTCGCTTTCAGCAGGCCACTGGCCAGCTGGAAGGTACCGCGCGCATGCGTGCCGTCCGTCGTGACGTCGCACGGGTGAAAACCATTCTGAACCAGAAAGCCGCTGAAGCGGCTGCCTCGAACTAAGGGGACACGAGACTATGCCCAAACGCATCCTGCAAGGCACCGTGACCTCGGACAAGAACGAGCAGACTGTTACCGTTCTGGTCGAGCGTCGCTTCAAGCATCCGCTGCTGCACAAGACCGTTCGTTCGTCCAAGAAATATCGGGCGCACGACGCTGAGAACCAATTCAAGGTCGGTGATACCGTTCGCATCGTCGAATGTGCGCCGGTCTCGAAGACCAAACGCTGGACCGTCCTGACGGAGGAGCAGGCTTCCGCCTGATCCGTTCCAGAACATAATCGAAACCCTGGGGCCGCTGGTAACGGTCCCCAAAGGTCGGGAGAAACCAAATGATCCAGATGCAATCCAATCTGGATGTCGCTGACAACTCCGGCGCTCGCCGAGTTCAGTGCATCAAGGTTCTGGGTGGCTCGCACCGTCGCTATGCGTCGGTGGGCGACATTATTGTCGTTTCCGTCAAGGAAGCCATCCCGCGCGGCCGCGTCAAAAAAGGCGACGTGCGTAAAGCCGTCGTCGTGCGCACCGCAAAAGAAGTGACCCGCGAAGACGGGACATCGATCCGCTTTGACCGCAATGCTGCCGTCATCCTGAACAACCAGGGTGAGCCGGTCGGCACGCGTATCTTCGGCCCGGTCGTCCGCGAATTGCGCGCCAAGAACTTCATGAAGATCATCTCGCTCGCTCCGGAGGTGCTGTAATGGCTGCCAAGCTGAAAAAAGGCGACAAGGTCGTCGTGCTGGCCGGTAAGGACAAGGGCAAGGAAGGCGAAATCACTGCCATGTTCCCGAAAGAGAACAAGGCCGTGGTTGATGGCGTGAACATCGCCATCCGTCACCGTCGTCAGACCCAGGGCAGCCAGGGCGGCCGTGTGCCGATGGCTGTGCCGATTGACCTTTCGAACCTGGCGCTGCTGGACAAGAACGGCAAAGCGACCCGCGTCGGCTTCCGCGTGGAAGACGGCAACAAGGTCCGTTTCGCCAAGACCACGGGAGACGTGATCTGATGCTGGACGATGCAAAATACACGCCGCGCCTGAAGGTGCAGTTCCGCGAGTCGATCAAAGCCGCTTTGAAAGAAGAGTTTGGCTACAAGAACGACATGCAGATCCCGCGTCTGGACAAGATCGTCCTGAACATGGGCATCGGCGAAGCGGTCAAGGACACCAAGAAGGTCAAGCAGGGCGCAGAAGAACTGTCGCTGATCGCTGGCCAGAAGGCTGTCATCACCAAGGCGAAGAACTCGATCGCCGGTTTCCGCGTTCGCGAGGAAATGCCCCTGGGTGCGAAAGTGACCCTGCGCGGCGACCGGATGTACGAATTCCTCGATCGCCTGATCAACATCGCGCTGCCTCGCGTCCGCGACTTTCGCGGCGTCAAGGGCACCTCTTTCGACGGCCGCGGCAACTATGCCATGGGCCTGAAAGAGCAAATCGTGTTCCCGGAAATCAACTTCGACAAGGTCGACGAAGTTCTGGGGATGGACATCATCATCTGCACCACCGCGAAGACCGACGCGGAAGCGAAGTCGCTGTTGAAACTGTTCAACATGCCGTTCAACAGCTGATCGCGGAGGGAAAGAAGATATGGCTAAGAAATCCATGGTCGAGCGCGAGAAAAAGCGCGAGCGTCTTGTCAAGAAATACGCCGCCAAACGCGCCGAACTCAACGAAATTGTCCACAACCAGGACCTGCCGATGGAAGAGCGGTTCAAGGCTTCGCTGAAGCTGGCCGAACTGCCGCGCAACTCGTCGGCAACGCGCCTGCACAACCGGTGCCAACTGACCGGTCGTCCGCACGCGTATTATCGCAAATTGAAACTGTCGCGGATCATGCTGCGCGAGCTTGGCTCGAACGGCAAAATCCCCGGCATGGTCAAGTCCAGCTGGTAAGGGGGCACAAGTTATGATGAACGATCCTCTCGGCGATATGCTGACCCGCATCCGCAACTCGCAGATGCGCGGCAAATCGACCGTCCGCACCCCCGCCTCCAAGCTGCGCGCCTGGGTCCTGGATGTGCTGCAATCCGAAGGCTACATCCGCGGTTATGAAGAAGTGACCACCGATGCCGGCCATAAAGAGCTGGAAATCAGCCTGAAATACTATGAAGGCACGCCGGTCATTCGCGAATTGTCGCGCGTGTCCAAGCCGGGCCGCCGCGTTTACGCCGGCGCCACGGAAATTCCTCAGGTCCGTCAGGGTCTGGGCGTCTCCATCGTCTCGACGCCGAAAGGCGTGATGTCGGATGCAGCGGCTCGCAACGCCAATGTTGGCGGCGAAGTCCTCTGCACCGTATTCTAAGGAGGGCAGGATGTCTCGTATTGGTAAAAAGCCGGTCGAACTGCCCAAGGGCGTGACGGCTGAAATCAAGGGCCAGACCATTGAGGTCAAAGGTCCGAAGGGCACTCGTTCCTTCACCGCGACCGACGATGTCGATCTGGTGCTGGAAGATGGCTCGGTTGCGGTCAAGCCGCGCGGTCTTAGCAAGCGTGCGCGCCAGCAGTGGGGACTGACCCGCAGCATGGTGTCGAACCTGGCGACGGGCGTGTCGGAAGGCTTCAAGAAAGAGCTGGAAATCCAGGGCGTGGGTTACCGCGCCGCGATGCAGGGCAAGACCCTGAAACTGTCGCTGGGTTATAGCCACGAGGTGAACTTTGAAACGCCGGATGGCGTGACGATCACCGCGCCGAAGCAGACCGAAATCGTTGTGGAAGGCATCGACCAGCAGCTTGTTGGTCAGGTCGCAGCGAATATTCGCGAGTGGCGTCAGCCCGAGCCCTATAAGGGCAAAGGCATTCGCTACAAGGGCGAGTATGTCTTCCGCAAAGAAGGCAAGAAGAAGTAAGGACGCAACAGATGGCACTGAAAAAGCAACAGCTGTTCCAGAAGCGCCGCATGCGCGTCCGGAACAAATTGCGGGCCGAGGCCAATGGCCGCCCGCGTCTGTCGGTTCACCGCTCGTCCAAGAATATCAGCGTTCAGCTGATCGACGACGTTCAGGGTGTGACGCTGGCTTCGGCCAGCACCCTGGAGAAAGACTTGGGTCTGGTGGGTCACAACAATGTCGAAGCTGCCGCCAAAATTGGCGCGGCGATTGCCGAGCGGGCCAAGAAAGCCGGCGTGGAAGAGGTTTACTTCGACCGCGGTGGGTTCCTGTTCCACGGCAAGGTCAAGGCTTTGGCAGATGCCGCCCGCGAGGGTGGTCTGAAGTTCTGATCTTTGAGGATGGCGTGTCCTGAAAACGGGCGCGCCGTCCCGATGATCCGGGGGCAGGGCCTGTTTGTCAGGTCGTCAGCCCACCTGGATTGACTAAAACGGCGCCGCCAGCGCGCCACCTTGAAAGGAATGCCTTATGACAGAACGTGATAATCGTCGGGGCCGTCGCGACCAGCGCGATGAAACCCCGGAATTCGCCGATCGCTTGGTTGCGATCAACCGCGTGTCGAAAACCGTCAAGGGTGGTAAGCGCTTTGGCTTCGCCGCACTTGTGGTTGTTGGCGACCAGCGTGGCCGCGTCGGCTTTGGCAAAGGTAAGGCCAAAGAGGTTCCCGAGGCGATCCGCAAGGCAACCGAACAAGCCAAGCGCAACATGGTCCGCGTGCCGCTGCGCGATGGCCGCACGCTGCATCACGACGTCGAGGGCCGTCACGGCGCCGGCAAGGTGATAATGCGCACCGCCGTTCCGGGTACCGGTATCATTGCAGGTGGTCCGATGCGTGCCGTGTTCGAAATGCTGGGCGTTCAGGACGTTGTGGCAAAGTCGCAAGGTTCGCAGAACCCCTATAACATGATCCGCGCCACGCTGGACGGTCTGAAAAAAGAAGCCAGCCCCCGTTCGGTCGCGCAGCGTCGCGGCAAGAAAGTGGCCGACATCCTGGGTTCGAACGACAAAGCACCCGAGGCCGTTGCCGGCACCGACGCGACCGTCACCTCGGCTCAGGCGTAAGGAGAGCGAACCATGGCAAAAACCATCGTCGTCAAGCAGATCGGCTCGCCGATCCGCCGCCCCGCCATTCAGCGCGCAACGCTGAAAGGTCTGGGCCTGAACAAGATGAACCGCACGCGCGAGCTGGAAGATACCCCGGCGGTCCGCGGCATGGTCGCCAAGATCCCGCATCTGGCCGTCATCATCGAAGAAAAAGGCTGAGCCCTCGGGCCAACCTCGTTAAACGACCAGACGCCCCGCTATTCGCGGGGCGTTTTCGTATTCCGGTGCTCTTGGGCTTGACCTTTGCCGCGTCCGAATGGAACCTCGACTGACATTGGGCCAGAAGGAAAAGACGATATGAAAGCGGCAATCAGCATTCTTGGTATGACACTGGCCCTCGCAGCCTGCGATGCCCCCACCAGCAGCGGCAATACCCCAGCCACGGCGTCAACGATCCGGGTCGCCGCCAATGAGATGCAGGTGGACACCTTGGCAGGCGGTGCCTTTCAGGGTCGCGCCGGTTCGGCCTGGACCGAGGCGGAAATTGCGACGCAGGTCGCCAGTCTTGAATGTTCAGGCAGAAAGCCAGCAACCATCACGGTGGCCCCCGCACAGGGCGGCTTCAGCTTTAGCGGTCGTTGCTAGGCATTCCAGAGGTCTGCCTGCAGACGGATCAGGGCATCACGAATTCGACGCCGGGCAGCACCGCAATCTCTGCGGTGTCTGCGTGATATTGTTGCGTGATCTCGTCCACCATTTCCTGCGTCCAGCCGGGTAAAGAGACCTCTTCGTTGATCTTGGCGGGCATTGCATGGGCGGCAAGATGCTCGATACAGATATCGCGCCGCGCGGCGATGGTCAGTTGATCGCGCCCGGCCAGCGATTTTTCCAGACGGGCACTGCCCTCGGGGCTGAGCAGTTCATAGACAAAGCCAAGACCGTCCTTCAGCGCCGCATCGGTAGGCATCTGTGCGATCAGGCGGATGATTTCAGGCCAGATCAGCGGCGAATCTTCATGCCGCCACAGCACCAGGCGCCGTCCCTGCAGGCTGTTGACGATCCTCTGGATCGTTGGTGCCCAACGCAGCTTGGACAGTTCGACATCCTGCACCATCAACTCGAAATTGCGGGCCGGGGACAGCATCATCAGCGATTGTAGCAGCGTCACCGGGTTTTTCAGCGCCAGAAAGAACTCGGTTTCCGAACTGGGAAACAGATTGGCCATCGCGGCCATGCGATTTGCAATGCCCGGATAGAGACCCTGCGGCGTGACCGCCTTGGACATCGCGCCCAGAAACCCCGGCATGGAACACAGCACCCGCTCTGGGTCGTCGCTGGACAGGATCGCGTCCAGCATGATCTGTTCCATTTCAGGCGTTGCGCTGCCGCCCTGCAAGGCCGTCAGTGCCTCGTCAAAGACCCCGCGCAACCTGTTTGGCGTCAGCACCTCTGTGTGATTGGCATGCATCCAGTCGCGATTGTTCAGCAGTGTCTTGACCATTCGGTCATCATCGGTGCCATGCACTCGCATGTGATAGACGATCTGCATACTCTTGTGGCCTGCTCGTTTTTTTCCGACGTTCGGCGCACCTTAGCCACCATTTATGGACAGGGGAACCGCTTTGCGGTATCGGGCGCGGATGAATGACAAGCGCAGATCGCCCTCCGGTACCGAGACCTTGCGTCAGGGCTCTGGCTGGGGCTGGTCGCTTGCCGCGCTGCTGATTGCTGCGCTGGTGCTGATGCCGGTGCTGGCGGTGGTGTGGATGGCCTTTTCACCCAGTGAGAATATCTGGCCGCACCTGCTGTCCACGACCTTGCCGCGCTATGCGGCCAACACGCTGATCCTGGCGCTTGGCACGGGCATTCTGTCGGCCGCAATGGGCACCGGGGCTGCATGGCTGGTGTCGATCTTTGATTTTCCGGGGCGGCGCGGTCTGGAATGGCTGTTGTTGCTGCCGCTGGCCGTGCCGGCTTATATCGGTGCCTATGCGCTGGCCGATTTCCTGGATTATTCCGGGCCCGTCCAGATCGCCCTGCGCGAGACCTTTGGCTGGACCTCGGCACGCGACTATTGGTTCCCTTCGATCCGGTCGCGTTGGGCGGCGGTGCTGGTGCTGTCAGCGGCGCTCTATCCCTATGTCTACCTGCTGACACGTGCAGCGCTGCACGAGCAGTCGGCCAGTGCATACGAGGTGGCGCGCGCGCTAGGCAGCGGACCGTGGAAGCTGTTTCGCCGCGTCGGCCTGCCACTGGCGCGGCCCGCCATCGTTGCAGGTTCGGCGATTGCGATGATGGAAAGCGTGGCCGATTATGGGGTCGTCAGCTATTTCGGGGTGCAGACGCTGAACACCGGCATCTTCACCACCTGGCTTGAGGCGCGAAATGCAGGCGGCGCAGCACAGATCGCCTGTGTCATCCTCGCGGTCATCGCGCTCTTGGCAGTGTGGGAACGTGTCAGTCGCAACAAGGCCCGCTATCACCAAAGCGCGCGTCAGCAACGCCCGGTCATTCGCCAGCGTCTGACCGGCCTGTCCGGCTGGCTGGCCTTTGCTGCCTGCGCGATCCCCTTTGGGCTGGGCTTTGTGCTGCCGGTGGCGGTGATCGGCAGCTATGCCCTTTCCTATCCGCAAGGCTGGGTGACGCCGGGGTTGGGGCAGGCGCTGTTGCACACGCTGTCGCTCGGCTCGCTTGCGGCCGTGCTGTGCGTCGGGCTGGCGCTGATCATGGTTTACGGCGTCAGGCTGTCGAACCGGCGCCTGCCAAGGATGCTGCTGCCGGTGACCACCATCGGCTATGCCGCGCCGGGCGCGGTGCTGGCGGTCGGCATCCTGATCCCGCTGGCGGCCCTGGATCACCGGGTGGCGGATGGCTGGCTGGCGCTGACCGGCACCGATCCGGGCCTGCTGATGACGGGTACCGGGTTTGCCATTGTGCTGGCCTATATCGTGCGCTTCTTTGCCATCGCGCAGGGCGCTGTGGACGGTGCGTTCACGCGCATCTCTCCCTCTCTGCCGATGGCGGGCCGGTCCCTTGGACGCGATTCGGGCGGCGTGCTGCGTGATGTCATGTTGCCCCTGATGCGCGGCTCAATCGGGTCGGCATTGCTGCTGGTCTTTGTCGATTGCACCAAGGAGTTGCCGGCGACCCTGCTGTTGCGACCGTTCAACTACGAGACGCTGGCCACACGGGTCCACGAAAAGGCCAGCCTCGAGGATCTGGGCAATGCCGCGCCGGCGGCACTGCTGGTCATGGCAGTCGGGCTTGTGGCCGTTGCCTTGCTGGCACGTGCGAACCTTGGCTTGCGCAAGGCGCCGTCTCGCGCTATCGGGTCTGGGTCGGCGCCGATGGCGCAATGATGGGCCGGTTTAGCTCAGCAGGTAGAGCAGCTGATTTGTAATCAGAAGGTCGCGGGTTCGATTCCTGCAACCGGCACCATTACCCCTCTGTGGCGCGCGGCATAGCTTGCGGCTTTTCAAGCCATGTTTCCGTATTTGGCTGTCAGATCGCCGCTTGCAGTGCGTTGTTGCCGTCTGCACAGGCAGAGAATGCGGCTGTCGGATCGAGGGAACGAGCCATCGTCTGGCGGGCGAAAGCGGGCTCGCGACGGTGCGGCGCAGCCCCAGCAGTTCTGGCGGGTATCGGGCATCTGCGGTTCAGCCTGGCAGGACAAACCGATTTTTCACCGAAATGCATACCGCCGCGAAGACCTGGTCTGATATGCAAAATCTGACAAGGGGGCGTATCTGGCTGGGGTCAAGCGTTACCCAGATGTAAAACTATCGTGCGATAATCGTAAAACCTCTGGTCGCATTCCTGTATAGGGCAGCTGTTTTATCAGGAAATTTGGCACTCCAATACGGCAAACATAGTGCAATCGGCACTTTCTCTGGTCCCCGTTGCCCCTTGACCGTCAATCGCCCTTTCGCTAGGGACCGCCGGTGCCCTTTTTGGGCAGACGACTCAACAACCAAGAAACGCCGTGTCCGCTCTATCTTCGCTTCGGGGGCGCGTCCGGCAAAGGAGAAGCGATATGAAACTGCATGAAATTCGCGACAACGATGGCGCGAACCAAAAGAAAAAACGGGTTGCACGTGGTCCCGGCTCTGGCAAGGGCAAGATGGCTGGCCGTGGTATCAAGGGTCAGAAATCGCGTTCGGGCGTTGCGCTGAACGGGTATGAAGGCGGCCAGATGCCGCTGTACCGCCGCCTGCCCAAGCGCGGCTTTACCGCACCCAATGCCAAGAAATTCGCCGTTGTGAACCTGGGTCAGATCCAGACGTTCATCGATGCGGGCAAGCTGGACGGCAAGGCTGACGTGACCGAGGATGCGCTGGTCGCATCGGGTCTGGTTCGTCGCAAGCTGGACGGTATCCGTCTGCTCGCAAAGGGCGAATTGAAGGCAAAACTGAACATCACCGTTGCCGGCGCGTCGAAAACTGCGGTCGAAGCGGTTGAGAAAGCTGGCGGCAAAGTGACCCTGCCGGCCGCGGCTGCCGAATAAGCTGTTGAAGGGCGCGCCTGCGCCTCATAGATAACAGCTTGGGTTTTCCATGGCGCCGCCGACCGGGAAACGGTTCGGCGGCGCTGTCATGACACGGGACGGATAATATGGCGTCAGCCGCAGAACAGATGGCCGCGAACCTTTCATGGGGTGCGCTTGGCAAGGCCACGGAACTTCGCCAGCGCATCTGGTTCACAATCGGTCTGCTGATCATTTATCGCCTTGGCACCTATATTCCGGTGCCCGGTATCGACGGTGGCGCGCTGCGCAACTTTATGGAGCAGGCCCAATCGGGCATCGGCGGCATCATGTCGATGTTTACCGGCGGTGCACTGGGCCGCATGGGCGTCTTTGCGCTGGGGATCATGCCCTATATCAGCGCCTCGATCATCGTTCAGCTGATGACCGCCATGGTTCCGGCGCTGGAACAGCTGAAGAAAGAGGGCGAGCAGGGCCGCAAGAAGATCAACCAGTACACCCGCTATGGCACCGTGGCACTGGCGCTGTTCCAGGCTTACGGGCTGGCGCGCAGCCTTGAGGCCGGCGGCCTGGCACATGATCCGGGCCTGTTCTTCCAGGCCTCGGTGGTGATCACGCTGGTCGGGGGTACAATGTTCCTGATGTGGCTGGGCGAGCAGATCACAGCGCGCGGCATCGGCAACGGTATCTCGCTGATCATCTTTGTCGGCATCGTGGCCGAAATTCCCGCTGCTCTGGCGAATTTCTTTGCGCAGGGCCGGTCCGGCGCGATCTCGACCCCGGTGATCCTGGGTGTGATCCTGATGGTCATTGTGGTGATCGGCTTTGTCGTCTTCATGGAACGCGCCCTGCGCAAGATCCATATCCAATACCCCCGCCGACAGGTCGGGATGAAGATGTATGACGGTCAGTCCTCGCATCTGCCGATCAAGGTCAACCCGGCGGGTGTTATTCCGGCGATCTTTGCCAGCTCGTTGCTGCTGCTGCCGGTGACGATCTCGACCTTTTCGGGCAATGAGACGGGTCCTGTGATGTCGACGCTGCTGGCCTATTTCGGGCCAGGTCAGCCGCTGTATCTGCTGTTCTTTGCGGCGATGATCATCTTCTTCACCTATTTTTACACGCAGAATGTCAGCTTCAAGACGGATGATGTGGCCGACAACCTCAAGAACCAGGGCGGCTTTGTGCCTGGTGTGCGCCCGGGCAAGCGGACCCAGGAATACCTCGACTATGTGGTCAATCGTATCCTGGTCATCGGTTCGGTCTATCTGACCGCCGTCTGTTTGCTGCCCGAAATTCTGCGCAGCCAGTGGTCGATCCCCTTCTACTTTGGTGGGACTTCGGTTCTGATCGTGGTGTCGGTAACGATGGACACCATCAATCAGGTGCAAAGCCATCTGCTGGCACATCAATACGAAGGCTTGATCGAAAAGTCGCAATTGCGTGGCAAGCGCAAGGACGGGACGAAAAAACGGCGGGGGCCTGCCCGCCGCTGATCGACGAACAAGGAAAACCGGCCGAGGGGGACCGACCATGACCATCAATATCATTCTTCTGGGGCCGCCGGGTGCAGGCAAGGGTACGCAAGCACGCCGGCTGGTCGAAGAGCGGGGGATGGTCCAGCTGTCCACTGGGGACATGCTGCGAGAGGCCCGGAATTCGGGCACCGAGATGGGCAAGCGCGTGGCCCAGGTCATGGATCGGGGCGAGTTGGTGACCGATGAAATCGTCATCGGCCTGATTCGCGAAAAGCTGGCCGGCGGCGGCAACGGTTTCATCTTTGACGGCTTCCCGCGTACGTTGGCGCAGGCAGACGCTCTGGCGGATCTGCTGGACGAAGTGGGTCAGCCTCTGGACGCGGTGATCGAGATGCGCGTCGATGACGAGGCGCTGGTCAACCGTATCACCAAGCGTTTTACCTGCGGCGATTGCGGCGAGGTCTATCACGACGAGACCAAGCCCACGGCCAAGGATGGCGTCTGTGATGTTTGCGGTTCAAGCGATCTCAAGCGGCGCGCCGACGATAACGAAGACAGCCTGAAGACCCGGCTGCTGGAATATTACAAGAAGACCTCGCCTCTGATCGGTTACTACTACGCCAAGGGCAAGCTCAGCACCGTCGATGGCCTGGGCGAAATCGATGCCGTGGCGGGCGAGATTTCCGGCGTTCTGGACAAAGGCTGACACGCGGTCGCGGCGTTTCCGGCCCGCGAGCGGCATCTGCCGCGTGCGGGCCTTGACGTTTTCTGTCTTGACCACTATTTGCAGGCATCTCGAAAGAGAATCACCCAATTGACGGGTGGCCCATAGACCGGCCCGAAGGCTTGGCTTTCGGGCCTTCCGTTGTGAAAAAAGGTTCCGGTATTACGGAACCGCAACCAGGAAGGAAAAACGCGTGGCTCGTATTGCTGGCGTCAACATCCCGACGGGGAAGCGTGTCCCCATCGCACTGACTTACATCCATGGCATCGGTTCCATGTATGCCCACCAGATCATTGAGGCCGTCGGCATCGACCCGTCGCGCCGTGTCAATGAATTGTCGGACGCAGAGGTTCTGCAGATCCGCGAATTCATCGACGCCAACCTGACCGTCGAAGGCGACCTGCGTCGTGAAACGCAGATGAACATCAAGCGCCTGATGGATCTGGGTTCGTATCGTGGCCTGCGTCACCGCCGGAACCTGCCGGTTCGCGGTCAGCGCACCCACACCAATGCCCGCACCCGCAAGGGCCCGGCCAAGCCAATCGCTGGCAAGAAGAAGTAAGGGGGGCATAGATTATGGCACGCGATACTCGTCGTACAAAACGCAAGGTTTCCAAGAACATCGCCACCGGCGTTGCTCATGTGAACTCGTCGTTTAACAACACCAAGATCCTGATCTCGGACGTGCAGGGCAACGCCATCGCATGGTCGTCGGCTGGCACCATGGGCTTCAAGGGCTCGCGCAAATCGACCCCCTATGCCGCACAGATGGCCGCAGAAGATGCGGGCAAGAAGGCACAGGAACACGGCGTGAAAACGCTGGAAGTCGAAGTGCAGGGCCCCGGTTCGGGCCGCGAATCGGCTTTGCGCGCGCTGGCAGCTGTCGGTTTCAACATCACGGCCATCCGTGACGTTACCCCGATTGCCCATAACGGTTGCCGCCCGCCCAAGCGCCGCCGGGTCTGATCCCGACTATCATTATCCGGGCCGCGCGTTGCGATGCGCGGTTCGGGCTTTTTCGTTTTTTCACCTCGGGCGTTTCCAGCCTTGGTCATGGGCCGGAAACAAGAATGGAGGCAATCCATGATCCATAAGAACTGGGCAGAACTGATCAAGCCGACGCAGCTTGACGTCAAGCCGGGCGCTGACGCGACCCGCACCGCGACCGTGGTCGCCGAACCGCTGGAGCGCGGCTTTGGTCTGACCCTGGGCAACGCGCTGCGCCGTGTGCTGATGTCGTCGCTGCAAGGCGCGGCCATCACCAGCGTGCAGATCGACAACGTGCTGCATGAATTCTCGTCCGTCCCCGGCGTGCGCGAAGACGTCACCGATATCGTCCTGAACCTGAAGGGCGTGACCCTGAAGATGGACGTTGACGGCCCCAAGCGCCTGACTCTGGCCGCAAAAGGTCCGGGCGAGGTCAAGGCTGGCGACATCCAGGAAACCGCTGGCATCACCATTCTGAACCGCGATCACGTCATCTGCCATCTGGATGACGGCGCTGATATGTCGATGGAACTGACCGTTGCCAATGGCAAGGGCTACGTCGCCGCCGACAAGAACCGTCCCGAGGATGCGCCAATCGGTCTGATCCCGATCGACGCGATCTTCTCGCCGGTCAAGCGTGTCAGCTACGAAGTCACCCCGACCCGCGAAGGTCAGGTGCTGGACTATGACAAGCTGACGATGAAGGTCGAAACCGATGGTTCGCTGACCCCGGATGACGCCGTGGCTTATGCTGCGCGCATCATTCAGGACCAGCTGTCGGTCTTTGTGAACTTCGAAGAGCCGGAAGCGGCCCGTTCGCAGGACAATGATGACGGTCTGGAATTCGATCCGCGTCTGTTGAAGAAGGTGGACGAGCTGGAATTGTCTGTCCGTTCGGCAAACTGCCTGAAGAACGACAACATCGTCTATATCGGCGACCTGATCCAGAAGACCGAAGCAGAGATGCTGCGCACGCCCAACTTTGGCCGCAAATCCTTGAACGAGATCAAGGAAGTGCTGTCGGGCATGGGTCTGCATCTGGGCATGGACGTGGTCGATTGGCCGCCCGAAAACATCGAAGACCTGGCCAAGCGTTTCGACGACCAGTTCTGATCAATCGCGGCGGGGCTTCGGTCCCGCCGTCACGACCGGGCATTCCGCCCCAAGGAGAGCGGCCCGCACGCATGGGCTGCCGGACAAAGCAAAACGCTGAATAGGAGATTACAATGCGTCACGCTCGCGGTTATCGCCGCCTCAACCGTACCCACGAACACCGCAAGGCGCTGTTCGCCAATATGTCCGGCTCGCTGATCGAGCACGAACAGATCAAGACCACGCTGCCCAAGGCCAAGGAATTGCGCCCGATCGTTGAAAAACTGATCACGCTGGCAAAGCGCGGCGATCTGCATGCGCGCCGTCAGGCACATTCGCAGCTGAAGCAGGACAAGCACACCGCCAAACTGTTCGACGTTCTGGGCGAACGTTACAAGGACCGTCAGGGCGGCTATGTCCGGATCATGAAGGCCGGCTTCCGTTATGGCGACATGGCGCCCATGGCGATCATCGAACTGGTCGACCGCGACCCAAGCGCCAAGGGTTCCGAAGATCGTGCCCGCGTCGAAGCCGAGGCGAATGCCGCTGACGACTAAGCGTCACGCATGGATGAGATCGACCCCGTAGCGGATGCTGCGGGGTCTTTTTGTGGCGAATCGCTAAACGGGGCGGCTACGACCATAGTCTGATAAATGTGTCTTTACGCTGCGGCACACGGCTAAACAGCTAGGTTGCAAGCGGTTTCATTTGAAAAAACAATTGATGTCTTGTTAACCTTTTCAGGTTAAACACTTCAGCTAGGCTACTTTAACGTTGACCGTAATGGTTACAATTTGTCTAAAAGGTTATGTCTCCCAGAGCTGATATCAATGCCGCGTTAAGAACGCTTAACCGTCTGACACCCGTTGGGTATTTTGTCGGACTGCATATCCGTTTTGCCGCCCCCCTGATGCAGTTCCAGACATATCCCGAGCAGTGGTCCGAATTTTATTCATCAAATGGCTATGCGCTTCGCGATCCGACGATCGCCTGGGGGTTTTCGACGACCGGAGCATGCCGTTGGTCCAACTTGCCAGTCCCTGATCCGTTCAGCATTCTCAAGGATGCGGCTGACCACGGGCTCGTTTACGGGCTGACGACATCGCATGGCCCGATTTCTTCGCGAACGATCGCCAGTTTTGCGCGCGATGACCGCGAATTCACGGATGACGAGATCCAGGAGATCTCGACAACGGTACGACGGCTTCATTCGATCACGGAGCCGCCGGCGAGTCTGACAAAGGCTCAAAAAGAGGCCCTTCGGTGTATTGCGGAGGGCGATCGCCATGCGGCAGCGGCTGCCAAACTTGGCATCACTGAAAGTGCGTTCAAGGCACGGCTTATTTCGGTACGGGAAAGGTTGATGGCCCGCACCACTGCCGAGGCACTTCAGAGAGCCAAGGAATACCGTTTGCTTTAGGCGTCGCTCATGAGGGTTCGCAACACATCGGGTACGAGGGTCATTAACCCCAGGAGTTGCACCGATGCAGACGACAACGCTTTCATTCTCCAACCTTCACAATCACGGTGAACTATTCGCCAATCTTTTCCGGGCTCGACGACAAAGCTTTATCGTCCAGAAGAACTGGAAACTGCCGGAAGACGAGGGCATGGAGTTCGACCAGTACGACACGCCGCAAAGCCGGTGGGTCGCGATCCATGATCTTGGGCAGGTCATGGCCGGCTTTCGCCTGACGCCGACCACGGCGCGCTGCGGGATCTATTCCTACATGATTCGCGACGCTCAGCAGGGCATACTTGGCGGGACCATTCCCCAGGATCTGCTGTATGAAACCGCGCCGCAGGATGACCAGATCTGGGAATGCACGCGCGTTTTCGTGAATCACAACGTTCCGCAGCAGTTTCGGCGCGGGGTTCACACCCAGATGGTCGACGCGATGACCATCACCGCACGCGAGTTGGGCGCATCACGCCTGATCGCATTGACTGCGGGCAACTGGCAGCGCTGGTACGGTCGTTGCAAACTGACGGCCGATGCCATCGGTCCGCGGCTGGAAATCGACGGCGGTCACTTCCAATGTGTTTCGATCGACCTGACTGCCAAGCTGCACTGAGCAAGGATTTGGATACGAATTCTTGGGGGCTGTTAACGTCATGGCGCGCGGCGTAAAGTCAGTGCGCCATGGCAGACCTGTTCGACAACAATCGCGAAAGCGAACGCCCCGAGACGACGGCACCACGCCCGCTGGCCGATCGCATCCGGCCGCGGCGGCTGGATGAGGTTATCGGTCAGGAACACGTGCTGGCCGAGGACGGTCCGCTTGGCGCGATGCTTCGTGCCGGCAGTCTGTCATCACTGATCCTTTGGGGGCCGCCCGGTGTGGGCAAGACCACCATCGCCCGGCTTTTGGCGGATGCGACGGACCTGTCATTTGTCCAGATCAGCGCGATTTTCACCGGTGTTCCCGACCTGCGCAAGGTGTTCGATGCCGCCAAGCTGCGTCGTCAGCAAGGGCGCGGAACCCTGTTATTCGTCGATGAGATCCACCGCTTTAACAAGGCGCAGCAGGACGGCTTTTTGCCCCATATGGAGGATGGTACGATCCTTCTGGTCGGGGCCACGACCGAGAACCCGTCATTTGAACTGAATGCGGCGCTGATGTCGCGCGCGCAGGTCATTGTGCTCAAGCGGTTGGAGCTGGCCGATCTTGAGCTGATGGCGCAGCGCGCGGAACGTGAACTGGGCCGCAAGCTGCCCCTGACGGCCCAGGCGCGCGAGGCGCTGCTGGAAATGGCCGACGGCGATGGCCGTGCCTGCCTGAACCTGATCGAACAGGTCATGGCCTGGAAGACGGCTGACAAGATCGGGCCGGACACACTGGCACAGCGGCTGATGCGGCGGGCGGCGAAATACGACAAGTCGGGCGAAGAGCATTTCAACCTGATATCGGCGCTGCATAAATCGGTGCGCGGCAGCGACCCCGATGCGGCGCTTTACTGGTTTGCGCGGATGCTGGAGGGCGGCGAGGACCCGCGCTATCTGGCCCGGCGCATCACCCGGATGGCGGTCGAGGATATCGGCCTCGCAGATCCGGCAGCCGCGCGTCACTGTCTGGATGCCTGGGCGATGTATGAACGCCTTGGCAGCCCCGAAGGTGAACTGTCGCTGGCGCAGGCGGTCATTTACCTGGCGCTGGCCCCTAAATCCAACGCCGGCTACGTGGCCTATAAGGGCGCACGCGCCGAGGCCAAGCGCACCGGCAGCCTGATGCCCCCCGCCCATATCCTGAACGCACCCACCAAGATGATGAAGGATCAGGGTTATGGCACCGGCTATGCCTATGACCACGACGCCGAGGACGGATTCAGTGGCCAGAACTATTTTCCCGACGGCATGAAGCGGCCCGTCCTTTACAGCCCCGTCGAACGCGGCTTTGAACGAGAGCTGAAAAAGCGGCTGGATTGGTTCGTGGCGCAGCGGCTAAAGCGTGGCGGTTGACTTTGGTCAAGCGCGGGCACAGGAACACGCCATGATGAACCCATTCCTACAAGTCGCCATTGGCGGCGCCATCGGTGCCACAGCGCGCTATGCCACCTATCGTGCCATCGGCGCCCACAGCCCGGGATTTCCCGTTGCCACGGGCGTCGTGAATGTCCTTGGCAGCTTTGTCATGGGTGTGCTGGCAGCGCTGATGGCGCATCGCATCGGCAACCAGTATGCGCCCTTGCTGCTGACCGGTGTGCTGGGCGGATTTACCACGTTTTCCGCGTTCTCGCTGGACGCCCTGACTTTGTGGGAGCGCGGCCAGACCGCCGGCGCTGCGATCTATGTCGTCCTGTCGGTTGTGCTGGCTTTGCTGGCGGTGATCGCAGGGCTGATTGTCGGTCGGGGGATTTGGGCATGAGCGGCGTACAGACCATTCGCATCGGCGACGACGAGGGCGATCAGCGGCTGGACCGTTGGCTGAAAAAACGGTTTCCGCAGCTGACGCAGGGCTCGGTCGAAAAGATGTGCCGCAAGGGCAAGGTGCGGGTGAATGGCGGTCGCGTCAAGGCGAACACACGGATCGAGACGGGTCAGGAGGTGCGCGTGCCACCCTTGCCCGAAGATCATGCGCCGCAGGCTCATGCGCGGCCTTTGATCACGGACAGTGATGAAAGCATGATCCGGCAGGCGGTGATCTGGAAGGACCAGCATATCATCGCGCTGAACAAGCCGCCGGGCCTGCCTTCGCAGGGTGGCAGCGGGCAGGGCAACCGCCATGTTGACGGCCTCAGCGAGGCGCTGAAATTCGACTATAAGGAACGGCCCAAGCTGGTGCACCGGCTGGACAAGGATACCTCTGGCATCCTGTTGCTGGCACGCACCGACCGGGTCGCGCGCAAACTGTCCGAGGCGTTCCGCTCGCGGGCGACGCGCAAGATCTATTGGGCCGCCGTGGCCGGCGTGCCCAGCCCGCGCATGGGTACGATCCGCTATGGTCTGGTCAAGGCGTCTGGTCATGGCCGTGCGGGCGAGGGCGAAAAGATGGTTGCGGTGCATCCCCGCGACATCGACAAGACCGACGGTGCCAAGCGCGCGACCACCGATTATGCGGTGATCGAGGGGCTGGGCGGCCGTGTCAGTTGGGCCGCGCTGGTGCCGATCACCGGGCGCACGCATCAGCTGCGCGCGCACATGGCGGAACTGGGACATCCCATCATCGGGGATGGCAAATATGGCGGTTCGGGTCAGGAAAACCTTGGCGATGGCTGGGGATCGCAACTGGGCGGTGAAATCAGCCGCAAGCTGCATCTGCACGCCCGCCAGATCGGTTTCGAGCACCCGATCACGGGCGAGCGGATCACGCTGACCGCGCCGCTGCCGGATCACATGGCGCGCACCTGGAAAACGCTTGGCTGGTCGCAAAACGATGCGCCGGCTGATCCGTTCGAGGATTTTGAATGAAGCTGTTCGTCTTTGACGTCGACGGCACGCTGGTCGACAGCCAGCACCATATCCACGCGGCCATGACACAGGCGTTTCAGGCCGTTGACCTGCCGCCGCTGGCCTTGTCGCAGGTCGTGCAGATCGTCGGTTTGTCACTGCCCGAGGCGATGGCCGTGCTGGCGCCGACGCAGGATGCCGCAACGCAGGCCCGGCTGGTGCAGGAATACAAGAACGCCTTCAACCGTGCCAGAATCACTGAGGACGCGCCGCTATATCCGGGTGCGCTGGATTGTCTTGATGCCTTGGCCGCAAGGGACGACTGGCTGCTGGCCGTGGCGACCGGCAAGTCGCGGCGCGGTTTGCACGCGATGATCGAGGCGCATGGCCTGCAGGGACGCTTTGTCAGCCTGCAGGCGGCGGACGACCATCCGTCAAAGCCGCATCCTTCGATGCTGCTGGCCGCACTGGCCGAAACCGGTCTTGGCCCCGAGGACGCAGTGATGATCGGCGATACCAGCTTTGACATGCAGATGAGCCGCGCAGCAGGCATGGCAGGCTTTGGCGTCAGTTGGGGCTATCACGACGATGCGCTGCTGACAGAGGCGGGGGCACGATTGATCGCCACGGATTTCAACCATCTGACCGACGCGCTGAAAGGCTGGGCGGCATGACCGAATGGAAGGCGCGGCGCTTTTGGAAACAGGCGACGATCCGGGATACCGGCGCGGGCTATGAGATCTTGCTGGAAGACAAGCCGGTCCGCACACCCGGCAAGCTGCCCTTGTTGCTGCCGACCGAGGCGCTGGCGCGCGCGATCGCCGAGGAATGGGATGCACAAGAGGACGTGATCGATCCACATTCGATGCCACTGACCCGCGCGGCCAATTCGGCCATCGAAAAAGTGGCACCGCAATTCGATGCGGTGGCCGATATGCTCTGCGCCTATGGCGGCACAGATCTGCTGTGCTACCGCGCCACCGAGCCAGAGGATCTGATCGCGCAGCAGGCACAGGGCTGGGATGGGTTGATCGACTGGTCCGCCACGCATCTGGGTGCTCCGCTGCGCATCACGCAGGGGGTCATTCCCATCGCGCAAGATCCCGAAGCGCTGCGGCGTTTGCGCCTGCGCATCGGCCAGCTGGATCCTTTCGCCCTGACCGCGCTGCATGATCTGGTGACGCTGCCGGGATCGCTGGTCCTGGGACTTGCCGTTCAAGAGGGCAGGCTGACCGCAGAAGAGGCATTCACGCTGTCGCGACTGGACGAAGAATTCCAGGCACAGCGATGGGGCCGCGACGAAGAGGCCGATGCCGCAGCCAGCAATCGCAGGCAAGCGATGCGTTTGGCAGAGCAATTCTGGCATTTATCGCGTCAAAGTTGACAGACGCTGCGTCGGGACCTTCTTCCTTGACGTAGTGATATGTATCGGCACAATGTCGCCTATGGACTGGGATGGTCGACCCGCAGGGTTGACTGTTTTGTCACATGTAAGCCGGCGGTGCCGATAAGCGCGCCCCGGTAATCCAACAGAGAGGATATTATGAAAAGATCCGTATTTCTTGGCTCCGTTGCAGCATTTGTCGCTGCAAGCGGGGGCGCTGCACTGGCCGCCGAAGGCGACACGCTGAAGGCTGTGCAGGATCGCGGCGAACTGATCTGCGGCGTCAACACCGGCCTCGTCGGCTTTGCCGCCCCCGATGCCAGCGGCAATTGGACTGGCTTTGATATTGCCATCTGCAAGGCCGTTGCGGCCGCCGTGTTGGGTGACCCGAACAAGGTGAAATACGTGCCGACCACCGGCCAGACGCGCTTTACCGCGCTGTCGTCGGGCGAGGTGGATGTGCTGGCACGCAACTCGACCTGGACTTTCTCGCGCGATACCGACCTCGCGCTGGATTTCATCGGTGTCAACTATTACGACGGTCAGGGCTTTATGGTGTCCAAGGATCTGGGCGTGACCTCGGCCAAAGAACTGGACGGCGCGACCATCTGCATCCAGACCGGCACCACGACCGAGTTGAACCTGGCTGACTATTTCAAAGCCAACAACATGGCCTACCAGCCGGTGAACATCGACAGCAACGCCGAAGGCGAACAGCAGTACATGGCTGGTGCCTGCGATGCCTACACGACGGATGCGTCGGGCCTGGCCGCAACTCGCGCAGCCTTTGCCGATCCAGAAAACCATGTGATTCTGCCCGAGATCGTCTCGAAAGAACCGCTTGGGCCCGCAGTGCGTCATGGCGACAACAACTGGGGCGACATCGTCCGCTGGACGCTGAACGCGCTGATCGCGGCCGAGGAATACGGCGTCACCTCGACCAATATCGAGGAACTGGCCAGCAATTCCGAAAACCCGGAAGTCCAGCGTTTGCTGGGTTCCAGCGATGATCTGGGCGCGATGATCGGCCTGGACAAGGATTGGGCCAAACGCGCTATCATGGCCAGCGGCAACTATGGCGAGATCTTCGCCAAGACCATCGGCGAAGAAACCCCGATCGGTCTGGCCCGTGGTCTGAATGCGCAATGGACCCAGGGCGGGCTGCTTTACGCGCCGCCCTTCCGCTGATCCTGATCGGCTGAAAAAACGGTTGCGCGTGGCCAAGGTCACGCGCAGCCGAACAGAATAAAAACCCGGGCAGTTTACGACGGCAAAAGCCGCAGCTCTGGGAACAGGGGATCTACATGTCAGATATACCGGCACCGGCGCATCAGCCGTTCCGTTTGAGCATGCTGCTCTATGATCGTCGCTACCGGTCGATGACGATCCAGGTTGTGGTGTTTATCCTGGTCATGGCCGCAGGCTGGTGGCTGGTCGACAACACGATCCGCAACCTTCAGGCGCTGGGCAAGGACTTCAATTTCGGCTTTCTGTTCCAGCGCTCGGGCTATGATATCGGCTCGCCGCCGATCCCTTATAACTCAGATGACACGCATCTGCGGGCCGCAGTCGTCGGCCTGCTGAATACGGTCATCATTTCGATCCTGGGCTGCATCGCGGCGACCTTTCTGGGCACCGCCGTCGGCATTGCGCGCCTATCGAACAACTGGCTCTTTGCGCGGCTGATGACCATCTATGTCGAGATGTTCCGCAACATCCCGCTGCTGCTGTGGATCCTGATCGTCTATGCGCTGCTTACTGAGATCCTGCCCGCACCGGCGGCCTATCGCGGTGAGGATCCGGAATGGAGCAAGATACTGTTTGGCAATGTTGCGCTGACCAACCGATATACCGCAATCCCATCGATTGGCTTGACCAACGATCCCGGCATGCTGGATCTGGGTTTTCGTATCATGATCAACTGGGCGACCATCGCCTTTGCCGTTGTACTGATCGGCGGCTGGTTGGTGCGGCGCGTGGTGCTGAACCGGGCGCAGGCCGCGCAGGACCGCACGGGCGAACGGCCAACGACCTGGTGGATCAATCTGGCCATCATGACCGTGCCGTCGCTGCTGCTGATCTGGTACTTCGGCCTGCACCTGATCCAGCCCGAACTGACCGGCTTTAACTTTTCCGGCGGGCTGAACCTGCAAAACGGCTTTGTCGCGCTGTGGCTGGCGCTGACGCTGTATACCGGGGCGTTCATCGCCGAGATCGTCCGTGCCGGCATTCTGTCCGTCAGCAAGGGTCAGACCGAGGCCGCGTTTGCCTTGGGATTGCAGCCCAACCGGACGATGAACCTGGTTATCCTGCCACAGGCGCTGCGGGTGATCATTCCGCCGCTGACCTCGCAGTACCTGAACCTGACCAAGAACAGCTCACTCGCCATAGCCGTCGCCTATATGGATCTGCGCGGCACTCTGGGTGGTACCACGCTGAACCAGACGGGCCGCGAGCTTGAGGCGATCCTGCTGATGATGCTGATCTATCTGGCGCTGAGCCTGCTTATTTCGGCGGGGATGAACGCCTTTAACGCCCGCGTCAAACTGAAGGAGCGGTAAGATGAGCGAGATGCACGCCGAAACCGTCCCCTTCGTCCGCGACACCATGATCCCGCCGGCGCAACCGCCGGAACTGCAATCCGGTGCTGTCAAATGGCTGCGCGCGAACCTGTTTTCGGGGCCGGTCAATACCGCGCTGACATTGCTGGGCGTGGCGATCATCTGGTTCCTGTTCAGCCATTTCTGGGACTGGTTCGCCCATTCCGTCTGGAATGCGGGCAGTCTGACTGAATGCCGCCAGATCATCGCCGAGCGGTGGGGCGAGGGCTCTCGCGGGGCCTGCTGGGCTGTGATCCGTGAGCGCTGGCATCAGTATATGTTCGGGTTCTATCCGCCGGAACTGCATTTCCGCCCGGTCATGGCCTTTGGATTCCTGATGGTCGCGCTGGCCCCGGTGCTGTTTTCCGAAACCGTGATTATCCGGCGCAACGTGCTGATCGTGACCACCGTCGCCACACTGCTGCTGATGTTTCTGCTAAAGGCGCCGATGGTCTGGATGGTCTTTGCCGCGGTCATCCTGATCGGTTCCGTGATCCTGGCCGAGCGCCGGGTAAGCCGCCTGCTGGTGTTTTCGTTCCTCTATCCTTTGCTGGGCGTGTGGCTGCTCTGGGGCGGCTCGCTGTGGGGGCCGATCATGGTGCTGGTCGCGCTTGGGTTGGGCTGGGCGGCCTGGCGGCTGCTGGTCGGCTTTTCGCCGCTGCTGGCGATGATCGCTGGCGTGTTGGTGACGCTGGGCCTGTGGCTGTTCGCCGTCGGACCAGCGGCCAGCGATGCACGATCCCTGCTGGCGCTGTCAATCATCCCGGTCGATTCGGACCAGTTCGGTGGGTTCCTGTTGTCGATCACCATCGGGGTCGCGGGCATCGCGCTGTCGCTGCCCATGGGGATCGTTCTGGCACTGGCGCGGCGTTCGGACATGTTTCTGGTACACACGCTGGCGGTGGTCTTTATCGAGTTCATCCGCGGCGTGCCCTTGATCACCCTGCTGTTCGTCGCCTCGCTGTTGCTGAACTATTTCCTGCCGCCGGGAACGAATTTCGACATCATCCTGCGGGTCATCATCATGGTGACGATCTTCGCCGCCGCCTATATGGCCGAGGTGATCCGGGGCGGTCTGGCTGCCCTGCCGCGCGGACAATACGAGGCCGCTGATGCTCTGGGGCTGGACTATTGGCGGGCGCAACGTCTGATCATCCTGCCGCAGGCGCTAAAGATCAGTATCCCCGGGATCGTCTCGACCTTTATCGGCATGTTCAAGGACACCACGCTGGTGGTCTTTGTGGGCCTGTTCGATCCCTTGAAGGGCGTGTCAGATTTCGTCCGTGCCGACATCAACTGGAAGGGCATCTATTGGGAGCCCTACATCTTTGTCGGGGCAATCTTCTTTATCATCTGCTTCAGCATGTCGCGTTACTCCATGTATCTGGAGCGCCGGCTGCAACGCGACCATCGTTAAGGACTGATCCATGAGCGAATCCATCACCCGCGAAATCAACCGCAGCCACATGCAGGTCAGCGACGAGATCGCCATCGACATCCGCAACATGAACAAGTGGTTCGGCACCTTTCACGTGCTGCGCGACATCGATCTGACGGTCCACAAGGGCGAGCGTATCGTCATTGCCGGCCCCTCGGGGTCGGGCAAATCGACGCTGATCCGTTGCATCAACCGACTAGAGGAACATCAGTCGGGGCAGATCGTCGTCGATGGCATCGAGTTGACCGGCGATATCAAGAATATCGACAAGGTGCGCTCTGAGGTTGGCATGGTGTTTCAGCACTTCAACCTGTTTCCGCATCTGACGGTGCTGGAAAACTGTACGCTGGCACCGATCTGGGTGCGCAAGGTTCCGAAGAGGCAGGCCGAGGAAACGGCAATGCATTTTCTGGAAAAGGTCAAGATCCCGGAACAGGCCAGCAAGTATCCCGGCCAGTTGTCGGGCGGGCAGCAACAGCGCGTCGCAATCGCCCGCAGCCTGTGCATGCAGCCGCGCATCATGCTTTTTGATGAACCGACCAGCGCCCTTGATCCCGAGATGATCAAGGAAGTGCTGGATACAATGATCCAACTGGCTGAAGAAGGCATGACCATGCTGTGCGTCACCCATGAGATGGGTTTTGCACAGGCTGTCGCCAATCGGGTGATTTTCATGGATCAGGGTCAGATCGTCGAGCAGAACACCCCGACCGAATTCTTCAACAATCCCAAATCCGAACGGACCAAGCTGTTCCTCAGCCAGATCCTGGGCCACTAAGAGCCCGCACTGCGGCAGGGGCGGTGTGCCCCGCCGCCAGACGGGGCTTTTGCGGATTATCGTCGCCTTGCTGAACGGGCGATCAGTCGCGTCCGTCGGGGCGGATGAAGTCCATCACACTGCCATCGCCGGGGCGAATATCCTTCCAGTCGTCGATCTGGAAGTCGACGACAAGCGTCGCGCAGGTGGGATAGCGTCGGAAATCCGGGTCCAGCGGCGGACGCGCGGGCAATTGCGCCGCAAAGCTGGCAATGCCGGGATTATGGCCCACCATCATCACCGTAGGCTGGGTTGCGCTTTGCAGGACCTTCAGCATCCGCTCGGGGCTGGCATGGTAGAGCGATTGCTCCATCCTGATGATCGGGCGCACCTCTAGCGGCGCACCTGCGATCTTTTCCCAGGTTTCCTGCGTGCGGCGCGCGGTCGAACACAGAACCTCTTCGGGTTCATAGCCGCGGCTGGCCATCCAATCGCCCAGCTCGCGCGCGGAACGGCGTCCACGATCATTCAGCGGACGGTCGTGATCGTCCAGTGATGGGTCATCCCACGCCGATTTCGCATGGCGGGTCAGGATCAAGCGGCGGTGGCCGGGTGGTGTGGTCATGGGTGGAATTGCCTCATATGCCAGGCGGATTGCTGAGGCAGCCTGCCACAGCCTTGACTGATCGGGCAAGCCCGTCTGACACCGCAACCCTGTGACATGCAGTCTTTTTTGCCAGATCGGTCCAGCCAGTCATGACAGCGCGCAACCTGATAGGCGGGTGTGAACGCGTCGGCGGGACAGGCCGACAGACAGGGTGCAGGACAGGTTTCGCAGGGGCTGGGTGTGTCGTGGGCCCCGGCGGGCAGGGTGACCGCCAGCGCATTTGGCAGGATGATCGCGCCGCGAAAACTGGCGAACAACCCCATTCGGTCATGCACCAGCATCCCGACCGGTGATTGCCAAAAGCGGCCGCTGGCCAGTGCCCATTGGACGAAATCGGGGTAGGGTGGCCCATCCGATGGAAAGACCGCCCTGCCGCCCAGACGTGCCGCCCATGCGCCGATTACCCGCTTGGACCAGCGGTCCATGGGGTCCGGCGCACCGTCGCCGAGTTCCGCAGAAGCGGTAAAGATATCCCAAAAGCCGGGCTCGTCCGGCGAGATCAGCGCAATCGCCGCGTCGCCAATTCGGCAATGGCCAGAGATGAACAGGCCTTCTGGTGCTGCTGTCAGATTACAGCCCACCCTCACCCTGCCGCAGTCCATGAGGGGCGACGCGCGGCGCGGTCGACCGAATCAGGCTGCCCGCGCCATGTTCGGTAAAGAGTTCCAGCAGGCAGGCATGGGGGACACGGCCATCCAGGATAACGACGGCGCGAACGCCTTCGTCAATCGCAGCCAGCGCCGTTTCGGTCTTTGGAATCATCCCGCCAGCGATCTGGCCATCGTTGATCATGGCGCGCACCTGATCGGGATGCATCGCGGTGACAACCTCGCCCGAGGCATCCTTGACCCCCGACACATCGGTCAGCAGCAGCAGGCGATCCGCCTGCAATGCACCAGCGATGGCACCTGCAGCCGTGTCGCCATTGACGTTGAACGTCTCATTATCGGCCATGCCGGTCGCGACGGGCGCGATCACGGGGATCATGCCGGCCTTGTAGAGATCGCGGATGATCTGGATGTTCATCTCGACCGGGCGGCCCACGAAGCCCAGTTCGGGATCGTCGACCTCGCAAACCATCATGTCGTCATCCTTGCCGCTGATGCCGACGGCACGGCCGCCCGCATCATTGATCGCCTGAACGATGCGTTTGTTGACCAGACCCGACAGCACCATCTCGACCACTTCGACGGTTTCCTTGGTGGTCACGCGCTTGCCGCGGACGAAGTGGCTTTCTATGCCCAATCTGCCAAGCAGGTCGTTGATCATCGGGCCGCCGCCATGCACCACGACCGGGTTCACGCCGACCTGCTTCATCAGCACGATATCGGCGGCGAATTCGGCCATGGCCGCATCGTCCCCCATCGCGTTACCGCCGAATTTCACCACCACGACCGCGCCGGAATAGCGCTGCAGATAGGGTAGGGCCTCTGACAAGGTACGAGCGGTGGCGATCCAATCCCGGTTCATTTTCTGCGTTCTCATCCTTTGCCCCTTGATGAACTGCAGCAGGTTAGGGCGGCTTTGCGCCTCAGTCCAGCCCGGCAATGATCGCGCGCAACGTGGCGATGCCCTGATCCTTGTCGGATGAGGTCACGACCAGTTCGGGGTAGGCTGCGGGGTGCTTTTGCAGTTCGGTTTCAACTTGCGCAATGACCGGCTTGATGGCGTTCGGCCCCAGCTTGTCCGCCTTGGTCAGAACGACCTGAAACGGGACGGCCGATCTGTCCAGCAGCTTCATGATATCGTGGTCGACGGGCTTGACCCCGTGACGCGCGTCGATCAGGCAAAACGCGCGGCGCAATGTGGGCCGCCCGGCCAGATAGTTCTTCAGCAGCGCCTGCCATTTTGCGACGACAGCAACCGGTGCTTTGGCAAAGCCATAGCCGGGCAGGTCGACCAGATAGCCATGTTCGCCAAGGGTGAAATAGTTGATCTCTTGCGTCCGGCCCGGTGTGTTGGATGCACGCGCCAGACCCTTGCGGCCAGTCAGCGCATTGATCAGGCTGGATTTGCCGACATTGCTGCGCCCGGCAAAACAGACCTCGGGCCGGTCCGCCGGCGGCAGGCCGTCCATGGCCACGACACCTTTCAGAAAATCGACCGGGCCGGCGAACAGCAACCGCGACGCCTCGGCGTCCTCGGGTGTCGGTTCCGGCGCAACTGGAAAGGCAACCTTCACGACACCACCTCATCGCCAACCGAGATCGCGCCATCGGTCATCACAGTCGCGAAGACGCCGAAATCGGTGTGATCATAAAAACGCTTTAGACTGGCCAGCATATCGCAATCGGTTTCCCCGGTTGTAGCACTGCCCGAAGGGGCGGTGCAGCGGCCGATTGGTTCATCGATGCGCAGTTCGACAGTGCCGATCCGAATGGTCTTGCCCAGCAGGTCGCGTTCGGCGAATTCTGCCCAGCCGTCGACCCAAAGATTACCGCGCCAGCGTTCGACATCCAGCTTTTGGCCCATCGCCTGTTCCAGCGCGGCAAGGCTGGAGAGCGACAGGATCGAGACAAAGGGCTTGGGCTCATCGGTCCAGCCGCTCGGGCTGTGGACCAGCCGGGTCGCGGCGCCTCGGTCATCGGGCCACAGCGGTTGCAGCCAGTCGATCAGCATCTCGCCATCGGTATCAGGGTTGGCGCTGACCTGACCGTGCTCGGGATGGGTCAAATTCAAAACCTCGCCCGACCAACCGCCCTGAACCGCCTGCAACGGGTGGCTTTTCGCGGTGTTCAGAAAGACCGATTTCGGCAGCCAATCCGCATCTGTCTGCCTCTGCGCAAGGCGTTCACCTGCCTCGTGCAAGACGGCCCATTCCCGGTCGCCCGGCAGGCGGCGATGTGCTGAAAGGCTGACCTCGTCCAGATCCTCACCGCCAACCGATTTGACCGGATGGCGGCGGATACGGGCCAGCCTTGCCATCACTTATCGCCTTTTTTGGGCCTTGATGGCATCGAGGATTTGATGTTGCCGAACAGGTCGGGCCGAGAGCCATGCATCGACATGATCGTATATTGCTGAACGATCGTGATGACGTTGTTCGTGATCCAGTACAGCACCAGGCCGCTGGCGAAACCGCCCAGCATGAACATGAAGACCCATGGCATCCAGGCAAAGATCATCTTTTGCGCGGGATCCGTGGGGGCCGGGTTCAGTTTTTGCTGCAGCCACATGCTGATGCCCAACAGGATCGCCAGAACCGGCAGCGACAGGGAGTGCAGCAGCGTGCCTTGCGCAGGCGCATCAAAGGGCAGCATGCCGAACAGGTTCAGAAGGCTGGACGGATCCGGGGCCGAAAGGTCTGTGATCCAGCCGATCCACGGGGCATGGCGCAGTTCGATGGTGACGAAGATCACCTTGTAGAGGCTGAAGAAAATGGGGATCTGCAGCAGCACCGGCAAACAACCCGCAGCAGGATTGACCTTTTCGCTCTTGTAGAGCGCCATCATTTCTTTCTGGAATTTGGCTCGGTCATCGCCAGTACGCTCTTTCAGCGCCTCCATCTGCGGCTGCAATTCCTTCATCTTTGCCATCGAGACATAGGATTTGCGCGCCAGCGGAAAGACGATCAGTTTGAGGATGAAGGTCAGGGCGATGATCGACCAGCCCATATTGCCGATCATGCCGTGCAGCCAATGCAGCACGCGGAAGATCGGCTTGGTCAGGAAATAGAACCAGCCCCAGTCGATCGAATCGACAAAGCGCTGGATGCCGGGGGTCTCTTGATAGCTGTTGATGACCTCCCATTCCTTGGCGCCGGCAAAGAGATAACTGCTGGCGCTGACGGTCGCGCCGGGTGCTGCCGTCTCGAGCGGAAAGCGTGCTTCGGTCTGGTAAATGTCGACGCCCTCGGCGTATTTGGCGACCGCGGTGAAGGACTGGCCCGGTGCAGGCGCCAGCGTCGTCATCCAGTATTTGTCGGTAAATCCGATCCAGCCATTCTCGGCCACGTCGAACAGTTCCGCGCGGCCTTCGCGATCAATCGGCTCGAGATCGGAGATGTCGTCGTAATCCTGCTCGATCAGCTCGCCGTCATGCATGCCGACGAGGCCCTCATGCAGAACGAAGAAATTCTGGGTGTCGGGATAGCCGTGCCGCGCGATGATGCCGTAGGGTGCTGCCGCGAACGCGCTGTCGCCGGTATTTTCCAGCGATTGCGTGACGGTGAACAGGTAGTGGTCGTCCAACTCGAATACGCGGCGAAAGATCTGTCCCGCGCCGTTATCCCAGACCAGCGTAACCGGTTGGCCGGGGGCCAGACGTTCGCCGGATTCAACCTGCCAAGCGGTTGCCGGACCCGGAACCAGTGCGGGATCGGTGCCGGCTGCGGGCATCCAGCCATAAACGGCGTAATAGGGCTTGGCGCCCGTCGTCGCGATTTGCTGGTCTGCACTCGGCGCGGTGGGCGAGAGCAAGCGAACCAGCGGCGACCCATCATCCTGTGTTTCCCGATACTCGCGCAGCAGCAGGTCGTCGATGCGACCGCCAGCCAGAGAGATCGAGCCCGACAGGGACGGCGATTGGATTTCGACGCGATCGGCGGTTGCCGTCGGATCGGTATTGCCAGCCTCGGTGCCCAGGTCAGCGCCACCCGTAGCCGTTGTCGTATCTGCCGCAGGCGTTGCGACGCCGCCGGCCAGGTCCTGACTGATGGTTGCGTCTGGCTGATTGGGCGCTGGTTCGGGTGGGGTCGGGGCGAAGACGGTGTACCAGACCAGAATCACCAGAAACGACAAAACAGTCGCCAGGATGAGATTGCGGTTATTGTCGTCCATTCAGTTTCCACCGTCAGTCGCGTCAGTCGCGCCGGTTCAACAGAAGGGGGGATCAAAGGTCAAGCGGAATCCCATGCAGCGGCATTGCGCCTGGTGCATCTGGCAGGTCTTTTCTCTCTTTGGATTTGGGTTCGCCGGCGGTCGTCAGTCGCGCAGTCCACTTTGCGCCCGCGCGCGCCGTCAGCTTGCCCGGCGACCGCTCAGCTTTGGCAGGGTGGGGCGTGCGTCGAGGAATTTGGACATGAACGCACCCGTCTCGTCCAGTGGCATCGGACGCGCGACTGCGTATCCCTGAACAAAGCCACAGCCGATCTGCGCCAGGTAGCTGTGTTCATCCGAGGTTTCGACACCCTCGGCCAGCGTCTTGATCTCCAGCCGCTCGGCCATGGCCAGGATCGCCAGAACCATGCGCCGTTGACGTGGGTCGCGATGGCAATCGGTGACAAAGCCGCGGTCGATCTTGATGCGGTTGACGCCGAAGTGATGCAGCGAGCCAAGTCCGGCGTACCCAATCCCGAAATCGTCTAGGTCCAGAAGACAGCCGGCCTGGGACAGTCGCATGACGTTGCTGCGGATCTGGTCACTGCTGTTCATCGGGCCGATGCTTTCCAGGACTTCGATGATCAGACGATCACGACTGATTTCATGGCGGTCCAGTTCCCACAGAACCATATCGACGAAAGCCGGGTCCGAAAGATCGCTTTGTTCGACATTCAGCGACACGTTCTTGATATTCCAGCCCTGTGCGTCCCAAAGCTGCAGTGCCAGCAGGCATTGCAACAGCATCGCGTGCGTCAGCGCGTTATGATCTGCCTTGTTCATGCTGGGGATGAAATCCTGCGGTCCCAGCAGGCCGCGCACCGGGTGGTTCCAGCGGGCGAGTGCCTCGAACCCCGTCACGTCGCCGGTGTCGCAGCAGACCTGAGGTTGAAAATAAGCCTGAATTTGCCCCTTGATGGCCGCGTCCTTGACCGTCGCAGGGATCAGATCGCCGCAGCCATTGCGATCATAGGCGACCAGTTTGATCCTGCCCAGTTGCTCAACCGGGTTGTCATTCAGGTGCCGCATTCCGCAACGCACGAGCTGCGCGACGTGCCGCGGCGGCTTGTCGAGGTTCTGGACCAGCACGCCGGTCAGGACAGGCTTTACGGTGATGCCATTCACCGGACATTCAGCCTGACAGGTTTGCTGCAATCTCTCCGCGATCCGCAGCGCCTCGACCTCGGATCTGGTGCGAAGCAGGATCGTAAAGACGCCTGGCGCGGCATTCTGGACGAAATCCTGCGGGCGAACCGTGTCGATCATGCGCATCGACAACTGCGCAAACAGATGCGCGACACCTGCCTGACCAAGATGATCTGCCAGAGGTGACAGATTTTCCAGCCTTAGCAGCAGCACAATCCGGTCGCGGGCAGGCTGCCTGCCAAAAATGCGCGCAACACGGCCAAGGCAACGTTCTTTCAGCCAGATGATCGAATTCATGCGCATGCCTTCCTCGCATCGGTTTCCCTGACGAGGTGTCTACGCCACAAATGTTTTTGTTCGATTAATGTTCCTGATCTGGAACGGCAGGAAAATCACTCGAATTTGAAGGATCTGGAAAAAGGCTGTCGAAATCGAACAGCTTGGGATCCAGCAGATGAGACGGGCGGATGTTCATCAGCGCCCGGAACATCACCTGACGGCGGCCGGGGCTGCGCGTTTCCCATTCATCCAGCAATTTCTTGACCTGAACCCGCTGCAGACCCTCCTGGCTTCCGCATAGATCGCAGGGAATGATCGGATAGTTCATCGCCCGCGCAAAGCGGTCGCAATCGGATTCGGCGATATAGGCCAGCGGTCGCAAAAGGTTCAGGTCACCCTCTTCATTCAACAGCTTGGGCGGCATCGTCGCCAGCCGACCACCATGAAACAGGTTCATGAAGAACGTTTCCAGGATGTCGTCGCGGTGGTGACCAAGTACTACGGCCGAGCATCCCTCTTCGCGCGCTATCCGGTACAGATTGCCGCGGCGCAGACGCGAACATAGCGCGCAATAGGTGCGGCCGGTGGGCACCTTGTCTTTCACGATCGAATAAGTGTCCTGATATTCGATCCGATGCGCGACCTCACGCTTGGTCAGGAATTCGGGTAAGACGGTCGCCGGAAATCCGGGCTGGCCCTGATCCAGATTGCAGGCCAGCAGATCGACCGGCAGCAACCCGCGCCATTTCAACTCGTGCAAGACCGCCAGCAGAGTATAGCTGTCCTTGCCGCCCGACAGGCAGACCAGCCAGCGATCACCCTCGCGGATCATGCCGTAATCGTCGATGGCGGCGCGGGTGTCGCGGACCAGCCGTTTGCGCAGCTTGCGGAACTCGGTCGACGAGGGGGCGCCATGGAACAGCGGGTGGATCTCGGTCTCATTGCCTTCGCGCTCATCCAGCATCGGAATGTCTTTCCTTGTCGGGGTCGGGGTCATGGGCTGTCCCCGGAACCGGATCATATCCATGCCCGCCCCATGGGTGACAACGCCCGATCCGACGGATTGTCAGCCAGCCGCCCTTAAGTGCGCCATGTCGTTCCAGCGCGTCTAGCGCATAGGCGGAACAGGTTGGTTGAAAGCGGCAGCCATGCCCGACCCAGGGCGAAGCGACCAGCCGGTATGTTCGGACGGGCAGTGCCAACAGATGTGCCAGCGGGCTCATGTCTTGTGTACCTTGTCCAGCGCCTTGGCCAGTTCCGCCAGCATCGTGGCGAAATCGCGGCTGACGGTCGCCTCAGGGCGGCCAACCAGCACATAATCCCAGCCTTCACGCGCGTTGCCGGGCATGATGTCGCGGGCCAATGCGCGCAGACGGCGCTTGGCCCGGTTGCGCAACACGGCGTTGCCGAGCTTTTTCGAGCAGGTATACCCGATTCGCGCGCCACCTTGATCGTCGCGCGCGCGCGCCTGCAGCAAAAAGCCGGGCATACCCTGCCGCCGCCCTTTGGCGGCAGCAAGAAAATCGGCACGCTTGCGCAGGGTTCCAGGCATAGCAAAAGCCGCCTTGCCGGCACCCTTTTGCTGCGGATCAGCGACAGGATGGGGCAGAGGCGGCATTGTCCGGGCCTCCGGTCTAGCGGCGGCGGGTTGCCCCGCCGACATGATCAGGCCGACAGACGCTTGCGGCCTTTGGCGCGGCGACGGTTCAGCACCAGACGGCCAGCTTTGGTCGCCATGCGAGCGCGGAAGCCGTGGCGACGCGCACGAACGAGGTTCGAGGGTTGGAAAGTGCGCTTCATGGTCGTTTCTCCGGATCGGGTTCTTGCGGATGGCGGTCAACACAGGCAGGCAAGATAATAGCCAAACGCCCGTGCGCGACAGCGCCGGTTATTCGAGAAGCGGTGGATAGGCCAGGGTCGCCACCAAGTCAACCACCGAAATCGGTCAGCGATGCGGCGGAACCGGATCATTGTCACGATTGTTTGACCTTTGAGGAACGAGCCCCCATTTGAAGCGCAATGCGCACGGCGTCAGAACCGGAAACATGATGCGATTGAATACCCTTTCGGGCCGCTTTGCCGCACTGACGATTATGTTCGTCGTGCTGGCCGAGTTGTTTATCCTGCTGCCTGCCCTCTCGGATTTTCGCCGTGACTATCTGGAATCGCGGTTGGAGCGCGCGCAAATCGCCAGTCTTGCGCTGCTGACCACGGATGAAACCATCGCATCGGAGCTGGAAAGCGAATTGCTGCAAAATGCGGGCGTTTTCAACGTCGTCTTGCGACGGGATGATATCAGACAGCTTGTGCTGTCCTCGCAACTGCCCGGACCGGTCGAAGAGACCTATGATCTGCGTGAGATGACCGTTTTGGGCAGCATCGACGATTCGCTCAGGCAGCTTTTCGATGCCGAGCAGCGGGTGATCCGCGTGATCGGCGCACCGGTCAATCAGGCGGGCCAGTTGATCGAGATCACGATGGACGCGCAGCCGCTGCAGGTTGCGATGGTCGATTACGGGCTGCGCATTCTGGCCATCTCGGCGTTGTTTTCAGTGGTGACCGCATTGATGCTGAACCTCGTGGCGCAGCGGCTGATTCTCAAACCCATTCGCCGGGTGATCCAGCATATGACCGCCTATGCCGAGGCACCCGAGGATGTGCGGCATATCATCACGCCCGATGCCCGCATCGTCGAGCTGCGCGACGCAGAGGCGGCACTGGCTGCCATGCAAAAGACCGTGACCTCTTCGCTGAAGCAAAAGGAACGGATGGCGCAATTGGGGCAAGCCGTTGCCAAGATCAGCCACGACCTGCGCAATATCCTGACCACCAGCCAGATTTTTGCCGACCGGCTGGAAGACAGCGCCGATCCTCAGGTTCGCCGCGCCGCGCCAAAGCTGGTCAATTCGATCACCCGCGCGGTCAATCTGTGCGAGACGACACTGGCATTTGGCAAGGCAGAAGAGCCGGCCCCTTCGCTGTCCCGCTTCAGCATCAGTCAACTTGCGGCCGAGGTGATCGAGGCCGAAACGCTGGCAGGTGATGGCGTCGCGCATCCGGTTGAATTCGTGACCGACATCCCCGTCAGCCTGAACATCCGCGCGGATCGCGATCAGCTTTATCGCGTGCTGACCAACCTATCACGGAACGCGCGGCAGGCTATCGAAGGCACCGGCGGCGCGGGGGCGGTCGAGATCGGTGCCGGCGAGAATGATGCCGGTTGGTGGATCAGGGTTGGCGATACAGGGCCGGGTTTGCCCAGCAAGGCGCGCGAATATCTGTTCCAACCCTTTACCGGCAGTGCCCGCAAGGGCGGGACCGGTCTGGGCCTGACCATCGCCGCCGACTTGATCCGGGGTCATGGCGGGCGGCTGGAATTGTTGCGCAGCGATGAACAGGGCAGCGAATTCATGATCCATTTACCGCGCGAAATGACGGTGCTGCCGATGGGCGAGGCCACTGCAGCCCAATAGCGCCGAATTTTGCGCTTGCATCCCCTTTGGGCTGCAATTAGATCACCCCGACGACGGACCCGTAGCTCAGCTGGATAGAGCACTAGACTACGAATCTAGGGGTCGGGCGTTCGAATCGCTCCGGGTCCGCCATTTCCCTCCAGCCCACCTGTCAGGCAAAACTGACCTTGCTGGCACGTCCAGACCGGCTTGCAATCGGGCAAGGAAACCGGGTCTTTCGTGATGGATGTCAGAACGGCCACGGTCGACCTTGTAAGTACGATCCCGCTCTGGATTACTTGGTGTCAGACCACATTGACTGAGGGTTTTCTCGAAGGGAGCAAGCAAATGACGCTGGAAACATTGATCATCTTTGCCATTGCCGTCGCGATTGTCGGCTATCTGGCTTGGCGTAGCTGGCGCTGATCATGCGTGTTATCAACGGCTGAGGGGCTTACTCGCTTTCGCAGTTTGAGCGATGACGCCACGGCGTCCGGGCTGATCGCGCGCCGATTGAAAAAGCGCCTCGGTGCCTGGCCAAGATCGCCAGTTCTGGATCAATCCCGGCGGACCAACGGCTAATTTTGCCAAGTCATGCCGGCGAAATCCTCGCGAAACGCAAATCGTTTCAAATGATCATCAACAATGTGCTGCAGGCGGGCCAGCGCCTCTGCGTTCCCCGCCACCAGCGTTGCTGTCAGGGCAGTGTCGTGGGCGGTCAGCGCCGCTGTTCCAATATCGAAATTGATCTGGCCCTTGTCGCCCTCGACGGTAGCCGGGATCTTGTGGGCGAAGTGTTTACATAGCTGAATCAGATACTTGCTTGAGTTTTCTGTCTCAAAATTGCCTGTGATCTCGAATTGCTCTTGCATTTCCCATGTTCCTGAGTTTTTTAATCAACAATCATCTGATTGGCATCGGCGGGGATCAATTGTCAACATCCGAACCCGCACACGCAGCAAAAGGAATTCCGTGATGAAAGCGTTTCTCTGTGCCCTCGCACTGACATTGCCCACAACATTGCACGCCCAAAACGTGTCGATCGACAGCGCCGCCGGCCCGGCCGAGGTGGCGGTCGCCCCGGCCAAGGTCGTTGCACTGGATTTTGCTGCGCTGGACACGTTGGACGCACTGGGTGTGGCTGTTGCGGGGCGGCCCGATTTCACGCCGCCGGCCTATCTGGCCGACGCGGTGACCGGCATTCCGACCGTCGGCACCCTGTTCGAACCCGATTTCGAAGCGCTCGCCGTCATGGCGCCAGACCTGATCGTTGCGGGGGGCCGTTCGCAAACGCAGGTTCCTGCGCTGTCAAAGCTGGCGCCGACAATCGACATGACGATTTCCGGTGAGGATCTGGTCAACCAGATAAAGTCGCGCATCGATGCCTACGGCACCATTTTCGAAAAGACAGAGCAGGCAGCACAGCTGAAAACCCGGTTGGACGCGGCTATGTCGGAAACAGCCGCGGCCGTCAGCGACAAGGGTGACGCACTGATCCTGCTGACACATGGTGGCAAGATTTCGGCCTATGGCGCCAATTCACGCTTTGGCTGGCTGCATGGCGAAGTGGGCCTGACCGAGGCCGTTCCAAATCTGGAGGCCGGCAACCATGGCGAGGCCGTGTCCTTCGAGTTCGTTGCAGATGCGGACCCTGACTGGCTGCTGGTCATCGACCGGGGCGCTGCGGTCGGACAAGAGGGCGAGGCAGCCGCAGCGACGCTGGACAACCCTCTGATCGCGGCAACCAAGGCGGGGCAGAACGGACAGATCATCTACCTCGACGCGGCAGCGATGTATCTGGCGGGCGGCGGCATCCAGTCCATCATGCTGACGCTAGAGCAGCTGAAGACCGCCTTCGCCGGCGCGAATAGCTGACGAATGCTGCGCTTGGCCACGATCATCGGGCTGGCCCTGCTGTTGCTGGCCAGCCTTTCCGTCGGGGCTGCCGATCTGGGCGCGCAGGACGATGGCGGGCTGTTTTTGATGCTGGTCAGCCGCGTGCCTCGAACGGCTGCCGCGCTGTTGGCCGGTGCTGGGCTGGCGCTGTCCGGTGCGGTGGTTCAACTGGCGGTGCAAAACCGGCTGGTTGAGCCGGGCCTGACCGGCACGCCCGAATCCGCGATGGCAGGCCTGCTGGCGGTCACCTTGATTGATCCGGGGGCCGCGTTGATGGTCAAGATGATCGTTGCTTCGCTGGCGGCGGTTGTGGGGACCGGGGGTTTCCTGATCCTCGCCCGCCATATCCCGAGGCAGGATCCCGTGATGCTGCCTCTGGTCGGGTTGATCTATGCCGGCATATTGGGGGCCGGTGTGACGGCGGTCGCCTGGTCGACGGATCTCCTGCAATATCTGGGTGCCTGGCAGGCTGGTGAGTTCTCCGGCGTCCTGCGGGGGCGCTATGAATTGCTGTGGGTGATCGCGCTGGCGGCAGTGCTGCTGTACCTGGCGGCAGACCGGATCACCCTGCTGGGGCTGGGCGAAGATCGCGCACGCAGCCTTGGGCTGGACGCCCGTCAGACCATGCTTGCCGCCCTTGTGCTGGTGGCGGTCATGGTCTCAGCCACCGTGGTCACGGTCGGGGCGCTGCCATTCGTGGGTCTGGTGGTGCCGAATATCATCTCGCGCTGGCGCGGCGATCATCTGCGTGCCAACCTGCCGTGGATCGCGCTGGCCGGTGGGTTAGCGGTACTGGCATCCGATGTCATCGGACGGGTGATCCGCTGGCCCTATGAAATTCCCGCCGGTGCGATTTTTGCCGTGGTCGGTGCCGCGATATTCCTGTGGCTGCTCTATGCCGCGCCGGCTGCGCGATCCGACCATGGCTGAACGTCGGTTGATCTTACTGGCGCTGGCCTTGTTATTGGCCTCGGCGCTTTACCTGTGTTGGGGGCTGCGCAGCCCCTACCAGATCATCTTGTCGCTGCGAGGCGCGAAATTGACTGCCCTTGTGCTGGTGGGGGCATCGGCCGGGGCGGCGACCGTGATCTTTCAAACCATCATCGGAAACAGGTTGCTTACCCCCGGCATCGTGGGTTTCGACGCGCTGTTCGTGCTGATCCAGACGCTGCTGGTTCTGCTGTTGGGTGGAATTGGCTTTGCGACATTGCCGACCCTGCCCAAGTTTCTGTTAGAGACCGCCTGTCTGGCTGGCGCGGCCACGGCGCTTTTTGGCACGGTCCTGCGGTTTGGTGCCCATGACATGACCCGACTGGTACTGACAGGTGTGATCATGGGCATTCTCATGCGCGGGCTGACGGGTTTCATGCAGCGCATTCTGGATCCCTCCGAATTCGCCATCGTCCAGGGTGCCAGCTTTGCCAGCTTTTCCGGGATAGAGCCGGTGCAACTTGCTATTGCCGCGCCATTTGTGGTGTTCGCCTTGGCCGCATGCCTGCGCCTGGCACCGGCCCTGGATGTTGCCGCTTTGGGCCGAACCCATGCGCGAAGCCTTGGGGTCGACCACGACAGGCTGGCTCTGATCACGTTGATCATCATCGCCGCTTTGGTCGCGACGTCGACGGCACTGATCGGACCGATCAGTTTTCTGGGGTTGCTTGCCGCCAGCCTTGCTGCGGCGCTTTTGCCGACATGGCGGCATGCGATCCTGATCCCGGCGGCCGCGATGCTGGGGGCGCTGATCCTTGTCGCCGGCCAGTTCGTGTTCGAGCGTCTTCTGGCACTGCAATCGACGCTCGCCGTCATCGTCGAGTTTCTGGGCGGGCTGGTATTCCTGGCACTGGTGCTGCGAAGGCGCCCGCGATGATAGAGATATCGGGCCTCTATCTGCAACATGACGGCCAGCAGATCCTGAAGGATATCGATGCGCAAATACCCGCGTCGGGGCTGACTGCGGTTATCGGACCGAACGGGGCGGGCAAGTCCAGCCTGTTGCACTGCCTTGCGGGCCTCGTGGCCCCGAGCGAAGGGAGTATTCGGGTCAACGGTATTGATATCATCGCGGCTCGCGCGGAAGAGAGGGCTCGTGTCGTTGCCTTGTTGCCGCAAGGGACGTCGTCCCTGCCGCGCCTGACGGTTGCCGATCTGGTGGCCTTTGGGCGGTGGCCGCATCACCGAGGGCGCCCCGGCCCGCAGGACCACGAAATTGTCGCCGCCTCTCTGCGGGTGTTTGATCTGGAGGCATTGGCCGATCGGCGCTTGGACACGCTGTCGGGCGGCCAGCGGCAGCGCGCCTTTGTCGCCATGGCATACGCGCAATCGACCCCATGGATTTTGCTTGATGAGCCACTGTCTGCGCTGGATCCCAAATATGCCATCGATATCATGCGTCGTATTCATGCCCTGTCCCGTCCCGGCGCCGATATACGGGGTCCCGTCGTTGTTCTTCATGATCTTGGCATGGCCGCGCGGTACGCCGACTGGATCCTGTGTCTAAAGGACGGACATTTGTTCAAATCCGCGCCACGCGCCGAGGTCGTGACCAGCAACACCCTGAGTGAGTTGTTCGATACGGCCATCACCGTCGAGCAGGTGAAAGGCTGCCCAGTTGTGATCGTCGAGTGATCTGAAACGCGCCTGCGCTACTCGTCGAAATCTATGGCCGGTAACCTTGCAATGCGACAGCAGTTCGTAGGCCTTGGTCGACGCTGCGATGCGACAAGTTCGTGGCCGTCATGCCACTGGGCGCGACCAGAGGGTGCAGAGAACTATCGGAAAGTGGAAAGCAATGTGCACCTGGATTTCGACGTTGACGAACGCCTTGCTTGTACTAGTTCTGCATTATTGCACGATCAATTCGGCATGCAGCGCGCCGGCGGCGTGGATTGATTTCAAGACGTCAATCATATCCCGAGGCCCCACACCCAGCGCATTCAGCCCGGCGATAACGTCGGTCAAAGATGCCTCGGACGGCAGTTCGGCGAATCCGATGCCGGGTTCTTCACGAATCTCTGCAAAGCTGCGCGGCACCACGACCGTCTCACCCGCCGCGAAGGGGTTCGGCTGTGAAACCTCGGGTGCTTCGTGCACTCTCAGCGTCAGATTTCCCTGCGAGACGGCGACCCGAGAGATCCGCACACGCTCACCAATGACAATTGTCCCGGATTTGTGGTCGATGACGACACGCGCGCGGCTGTCCGGCTGAATCTCGAGGTTTTCGATCCGGCCCAAGACATGGGCGGGATTGATATCACCCAATGCCCGAAAATCGACCTGAACCGTACCTGAATCGAGTGCTGTCGCAACTTGCCGGTTCAGGGCACGGTTGACCGCTGCCTCGACCTGTGTCGCCGTCGTGAAATCAGAATTGTGCAGCGCAATCCGAATGTTCTCAATCTCGCCCAACTCAAAATCAACTTCGCGCTCGACGCGTGCGCCGACCGGGATGGAGACGGTGGTCGGCACCCCCTCAACCACGCGTGCGGCCTCTCCGCCGGCCGCGGTGCCACCCGCGATGACTGAGCCCTGCGCGACGGCATAAACGTTCCCGTCTGCGGCCTTCAGCGGCGTGAGGACCAAGGTGCCGCCGAGCAGGCTTTTTGCGTCGCCGATCGCGGCGACGTTGATATCCAACCGGCTGCCCGAGCGTGCAAAGGGGGGCAGCTCCGCGGTGACGACCACCGCCGCCACGTTTTTTGATCGAAGTTCCTGATCACCGACATTTACCCCTAGACGTTCCAGAATGCCTGCCAGAATTTCCTCGGTGTAAGGTGCATTCCTTAGACTATCGCCCGACCCATCAAGACCAACGACCAGCCCATAGCCGATCAGGTCATTGCCGCGGACGCCATCGAAATCGGCCAGATCCTTGATGCGAACGGGCGCCGCAGAGACTGTCGAAACCAGCAGCACGAAAGCCGCGATCAGTTTGAAAATGAATGTCACCGCAGATAGTCCACCAGATTAAGGCCCGAAAGGCGAGCGGTCAGCGTGTAGAGGGTTTCCATCTGGACCTGCACTTGTTGCAGCGCGGTCGCGGTCAGAAATGGATCGGCCGTGATGAGGTTCGATCGGCCAATCTCAGCAACGGCCAGCGCGTTTGAATGCTCGGTCCCGAACCTCTCTGCCAAAGACTGCAACAGTCCAACCCTCCCCATTTCGTCCAGAACAGCCGTTTCGTTCGATCGCAGCAATGCGCCCGCACGATCAACCATGCTCAGTCGCTCGGTGTCAGCGGCGGCCAGGGTGGGGGCGTTCGAAAGCGCTGCGACCGCGAGGCCTTTTAGCAGATTTCTGATCGCCGGCGTTGCACCGCTTGTCGAAAACGAGATCACGCGTTCCTCGGCGATCTGGGCCAATCTTGGCTCGCCGATCGTCCCGTTATAGGCAAAGTCCAGGTACCCACCGCCGCCCGGCGCTGCATCGAACCAGTCAATGATTGCCGTTTCGACATCGGCTGCTGTCGACATGCCAGCGGTCACGGCCTGCAGTTCCGTCAGGATGGCCTCGGCACCAGCCAATGCCGGCGTGTCCGTTGCTTGACCGGCAAAAAGATGCAGGCCAGCCACGTTGGTATTCAGGCGCGCAACGGCGGCCCCGAACAGCGCCTGGGCTTGGCTGGCGCGCAATGAAACGGCCGTTGTGTTCGTCGCTGGCCTGGTTGCCAGAGCGTCGGCAGCGAACCCAGCCGCATCAGAGTGGAGGGCCGCCAGAACTTGTTGTGTCGCCTCAGCGATATTTGCCGCCTCCTGGCCGGAAGACTTGTACTGGTTCAGGATAGCGATCTGGCTTTCGAAATGATGCAATTGCGTCGTATTCCCGCCAAGGCGTCCCGCCTTGTCTGCGACGAGCCCTGTTGCAAGTTCGTCCGTGAGCACGTTCAGGCTGTTTCTGAGGTGCGCTGTCTGGTTTTGCAGCACGAATGCACGTGCTTGATCGCCTACGGAATGAATGGCCATATCATACCCTCAGAATAGTGTTCATCATTTCGTCGATCGCCTGAATGACGCGCGCATTTGCTGCATATGCCTGTTCGTATTGTAACAAGCGCTGCATTTCGCTGTCGGTGTCGACGCCATCTGCCATCAGGCGTTCAGATAGGCTGACTGCGCGCGTTTCGTGCAGCGTCGCGTCAGCTTCGGCGCTGATTCTGCGGCCGGCGATCTGAGACTCGAGCTTGGCGAAAAAGCCTGAAGCGTCGTGACGTCCGCTAAGATGGCCGCCTGGCGGTAAAGCATGGACGGCTTTCAGCGCACGAGACATCCCATCAAGCAATGAAGCGTCGCCAACGGGGCCGGGCCCTGCCGCGTTGATCCCGGCGCGCAGCCGCCAGATATCTCCGCCTGCCGGGGTGACGGTCGCGTTTATGGATATTCGCGCTGCGAAACCCAGGCTAGGCAGAGGGGCAGCAATCGTGCCCGCGTCAGTGAACAATCCGGGTTGCCCAGGCGCAAGCGACGGATCGGTCGCGGGATCTGCGAAGCGATGATAGATATCGTATGCGAGTGAATCCAGCTCAGCCTGAATTTGCGGCGCGTGGGAGTCACGAATTGCGAACGCCGCCGAAAGCGAACCGCCCTCGAACAGTCGAAGTCCGGAACCGGAAATCTCATCGCCATTGAAGACAATGCCTCCGACACCGGCGGTGCCAAGCGTCATGTCTGCGGTAAACTGACCGGCCGGCGTGAAGGACAGCTGGGCAGGTGTCAGCCCGTCCAAAAGGACGGCACCTTCCGCGGTGAAAACCGACACCCTTCCAGCATCGCGCGAGACGACGCGCAGAGGGACGATGTCAGAGATGCTGTCGATGACGGCCTGCCGCTCGTCATGCAGGGACGATATGTCCTGACCACTCGAGCTAAATCCGGCGATCTGCTTGTTCAGTTTGGCTACTTTTTCCAGCCCGCTTTGCAGTGCGGTGATTTGGGTATCAATGCTGATATCTGCGGCCGTGCGGGCGTCCTGCACAGTGCGTGAGGCCTGCTGCAGCCGATCTGTCAGGCTTTCGGCTGCTTCGACGACCTTGAGCAGACGCAGGTCCTCGTCGGGGCGCGATGCGGCGTCAATCAGTGCTGTCTCGAACTGCGTCAACGCGGTGCTGATTGCAGATGTTTCGCCGGGTAGGCCGACGGCATTCTCGACCATGTTGAAAAATGCGGCCAGATCCGAACTGCCCGATCGGGCGGCATAAGACAGGCGCGCCTCTGACAGCAGGGCCGTGTTGACGATCCTGTTGACGCCGTCGATGCGGACGCCCCCGGATTGCCCGCCCAAGGACTGCGCCGACAGCGACATTTCGCGCCGCGCATAGCCGGGTGTCATCACGTTGGCGATGTTTGCGGCGACGGTTTCCGTGCCGCGCGAGGTTGCGGCGAGGCCGGTCACCGCATTCGACAGTGCTTTCGCGATGCTCATGCTGCTAACTCCCGGTAAGGGGCCAGATCACCGTAAGTGATCAGCGTTTGATGTTGGTGGTTTCCTGCAGCATCTCATCGACGGTCTGGATGATCTTGGCGTTCGACGAATAGGCACGTTGGGTCTGGATCAGATCCGTCAACTCGGCAGCCACATCTGTCGTTGACGCCTCAAGCGCGTACCCGTTGACAGACCCTGTCGGCCCATCACCAGCGTCCCACAGGAAGAAAGAGCCAGATGTGGGCGAAACCATATAAGTTTGAGAATCCATCGAGACCAGGCCGTTCGGGTTCGGCACATCGACCAGCGGGATCTGATACAGGGTCTTGATGAAGCCGGTATCATAGGTCGCGCGAATAAAGCCGTTCTCGTCGATCTCGACCGTGGTCAGGTGCCCCACCGGAGAGCCGTTCTTGGTGATGTTGGTTGGAGAGAAGCTGGCTGACAGCTGCTTCAGCTTGCTGATCGCGCCGGGCATGCCGATATCCAAGGCCATTGGTCCGCCGGCCAGATTCAGCATGATTTCGCCCGAGGCCACGTCATAGGGGTCGCCGGAAAGCGTCGTCACCGACAGGATATTGCCTCCTGCGGCCTGCGAATCGTCAAACACGACCTCATAGGTGCCAAGCAGATTTGATGCCGGATCAGTGGCCCCATCGCGCACTTCCAAGGTCCATGTATTTGAACGGCCGCTGGCGCCCGACACATCGGGAACAAATGTCAGGTTCAGGGATTCGGATGCGCCGAGGTTGTCGAAATACTCGATCTGCAGGTTCAAAGGGTCGCCAGGTGAACCGGCGAGCGTATCCTGTGCCGGCAAGTTAACCCCCAGTGAAACCTCTGTCGTTGGATCGCCTGAGGTCTGGTTGGTTTCGACCTGCACCGGCACCAGCCCGATTGCCGTATCGCGGGTCATGGTCGGAACCGACCCGTCCGAGCGTGCCGGCCAACCCAACAGAACCAGCCCGGAATCGGTGCGCAGGATGCCCTGGGCATCGGTATGGAACGACCCGGTGCGGGTCATCATCATCGGCAGATCCGAAAAGCCGTTATCAAGGTCGACGGCGGATGTGACAGGCAGCATGCCGCGTCCGGCGATGGCGATATCCATGGCGTTCGACGTCGATATCATCGCGCCGCTTTCACTGATCACGCGCCGCGACGAGGCCTGAACACCGCCTGCGGAATACGACCCGGAATTGCGGGTCTGGTTCAGGACGATTGAATCAAAATTGGTTTCCACCCGCTTGTATCCGTAGGTCCCGGAATTCGCGATGTTGTCCGAAATGGTGGCGAGCTTGGTCGAGTTTGCGGCAAGACCGGAAACGCCGGCATTCAGGGCAGAGGACATCGACATGGACAGTAATCCTTGTATGAATTCGTGGGCTTCAACATGGCCGCGAAACTTTAAGATTCGCCTAACCTACCACGGCGTTTTCACCCGCCGGGCCGCCGAATTCCTACAATGTTATTGAAACGCAGCGCCTGATCCCGCTCCGCACACAGCAGAACTGGGCGCTTGCCGCGCTGGCGTTGCGGCGTCCTGTGCGCCGGATTGATCGTTCAGTTGGACCCTTGATCCGCCAGCGGGCTCGATGACTGCAGCGCCCTTGCCGCAGCAGAGATACCGTCTGCCAAAGGCAGCAGATCGGCCTGCAGCGCATGATAGATATCCGGCTTTCCGCTGAACTGGGTCATTGCCGGCTGGTTGTTCGCGTCAAGCTCCGGCAGCCAGCCGCCGCGTTCGGCATCAATCAGATGCTGATCTGCGAAACGCCATAATTTTCGATACCATTCTTCATCATCCGGGCCTGAGGATAGCTTGATAAAGGCAGCCATTGCCCCGATTGCCTCGGTCACCGGCCACCAATAGCGCGCACGGCGGGCGACTGTGCCATCGGGCGACAAGGTATAGACAAAGCCGCCGCGCGACCCGTCCCATGCATCGCCCAATGCACGATCTATCAACAAGCGCGCCCGATCCGGCGCGCCGTCATCCGGGCGTCCCATCAGATCCCAAAGCTGCAATTGCAGACGCCCCATTTCGAAGGAATGACCAGGCGTCGATCCGGCCGGGCGGAACATCGGATTGCCCTCGTAATCTGGATCGACCTGCCAGTGCTGCGTGTAATGTTCGGGTATGCGCCAATCCGACGCGGGCGCGATCCGGCCAAGGAAAAAGTCGAAAATCCGCTTGGCGCGGTCGAGGTAGATCCGCTCGCCTGTGGCCTCATGCGCGGCCAGCAAGGCCTCGACCCCGTGCATGTTGGCGTTCATGCCGCGATAGGTCGAGAATGGCTGCCAGTCTTGTGTGAATTCGTCGCGCAAGAGGCCCGCGCTTTCATCCCAATAATGACGCTCCAGCACGTCGGACGCATCGGCAAGAAGTCGGTCGGCTTCGGGATGGCCGGCCAGCTTTGCGGTCGAGGCAGCCAACAGGACAAAGACATGACCGTAGGCCAGCTTGACCCCGTCCGCCACATCCGCGCCGTCCACTGCCCAGACATAGCCGCCATGCCGGTTGTCGCGGTGCCGCGTCCACAGATCCTCCATCCCTCTGTCAATGATGCCCGCGTGATCAGGGCGGCCCGCCAGCCCCGCCAGTGCATAGCTGTGGATCAGGCGCGTGGTGGTGTGCAATTCCTGCGGACCGGGCAGGGGGCGCCCGGCGAAATCCAGCGTCACCAGACCGCCGTTCGCACCAAGGCTGGCATCGAAAAAGCCAAGTTGCCGATGCGCGTCGCGGGCCAGATAGGCCCGATGCGTCGCGTCTTGCAGCCAGGTGGCGGCATCGGGCGAGGCGAGAAGGTCGTTGCTCATCTGGCTCTCCTGTGTCGGGCGGCGTGCCACGGCGCGACACTAGCCGCAGATCGGAGGGGTGAGAATAGCTGCGATCAGACGCGGGATCGATTTCATGGGCGCGCTTGGCGCATCAATGCTGGGCCAGCCACTCGGTCACGGTGCGGCGCAGGTTGGTCACGCCGGATGCGCGGGCAGAATCGATGACGGCGCGCAGGTCGGCAATGGATACGCGGCGGATCAGGTGTTTGACCGGCCCGATCGAGGCTGGGCGCATCGACAAGCGGCGCAGACCGAGGGCGGCAAAAGTCAATGCCTCGACCGGGCGTCCGGCATCCTCACCGCAAAAGGAAAGGGCCACGCGGGCATCGTCGCAGCGGTGGATGATCTGTTCGATGAAATCCAGAAAGGCCACGTTCATCGTGTCATAACGCCTGCGCACGCGTTCGTTTTCTCGGTCAGCGGCAAAGAAGAACTGTTTCAGGTCATTGCCGCCGATCGAGATGAAATCGCACATTTCGTAGAACCGCTTGGGTGCAAAGACCATCGACGGCGTCTCCAGCATCGCGCCGACGCGGATATCACTGGGCATTGCATGTCCAAGGCGCTTTTCGCGGGCCAGTTCCTCCATCAGGATCTTGTAGGCGGCCTCGTATTCGGAAATGTCCGCAATGAACGGGAACATGACGTAAAGTGGCCGGCCCACGGCAGCGCGGATCAGCGCCTGCAACTGCATCCTCAGGACACCGCGCTTGTCCAGACCCACGCGGATCGCGCGCCAGCCCATCGCCGGGTTCGGCTCGTCCTGCGGCTTCATATAGGGCAGTACCTTGTCGGAACCGATGTCCAGCGTGCGGAACATCACCGGCTTGCCAGCGGCACTGTCCAGCACATGCGAATAGATCGCGGCCAGTTCGGCCCGGCGCGGCACCTTGCTGCGGGTCAGGAACTGCAACTCGGTCCGGAACAGCCCGACGCCCTCGGCACCAGAGCCCGCCAGCGAGGGCAGATCCGCCATCAGACCGGCATTCATGTATAGCTGGATGGTGGTGCCGCAGGTGGCCGTGGCCGGCAGGCCGCGCAGATCGGCATAGCGGTTCTGCGCCTCGGCCTGCATCGCCATCTTGTCGCGAAAAGCACCGGCGACGGTTTCCTCGGGACGCAGATGGACGACGCCCTGATCGCCATCGACGAGGATCGGATCGCCGTTCAGTGCCTCGCTGGTGATGCGGGTGGCGTGGATGACCAGAGGAATCGCCAGTGCGCGGGCGACGATGGCGGCGTGGCTGCCGACGCTGCCTTCTTCCAGCACGATTCCCCTGAGCCGACGCCCGTAATCCAGCAATTCGGCCGGACCGATATTGCGGGCGATCAGCACCGGGTTGTCGGGCATCTCGGCCCCGGTATCGCTGCCTTGTCCTGTCAGAATGCGCAGCAAGCGGTTGGACAGATCATCCAGATCGTGCAGTCGGTCGCGCAGATAGGGATCGGCGGCGCGTTCCAGCCGCGCACGCGCCAGGGATTGCTCTTTTTCGACGGCGGCCTCTGCCGACAGACCGCGCAGGATGTCCTCTTCCATGCGGGTCAGCCAACTGCGGGAATGGGCGAACAGGCGATAAGCCTCCAGCACCTGCATATGGTCGCCGTCCGCGTCCATGTCGCTGTCGGCCAGCATCGCATCGACCCGGTCGCGCAACTGACTGACACCCGCGCGCAGCCGTTCAGCCTCGGTATCGGGATCGTCGCCAACCGGGTTTGCGACAACGACGCGCGGTTCATGCAGCCAGACCCGCCCTTCGGCGGCGCCTTCCTGTCCGGTTGCGCCACGGAACATGACCGGAAAGCGATGCTCCAGTGGCAGGCCATCGCTTGCGCTGCCTTGAAAGGCGCCCAGCTCGGCCATCTCGGCCAGCACCATTGCGACCACTTCGAGACCATAGATCTCGTCTTCGGTGAACTGTCGCTGTTCGCGCGATTGCACGACCAGCACGCCCAGTTTTTCGCCGACGCGCTGGATCGGGACGCCAAGGAAGGCCGGAAATACCTCTTCGCCGGTTTCCGGCATAAAGCGGAACCCCGGCTCGGAAGGCGCATTCGCCGAATTGATATTCCGCCCGGTGCGCGCGACGCGACCGACCAGCCCCTCGCCAAGGCGCAGGCGCGTCTGGTGAACGGATTCCGGTTTCAGTCCTTCGGTCGCGCACAGTTCCAGCGTGTCGGCATCGCGAAACAGATAGATCGAGCAGACCTGCGTGCCCATGGAATCGGCGATGTCATGGGTGATGCTGTCCAGCCGATCCTGGCTGGCCCCCGCCGTGGCCAGACTGTCGCGCAGCCGCCTCAGCAGCTTGCGTGAATCACTGTCCCTACGGTTCGGCATCATCCCCCCTGAACGGCCCGGCGCAGGGCCGGAACGGGTCGCCCCGTCTCAGCCCCTGTCAGGTCAGGCTTTCTCTAACTCGAACGCATCATGAAGCGCCTGCACCGCCAGTTCCATATATTTGCGGTCGATCAGGACCGAAATCTTGATCTCGCTGGTCGAGATGACCTTGATATTGATGTTTTCGTCGGCAAGTGCCTTGAACATACGCGCGGCCACACCCGTATGGCTGCGCATCCCGATGCCCACAACGCTGACCTTGGCCACGTCGATATCGACGATCAGTTCCTCATAGGTGATGATGCCGCTCTGACGCGCCTCTTCCATGGCCTTCTTGGCGCGTTCGACCTGGTTCACCGGAACCGAAAAGGTCATGTCGGTGACCGAACCCGGATGATCCTCATAGTCCTTTTCCGAGATATTCTGGACGATCATGTCCACATTCACCCCGGCATCGGCCAGCGGCGCAAAGATTGCGGCAGATATGCCGGGGCGGTCCTCGACGGTGACCAGCGTGATCTTGGCTTCATCGCGCGAATAGGCGACGCCATTGACGACTTTCGATTCCATGATCTCTTCCTCATCGCAAACCAGCGTTCCCGAGTTTTCGTCGGTATCCTCGAACGAGGACAGCACCCGCAGGCGCACCTTGTAGCGCATTGCCAGCTCGACCGAACGGGTCTGCAGCACCTTGGCGCCAAGGCTGGCCAGTTCCAGCATTTCTTCAAAGGCGATCTTGCCCAGCTTGCGCGCCTTGGAGGTGATGCGCGGGTCGGTGGTATAGATACCATCCACATCGGTATAGATGTCGCAGCGTTCGGCCTCGAAGGCGGCGGCAAAGGCAACGGCGGTGGTGTCAGAGCCGCCCCGGCCAAGCGTGGTGATGCGGCCATCGGGGCCAAGGCCCTGAAAACCGGCCACGACGGCCACCTTGAAGCCCTCGGCGAATTTCTGGTCCAGATTGGGGCGCGGAATATCCAGGAAACGCGCGGCCGAATGCTGGGCGGTGGTGTTGATCGGAACCTGCCAGCCCTGCCAACTGCGCGCCGGGATGTCCATTTCCTGCAAGGTCAGGGCCATCAGTCCGGCGGTCACGTTCTCGCCCGAGCTGACGATCGCATCATATTCGCGCGCGTCAAACAGAGGCGAGGTCGATTCTACCCAGCCGACCAATTCGTTGGTCTTGCCCGACATGGCGCTGACGATGACAATGACGTCATAGCCACGCTGCACCTCGCGCTTCACCTTTTGGGCGGCGTTCTTGATGCGATCAAGGTCGGCCACCGAGGTGCCGCCGAATTTCATGACCAGAAGCGGCATTTCATGCCTCCAGCGCAGGGGTTGGATCATCCGCGGGGCTTTTATGGGCGGGGACCGGAAAGGGCAAGGGGTTTGCCGCATCTTGGCATCGCCTGTCAGACCGCTGGCACTGGTTTCATCATCGTGGTCGCACGGCGGAAACCCAGCAGCGGCGCCAGTATGCCGGTTGATGTCTCTGATTGCGCGACGAATCCCTGTCTTTCATAGAGCGACCGGGCCCGGGGATTGCTGTCGACGACATCCAGCCGCACCTGACCGTGCCCAAGCTCTGCCGCGTATGTTTCGATGGTGCTCAGCAATGCGGTGCCGACGCCGAGGCCGCGGGCGTCCGGGGTTACGAAAATACCGTCCATCAGCAAGATGCCGTCCTCGACAGGCCGTTCCAGCAGGCTGATCAGTGGGGACCGGACGATGGCGCTGAGCAGCCCGTAAGCGCGGACGAGATCGCGGAAATCACCGCCGACAAAGCCGCTTTGGCGGGACTTCAGGCCCGCTACGCCCAACAACCGGCCATCGTCTGACACGGCGCTGATGGCACAGGCCGGGTTCATCACGTCGCGCAGAAAGGCGATGCACTTGGATTTGGGGCCGAGCGGATAGCGCAGTTTCCCTGCAAAGGCCTGCCAGTAGCCCTCTGCCACCGCATCCAGATAGTCGGGGCGGATGCCGGCCTGGATGACAAAGCCGGGTCCGTCGGTGACATGTGGTTGTGTCATTCTCTCCCCATGCGGTTCGATGAGCGCCTCAATATCGCCATTGTTGCCCCGGATCGGCCCTGGACGGCAAAACAAGACATGTCCTCCGCCGCTTTCTCAGTTCGCCTTCTGACGCGGGATGAATGGCAGGGGGGCGATGGGCACACCCTCTTCGATCAGCTTCTGGGCTTCTTCGGGGCGGGCTTCGCCGTGGATCGCGCGGCTCTTGCTGTTGCCTTCATGCATGGCGCGCGCCTCGTCGGCAAAGCGCAGTCCGACATAATCGGAATTTGCTTCGACATGCTCTCGAAGGGCCTGCAAGGCCTGCTCCTTGCCATCGCGCGGCGTCGTCAGCGGATCCTGGTCTGGGCTTGTCGGTGGCGTGGCCTCGCGCCCGGCGGGAAGGGCGGGCGCCATCAGGGTCTTTTTGACGTCGGTATCACCGCAGATGGTACAGGCGACCTGACCGGCAGCGCGCAGCGTATCGAACCCCCCGGAAGAGCGGAACCAGCCGTCGAAGTCATGGCCGGACGTGCAGCGCAGCGTATAACGGATCATGCCGAAATCCTTCAATCCTCTCTATATATCGGTATCGGGCGCCTTTTGCGCAAGACCGGTGATCAGGTCCAGCAAGGGCGCCGGATCGCCGGCCTGTTCATCCAGAACGCCACGGGCAATCTGTCCCATCCGGCGGGCCTGATCCGGTGCCGCCAGCAATTCCGACAGCACAGCCGGCAGGCTGGTCGCATCCGTGACACGCGCGCCGCCGGCCTGTTCCAACGCGGCATAAGGCTCTGCGTGGTTGGACACATGCGGCCCGTGCAGGATCGCGCAGCCATGGGCCGCCGGCTCCCACGGGGTATGGCCGCCGTGATCGACCAAAGAGCCGCCGGTCAGGCAGATGCCCGCACGACCATACCATAGCGGCATCTCGCCCAGGGTATCGGCCAGCAATAACGGCCCGTCATTGGCACCGCCGCTGCGCTGCGCAAAGGCGATGCCGCGCGCCCTGATCGCCGTGGCCAACTGGTCCGCGCGATCAGGGTGACGCGGCGCGAGAATCAGTCGCAGATCAGGTCGGCGGGCCTGCAGCGCAAGAAAGGCATCCAGAATCGGCTCGTCCTCGCCGGGATGGGTCGAGGCCGCAAGGATCGTGCGATCACGCATCTCTGATGCAGGTGGTGCCGTCACCCGCGCCGGTGCCAGCAGTTTCAGATCCAGCCGCGGCAGCAGTGCGGACCTTGGCAACCCAAGCGCCAAGAGACGCGTCTCGCTGTCGCCATTTTGCGCGGAAAGGGCCGTGACATTGCGCAGGACCGGCCCGATCAACCCCGGCAGTCGCGACCAGCGCCTGGCAGAGCGTTCGGACATGCGCGCGCCCACGATCAGATGCGGCACCCTGCGCGCGGCCAGCAGCTTTGCGCGCAGGGGCCAAAGCTCTGCCTCGACGGTGACGGCGACCCGGGGGCTAACGGCATTCAGAAACCGCGCCAGCGTGTCCGGCAGATCGAGCGGCGCCAACGCCGCGTTCCAACCGGCGGCGCGGGCGCGTTCCAGTCCGGTTTCGCTGTTGGTGGTGACCAGAAGGGTGTGGCGCGCGGCCAGCGTCTCGATCAGCATGGCGGCGGAATTCAACTCACCGACCGAGGCCGCGTGAACCCAGATATCGGCCCGTCCGGGCTGGCCGTCCAACAGCATCCGTTTGCGCAGTTTCCCGGCACCCCCAAACAGGGTGCGCCAGCGCAGCAACGTCTCGGCAAGGCGGGTCGTTGCGGCAAGGATCATGAGGTCTGCATCATCGAAGGGACGTCGCCGGCGGTCGGGCTGGGGCCGCAGGTTGCGGCCGAGCGGATCGAAGTTGGAGGTGGGTACCGGAATCGAACCGGTCTTCACGGATTTGCAATCCGGTGCGTAACCTCTCCGCCAACCCACCGCCCTTCGAGTGGGCACGGAATAATGGATCGCGCAGAACCTTGCAAGCAGCGATCGCGTGGCGTTGCCCCTGCCGTGCATTCGTGGCAGTATTTCAGCACAATAACGAATGGATTTCGAGGCCGAGGGGCAAACTGTCATGCCAGATTTCGCAGTTAACCGGACCATGATGGTCGATACCCAGGTTCGTCCGAATGACGTTACCAGATATCCGCTGATCGAAGCGATGCTGATCGTCCCGCGCGAAGAGTTCGTCCCGGATGCCCGGCGCAGTGTCGCGTATTCAGGCGAAAACCTGCCTCTGGGCAATGGCCGCGTCCTGCTAGAGCCGCGTACGCTGGCCAAGATGATCGAAGAGTTGAACATCGAACCTACTGATCTGGTGATGGATCTGGGCTGTGGCTACGGCTACTCTGCCGCTGTTCTGGCGCAGATGGCGCAGGCCGTCGTGGCGATCGAAGACAGCGAGGAATTCGTCCGCGAGGCCGAGGCCCGGATCATTGCCAATGGCATCGACAATGTTGTGGTGCTGCAGAATTCGCTGGGGGTCGGTTGCCCCAAACAGGGCCCTTATGACGCGATCCTCGTCGGTGGCGGTGCCGTTGAACACGTGCCCTCCGCCCTGACCGAACAGTTGAAAGACGGCGGCCGCATCGTGGCCCTGTTCCAGGAAGGAAATCTGGGGGTCGTGCGCAGCGGGCTGAAGGTGAACGGCCGGATCAACTGGCGTTATGGCTTCAACGCGCATGCGCCCTTGTTGCCGGGATTCGCGATCAGCCGAGGGTTTGCACTATGAGCCGTCTGCCGTTTCGCAGGGTCGCTGCCGCCTCTGTGCTCACGTTGCTCACTGCCCTGCCGGTTGCCGCCGAATCGCTTGCCGATGCGATGGTGTCGGCCTATCGCCACTCGCCGTTGATGGATCAGAACCGCGCGGTTCTGCGCGCCGCTGACGAAGACGTGGCGCAGGCCGTCTCGACACTGCGCCCGGTGCTGGACTGGGCTGCGACGCACCGGCTAAGCAGCGGTGGCGTCAATTCGACAAGCTTTGGCCTGGAAGCGCAGATCACGCTTTATGACTGGGGCCGCTCGCAACTGGATATCGACGCCAAGAAGGAACTGGTTCTGGCCACGCGCGAAAGCCTGGTCGATGTCGAACAGCAGGTGCTGCTCGAATCCGTGCGCAGTTTCTTTGATGTGCGCAGTTCGGCCGAGCAGGTTGAATTGCAACAGAACTCGGTCCGCGTGCTGCAACAGGAACAGCAAGCGGCTCAGGATCGCTTTGACGTGGGTGAAATCACGCTGACTGACGTGTCGCTGGCGAATGCCCAGTTGGCGTCGTCGCGCGCCTCACTGGCCGCCGCACAGGGGTCATTGGAAATTGCCCGCGAAGGTTATCGCGCGGCCACTGGCGGGGCGCCGGGGGCGCTGGCTGCACCGCCGCCACTGCCCAGCCTGCCCGAATCGCTGGCGGCGGCGCGTGGCATCGGGCAGCGCAACCATCCGACGATGAAACAGGTGCAGCACCAGGCAGCGGCTGCGGAACTGGGTGTTGCCAGCGCCAAGGCCGAGCGTAATCCGCGCCTGACCGGCAGTTTGTCGGCCGGCATCGCGCGGCAATCCTCGCGGCAGGCGCCCGACGATTATGTGACCGGGCGCAATGCAGAGGCCAGCGTGACCCTGTCACAACGGCTGTATTCAGGTGGTCAGCTTTCATCGGTGCTGCGTCAGCAAATGGCGCGTCGCGATGAGGCGCGGGCTCTGCTGTTGAACGCGGCACGGCAGATCGATCTGGCCGTGGGTCAGTCCTGGGCAAATATCGATGTGGCGCGCGCGCAAATCGTGGCGATCAACCAACAGATCTCGGCGGCGCAACAGGCCTATGACGGTGTTCGCGAAGAGGCGACCCTGGGTGCGCGGACAACACTGGACGTGCTGGACGCCGAACAATCGCTGCTCGAGGCGCGGGCGAACAAAATCGACGCTGAAGCCAATCTGCAATTAGCTCATTATCAACTTTTGTCCGCTATGGGTCTGTTGACGGTAGAAAACCTTCAGCTAGGGATCCCGACCTATGACCCATCGGAATATTACAACGCGGTCCGCGACGCGCCTTTCACCAGCCGCCAAGGTGAAAACCTTGATCGAGTGCTGCGTGCATTGGGCAAAAGCAACTGACACGCTGAACAATGAGGTGGGGCAATGAACCAGATGCCCCGCCAGCAAAGCGCCTCTCGCATCTCCGAAGATATCGGTGACGTTCTGAGCGCCATTCGTCGCCTTATCGCAGACGATGAGGCGATGGATTATACCCGCGACAGCGTCCAGCAACCGACAGATCACGGCAAAGGCGGTCCCGAACGCGATGACGGGCAGGCGCTTGCCGCGCGGTTCGGCGGGCCTGCAGCGTTGGCGCGGCGAATGGTGCAAGACAGTGCTGCGCTAGCTGACCGGCGCACCGATGCTGAAAAGACGTTTGCGGCTGACAGTCGCACCCGTTCGCATCTGGTGGCTGATCGTCAGGTCCCCACGGCGCGTCCCATGGCCGCCGAGATCGTCGCATTGCGTGATCCGCCGGTCCGGCAGGGCACGGCAAGTCTGACATCGGATCGCTTTTCCGACCCTCTGCCGCTGCGTCTGAGCCAGTCGGATCGCGTCAGTGCGCTGGTCGAGGATGACGCAGATTCTGACGATCACGAGTTGTCGCGGGATGATCTGTCCCCCACGCCCTATGCGCCCATGGCAGAGATTTCAGCCGGTGCCGCTGATGAGGCGGTCGAAGAATCGGACGGCTTTGACGAGGCGTTCGACGCCAAGGCACGGCCGCGGACAGCGCCTGCTGGCTGGGACGCGGCAATGCCCGCCGGTTGGGAAGGCGCGTCGGCCGATCCGGTTGACGATGATCCCTTCACGAACACGGCGGCGCGGCAGGCGGTCGAGGGAAAACACGCCAAACCAACAGCCGCCGATCCGTTTTGGGAGGCTTATTCCGCTCAGGCATCCGTGCACGACGTCGATCCGCAGCCGGCTGACGACACCGAGGATGCAGTGTTGCCGGCAGTCAGCGATCTTGTCGAGGACGCGGTTCAGATGCAGCGCGTAGGCCTGAGCATACCGGCCTATACGGATGACGCGCGATCCGCAGATGCTGGTGACGAGGTGTTGGCGGATGGTGCCCACCCGTTGGCGTCAGCAGACGAAGCCCCTGCGGAAGACATCAAGGGGGCCGGCCCCGCCGATCTCGCCGACGCCTGCGAGGTCAACGAAAGGGTCGATGAGGCCAGTATCCGGGAGGTCATTCGCGAACTTATCCAGGAAGAGCTGCATGGCGAATTGGGTCAGCGGTTTTCCCGCAATCTGCGCGCGGTGATCCGGCGCGAAGTGGCTGCCTCGATTGACGAACATCTGGAACGCCTGTGAACCGATAGGCGCTTGCCAGCAAAAAAAAGGCCGCCTCGAACAGGCGGCCTTTAAGTTTCTGTCCGGACGGCCAGCGGGCCAGTCGCCTAGTTCAGATATTCCTCGGGGTCGACGCTTTCAAAGCCGCGGCGAATTTCGAAATGCAGGATCCCGGATGCGGCAGAGGTTCCAAGCGATTGCCCCGCGCTGACGGTCGCATCCTTTGCCACCTGTAAATTGTCCAGCCCTGCGTAGACCGTCATCAGATCGCCACTATGACGGATGACAACGATGGGCACGCCGTCGGTGTCACGCGTGATCGCGGCAACCGTGCCGCTGCCTGCCGCCTTGACCGAGGTGCCCTGCGGCGCCGAGATATCAATGCCGTCATTGCGGCCTTTTTGATAGGTGCGGATGATCGCGCCCGCGACGGGCATCTGAAAACGACCACTGCCCGATGCCTGGGTGCGCGAGGCGCCCAGATCAGGTGAATCGGGTGTTTCGACAGGCGTCGCGGCGGGTTCGGTCTTTTCGGCCGGCAATGGCTGGGCTGCCGATGGCGGGCGCGGGGTGGGGCTGCCGCTGCCGGGTGTTGTCACGGTCTCTTGCGCCGGGCTTGGCGATTGGCCGGCCACGGGGATCAGCAGGCGCTGGCCGACACGGATCGTCATGTCCGAGGGCAGGCCGTTCCAACTGGCCAGATCCGCGACCGTCACATCGTATTTCCGCGCGATCGACCAGGCAGTCTCGCCTGCTGCGACCTGATGCTGCCGGGGTTGTGCCCCGTCCGTGGTGGTCTGAGTGGCGGCCGCGCCTGAGGTGGACGGCGTCGTGGGCTGCCGGGCGCCTTGCCCTGCAAAGGGATCGCTGACCTGTCCGGTGCTGCTGACCGTTGCGCCTGCAGCAGGCGCGCCGGGGGCCACGCGGCGCGGCAATGCGACGACCGCACCGGGCGTCAGCACCGCATTCGCGTCGATCGCGTTGTGCTGGGCCAGTTCGCGCGGGCTCAGTCCAAGCCGCGCGGCGATCGTGCTTACGGTGTCGCCCTGGTTTGCGATCGCCACCTGATAATCCGGATAGCTGATCAATCCGCGCGAATCCGGTTTGGGACGCGGTTGCGCTGCCTGTGCCGCCTGCGCGGTATCCAATGGTCCGCTGAAGATGCCGCGAAGATCGGGGTCGAACATCCCGTTTCCGCCGCATGACGCCAGCACCGCCACCGACAATGTGGCGACCGCGAGTGACCTTGACCTGCTGCCCATTTTCCTTGCCTTCCTGCCTGCCTCTAGGCCGCCAATTCGGGGGTCATGTCTGTCCCAACCCCTCGACCAGCGGCACGAACCGTACCTGCCGCAACTCATCATAAGAAAAGCCGCTTTCCGAGCGCGTCACGCGGATCAGCGTTTGCACTGCATCCGACTGCCCGACTGGCACCACCATGATACCGCCGATCTTGAGTTGGGCCAATAGGGGCCCCGGCGGGTCTTCGGCGGCGGCGGTGACAAGAATGCGATCGAACGGCGCCTGATCGGGCAGCCCGCGAGAGCCATCCGCGATCTGTGCGGTGATGTTGTGCAGTCCCAGTTTCTGAAACAGGGCCTCGGCTTCGGTCACCAGACGGCGGTGGCGGTCGACGGTGTAGACCCGGCGGCACAGCCCCGCCAGCACGGCGGCCTGATAGCCAGATCCGGTCCCGATCTCCAGCACGGTGTCGCGTTGGCCGGGGTTCAGCGCCTGCGTCATCAATCCCACGACAGATGGCTGGCTGATCGTCTGGCCGCAGGGAATGGGCAGCGGCGTGTCCTCGTAGGATCGGTCGGAAAACTGGCCGCGCACGAACAAGCCGCGGTCGATCCGTTCCATCGCGGCCAGCACGCGTGGATCGGTCACCCCGCGCGAGCGCAGCTGAAACAGAAAGCGCATCTGCCGTTCAGCGGGGGTATCTGCGGCCTCGTCGCTCATCCCTCATCCAGAGCTTTGGCCAGCCCGGCAAGCGAGGCATGGCAGGTCAGGTCAGCGCGCATCGGCGTGACCGAAATATATTGGGCAAGGTTGGCGGCGACGTCGCTGCCGGGTGTGGCCTCGGCGTCCTGTGCGCCGCCGGAAATCCAGAGGTAGCGCCGTCCGTTGGGCGCAACGAAGGGCTTCATCCCGAACCGCGTGCCACCGCGCCGTCCCTGTGGTGCGACCCGCAGCCCGCGGACCGCGTCGGCGGGGCAGGGCGGGAAGTTGACGTTATAGAACAGCCGGAAATCATCATCCGCCGTCCAGTCGCCCAGATCCAGCAGCCGCCGCACCGTCTGCGCGCCATGTTTGCGCGCGCATTCGAAAGGATCGTCAAGGCCGGCAGTCTGAGCACCCAGATATTGCGACAAGGCGATGGCTGGCAGACCTTGCAAGGCGGCCTCCATGGCGCCGCCGATGGTCCCCGAATACATCGCGTTCTCACCGGCATTGTTGCCGCGATTGACGCCCGACAACACCAGATCGGGTGGCGTGTCGACCATGATGTCGTGCAGTGCTGCCAGTACGCAATCGGCCGGGCTGCCCTCTGCCGCAAAGCGGCGCGGGCCCAGTTCGGCCAGCATCGTGGGATGCGCATAGCTGATGCAATGTCCGACACCCGATTGCTCGAATGCGGGCGCGACGGTCCAGACCTCGCCCTGAGGGCCCGCCAGCTCGGCCGCTATCTCGCGCAGGACCTCAAGTCCGGGCGCGTTGATGCCGTCGTCATTCGTGATGAGGATACGCATGGCCATTCCGCTGATCCTGTCCTGTTCTGCTTAACGAGCGAGCGCCTGCCCTTCAACCCGCGGTGATGGTCGATTGCGGTTTGACGATGGCAAAAGTGACAGGCAGGATGGCGACGCCAAAATCAGGGCCGCTGATGCAAATCTATCTTCCTATTGCCGAAATTGTCGTCAATCCCCTGATATTGGTGGGGCTTGGCGGCGTAGTCGGTCTGATGAGCGGCCTGTTCGGCGTTGGCGGCGGCTTTCTGATCACGCCACTGCTGTTTTTTATCGGCATACCCCCCCCGATTGCCGTGGCCACGGGGGCCAACCAGGTGGTTGCCTCGTCGGTCAGCGGGGTGTTGGCGCATGTCAAACGACGCACCGTCGATTTCCGAATGGGCGGCGTGTTGCTGGCCGGCGGTCTGGTCGGGTCATGGCTGGGCGTGATGGTTTTCAACTTTTTGCAAAGCCAGGGGCAGGTCGATCTGGCCGTGCAGCTTTGCTATGTTGTCTTTCTGGGTCTGATCGGGCTGATGATGCTGCAGGAAAGCCTGCGCGCTTTGCTGCGTTCGCGACAGCCCTCGACGGGGAGGCGTCGTTTGCACCAGCACATGTGGGTGCATCGCTGGCCTTTGAAGATGAAATTCCGCGCCTCGGGCCTGTATATCAGCGCCATTCCGCCCTTGATGATCGGGCTGGCGGTGGGTGTTCTGGCCGCAATCATGGGGGTGGGTGGCGGCTTTATCATGGTGCCGGCGATGATCTATCTGCTGGGAATGCCGACCAAGGTGGTGATTGGCACCTCGCTGTTTCAGATCATCTTTGTGACCGCGTTTACCACGCTGATGCATGCGGTGAATTATAACACTGTCGATATCATGCTGGCGGTGCTGCTGATCCTTGGCGGTGTGGTTGGCGCGCAGATCGGCACCGTTCTCGGCGCCCGGTTGCGGGCCGAGCAGTTGCGCATCCTGCTGGCGCTTCTGGTGCTGGCAGTCTGCGGCAAGCTGGCTCTGGACCTGTTTCTGACGCCCGACGATCTGTACTCGATCGCGACGGGGGGGCGTTGATGGCTTGGCCGCCGCGATATATCGCCTTGCCTGCGCTGCTGTTGGCAATGCTTGCCGCGCCGCCGCTCTTGGCGCAGCAGGCCGGACCGGAGGCATCCGAACAAGAGGCCGAGGCCGAGGCGCAACGCGATATGGGCCGGGCGACGCCTGACAGCGGCGCCGCGGCAGATGACTTTCTGCTATATCCCGATCCGGGCCGACCTCGGGCGGTGGTTCCCGAAAACGAGGCCGAGGTGCCCGAGAAAGTCGTGGCCGGTCTGTCGCAGGATGCGGTTTCGATCACGGCCACTTTCGATGGGTCGGATATCCTGATCTTCGGCGCGGTCAAGCGCGAGACGCCGATCCCAACCGATAGCAAACTGGATGTTGTGGTGACCGTCGAGGGTCCCGCTCAGCCGCTGACCATTTGGCGCAAAGAGCGCAAGCTGGGCATCTGGATCAACACAGAGCGCGTCAATATCGGCGCAGCCCCAAGCTTTTATGCCGTGGCGACGACGGGTCCGCTTGACCAGATTCTGCTGCCGGAATGGGACATGCGCTATCGCATCTCGATCCCCTTAGCGATGCGCAGTTTCGCGGGGCCTGTGGACGTCGCGGATACGGTGCCCTTTACGCAGGCGATGATCCGGTTGCGCGAGGATGAGCGGGTGTACCGGCAGGACACGGGCAGTGTGACACTGACCGAAGAGACGCTGTTCCGCGCCAATATCCGTTTGCCTGCAAGCCTGATCGAAGGCGATTACAAGACCCGGATCCTGCTGTTGCGCAACGGCCAGGTCGTCGATGTTCATCGCGCGCCGATCGAGGTTCGCAAGGTGGGGCTGGAACGCTGGCTCTATCGTCTCGCCTTTGACTGGCCGTTGATCTACGGGCTGATGTCGCTGGCGGTTGCGGTGCTGGCTGGCTGGGGTGCGTCGACAATGGCGCGGTGGTTGCGGCGGGCGTAGGAAAGGACCCTGCGTATTCTCGTCGGGCCAGATCTGGCGCGGAAAAGGGGGAAGCTCATGTCAGACGCAAATGAGGCGCAGCAGATCGGGGTCGCCCTTATCGGCGCGGGCATGATCGCCAGGACCCAAGTGGCCGCGCTATCGGCTGCGCGCGATCGGCTGCGGCTGCATGCGATCGTGTCGCGCAACCCTGACCGCGCGAAATATCTGGCCCAGCACTACGCCGGTTTCAGGCCCAGATTCACCTCTGACCTGGCGGAGGTCGCCAACAACCCGGCTGTTCAGATGGTGATCGTCGCAACACCGCCTAGCGTGCGAATTGAACTGATTGAAACCCTGGCCAAGGCCGGAAAGCACATCCTGTTGGAAAAGCCGGTTGCCCGGACGATGGAAGAGGCCCTGCAGGTTGTCGAGATCTGCGAAGCGGCCGGCGTGCTGCTGGGCGTGGTCTTTCAACATCGGACGCGTGCACCAGCAAAGGCTGCAGCGCGACGCATGGCCAGCGGCGAATTGGGCAGGCTGGGGCATGTCGAGATTGCTGCACCGCTATGGCGCGATCAGTCCTACTATGATGAGCTTGGTCGTGGCACCTATGCGCGTGACGGTGGCGGCGTTCTGCTTACGCAGGCGATCCACACGATCGACCTTGCGCTCAGCCTGACCGGCCCTGTCACGACCGTGCAGGCGATGACCGCTACGACACCGCTGCATCAGATGGAGGCCGAGGATTTCGCCGTGGCCGGGTTGCGTTTCGCAAATGGTGCGGTTGGCTCTCTTGTGGCCAGCACCGCAAGCTTTCCGCAGGGAAAAGAGATAATCACACTGCATTGTCAGCACGGCACGCTGCGCCTCAGTGCCGATGGGATGGATCTTTTCTGGCGCGACGGGCGTGTCGAACACGAGGTTGTCGGAACAGAAGATGCCGGCGAAAGCGGTCCGATCGTCGAAAATCACGCAGGGCATCAAGCCGTTATCGAGGATCTCGCCGATGCCATTCAAGAGGCGCGACCACCGCTGGTCTCAGGGCGCGAGGCGCTTGCCGCGCAGCAATTGATCGCTGCAATCGAGGCGTCGTCGCGCACAGGGCGTCCGGTCGATATCCTGTCGTGAACGTCGGGCGGCGGCGTGCGTTCGGCAGCCACGGGGCGGATACTCAGCCTGCCTGGCCCGTTTCGGGTTCAAAGTAATTGGCGTTGAGCGTTGAAATCGCTTCGATGGTTGTGTCCAGTCGGGACAGGTGCAGCATGCCTGCCGCAACGGCGCCGTCTGCGTCGCCATCCTTGATCGCCTGCGCGATTGCCTGATGATCTTCCAGCAGTTGCGGCATTCTGGCCTCTTTCGACAGGCCCAGCATGCACAGCCGATCGACCTTGGCCTTTTCGGCAGCGATCACATCGAAGGCGAAACCGACCTTGGCGATTTGGCACAGACGATTGTGGAAATCATAATCCAGCAGGCCAAAGGTTTCGAAATCATCCGCCTCGATTGCCTTGCGCTGTTCTGCCAGGGCCCTGTCCATTATTTCAGCGCTCGCCGCATCGCTATTTGCAGCCGCGCGCCGCAAGACCTCGGTCTCGACCGCGGCACGGACAAAACGGGACTTTTCGATCTCTTTCGATGAAAAGCGTTTTACCTCGGTCGCTCTCTGCGGTCTGATCAACAACAGATCAAGATTGGCGAGACGGCTGAAGGCGTCGCGAACAGGCTGTCGCGAGACCCCGAATTTCGCGGCGATCTCGGCTTCGGAAATCTTGTCGCCGGGCCGAAGTTGCAGGGTCCCGATTTCGTCATAGAGGTAGTCGAAAATCTCGTCCACACTCGTGCGTCGGTCGCCGGTCTGTCTTGCCCGCTCCATTCGTATCGCCTCCAAAGCTTGGGCTACATAACCAGATACTGGTGGCGAATCCAGCGCGTTGGCGGCCTGACCCTCGGGCGGCGCGTCGGTTGCCGCAATCGGCAGGGCAGTGATCTCGAAAGTTCTCATCGCGTCTCGCGTTTCTGGCGGCAAACAACCTATGCGCTATTTTTACTAGTATTCCAGTTATATTACTAGTATACCAAATTTGACCTGTTGGCGAATCATTTGTCTGGCAGGGGCAAGATCAGCCGGGATGCGCGACCGAGGATCGCACGTTCCGTAGCCCTGTTTTGCAGGGTGGCCGCATCAGAGGGAGGCGAAATGTCAGGGGTTCAGCTTAAAAGCATCGTCAAGGCCTATGGCGCCGTTCAGGTGGTTCATGGGATCGACCTTGAGGTGAAAGAGAAAGAGTTCGTCGTTCTGGTCGGGCCCTCGGGTTGCGGCAAATCAACGACGCTGCGGATGGTCGCGGGCCTCGAAGAGATTTCTGACGGGCAGCTGATCATCGACGGGCGAATGGTCAATCGCGTCGCGCCGAAAGATCGCGATGTGGCGATGGTTTTCCAGAACTACGCGCTTTATCCGCATCTGAACGTGGCTGATAACATCGCTTTCGGCCTGCGCATCCGCAAGGAAAGCAAGGATAACATCGCCGCCGCCGTGGAAGAGGTCGGCGGCATTCTTGGCCTGACCCAGTATCTGGAACGTCGTCCGGCAGACTTGTCGGGCGGGCAGCGGCAGCGCGTGGCGATGGGTCGCGCGATTGTGCGGCGGCCCAAGGTCTTACTCTTCGACGAGCCGCTGTCGAACCTGGATGCCAAGCTGCGCACACAGATGCGCGCCGAAATCAAACGGCTGCACAAACGACTTGGCGTAACCAGCATCTATGTCACCCATGATCAGGTCGAGGCGATGACGCTGGCTGACCGGATCGTCGTCATGCATGACGGCCGGATCGAGCAGATCGGCACCCCGATGGAGCTGTTCCTGAACCCCGCCAATGCATTCGTCGCGGGTTTCCTTGGCTCGCCGCCGATGAACCAGATCAACGCCGTAATCGCCGCAGGTGAAAACGGACCCGCCGCAGAATTTGCCGGGCAGAGCATTGCCTTGGCGCCCTTGCCCGAGTTGCAGAATGCAGTCGGGCGCGAGGTGATCGTGGGCATTCGCCCCGAATATGCCCAGATCGCGACCGAAGCCGTGCCGGGATCGGTTCAATGCGAGGTCGATCTGGTCGAGACACTTGGCTCTGAGGCATTGTTGCACGCCAATATCGACGGCAATCTGTTCGTGATACGGACCGACACACTGGGCAATATGGACCGCTTGGATGCCGTGACCGGCTTCACCGTCCCTGCGGATCTGATCAAGGTCTTTGACGCCAAAACGGGTATGGCCCTCGCCGGCCAGACGCGTGCAGCATGAGTATCACGGGTCAGGGAAACACCGGTTCCACCGAGGAGTTGGTGATCGAGGCGCAAGAGGCGCTGCACTATACGCCGCCCGGTCGCATGCAGCGCGTTGGCGACCACCTTCGCCGCGAATGGCAACTGTATGTGTTGCTGCTGCCGACGATCCTGTGGCTGCTGATTTTTCTCTACAAACCGATGTACGGGCTGCAAATCGCGTTCAAGGATTACAGCGTCTTTCGCGGCGTCGCGGGCAGCCCCTGGGTCGGGCTGGAGCATTTCCAGACTCTGTTCAGCAATGACCAGTTCCTGCGGGCCGTGCGCAACACGATCTATATCAGTATGCTCAGCCTGATCTTCGGCTTTCCAATGCCGATCATATTGGCGCTGATGTTCAACGAGGTGTTGAATCAGTTTTTCAAGAAAAGCGCCCAAACCATTGTTTATCTGCCGCATTTCATCTCATCGGTGATTATCGCGGGGATTGTGATCACGGCCTTCTCGCCATCCGCCGGCATCGTGAATACGGCCCTTGGCTGGTTCGGGATCGAGCCGATCTATTTCCTGACCAAGCCTGAATGGTTCAGGCCGATCTTTGTCGGCACCGGGATCTGGCAAGAAGCAGGCTTTCAGTCGATCGTCTATCTGGCAGCCATCGCCGGTATCTCGCCCACGCTTTACGAAAGCGCGGTCGTGGACGGTGCCTCGCGCTGGCAGATGATGTGGAAAATCACGCTTCCGTCGATCCTTCCCACGATCATCATCATGCTGATCATCCGCATCGGGAACATGCTCGAAGTGTCATTCGAGATGATCATCCTGCTCTATCAGCCTGCGACTTACGAGACAGCCGACGTGGTGAACACCTTCATCTACCGGCAGGGCCTGCAAGGCGGTCAATACGATCTTGCCGCCGCAGCCGGGCTGTTCAACGCCGTTGTCGCATTCGTCCTGGTGATGACCGCAAACACAATCTCCAAGCGCTATTCGCGCACCTCGCTTTGGTAAGGGAGGGCATGTCATGACCAATATGAATCTCTATTCTCGCGGCGACAGGATCTTCGTCATTATCAACATGATCCTGATCGGGTTGTTCGCCCTTTCGACACTGTACCCGTTCATCTACATCACCTCGCTGTCGCTAAGTACCGGCTTTGAGGCGCGGGCGGGCAACGTCATCCTGACCCCGGTCGGTTTCACCATCGAAGCCTATAAGCAGGTGCTCAGCGAGCCGTTGTTCTGGACCTCGTATGCGAACACCTTCATCTACACGATCTTCGGGACGTTGATGAGCCTGGCGTTCATTATTCCCGGCGCCTACGCCCTGTCGCGCCCGCAGCTTTTCGGGCGGCGCTTCTGGAACCTGACGGTGGCGTTTACCATGTGGTTCAACGCCGGCCTGATCCCGTTCTTTCTGAACATGCGCGATCTGGGCCTGCTCGACAGCTACTTTGGCATCATCATCGGGTTTGCCGTCAACGGCTTCAACATCATCCTGCTGCGCAATTTCTTCGAGGGCATTCCGCAAAGCTTTGAAGAGGCCGCACGGATGGACGGCGCCAATGAATTCCAGGTGCTGTGGAAGGTCTATATGCCGCTGTCCAAGCCAGCGATTGCGACGGTTGCGCTGTTTTGCATCGTCTCGCGCTGGAACGGCTTTTTCTGGGCCATGGTGCTGTTGCAGGATGAGGACAAGATCCCGCTGCAGGTCTATCTGCGCCAGGTCATCGTCGAACTGTCGGATGATGAGGAGTTCGCAACCTCGCTGCTGAGCGCGGCCTATTCGTTCGAGACCGTCAGCGCCGCGATCATCGTCTGCTCAATCATTCCGATCCTGCTGATTTACCCCTTCATGCAGAAATACTTCAACAAGGGCCTGCTTCTGGGTGGGGTGAAGGAATGACCGTAAAAACTTTTAGGGAGGAAACCATGCTTAAATTGACACCGGCACTGGCCATTCTGGCAACGACTGCCCTGACGGCCCCCGCCCTCGCACACGACAATCTTCGGATCGTCGATGATCCGCTGGAACTGACGATCCACCTGCACTGGCCGCGCGCCCAGGGCTACGGCGTTGGCGGCTCACCCAGCGACATATATCCGGTCGAAACAGCCGCGCGTGAGATGACGGGCATTCACCTGACAGACGCCACCGCGGGCCGGAACAGCACCGACGCGGCCGAGGCCATGAACCTGCTGATCGCGCAGGGCGACCTGCCTGATATCGTGGGCGGAAACCAGATCAAGCAGCCCGTCAACCAGTATGGCCCAGAGGGTGCCTTTGTGCCGCTGAACGAGCTGGTCGCGGAACATGCCCCGCATATTCAGGCCTTTTGGGATGCCCATCCCGAGTTGCAGGCCGCTATTTCGGCCGCAGACGGCAATTACTACTATATCCCCTACCTGCCGGATGGAGAGTTCGGTCGCGCCTGGTATATCCGTCAGGATTGGCTGGACAAGCTGGGTCTGGAGCAGCCGCAGAACGTGGACGAGCTTTACGAAGTGCTGACGGCATTTCGTAACGACGATCCCAATGGCAATGGCCGCAAGGACGAAATCCCATATTTCGCCCGCGATTGGGAAGAGGTGAACCGTCTGCTTACACTTTGGGATGCGCGGTCCTCGGGTTCGGACACCTATCATGACTTCTACGTCAATGACGAAGGCAAGTTGGTGCATCCCTATGCCCAGGATGCCTATCGCGATGGTATCGCCAATATCGCCAAGTGGTATGCCGAAGGGCTGATCGACCCGGAAATCTTTACCCGCGGCTCGTCGTCGCGCGATTTTCTGTTGTCCGAAAACCTTGGCGGCATGACCCATGACTGGTTTGCCTCGACCTCTGGCTACAATCTGGCCCTGAAGGACACGGTAGAAGGTTTCAACTTCGTCCCCTTCCTGCCGCCGGCATCGGTTTCGGGCAAGCGGATCGAAGAACATCGTCGCATTCCGATCAAACCGGATGGCTGGGCGATCAGCTATATGAACGAGCATCCGGTCGAGACGATCAGGTATTTCGACTTCTGGTTCACGCCCGAGGGCCGCAACCTGTCGAATTTTGGTGTCGAGGGTAAGACCTGGGACATGGTCGATGGCGAGCCCACCTTCAAGCCCGAGGTTCTGAACAGCGCGACGCCTGTGAACAGCCAGATGTATCTGGAAGGTGCTCAGATCTATCGCGGCTACTGGATGGACTATCGCTATGAATGGCAGTGGACCTCCGAAGAGGCACGGGCCGGGATTGAACTCTACGAAGCGAATGATCTGCTGATCGACCAGTTCCTGGGCGTTTCGTTCAATCCCGAAGAACAGGCCGTCTACGACAAATACTGGCCTTCGATCCGGACCTATATGCTGGAACGTCAACAGGCCTGGATACTGGGCACCGGCGACGTCGTGGCGGACTGGGACGACTACATCCAGACGCTGGAAAAGATGGGCTATCAGGATGTCATCGAGGTCATGAATTCAGCCTATCAGCGCCAATATGGCGACGCGTGACGATCACCTTGGCGCGGCAGGTTTGCTGCCGCGCCCCCACGCCCGCCTGGCATCTCACACACGTTTCCCAAGGAACCCATTCCAATGAATACGGCCGTCAGACCCAAATCGAAATTGCCCGCGCTGGATGAGCCCAAGGCCGGCCGCCTGACGATTCAATACGGTCCGACCGAGGCGGATACGCTGGTCGAGAACCCGCCGCGCTTTACCTGGCTGCCCGTGATCGAGGACGAGGCGCGCTATGTGCTGCGGATCTCGACCGATGCGGGATATCCGGCTGACAAGACGCATGTCTTTACCGATGTGGCGCTGAATTTCTTTACCCCGGATGCGCCGCTGCCGCCGGGCCGCTATCACTGGTCCTATGCGGTCTGCGATGCCCAGACCGGCAAGCCCGTCACGCAATGGAGCAGCGATCGCAGCTTTGATCTGGCCGATGATTTGCCGCAAACCCCGTTGGCCCGCCGTGCGTCGCGGTTTGCGCATGCCACCCGCGCGCATCCCCGGCTGTGGCTGACCCCTGATCGGCTGGCGCAGTTCCGCAAGGACGTCACCCGGGACGCGGATCATTGCACATGGTCGACCTTTTACGAGGAATCCGTCCAGCCATGGATGGACCGGCCTGTCATGGACGAACCTGCGGGCTACCCGGATAACAAGCGCGTGGCCTCGATCTGGCGGCAGACCTATATCGACTGCCAGGAACTGCTTTACGCCATCCGTCACCTTGCCATCGGCGGCGCTGTCACGCAGGACGCGGATATGATCGCGCGGGCCAAGGAATGGTTGCTGTCGGCTGCGGGCTGGAACCCGGCCGGCACCACCTCGCGCAGTTATACCGATGAATGGGCGTTTCGCGTCAATCTGGCGCTGGCCTGGGGTTATGACTGGCTGCATGATCACCTGACCGAGGATGAACGCGCCGACGTGCGCGCGGCCCTGCTGGCCCGGACGCGCGAAACTGCCGAACATCTGATCAACAATGCCAGGATCCACCTCTTTCCCTATGACAGCCATGCGGTGCGTGCCGTGTCGGCTGTGCTGATCCCGGCCTCTATCGCGCTGCTCGACGATGAGGCCGAGGCCGAGGATTGGCTGAACTATTCGGTGGAATTCCTCTTCACGGTCTATTCACCCTGGGGCGATCAACAGGGTGGCTGGGCCGAGGGGCCGCATTACTGGATGACGGGCATGGCCTATCTGATCGACGCGGCAAATCTGCTGAAGGGCTATTCCGGCATCAATCTGTACGAGCGCCCGTTCTTCCAGAAAACCGGGGACTTCCCGCTTTATACCAAGGCACCCGATACAAGGCGTGCCACCTTTGGCGACGACAGCACGATGGGCGATCTGCCCGCTGTCAAAATCGGCTACAACCTGCGCCAGTATGCGGGCGTGACGGGCGATGGCGCCTATCAGTGGTATTATGATCAGATCAAGCGCACCAATCCGGGCACGGAAAAAGCCTTTTATAATTGGGGCTGGTGGGACTTCAACTTCGACGAGATGGCCTATCGCACAGATTTCCCGATCATCGAGGCCGTGCCGCCCGCCGATGACGACGTTCTGCGCTGGTTCAAGGGTATTGGCTGGGTCGGGATGCAATACCGAATGCAGGATCCGGCGAACCATATCCAGTTCGTGATGAAGTCCTCACCCTATGGTTCTATCAGCCACAGCCACGGCGATCAGAATGCGTTTTGTCTATCGGCCTTTGGTGAGGATCTGGCAATCCAGTCAGGCCATTACGTCGCCTTCAACAGCACCATGCATCAGGGCTGGCGGCGGCAGACCCGGTCAAAGAACGCCATCCTGATCAATGGTCATGGGCAATATGCCGACAAGGACAAGGCGCAGGCGATGCGGGCTGCCGGGCGGATCGTCACAGCCGAGGATCGCGGCGACCACATCTTTGTGCAGGGCGACGCGACCGCCGCCTATCAGTCGCGCTCGCCCGAGGTCACGTCCGTGCTGCGCGAGGTGTATTTCGTCAACAACCAGTACTTCGTGATCGTCGACAACATCGACGCCGACAAGCCGGTCGAAATCGACTGGCTGCTGCATGCCAATGCGCCGATGGTACTGGGCGGCAGCACCTTTCGCTATACCGGCGAGCGGGCTGGTTTCTACGGCCAGTTTCTGTGGTCCGAGGCGGGCGGGCCTGCGCTGTCTCAGGAAACCGGTTTTGACGGCGTGGACCAGGCAGAAATCGAAGGTCTGCCGCTCAGCACCTGCCTGAAAGCCACGTTCCCAAAGGCCACCCGGCACCGGCTCGCAACGCTATTGGTTCCTTATCCGCTGACCGCGCCACGGCGTGTCTTCAGCTTTCTCGACGATCAGGGCTACGATTGCGACCTGTATTTTACCGATGCCGATGAGCGCAGCTTCAAGGTTATCGTCCCCAAAACCTTTGACGTCGGCAATACACCGGCCAAATAAGATCCATGAAAGGAAATACCATGAAACTTCAGGGAAAAACGGCGATCATCACCGGCGGTGGTCGCGACATCGGCCGGGCCTGCGCGATCAAGCTTGCCAGCGAGGGCGCGAATGTCGCGATCAACTATTTCTCCAGCAGCGAGGGCGCGGACCGCGCTGTCGAAGAGATCAAGGCCGCTGGCGGCAACGCCTTTGCGCTGCAGGGCGACCTGAACACGCAAGAGGGCGTTGACGGACTGGTCGGCAAGACCGTCGAGGAATTCGGCGGCGTCGATATACTGGTGAACAACACCGGCGGGCTGATCTCGCGCAAGACCATTTCCGAAATGTCGCTCGAACATTGGCAGGCGGTCATGGACCTGAATCTGACCAGTGTTTTCCTGATGGTCAAAGCCTGCCTGCCGCATCTGAAATCCGGTGCGATTGTCAATCTGGCCAGTCAGGCCGCGCGGGATGGCGGCGGGCCGGGTTCGGTGGCCTATGCCACGTCCAAGGGCGCGGTGATGACGATGACGCGCGGACTGGCCAAGGAGTTGGGCCCCGATATTCGCGTCAACGCGCTGTGCCCCGGCATGATCGACACCGATTTTCACAATATCCACACCAGGGACGAGGCGCGCAGGGGCTTCGAGGCAGCCTCACCGGTCAAGCGTCAGGGCACGCCCGAGGATATCGGAAATCTGGTTCTGTTCCTCGCCTGCGACGATTCCGCCTTCATCACCGGCGCGAATGTCGACATCAATGGCGGCATCCTGTTCAGCTGACCAATGCAATCACGGGAAGGGCGGCTGGCTGCCAATCGCCCTTCCTCTGTTGCCTCAGAGAAAGTCGTCGCGCCGTGGCGTAAAGCAATCGACCAGGGTTCCCGGCTCGATGCAGATGCAGCCATGTGTCGCACCAGAGGGCACGACGAAACTATCGCCCGGCCCGACCTCGCACAGCTCATCGCCGATCGTGAAGCGGAACCGGCCGCTTTCGACATAGGTGGATTGAACATGCGGGTGATCGTGCAGCGCGCCCTCGGCCCCGGCCTTGCCGAAACGAAAGGCGACGACCATCAGTTGCGGATGATCCGCCAGAACCTGACGACTTACGTCCTCACCTGTCTTGACCACCGGATAGTCACTCATGTCGATCAACCCTTTGAATATGTGTCTGGGGATATGTCGTTGAAAGGCCGACCTGAGGGAACCATGGCAGGGGCGTCATGTCCATTGACGAGTGTCTGCCTGGCCGCGCACTGGCATCATAGCCAATGCAGACAGACCGGTCGCTGCCGAAAAGCCTTTGAAAGATCATGACGGACTATCTAGTATACTAGTCTTATAATTGCTAGTGTACATCTGCGAATCAATGCGGATCAGGCTGTGAAAGCACTGAAAACAAAACGCCGCCGCCCGTTTGGTTCATGCGAAGATACCAACGACGGACTCGTTTCGACGTCTTTTGCAAGTTCCAGGGAGGGACAGATGACGCTAGTGAATTCAACCAAGGGCTTGGTGCGCGCAGCCGCCATCGTGGCCACGGTGACCGCAACATTTACCGCCGCACAGGCGCAGGACATCACCCTGCGCGGGGCCAGTCAGTTTGACGAAAATCATGCCTTTACCAAAACCATGGAACGGTTCGCCGAACTGACCAATGAATATTACGACGGCGAGGTCGCTTTTGATCTGCGTCTGAATGGCGAGCTTGGGATGGAGGCCGACTACGTCACCTTCCTGCAGCAAGGCGTCGCCATCGATTATACGATCATGGCGCCGTCCAACATGGCGACCTTCGCGCCATCCATTCCGCTGATGGACATGCCGTTCCTGTTCCGCGATCAGGCCCATTGGGAGGCCGTTCTGTCCAGCGACGTGCTGAAGCCGCTGGAAGAAGAACTGCTGGAAAAGGCCGATATCATGATCGTCGGCTATACCGGCGGTGGCGTGCGCAATGTGATATCGAACAAGCCGATCAGCAATCTGGAAGAACTGGCGGGCTTCAAGATGCGGGTGATGGGCGCCCCGATTCAGGCGCAGATATTTTCGGCCTTGACCGCCGCCCCGTCGGCGATTTCCTATAGCGAGGTCTATAATGCGATCCAGACCGGCGTCATCGACGGCTTTGAAAACGAAGCTGCCAGCATCCAGAACCTCAAGTTCTATGAGGTCGCGCCGTATTTGACCCTGACCAAACACGCCATCACCGTGCGCCCCATCGTGGTCAGCGGCAAAAGCTTTCGGAACATGCCCGAGGACCTGCAAGCCGCAGTGATGAAGGCGGGGGAAGAGGCCGGTGCCTTTGGTCGCGAATTGGAATCGCGTGAAGATGGCGAAAAGCTGCAGGAAATGGTCGATGCAGGGCAACTGACGCTGCAGGAATTTGCCGAGCGCGACCAGCTGCTGGAAATGGTGGTTCCGGTACAGGATGACTATGCCGCCGAACTGGGTGCGACCGAACTGCTGACGGCGATCCGCGCCAAATAACAAGCTCAGGGCTGCGAGGCGTGTTTCGGGAAAAGAACCCGAAGCACGCCTTCACGCGTATGAAAAGCCTACATCACCGGGGGGGAAAGATGATGAAGCGGGTGCTGGACACGTTCTGCAACGGGCTGAGGGTTCTGCTGGGCATTCTTGTCGCAGCCCTCGCCATTCCGGTCGGGTTGCAGGTGATCTCTCGTTATACCGACCTGCTTCCTCCCTATCTCTGGACCGAAGAACTGTCGACCTTCATCTTTGTCTGGGTGGTGATGATCGGATCAATGGTCGCGGTCTGGGATGGCACCCATTTCGATGTTCAGGTGCTGCCGGATGCGAAGACCCCCTTGGGCATCTTGCTGCAAAAGGGCGTTGTTCTGGTGCTGGTCGCGGGATTTGCCCTGATCTTCTTTTGGTACGGCATCGAATACGCAAAATTCGGCGCATTGCAGGAATCGCCGATGATGCGGGCCAATAAGCTGATCACCTTCATTTCAGTGCCCATCGCCGGGGCCGTATGGGCGATCTTTTCTCTTTACCGGCTGGCCGAAGCCATCGGCGAATACCGAACCTCATTAAGGGCTGCATCATGATTGTCTCGACCGGGCTTGCCTGCGCCATCTTGGTCGGGGGCTTTATGCTGCTGGTGCTGATCCGGGTGCCCGTGGCCTTTGCACTGGGGATCGCGACCGTGCCTCTGGTGCTGATGGATCTGCGCCTGACGCCGTTCATCGTCCTGGACCGGATGTTTCAGTCCTATAACTCGTTTATCCTGCTGGCAGTGCCGTTCTTTCTGTTGGCTGCAAACCTGATGAATTCGGGCAAGATAACCGACCGGCTGATCGAACTGGCCCGCGTCCTGACCGGTTGGATGCCCGGCGGTCTTGGTCATGTGAATGTCGCGGTGTCGATGCTGTTTGCCGGTATCTCGGGATCGTCCACCGCCGACGCTGCGGGCTGCGGCAAGATCCTGATCCCTGCGATGGTCAAAGAGGGCTATGACCGGCGTTTTGCCATCGCCATCACCGCCTGCTCATCCGTCATGGGTGTCATCATCCCGCCCAGTATCCTGATGGTGGTCTGGGGCGGCGTCATGCAAGTGTCAGTGGGGGCGCTGTTTCTGGCGGGCGCAATACCCGGCCTGCTGATCGGGTTGGCACTGATGGCCACGGTCTTTGGCTATGCCAAGGTCTATGATTACCCAACCGAGGGCAGCCCCAGCCTGCGTGCTTTCTGGAAGGCCCTGCGCGGTGCCGCGCTGGCCATGCTGACCCCGGTTCTGGTGGTTGGCGGGATCGTGGGCGGCATCGTCACGCCCACCGAAAGCGCGATCATCGCGGCGGCCTATGCGCTGATCCTGGGGATGTTCGTCTATCGCACGGTGACGTTCCGCGATCTGGGCCATATCTTCTATGATACGGGGCGTTTCGCCGCGATCTCTCTGTTCGCCATCGGGACGGCTTCGGCCTTTGGGTGGATGCTGGCGTTTTTCGACGTGCCGCGGCTGATCGTGGCCTTCATGGTCTCGCTGGAGGTCGGTCCGTTCGAAACCGCGCTGGTCATCGCGGGCCTGTTCCTGTTCTTCGGGCTGTTCATCGATGCGATCCCGACGATCATCATTCTGGGCACGGTGCTGCTGCCCGTCGCGACGGCGGCCGATATTCATCCGGTCGTCTTCGCAATTATCGGGATCATCTCGCTGGCATTCGGTCTGGTGACGCCGCCCTATGGGTTATGCCTGCTGATATCAGCGGCCATCGGGGGGATGAACGTGGTGCAGGTGATGCGCGACGTGGTCATCATCCTGTTGCCGATGCTGCTGATCCTGCTGCTGATCATCCTCTTCCCGCAGCTCGCGCTGTGGCTGCCTCAGACACTGATGCCGGGAAGCTTCCGATGAAAATCGGTGCCGGCCCGGACCCGGGGCGGCACCTTTTCCGCGCAAACCCGCGTCAGGGTGTCAGCCCCTCAGGATCGGGCAAGCCGTTCGCGCGGGCAGTGGCCGTCAACGTATTGGCCAGCAGGCAGGCTATGGTCATTGGCCCGACACCGCCAGGCACGGGCGTGATAGCGCCCGCGACCTGCTCGGCCTCGGCATAATCCACATCGCCGACCAGCCCGTCATCGGTGCGGTTGATGCCGACGTCGATCACCGTCGCACCCGGCTTGATCCAGTCGCCCTTGACGAAATGGGGTCGCCCGACCGCAGCCACCAGAATATCGGCGCTGCGGCAGAGCCCCGGCAGATCCTGCGTGCGCGAATGCGCGATGGTCACCGTGGCGCTGTCGCGCAGCAGCAGTTGCGCCATCGGCTTTCCGACGATGTTCGACCGACCGACCACCACCGCGTTCTTGCCCGAAAGATCGCCCAACTGATCGCGCAGCATCATCAGGCAGCCCAGTGGTGTACAAGGCACCATCGCCTTTTGCCCGGTGGCGAGGCGACCGACATTCAGCACGGTAAAGCCGTCGACATCCTTTTCCGGAAGGATCTCGTTGATCACAGCCTCTTCGTCGATGTGCCGGGGCAGGGGCAGTTGCACCAGAATACCATTCACCGATGGATCTTTGTTCAACTGATCGACCAGCGCCAGCAAATCGCCTTGCGAGGTGTCGTCAGGCAGCCGGTGTTCATAGGAATTCATGCCGACCTCGCGGGTCATCTTGCCCTTGGAGCGGACATAGACCTGACTGGCCGGGTCCTCGCCCACCAGCACGACGGCCAGCCCGGGCGTGATGCCCCGGTCCGCCATCGCCGCAACGCCCTCTGCGATGCGGGTGCGCAGCGTTGCTGCAAAGACCTTTCCGTCGATACGGGTGGCGCTCATGCGGGGTCTCCTTTCAGGTGGCGATCTTCCTGGGCGATAGCGGCCTCGATCAGCCGTCGCCAGATGCTTTCGATCAGGTCGGGGTCCAATCCCGCGCGCTCGGCGTGCCGCCGCGCGTTTGTCACCACCTCTTCGATACGGGCCTCTATGCGGGCGGGCAAATCGTCGCGCGCCTTGATCCGGGCTGCCCGGTCGATCAGCGCACTGCGTTGCGCCAACAGCGCGATCAACTGCGCATCCAGCGCGTCGATGCGGGCGCGCAGGGCAGGCATGTCGGGGATGTCATCGGTGGCCATGGTCATGTCGCAGGACATGCACCCTTGGCGCCGGGCGCGCAAGAGGGCAGCGGCAAAGGAAAACCCCGGCCGCATGGGCCGGGGTTCATAACTGCGTTCGGTCGTTCGGGGCTCAGGCGGGGGCGGGATCGCCGCCCGGTGCAGGCTTGGTCTCGCCTGCCTTGGGCACCGCCGTCACCGACGGGATCGAGCTGCCGGGCGTGTCGTCATCGCCGCCCAGCTGTTCGCCGCGAAGGATCTTGCCGATCTCTTCGCCGGTCAGGGTCTCGTATTCCAAGAGGCCCTTGGCCAGACGCTCGAATTCCTCTTCCTTCTCGATCAGGATGCGACGCGCGTCCTCATAGCCCTGTTCGATCAGGTCATGGACCTCTTGTTCGATCAGTTCCTTGGTCGAAGCGGAAATCGAGAAACCGCCGGTCGAGCCGTTATAGCCCTCATGCGCCTCGGCATAGTCGATATTACCGACCTTGTCCGACATACCCCACCGCATGACCATCGCGCGGGCCAGTTGGCTGGCCTGCTGAATGTCGCCAGCGGGGCCGTTCGACACGCCTTCTTCACCGTATTTGATGATTTCGGCGGCCTTGCCGGCCATGGTCATGGCCAGCTTTTGCTTGACCTCGTCCTTATGGAAATTCAGCCGGTCCATTTCGGGCAGGGACACAACCATCCCCAGGGCACCGCCGCGCGGAATGATCGTGGCCTTGTAGACCGGATCGCATTTCGGCAGCGACAGGCCGACGACGGCGTGGCCAGCCTCGTGATAGGCGGTCTTTTCCTTTTGCTCGGGCGTCAACACCATGCTGCGGCGTTCGACACCCAGCATGACCTTGTCCTTTGCGTTCTCGAAATCTTCCATGCTGACGAAACGCCGGCCAATGCGGGCGGCGGCCAGCGCGGCCTCGTTCACAAGGTTCATCAGGTCCGCACCCGAAAAACCGGGCGTGCCGCGCGCGATGATGCGCAGATCGACATCGGGGCCGACGGGAACCTTGCGGCTGTGGACGCCCAGAATTTTCTCGCGGCCCTTGATATCTGGGTTGGGGACGTGGATCTGACGGTCAAAGCGGCCGGGGCGCAGCAGAGCCGGGTCCAGCACGTCTTTGCGGTTGGTGGCGGCGATGATGATGATGCCTTCATTGGCCTCAAAGCCGTCCATCTCGACCAGCAACTGGTTCAGCGTCTGTTCGCGTTCATCATTACCACCGCCGATGCCAACGCCACGCGCACGGCCCACGGCGTCGATCTCGTCGATGAACAGAATACAGGGTGCGCTTTTCTTGGCCTGCTCGAACATGTCGCGCACACGCGATGCGCCGACGCCGACGAACATTTCCACGAAATCCGAACCCGAGATGGTAAAGAACGGCACGCCGGCCTCGCCTGCGATGGCGCGGGCGAGCAGCGTCTTACCGGTGCCCGGTGGGCCGACCAGCAGCGCGCCTTTCGGGATCTTGCCACCGAGACGGCTGAACTTCTGCGGGTTGCGCAGAAACTCGACGATTTCTTCCAGCTCTTCCTTGGCCTCGTCGATGCCGGCGACATCGTCAAAGGTCACGCGGCCGTGCTTTTCGGTCAAGAGCTTGGCCTTGGATTTGCCAAAGCCCATGGCACCACCGCGCCCACCGCCCTGCATCCGGTTCATGAAGAAGATCCAGACCCCGATCAGCAGGATGAACGGCAGCCAAACGCCCAGCATCGACATAAAGCCCGATTGCTGTTGCTTGACGACCTGAACCTCGACGCCCTGCGCGATCAGCTTGTCGGTAATCTCTTCGCCCATGGGGCGCACGGTGACATAGTTTTGCCCATCGGTGCCGACGATGGCGATATCCTCGCCGTCGATGGTTACAGACGCGATTTGTTCGGACTGGGCCCGTTCAATGAAATCGGAATAGCTGATCTGACGGCTGTTCAGCGGTGCGCCGCCATCACTGAAGACATTGAACAGCATCAGGATCATCAGGAACAGGACGACCCAAACGGCCAGATTGCGTGCGTTGCCCAAAACGGGTCCTCCCAGGCGGAAACAGTTGAGTTAGAAAATAGGGATTATCGGCCGGGGTTCAATGCGGCTTTGCCGGTCTCAGCCGGTTAATGCGCAAAGATCACGCTGCGAAACGCGTCCGAACCGCGCAAAGGCCGTGCCAGATGGCTCGAACGTCGCAAGACGGGCGCGGCAATCAGTCGCTGGTCCTGCCAGATTGCGGGCGTTGCAGCGGCCTCGTCTCGTCCCATCCCCGAGGCCCGCCAGCCTGCTTCGGGCAGACTGAGCGATTCCAGACCAAGGGCCGAAACATGCTGGCCGGGTGTCAGCCCCTCGACGCGCCAGCGTTTGTCCCAGATCACCGCGCTTTCCTCTGGTTCGGCCTGGACGGCAGGCGCGCGATGGGCGGCGGCTGGTTCGCGGATGACGAAGATGCGGTCGCCCGAGGGTTCGAACAGCGCGCCATCCATCGTGACGCGGTTGCCCGCGGCAATGCCGGCCAGCGCATGGCTGACGGTACTGCGACGCGGGGGGTAGTCCGCGCCGGTGATCCAGCGTGTGGCGGCAATGATCAGACGCCGGTGAATTTCGGGCGGGCTGCGCGTGAAAGGCCTGCGAGGCAGGATCAGGCTGGCATTGCTGGCGATCGCGTCGCCGGCGGCCTCGGCGGCATAGAATTGCAATGCGTCACGTGCAGAGGCGATATTATCGGCCGCCATCGCCAGTTGTCTGGCGCCGAGTTCGGTCGCGGCCATGGCCTTGCGGATGCGCACCCGATCATAGCTGTCATCATCATTGCTGGGATCGTCGATCCAGCTTGCGCCCCGCGCGCCGAGCCAGTCGCGCAGTTCGGCGCGCCCGACGCCCAGCATCGGGCGTAGCCATCGCAGACCAAAGGCGTCACGCCAATCTGCCATCCCGGCCAGCCCGTCTACGCCCGCGCCGCGCGCGAGCCGCATCAGCAGCGTTTCGGCCTGATCGTCCTGCGTATGGCCCAGCACGATCGCTGGCAGGTCGTTGCGTTGCGCCCAGCCCGACAGCAGCCGTAGCCGCGCGTCGCGGGCGCCGGCCATCAGGTTGCCGGCATCCGTATCACGCCGCCAAAGCAGCGTCGCATGGGGAATGTCCAGCGCAAGCGCCGCGCGATGCGCCGTCTGAGCCTCGGCGGCGCTGTCGTCGCGCAGGCCGTGATCGACGGTTGCGGCCATGATCCGGCGGCCCCGCGCCCAACTGGCAACCAGATGCATCAGCGCCGTGGAATCGCCGCCGCCTGACAGGGCGATGCCCAGCGCAGGCAGATCGCCGGCGAGGCGGTCGAGAACAGTGTGCACCTGCGCGGTGACGTCATCACCGACGCTGACGGGATCACTCATCGATCATCAGGTCTGCTGCGGCCTCTGGATCCGTGCCTTGCGGCAATTCGCCCGCACCGCAATCCAGATCCTGCATGCGCCGTTGCGCCTCGTCTGCGGTATCGCTGCCAGCAAAGCGAACTGGAATTTCCGCCAGATAAAGGCAGGCAGCCACGGGATCGCCCTGGTCGCCGATCAGGCGGGCGACGCCCAGCAGGCTTTCGCCTGCGCGATCCCCGTTCGGGTCAGCAGCAAAGGACTCCAGCCATGCTGCCGCCGCCAGTGGTGGCTCGCCAGCGCTTTCCAGGGCCGAACCGCGCAGGAACAGCGCCTCAGAGGTCAATGCGCCGCCGGCATGGGTTTCTGCGACCTCAGCAAAAAGCTGCGCGGCCTGCTGAAAATTACCTTCGCCCAGTGCCGCTTGGGCCCGGTCGAACGCCTGTTGTTCGGCTGCGGTGGGTTGCTTGGCCGCTGTCTCAGGCGGCTCGGCATTGCCGCCCGAAGGCGTAATGACCAACCCGCCACCGGATCCGCCGCCACCCGTCACACTGCCCAATTGCGGCACTGTCATCAGCGCCCCGAGATCACAGCCGTCGTCCATCTCGCACAGACGAAATTCGATATCTCCGATGCGGTTGGTGCCGTCCTTGACGATCTGCTGGATGCGGTTCTGCAACTGCTCGGTCGTGCCGGTCAGTTGCGTCAGTTTCTGTTCCATCGCGTTCATGCGGTCGATGGCGGTATCGCCCCCCGCCGCTTGAAACCCTGCAGCGCCCGAGGCAACCAATTCGGTCCGCAGCGACTGCACGTCCGCCTTGAGCTGCTGCAACTGCTGACGCAGATCGGCGAGTGTGGTGGTATTCTGCGCGCTATCGGGTGCCGCGTCCTGTGCCGTCGCAGTGCCGGCCATCAGACAAAGCCCGATGATCGCGACGACGCGCAGGATCATGTGCCGGCACCCGGTGAGACGACGGTCTGCGCCCGACGGTTCTTGGCAAAGCAGATCTCGGTCGAGCAGACCTCCAGCGGGCGCTCCTTGCCGAAGGTATTGGTGCGGATGCGCCCCGATTCGACGCCCTGGGCAATCAGATATTCCTGAACCGAATTCGCGCGGCGTGCACCAAGGGCAAGGTTGAACTCTCGCGTGCCTTTTTCATCCGCATGGCCGGCGACACTGGCCGTAAAGCCGGTGTTTTCCTTAAGCCATGTCGCCTGTCGCGTCAGGACGGTACGCGCCTCTGCGGTCAGGGTGGTTTGGTCGATGGGAAAGATCACCGTGTCGCCAACCGTGTTACGGAAATACTCGGCGGTGGCGGTGCCTCCCAACGAGCCGGCGCCGACATCGCCCTGATAAATCGCGACATTGCCGGAATTGGCATAGGGATCGCCGACGATCTGCTGCGGGACGGGGCGGGCGCAAGCAGAGGCAATCAGCGCAGCCCCCAGCATTGCGATCATGGCATGATGTTTCATCTTTTTCCTCATGGCAGCAGCGGCCCCCAGGCGGGGTCCGAGGCCGCGAAATCCAGATCCAGTGGCCGCATGTTGCGACCCGTGATGTCTACCGAATGCAGCCGCGGTTCGCCATCACCGCCGGGCGTGACGCGCGTAAACATCACCACCCGGCCATTGGGTGCCCAGGTCGGGCCCTCGTCAAGGAACGATTCCGTCAGGATTTTCTCGTTCGATCCGTCGGCGCGCATGACGCCGATGTGGAATTTTTCACCGATCTGGCGGGTAAAGGCGATCAGATCGCCCAATGGCGACCAGACGGGCGTGCCGTAACGGCCATCGGCGAAACTGATCCGGGTCGGCTCGGCGCTGCCATCGGCGGGGATGGTGTAAAGCTGCGGCGTCCCCGAGCGGTCGCTTTCAAAGACAATCTGCGTGCCATCGGGGCTGTAGCTTGGCGAGGTCTCGATCGCCGGGCTTTCGATAAGGGGGCGGCTGGCGCCAGTGGCCGGGTCCATCTGCCAGATGTCGGAATTGCCGGCCTTGTCCATCGAATAGACAATCCAGCGCCCATCCGGTGAATAGCGCGGCGAGAATGACATGCTGTCGGCCGATTGTGTCATCGGACGCGAGGTGACGCTGGCAACGTCCATCACCTCGATCTGCGGAAAGCCGGTCTCGAAGCTGGTATACAGGATCGAGTTGCCGTCGGGCGACATGCGTGGCGACAGGACCAGCGCCGAATCGTCGGTCAGCCAGTCGATATTGGCGCCATCATAATCCATGACGCCCAAGCGCTTGCGGCGCGCATCCTTCGGGCCGGTTTCCTGCATGAAGGCGACGCGGCTGTCGAAATAGGGCTTTTCGCCGGTCAGCCGGGCATAGACCTGATCGGCGACCTTATGCGCGGCGCGGCGCCAATCGCCCTTGGCTGCCTGCATCTGCATGCCGTCGCCAAGCGGATGGCCCGAAATCACGTCGAACAGCCGGAACTTCACGGACACGGTGTCGCCCTCGACACTGACCTCGCCGGTGACCAGCGCCTCGGCATTGATGGCGCGCCAGTCTTCGTAGGCAATCGGCTCTTCAAAGCTGTCGCGCTGCGAAAGATGGGCATCCGACGGGATCTCGCGGAAGAGATCGGTGCCGGTCAGATCAGCGGCGATCAGGTTCTTTACCAACCCGGTGACCTCATCGCTGCCCTGAAAGGCGGCGATGGCGATGGGCATCGGTTCGACGACGCCATCGGTAATCTCGATCCGCAAGGGGCCATCGTCCTGCGCGAAGGCAGGGGCAGCCAGGGCAAGCGGCAAAGCGGTGGAAAGGCCAAGTGTAAGGGCCAGGGTCAGGTGTCGGATCATGGTCACGTTCTACCTTTGTATCATGGCGCGGGGAAGCACAATCATTCCGCTGCCTCGGCCAGAGGCAGGAATTACATGACAATCTTCTTTCAATTTTTCACGTTTTCCGGCTGTTACGGCAGAGCGCTGGCCAGCACAGCGCGACAGCGCATGGCGGGGATTGGCATTTGTCGCTGACAGTCCACTGCGGTCCATCGCACGGGTCAGTATGATCGGGGCCGGGCACATCACTGCACCCCGACGCCGCCGGGATGGAAATCGACGATGACTTCCTTCCAGCGGTTGTACTTTTCGGCCGGCAATTCATAGCCGGTGCCAGCGCAGTTCAGGATCGCATTGCGGGCGAAATCATAGGCCTGTTGCGCGGCGGCAGGACCGCCGCCGGAATGACCCATCAGCCGCATGGTGGCCGGTTCGGGCATGCCGTCAGGCGACATCGAAAAGGCCACGCTGACGCTGGTGCCCTGCGCCTCGCGCGACAGCGTGCCGACGCGCCAGCAGGCGTCGATGGCCAGGCGGAAGCCCTCGCGTTCGCTCAGCGACAGCGGCGGGCCGTCCGCGGCTACATCGCTGGGATCGCTGGCGCCGCCCGGGGATGCATCGCCCAAGGCCTCGCTAAGTGCTGCGGCGAGGGCGTCCTGGCTGGGTGCGGCCTCTTCGGCGCGGCGGCGGGCGACCTCGGCTGCGGCATCGGCATCGCGGACGGCCTGTTCGGCGGCGGCGGCCTCTTGCCTTGCGCGCTCGGCCTCTTCGGCTGCGATGCGGTCGCGTTCAGCCTGCTCTGCCTGTTCGGCGGCCTCTCGTTCAAGACGTTCCTGTTCGGCTTGCTCGGCGGCAAGCCGTTCTTCTTCTTGCCGCTGACGCTCGGCCTCTTCTGCGGCCAGCCGTTCTTCTTCGGCGGCGGCCTGTTCGGCCTCGGCGCGTGCAGCCTCAGCGGCGGCGGCTTCTGCGGCCTCTGCTGCAAGACGCTCTTCCTCGTCGCGACGCGCCTCTTCGGCCTCGCGTTGGGCGGCCTCTTCAGCGGCGCGCGCGGCCTCGGCCTCGGCGCGGGCGCGGGCCTGGGCGGCCTCTTCTGCGGCTTCGCGTTCAGCCTGGGCGGCGGCGTCTTGTCGCGCCTGTTCCGCGGCCGCCTGTCGCCGCGCCTCTTCGGCGGCTTCGGCCAACCGGCGGTTGCGGTTTTCGACCAGCCCATCGGGCCTGCCGCGCGGACGGGGCGAATTGTCCAGCGCCAGCTCCGAGCGCGGCGGCGCGGGCTGAGCCGGCGTCTCGACCGTGCTGTCCGGGGCGGCGGGGTTTTGCAGGGTTTCTGGCTGGGTCGGCGTCGTTTCGGGTTGCGGCGCGGGCGCAGGCGGCGTCGGCCTGGCCTCTTCTATCTCTGGCTCGGGCTGTGCCGGCAGATCGGGCTGCGGCAAGGCTGTCGTCAGCCCGGCCGGGGCCTGCGGCGCAGCGGCCAGATCGGTCAGATCGGGCGCATCCTCTGCGGTGCTGGGATCGGGCAGGGGCTGCGCCTCCGCCTCTGGTTCGGGCGATTGGCTGGCTTCCAGCGCGCCCGATTGCAGATCCTCGGCAGCGGGTTGAGGCAGGGCGGCCACTTCCTGCGCCTGCCCCTGAACCGGACCGGCCCCGCGTGAGACGGCGGCGAAGCTTTGGAATTCGGCTTCGGTCATCGTGGCCACCTGCGTCATCTGCAGGGGCGGGCTGGGCTGCGGACCGAACAGGGCACCGCCAAAGGCCGCCCATGTCAGAACGCCGACATGGCCGACGCCCGAGACCCATCTGCCGATGCGTTCGGCCCGTTCCATGGCGTCAACCGTCCATGCTCGGGCCACCGGCTTCGGTAACCAGCACGATATTGGTAAAGCCTGCCGCGTTCATCGCACCCATGACCTGAACCACGCGGGCATAGGGGATCGCGCCGTCTGCGCGCAAAAAGATGCGGTCGCTCTGGCGCTGTTCGATCACCGCCTGCAGTTTGCCGATCAGGTCCGCTTCGGCGATTTCCTCGTTCATCAGCACGATTGGCCCCTCGGTCGTGACCGAAATGACCAGCGGCTCCTCGGGCTCCGAGGGCAGCGAGGTTGCGGCGGTGCGGGGCAGTTCCAGCGGGACGCCGACCGTCAGCAGCGGTGCCGCAACCATGAAGATGATCAGCAGCACCAGCATCACGTCGACAAAGGGCGTGACGTTGATCTCGGACATGGGCTTGTTGCGGCGGCGGCCCCGTCCCTTGCGTCCTTCGCGGGTGACGACATCTGCCATCGGTTATTCCCCGTCCAGTTGCCGCGACAGGATGGCCGAGAACTCATCGGCAAAGTTTTCCCAGTTGCCGACGATCCGGTCGGCATCGCCGGACAGCTTGTTGTAAAAGATCACCGCCGGGATGGCGGCCAGCAGACCTAGCGCGGTGGCGACCAGCGCCTCTGCAATGCCGGGGGCCACGACGGCAAGGTTGGTGTTCTGGCTGACAGCGATGCCCTCGAACGCGGTCTTGATGCCCCAGACCGTGCCGAAAAGGCCGATGAACGGCGCGGTCGAGCCGGTCGTGGCCAGAAAGGATAGACCCCGCAAAAGCCGGCTTTCCTCGCGCTGGATGGCGACGTTCATGGCGCGGTCGATGCGTTGGGTCGCGCCGGGGATCAGCCCGCCATCATCCTTGTGGCTACGGCGCCATTCGGTCATGCCGGCGGCAAAGACGCGCTCGGTCGCGCCCTTGGGGCGGTCGCCGATGCGGTCATACAGGTCGTCCAGCGGTTCGCCCGACCAGAAGCGGCGGTCAAAGCGGCTGGCATCCTGACGCGCGGCGGCATAGGCGACCAGCTTTTGGATGATGATCGCCCAGGCCCAGAAACTGGCCAGCACCAGCACGATCATCACGATCTTGACGGTCAGCGATGCTTGCGTAAACAGCGCAATCAACGAAAAATCAATGGCCTGCGCGGCCTGAATGGGGTCCATCTCACTGCCTCATGGGTCGTGTGCTGCCGTTCTTCGGTCGGCCTTCTAGCGAATGTTTACCAGAAGGGTCAGGGGGTTGGCCAACACAAAGGTGCGAGTGAGGTGTGAGGCGTCGCTCTGTTCGTCAACGGCGTTGATCCGCGAGGCCGGGCCGGTCGCGTGCGGATGCGATCGGGCCAGTGTCTGTTGTGGCGAACCACTGCGCGTGCGGTTACCGGCTCGCGGCATCCAGGGCTCAGCCAGTCGTGCCCGCCTGCGCCCTGGACTGAAGAAACGCAGATGGCGATTGTCCCGTGACACGAACGAACTCTCGGTTGAAGTTGGATTTGGTGTTGAATCCGCTGTTCAGCATCGCCTCGGTGACATTCGTTCCAGAAATCAGATGTTCGCATGCATTATCAATGCGGTAACCGTTGACATAGCGTGAGACGTTTTCGCCCTTTGTGCGGTTGATCGCCGCCGAAAGCTGCTTGATCGGGACGTGCAGGCGGCGTGCAAGTCTGGTCAGCGTCAGATCGGCATCAAGATAAAGGCGATCTTGAACCATCAGCGCGTCCAGTCGCGCCATCAGTGCTGCGTCTTCCTCGATAAGGTTTGGGTCGGGCACTGGCGGGGCTGGGTCGCTGTCAGCGGTACCGCTGGCGTCGCGGGACATGCTGACAAGACCAATTCCCAACAGCGTGACCGAGGTAAAGACGCTGATGATCATCGGGCGCAAATCTTCGCGGCCAAGGGTTAGCGCGAGGACGATCAGGACATCCGCAAGCGCGGACAAAATCAGCAGAATGGCGATGGCTTTCCAGACACGAACGGGCAGGGGACCAGCCTCCAGCCGGGCGAGCGGCAGCGTATCGTCGCGGTTCAGCCGGATCAGGATGGCAGCGCCGTAGCTCAGGAAAACCACGGGCACGACCATATCCAGCGTGACGGGGGCGAAGAACTCGCAAAAGGCCGTAAAGACGGGCACCAGCAGATGCAGCGCGTCGCGATGAGGATCAAGCGGGCGCAATGCAGCGGACTGAAAGGTCAGCCAGGCCAAAGGGGGCACGGCAACTGCCGTGACCGGCTGCAGATGCAACAGAAAGGTCAGCCCGTAATGCTGGGTCAGCGAAATCAGCAACGCCTGGGTCGCGCAGGCGGCAAGCAGAATCAGGAAAATCGGCGAGCGATCCTGCGCAATCGCGTGACGAAGCGCCAGAAAGGCCAGAACCAGCGCCACAAATAGGGGGATCGGAAGCGTCAACATGACCGTTGCCTAGACCGATATTCGGTTCTGCGCGACCTGAAACCGGTTCGAGGACGCGCGACGCGGTCGGAATGCTGCAGATGACATCAGACGTTCATTTTTTACATGGAGACCTCGATGAAACCCGCTTTTCTGTCCGCCCTTTTCGGCCTTGCCCTCGCCAGCCCCGCAATCGCCGAGCCGACTGTCGGATTCGATCGCTTCGATGTTCGTGCCGATCACCGCTCAGCGCCCATCGCTGCCGCAATCTGGTCGCCGGTCGGGCAACCCACCCATGCCGCGCCGGTGGGCGACGGCATCGTTTTCGAAAGCACGCAAGCCTATATCGGTGCGGCCCTGCCTGACAAAAAGATGCCGCTGGTTGTCGTCTCTCATGGCTCGGGCAGCAGCATCGACGGCACCGCGTGGTTGGCTGCGGGTCTGGCCGAACGGGGCGCGCTGGTGCTGGTGATGAACCATCCCGGCACCACCTCGGGCGACAGTTCGCCGCGCAGGACGGCGCGCCTTTCGGAACGGGCCTCGGACCTGAGCGCTGCGCTGGATCAGGTGTTGGCGGACCCCTATTTCGCAGATCGGATCGATACGGATCGCATCACTGGCCTGGGCTTTTCACTGGGAGGGGCAACCGTGCTGGGCATCGGCGGCCTGCGTCTCGATCCGGTGGCCTATAGGGATTACTGCAAGCGTTTTGGCGATGCAGCGCAAGATTGCCTGTTCTTGTCGCGCGGTGGAGTGGATTTGGACAATCTGCCGCCAGAGTTTTCCGCTGACATGACGGATGACCGCTTCACGCGAATTGTGGCTGTTGATCCCGGCTTCACCTATGCCGCGACCCCTGAAAGTGCAGCCGAGGTCGACCTGCCGGTGCAGTTGGTGACCTTGGGTGACACATTTCCATGGGCGGCGGTCGATCTACGAACAGAGGGCAGCGGGCTGGTCGATTTGTTGCCGCAAGTCGAATATGTCGTCATCCCGAACGCGCATCATTACTCGTTCCTGCCGATATGTACCAAGAACGCGGCGCAGATGCTGATCGAGGAAGGCGAGGACCCGATTTGCGATGATCCCGAAGGCTGGGACCGCGCCACGGCTCATGCAACCTCGATCGAGGAGATTGCGCGGTTCATAGAGCTTTGATCCGAAGTTGACGGCTTTAGCCCCCTTGCGCATTTGCCGCGCAAGGGGGCTTTGCTTATCAGCGCCCGGGATGCCCGCCATCGCAAAGATCAGCGCTCTGCCTTTAGTCGATCACCAGCTTATGCGCGGCCACCGCCTGATAATCGGCCTGCAGGCTTTGCGCCAAATTGGCCAGTTTGCCCTCCAGCACAGGCAGTTCCGCCTCCGGTCCGGCAAAGCCGGTCGATGCGTTCACCGCGTCGTACCAATGCGCGCCCCAAACCCCGTCTTCGGGTTTCGCGCCGGGTTCCCAGGCCAGCATCCGTTCGGTGAAATCAATGCCTGCGGCCTTGCACAGCGCCCGCAATGCCACTTCGGGCGCACGGCGGATATCGGCGCTGTCGATCACGACCGGCTCTCGGCCACGGGTCCTGAGCTGCTGGAACAACTCTCGCTGCCGGCAAAAGCCCAGCTCGGCCGGGCTTGGCGCGCCGCGCTTGGCGGAAAAGCTGGCAACGACGCGTTCGGGCTCGCGGATCAGGAACACATTGACCAGGCCGTTCAGCCAGTCGGTCTCGACCTCGGGCAGCATGTGCTGGACCATGTGTTTCTGGTACTGAATCGGCTGACCGACCGGCGCCATCAGCGCATCGCGCACCGCTCGCCAGTCATGCGGCTGGCTGGCGATGATCTGGTCGCGCATTGGGTGGTCCAGCCCGGTCTGCAGCAGGTAATGGGCATAGAAGGGTTCGTCCACGCAGGCACAATCGCCCCGCGCGCCGAAAGAGCGCATCATGGCTGTCGACAGGTTGCGCGGCCCCGACCACATGGCGATGCGGATTGTCATGCGCCCACCTTTGCCTTGTAGAACGATTGCAACCGCCGGGTCAGCGGCCCGCCGCCGCCATCGCCGATCTGCCGCCCGTCGATTTCCGCCACCGGGGTTTGCGCGCCGAACGTACCGGTCAGAAAGGCCTCGTCCGCGGAATAGACTTCGACCAGCGAAAAGTTCTTTTCACGGCAGGTGATGCCGTTTTCGTGGCACAGGTCGATGACGGCCCGCCGAGTAATGCCGTTCATGCAGTAATCGCCGGTCGAGGTCCAAACCTCGCCCTTTCGCACAATGAAGAAATTGCAGCCATTGGTGGTCGAGACAAAGCCCTGCGGGTCCAGCATCAGCGCCTCGTCAGCGCCCGCCTTTTGCGCGGCGATGCAGGCCAGGATGCAGTTGAGCTTGGAATGGCTGTTCAGCTTGGGGTCCTGGGCCATGGGCTGCCCGCGCACATTGGGCACCGTGGCCAGCCTGATGCCCTGCGCCATCCGGTCGACGGGCACCGAGTGTTCCATGATGATCACGACCGTCGGGCCGGATTGTGACAGGCGCGGGTCCTGAAACGGGCGGGTCTTGGGACCGCGCGTGACCATCAGGCGGGCATGGGCATCCGTGGTCATGCCGTTGGCCCTGGCCGTTTCATCAAGTGCGGCGATGATCTGATCGGCGGTCATGCCGATATCCAGATCCAGCGCCTTTGCGCCTTCGAACAGCCGCGCCACATGCAGATCCAGAAAGGTCCAGCGACCGTTATAGAGCCGCAGCCCCTCCCACACGCCGTCGCCCATCATGAAGCCGCTGTCATAGACGCTGACCACGGCTTCGGCGCGCGGTTTCAACGCGCCATTCACCCAGATCAGGATATCGTCATTGCGTGGATCATCTGCCGCATCATGGCTGGACCGGTGCTGGGTCATGCGACCGCCTTTCTGACAATTTGGGGAATGCGGGCCGGTCGGCCATTGGGCGACAGGCAGGCCACCGTAACGCGCGCGGTAAACAGCAGCGCATCGTCACGCAGAACCCGCTGATCCATGACAATCCGCGCCGGGGTCATCTGGTGCAGCGCGGTCTCGACCGTCAGCAGATCATCGAAACGGGCGGGCGACAGATAGTCCGCCTCGACCCGCCTGACGGCGAAGACCACGCCTTCGCGATCTTTCAAAGCGCCCTGATCGACGCCCAGATCGCGCAGCCAGTCGGTGCGGCCGCGTTCAATGAATTTCAGGTAATTGGCATAATAGACGATGCCCGCCAAATCGGTATCTTCGTAATAGACGCGGATTGGCAGGCAATGTGTCATGGCAGCAGTCTAGGCGTGGGTTTTGTCGCCTGCAATCACCCCGTCACGCAGCAGCTCGACCTCACCGTTCAGGCGCCTGCCGGTCGGCTGAAACCCCAGGCTGTTATAGAACGGCAGCGCATTGCCTGCCGCGCGGTCCATCGTGGTCAGCGACACGCCCTTGAGCCCCATGATCCGGGCCAGTTCGGCGGCAAAGGCGATCGCCGCCGCGCCATAGCCGTATCCGCGATGCGCCTGGTCGATCATCAGCCGCCAGACATAAAGATGCTGCGGCTGAAAGTCTTCCTCGGCATCCTCGATCACGCGCGGATCAATGACCGAGATCAGACCCACCGCCTGTGGCCCGGCATGAATTGCGAAACTCAGCGCGTCGGGTTCATGCGCCGCATCTGCAAGCCATTCGGCGTTGCTGGCAATCAGGTGCTTTTCGCTGTCGCGCACAGACAACGCCATGACCTGATCGAGGTTGAACTGGCCGACCTTGATGTAGGACAGTCGCGTGCTCATCCCTGCGCGTCCGAGGCTGTCATCCGCGCGGCCAGTCGCAGCGCATGGCTGGGATCTGTCGCGGCAATCGGCAGCACCGGATCATAGGCAGCGCGGATCAGCGCGGCCAGTTGCGGGGTGGGCGTCACGTCGCGTGCGAATGTCAGCATGGCGCGGACCGCCAGCGTCTCGGCCAGTTGGGCCGGGTGCGCATCGGCCAGCGCGCCCGACAGGCGCAGAAAGGTCAGGCAGGCGCGAATGCCCCCATCGGCATCAAAGCGGAACAGGCGGTATTGATCGGCCGAGGCATCGGCCAGACGATCGGGCAGGTCAGGGCGGTCGGTCAGGCGGTCAAGATCGGGCACGCCGCGCAGCTCTTGCCAGTCGCGGACAAAGAAGGTCATCATATTGCTGCCCATATCGGGGTCGATTTCCACCACCCCGGTGCCTGCATCCTCCGCCACCGCCCGGATCGCGGCGCGAAAGATATCCAAAGTCTCGTCGGCCAGGCCAAAGATGACCGGCGCAATCGGGCGCCCCCACCGGGCGCAAAGGAAGCCGCCATCCTCGGTTGTGAAGAGGGCGGCGATCTCATCGGGGGTCATTGTCAGGGCGCTGCTATCCATCCCGCACCGATACGCCGCCCTTGCTGCGGGGTCCAGATGGTGGCGCTACATCGCGCGGTCGACCATATGTCCGACCGATCTTGCGATCAGCGCGCGGCCTTCGATCTTGGCGTTCAGTCGCGCCAGATCAGCAGGTCCGGCGACAGTTACGGCCAGCACCACATCCCATTCGCCGGCGATCTGCCATAGGCGGCGGGTGCTGGGCAAGGCCGCCAGCCACTGGATCGCGGTGTCGTCGGATGGATCGTTCAGGGCGACAAAAATCAGCGCGCGTTCCTGTGCCACACCACCGTCGCCCTGCACCACGCGGAAACCCAGAATGATGCCGGCCTTTTCCATTCGAGTGATCCTGTCGCGCACAGCATGGCGCGAAAGCCCGATTTCGCGACCCAGCCCGGCCAGCGACATTCGCCCGTTCTTGTCCAGTTGAGACAGGATATGCCTGTCGTGGTGGTCCAGATCCATACCGTCCATTCGCCCCGTAGATCGCGATGCCGGCGCCAGGCCAGCCGCGCTGTTCCGGGGCGATCTTCGTCTTGTGCCTGTGCCACCGTCAATCAGATCGCTAAACACGTCACTTTATTTCCTGCGGCGCGCAGACAGGCAGGCGATGGGCCGAACATGAAAAAGGGCGCTGCGCGAGGTCTCGCGCAACGCCCATCATCTTGTCTGAGGCTGGGGCCTAGTTGACGATGGTCGCCTGGGTCGCGGCCCGCATTTCGTCCTCGGTCACGCCATCGGCCAGTTCGACAATCTTCAGACCGCCTTCGGTCACGTCCAGCACGCCCAGATTGGTGATGATCCGGTCCACCACGCCCTTGCCGGTCAGCGGCAGGGTGCATTCGGTCAGAACCTTGGATTCGCCGTGCTTGTTGGTGTGGTCCATGACCACGATCACGCGACCCACGCCGGCAACCAGATCCATCGCGCCGCCCATGCCCTTGACCAGCTTCTTGGGGATCATCCAGTTCGCCAGATCGCCGTTCTCGGCAACCTCCATCGCGCCCAGAATCGCGGCTGCGATCTTGCCGCCGCGGATCATGCCAAAGCTGGTGGCGCTGTCGAAATAGCTGGTGCGCGACAATTCGGTGATCGTCTGCTTGCCGGCATTGATCAGGTCGGGGTCTTCTTCGCCCTCAAAGGGGAAGGGGCCCATGCCCAGCATGCCGTTTTCGGATTGCAGGGTGATGTCCTTGTCGCCGACATAGTTGGCCACCAGCGTCGGTATCCCGATGCCGAGGTTCACATACATGCCGTCTTCCAGTTCCTCGGCCGCGCGCGCGGCCATTTGGTTGCGGTCCCAGGGCATATCAGGCCTCCTCACGCTTGCGGGTGGTACGCTGTTCGATGCGCTTTTCATGTTCGCCCTGCACGATGCGATGCACGTAGATGCCCGGCAGGTGGATCAGGTCGGGGTCGATGCTGCCGCGCGGCACGATTTCCTCGACCTCGGCCACACAGACCTTGCCACACATCGCGGCCGGCGGGTTGAAGTTGCGCGCGGTCTTGCGGAAGATCAGGTTGCCGGTGTCATCGGCTTTCCACGCCTTGACGATGGACAGATCGGCAAAGATCCCGCGTTCGAGGATGTAATCCTTGCCGCCAAATTCCTTTACCTCTTTGCCCTCGGCGATCACGGTGCCGACGCCGGTCTTGGTGTAAAAGCCCGGAATGCCGGCGCCGCCGGCGCGCATCCGTTCGGCCAGGGTGCCCTGCGGATTGAATTCCAGTTCCAATTCGCCCGACAGATATTGCCGCATGAATTCGGCGTTCTCGCCCACATAGGAGGACATCATTTTCTTGATCTGGCGCGTGTCCAGCAGTTTGCCCAGACCGAAGCCGTCAACGCCCGCGTTGTTGGAGGCAACCGTGAGGTCCTTGACGCCGCTGTCGACGATGGCGTCGATCAGCAATTCGGGAATGCCACACAGGCCAAACCCACCTGCGGCGATCAGCATCCCGTCCTTCAAGAGGCCGTCTAGCGCCTCGTTTGCATTGGCATAGACCTTTTTCATCGGCCACCCCCCCTGATGATGTCAAAATCGCTGCAGTTGTCGCCCGCAAGGCGGGCACTGTCAATTGCGTCGGGGCCCGCGATAGCGACGTTCGATATGCGAGGCGGCGTTCCAGAACATCACGCCCAAGCCACCGATCCACAGCATTGCAAACAGACCCATCACGCGTTCCACCAGCCCGTCATGGCTGGTTGGCACCACGAAAAAGAAGATAGGAACAAGCGCACCAAAGCCCAGGCCGGCAATCACAAAGGTCGTTTGCCATCCGCGCGCGACCCGCGCCGCGCCCGGCGCCATCAGCAGCGGTCCCGCCGTCAGCATCGCGCCCATCAGCAAGACGACGTAATAATGCACCGGCGTGCCGTCATTGGTGGGGCTATAGGCTTCGCGTGCAGCAATGATGACCATGCAGGGGACCGCGATGACCAGCGCGATGCAGCCCAAGGCCCATCGCGTGCCGCCCAGATGCAGGTTGGCCGCGCCCGTGGCTGCCGCCGCTGTTGCCATGATCAGCGCATAGATCCCGAAATCCTGGATCTGTTCCCATCGCCCCGCCGCCAGATCCGAGATCGTGTCGGCCATCCAGTTCTTGTCATCGACCACGGCGGCGGCGGCGACCGTCGCGATCAGCATTGCCGCGCATCCCGAGACCGCCAGAACGGCCATGGCGCGCATCAGCACCGGGTTTATCTGCGTGTCCTCGGGCAGGTATTCGAAACGAGACATCAAGACTGCTCCGTCTGAGTTCGGCGATGGGGCAGGTTATCCCATCGCCGCGTTATCCCCGGCCCGGTGCCGTCGGTGAAGAACCTAGTCAGCCGCTTTCTTGGCCGCGGGTTTCTTGGCCGCCGGTTTCTTCGCCGGTGCCTTTTTCTTGGCGGCGGGCTTTTTCGCTGCGGGCTTTTTGGCGGCCGGTTTCTTTGCGGCTTTCTTTGGCGATTTGGCTGCCTTGGCCGCGATCAGTTCAAGCGCCTGCTCCATCGTCAGATCGGCTGGCTCGACATCGCGCGGCAGAGTGGCGTTGATCTTTTCCCATTTGACATAAGGACCATAGCGCCCGTTCATCACGTTGATGGCTCCGCCATCGGGATGATCGCCCAGTTCTTTCAGCGGCGTGGCGGCAGCGCCGCGCCCGCGCGTCTGCTTGGCGGCCAGCACCTCGACCGCGCGGTTCATGCCGATGGTAAACACCTCTTCGACATCGGGCAGGTTGGCGTATTTCTTCCCGTGCTTCACATAGGGACCATAGCGCCCGATGCTGCTTTCGATCACCTCGCCGTCCTCGGGATGGGGGCCGATCTCGCGCGGCAGGCTAAGCAGCATCACGGCCTTTTCCAGATCCACGGCGTTGGGATCCCAACCCTTGGGCACGCTCATCCGTGGCGGCTTGGGCTGTTCCTCGGTCGCCTCGCCGCGCTGGACATAGGGGCCAAAGCGCCCGTTGCGCAGGCTGATTTGGTCGCCATTCTCATCGCCGAGGATACGGTCGCCCACGGCCTCTTCGCCATCGGGCGCCGACAGGGGCCGGGTAAACCGGCATTCGGGATAACGCGAGCAGCCGATAAAGGCCCCGCCCGAACGCGCGGTTTTCAGGTTCAGCCGCCCCTGACCGCAGAGCGGGCATTCACGCGGATCGCCGCCATCGGCGCGGGCCGGATAGAGATGCGGAGCCAGCGCGTCGTCGATTGCCTCGAGCACCTCGGTTATGCGCAACTCGCTGGTGCCTTCCAGCGCCTTGGTGAAATCGCGCCAGAAGCGGCCCATCACCTCGCGCCACATCAGATCGCCGGCGCTGATCTCGTCCAGCTCGTTTTCCAGATTGGCCGTAAAGTCAAAGCTGACATAGCGCGGGAAATACTTGACCAGGAAGGCCGTCACCAGCCGTCCCTTGTCCTCGGGAAAGAGGCGATTCTTGTCCTTGCGGACATATTCGCGGTCTTGAATCGTGGTGACGATGCTGGCATAGGTCGAAGGCCGGCCAATGCCCAGTTCTTCCATGCGTTTGACCAGCGTGGCCTCGGTATAGCGGGGCGGGGGCTGGGTGAAATGCTGACGTGCGGCCAAAGCGCCGGCCTGATCCGCCAGCATACCGGGCGCGGTCAGTTGCGCCTTGGGTGCCTCGGGCAGATCGCCGCCTTTTTCGCGGGCCTTTTCCAGTTCTGCGGCAAAGGCATCCGCGACCTTTTTCGCAGGCTCACCCTGTTCGATCACCGGCAGGCGGTTGCTGTCTTCGCCCTCATCATCGTCGCGACCCTGATCATAGACCCGCAGGAAACCGTCGAACAGCATCACCTGCCCAGTTGCACGCAAGCCGACCTGAGCGTCATTGCTGGCGATCTCGACGGTGGTGCGTTCCATCCGGGCGGCTTCCATCTGGCTGGCGATGGTGCGCTTCCAGATCAGGTCATAGAGCTTGCGCTGATCCTCGGCAGTGACCCGCAGCTTGTCGGGCGACATCATCATGTCGGTGGGGCGGATACATTCATGCGCCTCTTGCGCGTTCTTGGCCTTGTTCTTGTACATGCGCGGGCTTTTCGGCAGGTATTTATCGCCGAATTTCGCCTTGATCGCATCGCGCGCCGACATCACCGCCTCGGGGGCCATGTCGATGCCGTCGGTCCGCATATAGGTGATATAGCCCGCCTCATAGAGGCGCTGCGCGGTGGACATGCAGGCCTTGGCGCCCATGCCCAGCTTGCGGCTGGCCTCTTGTTGCAGGGTCGAGGTCATGAAGGGCGGCCAGGGATTGCGGCTGGCAGGCTTGGCCGAAACATCGGTCACGCTCAGATCGCGGCTGGCCACGGCGCTGAGGGCCATCGCCGCACTTTCCGCTGTCGGCAGGTCGTAGCGTTCCAGTTTCTTGCCGGCCAGCGAGGTCAGGCTGGCATCATATTCCGCGCCGCCGGGCGTCGCCAACCGCGCATGGACCGACCAGTATTCGCGGGCCTTGAAGGCCTCGATCTCCATTTCTCGATCGACGATGACGCGCAGCGCCACCGATTGCACGCGTCCTGCCGATTTCGCGCCGGGCAGCTTGCGCCAGAGCACTGGCGACAGGTTGAAGCCTACCAGATAATCCAGCGCGCGGCGCGCCAGATAGGCATCGACCAGCGGCTGGTCGATCATGCGCGGGTTGGCCATCGCCTCGGTCACGGCGTTCTTGGTGATCGCATTGAAGGTGACGCGGTTGACCTCGCTACCTTTTTTCAGCGCGGGTTGCAGTGCCTCCAGCAAATGCCAGCTGATCGCCTCTCCCTCGCGGTCGGGGTCGGTCGCCAGGATCAGGTTCTGGTCGTCCTTCAGCGCGTCCCGGATCGCCTTGAGGTGCTTTTTGCTGTCGGTGGCGACCTCCCATTTCATTGCGAAATCATTGTCGGGCTCGACGCTGCCATCCTTGGGGGGCAGGTCGCGGACATGGCCGAAACTGGCCAGCACACGATAGTCGCCGCCGAGGTATTTCTCGATGGTTTTGGCCTTGGCGGGGGATTCGACGACAACAACGGGCATTGGCAACTCACTGCACTTGCGATTGGGCCGGGAACATGGGCAGCGCGGCGGACACTGTCAACGGGTGCTTTCTGTCGGCGTTCGGCGGATCAGGCCTGTCTGGCGGTGATCGGGGCGCGGCAGACGCGCCGAAATCGCTCGTCAGATCACGCGGATGGCAGGCCGACCAAGGTGCTGATGGCGCGCTCGCCGCAGCCGCGAGGTAGGCGCCTGTGCTAGCTGCGTGACAGCCGCCCGCCGGCCAGACGGGTCAGCAACCCCTGCAATTCAAGCGACAGAATCGCGGTGTTCGCGACGGATGCGGGGACGCCGAGGCGGCGGATCAGGTCGTCCTCGTCACTGGGGCTGGGCGACAACCAGGCCAGAATGCGGCGTTCCAGATTTGCCGGTCCCCCTGCATCGTTAGGCCGTTGTGGTGTGGGCGGGATCGGGGCCGGGGCGCGCGAACTGCTGTGCGCGTCGGTCCGCATCGGTGGCGCCGGATGATCGGCGCGGCCATGTCCTGCGGCTGCGATTACATCGGCGGCGCTGCGCACCAGCAGCGCACCGTCGCGGATCAGCATGTTGCAGCCTGCGGCGCGGGCATCCATCGGATGACCGGGCACCGCCATGACCTCGCGCCCCTGATCCAGCGCATTCCTGGCCGTGATCAGACTGCCGGATCTATGTGCGGCCTCGATCACCACCACCGCCCGCGACAGACCGCTGATGATGCGATTGCGGGCGGGAAAGTGGCGCGCGGCGGGTTCGGTGCCGGGGGGCTGTTCGGATATCAGCGCGCCTTTCTCGGCGATCTGGGCAGCCAGTACGGTATTTTCTGACGGATATATCTTGTCGATGCCGCCGGCCATGACCGCAACGGTCCCGGTTGCCAGCGCCGCGTTATGGGCGGCGGTGTCGATGCCGCGCGCGAGGCCTGCGACGATGCAATGTCCGGCCTCACCCAGTCCCGCCGCCATGCCGCGCGCCATGCGCAGACCCAGAGACGAGGCGTTGCGCGCGCCAATGACCGCGAAGGGCGCGGCGTGCAGCCAGCGCGCATCGCCGCGCAGCCACAAGACCGGCGGCGCGCCGTCGATCTCGCGCAGGGCGACCGGATAGCTGGGGTGATCACAGCGGATCAGTTGCGCGCCGGACCGGCGGCCTGCGCGCAATTCGGCCTCGACCACGGCTTCGGAGCAGATCTCGTATTTCTCGATGCCGGCGTCGCTGGCGATGCGCGGCAGCGCGTCCAGCGCGGCGGCGACGGTCTGGTGTTCGGCAAGCAGCCGGTGGAAGGTCGCCGGACCAACGCGGCGAGAGCGGATGAGGCGAAGGAAGCTGAGGTCATCTTCTTTCGCGGTGGGTGGGGTGTTGGGGGTGTCGAAAGAAAAATTTCCAATCGTCATTGCTGCCCTCGCCTCATCCTGAAGCTAGGTCTAGCGCGGCAATGGTTAACAACTCGTTAGCGCTGGAATAATTTTCAGGCCGCCGAACCGCCCACCGTCAGCCCGCCGATCATCAGCGTCGGCTGACCGACGCCCACGGGTACCCATTGGCCCTGTTTGCCGCAATTTCCCATACCGGGATCCAGCGCCATGTCATTGCCGATGGCGCGGATCTGCTGCAGCGCCGTCGCGCCGTCGCCGATCAGAGTCGCGCCGCGAATCGGGTCGCCTGCAACGCCGTTCCTGACGCGGTAGGCCTCGGTGCAGCTGAACACGAACTTGCCATTGGTGATATCGACCTGCCCGCCGCCAAAGCCCACGGCGTAGATGCCATCTTTCAGATCGGCCAGAATCGCGGCCGGATCGGTATCGCCGCCGGGCATGTAGGTATTGGTCATGCGCGGCATCGGTGTATGGGCAAAGCTTTCGCGGCGGCCATTTCCGGTGGGCGCGACGCCCATCAGCCGGGCGTTCTGGCGGTCCTGCATATAACCCACAAGGATGCCGTTATCGATCAGCACATTGCGCGCAGGCGGCGTGCCCTCATCATCGACCGACAGGCTGCCGCGCCGGTCGGGGATGGTGCCGTCATCGACGACCGTCACACCCGGCGAGGCGACGCGCTGACCCATCAGACCGGCGAAGGCGCTGGCCTGTTTGCGGTTGAAATCGCCCTCCAGCCCGTGGCCCACGGCCTCGTGCAGCAGGATGCCCGGCCAGCCGGGGCCAAGCACCACATCCATCACCCCTGCCGGCGCCGGAACCGAGCGCAGGTTGACCAGCGCGATGCGCAGCGCTTCGTCGACCAGACCGCGCCAATGGGCGGGATCGATCAGGCTATCGATGGCGATCCTGCCGCCGCCGCCGGCATGACCGGATTCGCGGCGATCATTGTTTTCGACGATGACTGCGACATTCAGTCGCGCCATGGGACGAAAGTCGGTGACCAGCCCGCCCTCGGGTCGCAGAATCGCGACCTCTTGCAGCGAGGTCGCGATTGAGACCGTGACCTGTACGACGCGCGGATCGGCGGCGCGGGCATAGGCGTCGATCTCTCGCAGGGTCTGGATGCGGCGGGCAATGGGGATATCGCCGGCGGGGTCAATGGCGGCATAGAGATCGGGGCCGCGAGGGGCAGGGGGTGCTGCCAAAACGCCACCGCCCTCACCAACCGCCAGACGTGCTGTTTCTGCTGCACGTGTCAGGGCTTGTTGCGAAATATCGGTCGAATGCGCGTAGCCCGTCACCTCGCCGCGGACGGCGCGCAAGCCAAAGCCCTGCTGCACGGTATAGCCAGAGTTGCGCAGTCTGCCATCATCAAAGACCAGCGTCTCGGCGGTCGAGCGTTCCAGGAACAGTTCGCCATCATCGGCACCCGCAACCGCACCCTGCAGAACCGACAGCGCGGCATCCCGATCCAGGTGTTCATCGAAGGGGGCAAAAGGCTTGCGACTCATCGAAAGCGTCCTTTCTGGCGGGAAAATTTCGTGCTCAAGACATTCCTACGTCTTGCCGGATGGGCTGAGATATGGTCATAGAACGGTCACTGAGCAAGGAAAAGGGGCGGCTATTGGCGGCCCTTGACCCATGCGTGTCCCAGTGGACGCGCCAAGGCAACGGGATGGGACGATGGCAAAAGCGATGATTCGCCGTGCAACCGCGGCAGCAACGGGGTTCGCGGCGGGTGGATTGGCGGCGAGTGCCGCTTTTGCGCAAGGCGTGTTGGGCGATCTGCCGACGATCGGGAAACCGGTAAACGGCGGAACCGGATTTCAGCCTGCGGTCACCGAGATTGCGGTGCAGCAGCATTGGCTGGATCACTTCGTCCTGATCATCATCGCGGTGGTGACGGTGTTCGTCTGTGCGCTGCTGCTGATCGTGATTTTCCGCTTTAACAGCCGCGCGAACCCGGTTCCCGCCAAGTTCACCCACAACACCCCCGTCGAGGTCGTCTGGACGATTGTGCCAGTGCTGATCCTGATCGTGATCGGTGTCTTTTCGCTGCCGCGCCTGTTCTATTCGCAGGAGATGCCGGAAGATCCCGATCTGGTGATCAAGGCGATCGGCAACCAGTGGTACTGGTCCTATGAATATCCCGATAACGGGCTCAGCTTTGACAGCCTCATGCTGGCAAAGGAAGAATTGGCCGATTATGGCTATAGCGAAGATGAATACCTGCTGGCCACCGACACTGCCGTCGTGATCCCCGTCGATCAGGACGTGCTGGTGCAGGTCACCGCCAATGACGTGATCCACGCCTGGGCCGTTCCGGCCTTTGCGGTCAAGCAGGACGCCGTGCCGGGCCGGATTGCGCAACTGTGGTTCAATGTCAGCGAAGAGGGCATCTATTTCGGTCAGTGCAGCGAGCTGTGCGGCATCAACCACGCCTATATGCCGATCGTCGTCAAAGCCGTTTCGCAGGACAAGTTTGAAGCCTGGGTCGCCCAGGAAGGTGGCAGCATGGGTGGTGAGGAAGCCATCGCCGAGGCCGACGTCCCGGCTGGTGCAGCCGCTGCCGCAGAAGCGCCTGCTGAGGGTGAGGCTGCTGCTGCAGAAGAACCCGCCGCAGAGGACGCTGCCGCTGAAGAGCCGGCTGCTGAAGAGCCTGCCGCTGAAGAAGCTGCGACGGAGGAACCTGCCGCCGAGGAAGCTGTGACGGAAGAACCCGCAGCAGAAGAGCCGGCCGCCGAGGACGCTGCCACGGACGAAGCTGCGGCAGAAGAACCCGCTGCGACCGAAGAGCCTGCGGCAGATGAAGCTGCTGCGGACGAGGCTGCCGCCGATGCGCCCGCGGCAGACGAAGCCGCTGCAGAAGAACCCGCCGCCGATGGCGAAGCCGCTCCGGCTGGCAACTGATCGGGCAATGGCGGATATCCACGCATATGAAGGCGCCCCCGAGGCACAGTTTGGCGATTACGTCGCGCTGCTGAAGCCGCGGGTCATGTCGCTGGTGGTGTTCACAGCCTTTGTCGGGCTGTGGGTGGCGCCGGTCGACATGCATCCCTTTGTCGCCTTCTGTTCGGTGTTGTTCATCGCTTTGGGTGGCGGTGCATCGGGTGCGCTGAACATGTGGTATGATGCCGATATCGACGCGGTGATGCACCGCACGCAGGGGCGGCCGATCCCTGCAGGCCGCGTGGCGCGGCCCGAGGCTCTGGCCCTTGGCGTGGCGCTGTCAGGTGTGGCGGTGCTGATGCTGGGGCTTGCGGCGAACTGGTTCGCGGCCGGCTTTCTTGCCTTTACCATCTTCTTCTATGCCGTGATCTATACGATGTGGCTCAAGCGTTCGACGCCGCAGAATATCGTCATCGGTGGTGCCGCCGGCGCGTTCCCTCCGATGATCGGATGGGCCTGTGCCACCGGCGGTATCAGCATCGAATCGCTGTTGATGTTCGCGCTGATCTTTTTCTGGACTCCGCCGCATTTCTGGGCGCTGGCGCTGTTCATGAAGGAAGATTACCACAAGGCCGGCGTGCCGATGCTGACGGTCACGCATGGCCGCGCAGCGACCCGCCGTCATATCTTTGCCTATTCGCTGGTGCTGGCACCCTTTGCGCTGTGGCTGGGCTTTACCAGCGTCGGCGGGCCGATCTATCTGGCCGTCGCGGCCGTGCTGAACCTGCTGTTCATTCTGGGTGGCTGGCGGATCATGCGCCGCGACGAACTGGCTGCCGAGCAAGACGGCTATACTGTGGAAAAGCGATATTTCCGGCTGTCGCTCTATTACCTGTTTCTGCATTTCCTGGCGCTGCTGGTTCAAAGCTGGGTGGGGGCATGGTGATGGCGCTGCGCACCGAACACGAGATCCACCAGCGCCGCCGCTCGCGTAATGTCGGGCTGGGACTGGTGCTGGTCTGCTTTGTCGCCCTGGTATTTGCCCTGACCGTGGTCAAGGTGCAGAATGGCGACACGATGGAAGCTTATGACCATCAGCCGCGCGTATCGGTCCTGCCCGCAGAGGAAGCACCGGCGGCTGCCGGCGAGACCGCAGAGGAGGCAAGCCAATGACCCGCGAACAACGGACAGTCTCGATGCTGGTTGGCGTCGTCGTGCTGATGGGCGGATTGGCCTGGGCTGCGGTGCCATTTTACAACTGGTTCTGCAAGGTGACCGGCTATGGCGGCACGACCCAAACAGCCGAGCAGCCTTCGGATGAGATGATCGACGAGGTGGTCCGGGTCCGCTTTGACGCGAATACCGACAAAAACCTCGACTGGACCTTCCGCCCCATGGAAACCAAGATGGAGCTGAAGATCGGCGAGAATGCGATGGCCTTTTACGAGGCGGTCAACAATTCGGACGAGCCAATCACCGGCACGGCCAGCTACAATGTCGCGCCTGATGTGGCGGGGTATTACTTCATCAAGGTGCAATGCTTCTGCTTTACCGAACAGACGCTGCAACCCGGCGAGCGGGTCGAGATGCCGATCAACTTTTACGTCGATCCGGAACTGGTCGATGATCGCGACGCGAAATGGGTGCGGGATATCACGCTGTCCTATACCTTTCACCGGACAGAACCAAAACAGGCGGCGCTGGACCTTGCGCCAGCCGACGCTGTAAACTGACGAAATCCAGGAACGACGGGGCGAAACATGGCGCACGCTAAGAACCACGATTATCACATCCTACCGCCCTCGATCTGGCCGTTTATCTGCGCCATTTCGGTCTTTGTCATGCTGTTTGGCGGCGTGATGTGGATGCAGGATCAGGGGCCGTGGATGTTCCTGATGGGGCTGGCCGGCGTGCTGTATTGCATGTTCTCGTGGTGGACCGACGTGATCCATGAAAGCCAGGAAGGCGATCACACACCGGTCGTGCGGATCGGCCTGCAATACGGCTTTATCCTGTTCATCATGTCCGAGGTGATGTTCTTCGTCGCCTGGTTCTGGGCCTTCTTCAAGAATGCGCTGTATCCGATGGGCCCCGAAAGCCCGATCAAGGATGGGGTCTGGCCGCCCGAGGGCATCGTCACCTTCGATCCCTGGCATCTGCCGCTGATCAACACGCTGGTGCTGCTGCTGTCGGGTGTTGCCGTGACCTGGGCGCACCATGCCTTTGTCCATGACAATGACCGCAAGACCACGATCTGGGGTCTGGCCATCGCCATCGTGCTGGGTGTGTTCTTCACCATCCTGCAGGCTTACGAATACAGCCACGCGGCCTTTGGCCTGTCGGGCAACATCTATGGTGCCGTCTTCTACATGGCGACCGGCTTTCACGGCTTTCACGTGATCATCGGGACGATCTTCCTGACCGTCTGCCTGATCCGTTTTATGCGCGGTCATTTCACACAGGAAAATCACATCGGCTTCGAGGCTGCTGCCTGGTACTGGCACTTCGTTGACGTGGTCTGGCTGTTCCTGTTCTTCGCGGTCTATATCTGGGGCGGCTGATCCCGCGACAGCAAAATAGCAGACGCGCGGGGGTAATGCTCCGCGCGTTTTTCATTGGAGGTGCGCAATGCTGAAAGCCGGGCATGGATACGGTGCCGCGACAGCCCGCATATCGGGCGCGCGGTGGCAGCCGTTTATCTGTCAATGTAATGCTCGTCGGCTGCGGACCAACCCCGCAAATGATGTCACGCGGACTTGTCGGCGCAACCTCCTCGCGCAGCACGCCATGCCATCGCTTGGAGACCCTCACTGACATGCGCCGCATTATCGCCCCCCTTCTGATCGGTGTGATCGGTTGTGCCATCCTGATCAGCCTTGGCGTCTGGCAGCTCAAGCGGCTGGACTGGAAACAGGGCATGCTGGACGAAATTCAGGCTCAGATCGATGCGCCCGCCATGGCCTTGCCCGCGACCGTCGATCCGTCGATGAAATACGCCCCTGTCACCGTCAGCGGCACCACGACGGGCGAGGAGATCGACGTATTGTCGGGCACCAAGGAGCAGGGCGGCGGCTATCAGATCGTTTCGAGCTTTGTCACCGATGATGGCCGCCGGATCATGCTGGATCGGGGTTTTGTTCCGCAAGAGGCGCGCCATATCGCCCGCCCGCCCACGCGGCTGGAGGTCAGCGGCAATCTGCACTGGCCGGATGAAAAGGGCAGCTCGACCCCTGATCCGAACCTGTCCGAGAATATCTGGTTCGCCCGCGACGTGCCCGCAATGGCCGCGCAACTGAACACGCAGCCGATCCTTGTCGTGGCCAGCTTTGTTCGGGGGGATGCGCAGGGGGTCGAACCGATCCCCGTGGCAATCGAGGGTATTCCCAACAATCACCTGTCATATGCCGCGCAATGGTTCATGATCGCGGCTGTCTGGGCAGGGATGACAGTCGGTCTGATCTGGCGTATCAGGCAGCGGAAATACTAAGGAACTGCGGATGCGTTACGTCTCGACGCGGGGTGAGGCCCCGGTGCTGAACTTCGAACAGGCCATGCTGACGGGCCTGGCCCGCGATGGTGGGCTGTATCTGCCCGAGACGGTGCCGGCCCTGTCAGATATTGGCGCGCTGGAGGGGCTGCCCTACGAAGTGGCAGCCTTTCGCGTGCTGAAACCCTTTACCGGCGACAGCTTTTCCGACGAGGAATTGCAGGGCGCGATCGCCCGTGCCTATCAGGGCTTTCGTCACGTCGCGCGCGCGCCGCTGACGCAATTGGCCCCCGGCCATCACCTGCTGGAATTGTTCCACGGCCCGACACTGGCCTTCAAGGACTTCGCCATGCAGCTGATCGGTCAGCTGTTCCAGATCGCGCTTGCGCGCTCGGGTCAGCGGATCACCATTGTCGGCGCGACCAGCGGCGATACCGGCAGCGCCGCGATCGAGGCATTCCGTGGTCTGTCCAATGTGGATGTGTTCATCCTGTTCCCGCATGGCCGCGTGTCCGAGGTGCAGCGCCGCCAGATGACCACGCCCGATGATGCCAATGTGCATGCGCTGGCGATGGACGGACATTTCGACGATTGTCAGGCCCGGCTGAAGGATCTGTTCAATGACCATGCCTTCCGCGATCAGGTCGGGCTGGCGGGCGTGAACAGCATCAACTGGGGCCGGGTTCTGGCGCAGATCGTCTATTACGTCACCTCGGCTGTCAGCCTTGGCGCGCCATATCGCGAGGTTGATTTCACTGTGCCCACCGGCAATTTCGGTGACATTTTCGCAGGCTCGATTGCCCGTGCCATGGGCGTGCCGATCCGCCGTCTGGTCGTGGCAACCAATCAGAACGACATTCTGCACCGCGCGCTGACCACCGGCGAATATCGCATGGGCGAGGTGCATCCTTCGATCAGCCCCAGCATGGATATCCAGGTCAGCAGCAATTTCGAACGCGCGCTGTTCATGGCTTATGGCGGCGATGCGGGTGCGATCCGGCAGTTGATGGACGAGTTGAAGGCAGGTGGCTTCAGCATCAGTCAGGGCGCGCTGCAAGCCTTGCAGGATCAATACGCCTCGGGTCGGGTCAGCGAGGATGAAACCACCGCGATGATCCGCACCATCCGCGAGGAAACCGGCCAGATCATCTGCCCGCATACGGCCGTGGGCGTACAGGTCGCGCGCGATCATCTGGAACCGGGCGTGCCGATGATCACGCTGGCCACCGCGCATCCGGCGAAATTCCCCGATGCGGTCGAGGCTGCCATCGGCATTCGCCCCGACCTGCCGCCGCATATGGCGGATATTTTCGACTTGCCCGAACGTGTCACGCGGGTTGAAAACGACAACGATGCGCTTAAATCGCTGATCCTTGAACGGAGAATCGCGTGACCCAATCAGATCCCAACCTGCGCATTACAACCCTGCCCAACGGCCTGCGCGTCGTGACCCGGTTCATGCCGGGGCTGCATTCGGCCGCGCTTGGGGTCTGGGTCAGCGCCGGTGGGCGCGATGAGCGGGCGGAGCAGAACGGTATTGCGCATTTTCTCGAGCACATGGCTTTCAAGGGCACGGCGCGGCGCAGTGCGGTTGAGATCGCCGAGGCGATCGAGGATGTGGGCGGTTTCATCAATGCCTATACCTCGCGCGACGTGACCGCCTATTACGTCCGGGTGCTGCAAGCCGATGTCGGGCTGGCCTTTGACGTGATCTCTGACATCGTGCTGAACCCGGTTTTCGACGCACGCGAGATCGAGATCGAGCGCGGCGTGATCCTGCAGGAAATCGGGCAGGCGCTGGATACGCCCGATGATGTGATTTTCGACTGGCTGCAAGAGGCGGCCTATCCCGATCAGGCCATCGGTCGCACCATCCTGGGCCCGGCGGAACGTGTCAGCGGCTTTTCCCGCAGCGATCTGTCAGGCTTTGTCAGCGAACATTACGCGCCGGATCGCATGATCGTGTCCGCCGCCGGTGCGGTCGATCATGACAGCATCGTGCGCATGGCCGAGACTGCCTTTGGCCATCTGGCCCCGCGCCAATCCGTGTCGCGCGATCCGGCCCGCTGGCAGGGCGCCGAGGCACGGCACCTGAAATCGCTGGAACAGGCGCATTTCGCGCTGGCGCTGGAAGGGCCGGGCTATCGCTCAGATGATTTCTATGCGGCGCAGATCTTTGCCAATGCACTTGGCGGTGGCATGTCTTCGCGGCTGTTTCAGAAGATCCGCGAGGAACGCGGGCTTTGCTATACGATCTTTGCGCAATCGGGCTTTCACGATGATACCGGAATGCTGACCGTCTATGCCGGCACCGGCGCCGAGGATATCGTCGATCTGGCGAACCTGACGGTGGACGAGATCCGCCGTGCCGCCGATGGCCTGTCCGCGCCCGAGATCGCCCGCGCCAAGGCACAGCTGCGCGCCGGGTTGCTGATGGGGTTGGAAAGCCCCTCGAACCAGACCGAGCGGTTGGCCCGGACGCTGGCCATCTGGGGGCGCGTACCTGATGCCGCCGAGGTCGCGGACCGCATCGCTGCGGTCACAGCCACGCAGATCCGCGATCACGCCGAGCGGTTGCTGCTCGATGCGCGGCCTGCGCTGGCGCTGTATGGTCCGGTCGCGACCGCGCCTGCGCGCGAGGCCTTGGCCGAAAGGCTTGCCGCCTGATGTTTCTGCGCCGCCGTCCGGTCCGATTGGAATCCGAACGGATCATCCTGCGCCTGCCGGCGCATGGTGATTTCAATTCCTGGACCTCTCTGCGCGCCCGCAGCCGCGACTTTCTCACCCCGTGGGAGCCGGTCTGGGCCGAGGATCACCTGACCCGGAAAAGCTTTACCAACCGGGTTTACTGGGCGCAGCGCACCAGTCGCAGCGATGCGGCGCTGCCTCTGTTCATCCTCAGCCGTGATGGTGCCTTGCTTGGGGCGATCACGCTGAACCATATCCGCCGCGGCCCCGCTCAGATGGGCGTCATCGGCTATTGGATCGGTCAGCAACACGCGCGCCGGGGCTATATGCGCGAAGCCATCGACATGGTCGTGCATCACGCCTTTACCACGCTGGAACTCAGCCGCGTCGAGGCCGCCTGCCTGCCCGAAAACACCGCCTCGCGCGGGGTGCTGGAAAAATGCGGCTTCAAATACGAGGGCGTCGCGCAAAGCTATCTGCAGATCAACGGGCGTTGGCGCAATCATGTCCTCTATGCCAATTTGCGCAGCGATCGGCGCGGGCGGACCGAGGTACGATAGATCCGTCAGGCCCCCTGCCAGCCCGTGCAATCACGCCCCGTCAAAGGCGCAAAGCGCGTGCACTTCCATGCCCATTGCCTCTAGCCGCTTGCGGCCACCCAGTTCGGGCAGGTCGATGACAAAAGCGCAGCCGATCACCGTGGCACCCAGCCTGTGACACAGCTTGATCCCGGCCTCGGCAGTGCCGCCTGTGGCCAGCAGATCATCCACGATCAGCACGCGTTCGCCGGCGCGCAGCGCGTCATCGTGGATCTCCATCACCGCCTCGCCATATTCCAGCGCATAGGCTTCGGAAATCACCGGGCCGGGCAGTTTGCCCTTTTTGCGGATCGGCACGAAGCCCGTTGAAAGCTGATGCGCCACCGCGCCGCCAAGGATGAAACCGCGTGCCTCGAGGCCCACAACCCTGTCGATCGGTTCCCCGGCATAAGGGTGCAGCAACTGGTCGATGGCCATGCGAAAGCCGCGCGCATCCGCAAACAGCGTGGTAACATCGCGAAACATGATCCCTTCATGCGGGAAGTCGGCGATGGTCCGGATATAGTCCTTGACGGTGCGGGTCATTTCGGGCGCTTCAATTCAAAGAGTTCGGTCACGCTGCAATAATCCATATAGCCAAGCCGAGCCAGCCAGCCACCTGCGGCGCGTGGATCAAAACGGCCATCAACCAGACAATCGTCGCGGATATGGACGCCGCTGACCACACCAAAGACGGCGTAGTTTGCCTCGCCCGCCAACTGCACGATCCGGCCCATCCGGCATTCCAGCGTGGCCACGGCATTGGCCACGCGCAGGCAATCGATGGTCTTGCATTCCGTGGCCTCCAGCCCCGTGGCCTCGAATTCGCTGTCGCCGGCGGGCAGGGGGGCCGAGGTCGCGTTCATGACATCCTGCATGTCGGCGCTGGCGATATTGACGCAGAACACCCCCGTTTCGGTGATCTGGGCGACGCTGTCCTTGGTGCCGGTCCGGTCGGGCTTGACCCCGGTCGAGGCGAACATGACCTGCGGCGGGGTATAGGCGACGGCGTTGAAGAATGAATAGGGGGCAATATTGTCGCCTTGTGGCCCCCGCGTCGAGATCCAGCCGATGGGCCGGGGCGCGACGATGGCGTTGAACGGGTTATGCGGCAGGCCATGGCCGGCCTCTGGCTGGTAGAACATCGCGGGTCTCCGTTACTGCGCCGTCACTGAGGGGGCACAGTGACACTGCTTTGCCGGGTCTGCAATCATTCGCAGCGCGGCGGGTTCAAGCGGACGGTTTGCCATGCTAAGCGGCGCAAGTCACTGGAAGGTTCGATGTATCAGATCAGCCCCGAAACCGATGCCGATTATCACGAGGTCGAGGCGCTGTATGACCTGTGCTTCGCACCCGGTCGGACGGCGCTGTCATCTTACCGCCTGCGCGACGGCGTGCCGCCCATTGCCGATCTCTGCCTGACGTTGCGCGATGGCCACCAGATCCTGCTGGCCGCGATCCGCTATTGGCCCGCCCGCATCGGCGAACGCAAGGTGCTGCTGCTGGGCCCCATCGCCGTGCACCCAACCGCGCAGGGCGAAGGGCTGGGCGCGATCCTGATGCGCGACAGCCTGATCCGCGCGACCGAGCGCGGCTGGTCGCGGGTTCTGCTGGTGGGCGATGCGCCCTATTACGCGCGCTTTGGCTTTTCGCGGCTGAGCGATGTCGAAATGCCGCCGCCGACCAACCCTGATCGGGTGCTTGGGCTGGAACTTAGGCCGGGCGCGTGGGTTGATATCAGGGGAACGGTCACCCGCGAGAACAGCGGCAAGGACAAGGCTGCACTGGCGGAATAGCGACCGAACCCCCATATCTGACTGGGCCGCGCAGGCGGTTCGTGACAAGGGAATGTTTCGGATGACGGCATTGCAGCAACATGTTCTGCCCCCCATAAACGACCCCTCGGTTCATACCGAGATCGACCGTCTGGCACGCCGCTATCTTGATGCCGGCGGGCTGGGGCTGGATATTCTGAACACCGTCGGCACCAGTGCCGAGCATCTGATCGAGCGCCTGCCCGGTTTCGTGCGCGGGCGTCTGGACCGGCTCACCCGCAATGCGCTGATGCGCGCGTTCGACGCCGCCGAGGGCTCTCGCAAGGTGGTGCGCGACCGGGGCGAATGGTTCAATCGTCTGGTCAGCACCGCGTCGGGCGCGGCAGGCGGCGTGGCTGGTCTGCCGGGTGCGATCATCGAATTACCCTTTACCATCACCATGTTCCTGCGCGCGATGCTGGAAATTGCCGAAGAACACGGTCTGGACCCGCAATCCGAAGAGGTTCGGGCAGAATGCCTGCGCATCTTTGCCGCCGGCGGCCCGATGGCCCAGGATGACGGCGCGGATCTGGCCTTGCTGGCTGCGCGGCTGTCGATCACCGGGCAGACGGTGCAAACCCTGATCACCCGTGTCGCGCCGCGCTTTGCCGTGGTTCTGGGCCAGAAGCTGGCAGCACAGGCCACGCCGATCTTTGGCGCCGTGGCCGGGGCGTCGATCAACTATACCTTTGCGCGCTATTATCAGGAACTGGCGCGCGTGCATTTCGGCCTGGCGCGCCTGTCGCGAGAGACCGGCATTCCGAAAGAGGCCCTGATCGAGGCGTTGCGCATGTCGATCGAGCGGATACAGAAACCCCGCCGCGCCCGCCGCAGCTAGGGCGGCGCGACGCGGCCAACCGGTCTGCTGGCCATGATCGGAAAACTGCGTTAGGTGCGCGGTAAAGTTGTGTTCAAGGGGTGTTTCGATGGCCGACGACGTTCAACCGCATGCAGATATGGGGCGGCTGGTCCTCATCTATATCGCCACGCTGATTTTTTCCGCCGCTGTCTTGTGGGGCCTCGCTTGGGCGTTCGAGACCTATGCCGGCGTGCAGTATCCCTTTGTGCTGCTGCTGTTCATGATGCCGATGGTCGCAGGAATGCAGGCCGGCACCGAATTCTTCAAACAGACGGCTCGTGCGGCAAGCTGGCGCACGGCGCTGAACTTTGGGCTGTTGACCACGCTGATCCTGCTTCTGGGCGTTATCGCGCTGTGGCAGGGCGGCGGGCTGGATGCGCTGTTCCAGATGGTCGATCCGGTGGCCTTTGAGCAGGGCGATGTCTGGCCGGTTCTGTCGAGCCTGTTGATCTTTGCAGCGGCGTTCGGGATGTTCTGCAATTCGCTGATGTTCTGGTCAGCGGCGCGCGGTGGCGTCAAACGGCAAGAACGCAAGAACGCCAGCGAACAAAAGGCTGCGGCCAAGGCCAACGCGAAAGCTCGCTGATCCCTAGCCGGGATCGGCCTCTTCGGTAGGCTGCAGTTCCAGCGCGGCGCTCGGCTGCTGCAGATCCGCGATCCCCAATGGCTGGGTCGGTCTGGCCAGACGTGCGCGGGTGACCCAGAGCAGTCGCTCTTGCGCGCGGGTGATGGCGACATAGGCCAGGCGTTTCCACAGGGGAATGCCCGCCTCGGTCCGGTTGGACCATGCGGCAGCGCTGATATCGGGGCCAAAAACCTGCACATCGGGCCACTGACTGCCCTGCGCCTTGTGGATCGTGACCGCAGCCCCATGCAGGAATGCCGCGCCCATATGTGCAGCCGAAGGGATAAAGGGTTCTTCGATATCCGGCATCTCGATCTTGATGATGCTGGCCGCGGACAGGCGGGGCTCTTCGGCGCCGATCACATGCAGGCGGGCAAAGCCGGGCTTTTTGCCCGGTCCCAGATAGACCACCTGCGCGCCCTTGATCAGTCCGCGCGCCTCAAGGTCGATGCGCTTCTTGCGATGCTTCAGCGGCAGTTCCAGCCCGTCGCAGATCAACGGCTCGCCCGGCAGCAGCGCATCGCCCGGTGCGCCGAAACCCAGCCGAAAGGCGTGGATCAACCGGATCCGGGTGGCATTGCGCCAGACCAGCACCGGGCTGCGCGCCATCAGGTCGCTTTCCACGCGCTCGGCCCAGACCACGCGCGGGTCCGAGGCGGCGGCCTCGCGGATCATGCGTTCGAACCCAGCAAAATCGAGGGTGTCGTCGGATAACGCATGGGCGAGATCAAGGATGGGGCTGTCATCGGCCTGCCGGTGGATGCGGTTCAGGATCAGCTTTTGCGAGCTGGCCAGCCGGTCAAAGACCATTGCCCCGGACTGCCCCACAGGGGCCAGCTGGGCCGGATCGCCAAACAGCACCAGCGTCGGAAATATCTCGCGCAGATCCTCAAACTGGCGTTCGTCCAGCATTGAGCTTTCGTCGATCAACCCGATATCCAGACCATCCTCGCGGCGTTTCCAGCCCTTGATAAAGTCGGACCCGCGCAGGCCCGCCGCTGCCAGCGCGCCGGGAATGCTGGCATGTTGGTCATAAAAGGCCTTGGCGCGATCCAGCGCGGTGTCCGTCAGGCCCTCAACCGTGGGGCGTGTGCCATTGCCGGCCAGCCATTCGGCAATCTTCTCATATTCGGGGTCATAGACCGGCGTATAGAGGATCCGGTGGATCGTGGTCGCCGGCACACCGCGCATCCGCAGCACAAAGGCCGCCTTGTTCGTCGGTGCCAGAATGGCGACGGTGCGGCGATCCTTGCGCCGTTTCCCCTCGTAATCGCCGCTGACCAGTTCGACCCCGGCCTCGCGCAGGGCCGCCGTGATCTGGGCCAGCAGCATGGTCTTGCCCGAGCCCGCCTTGCCGACCACCGCCATCACACGGCCCTTGCCGGGCTGGGGCGGCATCAATTCTTCGGCGGTCAGGTCCACGCCTGCCAGGGCAAAGGTTTCGGCCACGGCATCCCAGGCTTCGGCCTGGTCGGGGGAAAGAGTGGGAAGGGCGGTCATGCACTCTGATAAACCGCGCCGCGCGGAAAGCGAAGAGACCGCGCGCTTTTCGTCGAATCATGTATGATACAGGCAGGAGGTCCCGCCGTGATCGAACTGTTCTTCGTCGCCTGCCTGATACGTGCGCCCGATCAGTGCACCGATCACAGCCTGCTGTTTCAGGAACAGAACGGCCTTTTTACCTGCATGTTGCAAGGGCAGTTCGAGTTGGCGCGATGGCTGGAGGCGCATCCAAAGGATCAGGTGCGAGAGTGGAAATGCCGCTATGCTGATCGGGGTGAGATACAGATGTAACAGCGTCAGGTTGCATCAATCACGCAATGAAAAAGGGCGGCCCGCACGGGACCGCCCAATCTTTTTGCAACTGGGCTAGCTTATGCCAGTGCCAGGTTCGTTGCCGATTCGCGACCGTCGCGACCAGCTTCGATGTCGAAGGTGACGGCCTGACCGTCATTCAGTTCCTGGATACCGGCGCGCTCAACGGCCGAGATGTGCACGAACACGTCGCGCTTGCCGCCCTCAGGGGCGATAAAGCCGAAGCCTTTGGTTGCGTTGAACCATTTCACGGTGCCTTTAGCCATCGTGATTCTCCTTTTCATGTACCACCCGCAACATGCGGTGGCCCGGCGCAGTCAGGTAACGATCGAGGACTGAAGCCGGATAGAACGGAGACAGAAGGTCGAAAGAGTAACGTCGCAAGCGGCATATGCGCGTCCATCGTCAAAAAATCAAGAGTATTGCGTATGTTCGTTGCAGATCGGCAGAGATTCGCGCTTTGAGAGCAGCGCTGCCTAAGCCTTGTGCTGGCGCGCGGGTATATCCTGACCGACCGGTCAAATCAGGGGCGACGAATTCTGTGCGCTCGGACCGTCAAGGCGGCGGCAAATTTGCCTTGGGCGCTGCGCAAAAAACCTCGGTGCGCACACGCATGACGATAGCGCCTGATGAGAAAAGCGGCGGGAGATGATCCCGCCGCTTGCGTCAGTGATGGCGTCGGTGGCTGCGTTATCCGCGTTTGCCAGCCTCCAGCGCGTCCTCAAAGGTGCGCAGGCCGGTGACGGGTGCCTGCACCAGAACGGCCATGTTTCCCGGCTTGTGCTGGTTCTTGTACATCTTGGTATGCGCCTGCGGGATCTCGGCCCAGGGGAACACCTCGGACATGCACGGGTCAAGGCGGCGTTCCAGCATCAGTTGATTGGCTGCGCTGGCCTGTTTCAGATGCGCGAAATGGCTGCCCTGCACGCGCTTTTGATGCATCCACAGGTAGCGGACGTCAAAGGTGCAGTTGAACCCGGTGGTGCCGGCGCAAATGACGATCATGCCGCCCTTTTTGCAGATCAGGGTCGAGACCGGAAAAGTCGCCTCGCCCGGATGTTCAAAGACGATGTCGACATTGTTGCCCTTGCCGGTGATGTCCCAGATGGCCTTGCCGAACTTGCGCGCCTCGGTGAACCATTCCTTGTATTCGGGCGTGTTCACCGTGGGCAGTTGACCCCAGCATTTGAAATCCTTGCGGTTGATGACGCCCTTGGCGCCCAGTCCCATGACAAACTCGCGCTTGTCCTCTTCGCTGATGACGCCGATGGCGTTGCCGCCCGCCGCGTTGATCAACTGGATCGCATAGGACCCCAGTCCGCCCGACGCGCCCCAGACCAGCACGTTCATGCCGGGTTTCAACTCGTGCGGCTCGTGGCCGAACAGCATCCGATAGGCGGTGGCCAGGGTCAGCGTATAGCAGGCCGATTCTTCCCAGGTCAGGTGGCGCGGGCGCGGCATCAACTGCTGGGCCTGCACGTTGGTGAACTGCGCAAAGCTGCCGTCGGGGGTCTCATAGCCCCAGATACGCTGCGTGGGCGAGAACATCGGGTCGCCGCCATTGCAATGCTCGTCGTCGCCGTCATCCTGGTTGCAATGAATGACGACCTCATCACCGACCTTCCAGCGTTTGACCTTGTCGCCCACAGCCCAGACGATGCCCGAGGCGTCGGAACCGGCGATGTGATAGTCGGCGCCGTGGCCATCAAACGGGCTGATCGGCTGGCCCAGACCGGCCCAGATGCCGTTATAGTTGACGCCTGCCGCCATCACCAGAACCAGCACCTCGTTGCTGTCGAGGACCGGCACGTCAACGACCTCGAGCTGCATCGCCTGTTCCGGCTCGCCGTGACGCTCGCGGCGGATCGCCCAAGCGTGCATTTGCTTGGGGACATGGCCCAGGGGCGGCATCTCACCGATTTCGTAAAGGTCTTTTTCCGGCGCATCATAAGTTGCAATCGGGGTGGGGGCGTCCAGAGCCATTGTTTTCTCCTGTCTCGTGCTGCGGTGCAGAATCGCGGCGGCTTTGGGCTTTCCTAAGATGCTCGGCGCAACATTGCAACTGTAAACCGGGCTATTTGAGTAACAATGTGTCCGAGAGGGTGTCGCCCCGCAGGGATTTTAGCTGCGGTGCAGCGGAAATATGCCTCTTAATCCTCTCAATTCTCGCGATATCGGCAGTATCGCGCCTGAAATGCCGACTGTCTCGCCCCTGCGCTGCCTTGGGTCGCGAGTCGCGCTAAGGTTGCGAGAATTCATTTTTTAAAACGCCGCCGACAGTCCATCAATTTTCAGGCGGCACGCCATGGATGTCTTTTGATGCCCGAAACCGTACACAAAAACAGACCCGTATTGTCATCTGAATTGCCGATGGAAACCGTCCGCGCCATCGCGATTATTGCGCTTGTCAGCTTTCACGTGATCGGCGGCGGTGAGGGTGGGGGCCTTGACGTCGGCTATCCCCATCCGCTGCGCTATTACGCCGACTTGATGGTTGATGTCCGCATGCCACTGTTCGCGTTCATCGCAGGCGCTGTCTATGCGCTCAAACCGGTCGAGCCTGCGGATCTGGGCCGTTTCATGACCGGCAAGCTGCGGCGGCTTGCCTTGCCGGGGCTGGTCGCGATCAGCGTGTTCCTGATCTTTGCGACGGTGCTGGGCACCGATGACGCGCTTGGCGGTCCCCTGTGGGAACCGTATCTGCGCAGCTATTCGATCTTTTGGTTCCTGCAGGCGATCCTGCTGATCTTTGTATTCTACGGCACCGCTGATGTTCTGAGCGGAGGGCGGGTGCTCTACCCGGCGCTGGCTGCCTCGGCACTGGCTGCGGCTTTGGGTCTGCGTATCCCGACCGAAGTGATGTCAGCGCATCGGGTGACGACGTTGCTTGTCTATTTCCTGCTTGGCGTGGCCATCATGCGCAACCTGCATCAACTGTTGCAGCGGCGTTGGATGATCGTGGCGGTCGCGATGGTCGCGGTCGCCATCGGACTGACGATGAATTTGGCGAATTTGTCGCGCACCGGTGAACTGTCGGCGAACCGGCTGGATCTGCAAAGCCTGGCATTCGGGACGGGCTTGTGCGTCGCGGCGTTCCTTGCGCTGCCGGTGGTGGGCTGGTTGCGCTGGCTGGGCGCGTTCTCATTGACCATTTATTTGTACCATATCCTTGCGACGTCGGCTGCGCGCCGCGCCATGGTGGCCCTGGATATCGATTCGCTTTGGTTGCAGGCGGCGATCGGAACACTGGCGGGCATCGCGTTTCCCATCGTGCTGCACCTGCTGGCATTGCGCACCGGACCGACGCGCCTGATGCTGCTGGGGCTGCGACCGGGGGCCAGGAACCGGCAGACTGTTCGTGCCGCGGCCGCATAAAGGGATTTTCGGGCGTCGCCGCGCTGCAGCGAATTGACGGCGCAGCTTTGTTTCGGTATCGGTGCCGGAACTGAAAGATTCTTGCGAGGCAACGACGTCATGGCCGAGAAGGACAAACCCTGGCTGTTCCGCACCTATGCGGGCCACTCGACCGCCGAGAAATCGAACGCGCTCTACCGGACCAATCTGTCCAAGGGGCAGACCGGCCTGTCGGTGGCATTCGATCTGCCGACCCAGACCGGCTATGACAGCGACCATTTGCTGTCCCGCGGCGAGGTCGGCAAGGTCGGCGTGCCCGTCTGCCATCTGGGCGACATGCGCGCGCTGTTCGATCAGATCCCGCTGGAACAGATGAACACCTCGATGACGATCAACGCGACGGCGCCGTGGCTGTTGTCGCTGTATATCGCCGCAGCCGAAGAGCAGGGCGCCGATGTCAGCAAACTGCAGGGCACGGTGCAGAATGATCTGATCAAGGAATACCTGTCGCGCGGCACCTATATCTGCCCGCCCAAGCCATCGCTGGCGATGATCACGGATGTTGCGGCTTATACGCGCGAGCATCTGCCGAAATGGAACCCGATGAACGTCTGTTCCTATCACCTGCAAGAGGCCGGGGCGACGCCGCAGCAGGAACTGGCCTATGCGCTGGCGACCGGCATCGCGGTGCTGGATGATCTGAAGAACAAGGTGCCCGAGGCTGATTTCCCGGCCATGGTGGGTCGGATCTCGTTCTTTGTGAATGCGGGCATCCGCTTCGTGACCGAACTGTGCAAGATGCGCGCCTTTACCGAGTTGTGGGACGAGATCACGGCGGAACGCTATGGCATCGAAGATCCGAAATACCGCCGCTTTCGCTATGGTGTGCAGGTCAACAGCCTTGGCCTGACCGAGCAGCAGCCCGAAAACAACGTCTACCGCATTTTGCTGGAAACGCTGGCGGTGACGCTGTCAAAGAATGCACGTGCGCGCGCCGTGCAATTGCCCGCGTGGAACGAGGCCCTGGGCCTGCCGCGCCCCTGGGATCAGCAATGGTCGCTGCGAATGCAGCAGATCCTGGCCTATGAGACGGATCTGCTGGAATATGCCGATCTGTTCGACGGCAATCCGGCGATCGAGGCCAAGGTGGCCGAGTTGAAAGAGGGTGCGCGATCCGAACTGGATATGCTGGACGATATGGGCGGGGCGATTGCCTCGATCGACTATATGAAATCGCGCCTCGTGGAATCGAACGCCGAGCGGCTGAACCGGATCGAGTCGAATGAAACCGTGGTTGTCGGCGTGAACCGCTGGCAACAGGGAGAGCCCTCGCCGCTGACGGCGGGCGACGGCGGTATCATGGTCGTGGACCCGGCGGTCGAGGCCGAGCAGATCGCCCGGTTGAACGACTGGCGCGCGGGCCGCGACGAGGGGGCCGTCGAGGCCGCCCTCGCCGCGCTGCGCGTGGCCGCGCAGGAAGGTCGCAACGTCATGCCCTATTCCATCGAGGCCGCAAAAGCCGGCGTTACGACCGGCGAATGGGCCGGTGTGATGCGGCAGGTCCATGGCGAATATCGCGGCCCGACCGGTGTTTCCGCAAGCCCATCGAACAAGACCGAAGGGCTGGATGATATTCGCGAGGCTGTCGATGCGGTCAGTGCCCGTCTGGGTCGGCGGCTGAAATTCGTGGTCGGCAAGCCGGGCCTTGACGGTCATTCGAACGGGGCCGAGCAGATCGCCTTTCGCGCGCGCGATTGCGGGATGGATATCACCTATGAGGGCATCCGCCTGACGCCCGAGCAGATCGTCACCCGCGCGGTCGAGGAAGAGGCCCATGTCGTCGGCCTGTCCATCCTGTCGGGCAGTCATCTGCCGCTGATCGAAGAGTTGATGGACCGCATGCGTGAGGCCGGGTTGGACCATATTCCGGTCATCGTGGGCGGCATCATTCCCGACGAGGACGCCAAGCGCCTGTTGGGCATGGGTGTGACGCGCGTCTATACCCCCAAGGATTTCCAGTTGAACACGATCATGATGGACATCGTGGCGCTGGTTGAGCCAGGCGCAAAGGCCGCCTGACGCAAGGCGCAGGTTTCGCGGGGCAGAAAAGCTTGCCCCGCGAGCGTATCATGAAAAATTATTTCAGAACAAAGCGTCGGGCCAGATCCTGCACGGGGCGCGCGTCGTTATGCGACAGCTCGGTCAGACGCTCCAGCGCGGCATCCGATATCTGGACAGGCGTCTGCAGCAGGTTCCAGTCGACATTCTCGCTGCAGGGCGGCGTCGTCAGTGACCCCAGATAGCGATAGACGGACAGGTCGTCGGGCTGCAGATCATGCAGGTTATGCGCCTCGATCTCGGCTTCGCCGACTGTTTCAGGGGCGACGGCGATCATGTCCTCGACCAGTTGATTGCTGCCGCCGCCTTCCAGCAGAATGCCGATCACTGCCAGCGTCCCGTCCGGAGCCTCGTGGACGAAATGCACCTCGGCCGGAAAGCGTTCGCCGTCGATCATATGCTCGGATGGGGCGTGGAAATGGAACTGTTTCAGCGTATCGTCACGCCCGTTGATCGTCGCTTCGCCCATTTCGGGCGCGATGCCCTGGATCGAGTGACCGTTATTGACCACTTTCAGCGGCACGGCGTCACCCCAGTTGATCGCGATCTCGGGCAGTTCTGCCTCGATCACCTCGGTGGTCACGACATCAATCGGCGATTGCTGATCGCCCAGGCCACAGGCGCTGTAATCCTCGTGCAGGTTTGCCCATTCCTCGGGTCCGGACTCGCCCTCATAGTCCCAATGCGGCAGTTCATTTGCCGCCGCAGTCGCGGTCAGCAGGCATAGCGCCATTGTCACTGATGCGCATGTCTTGATCGTATTCAGCGTGGTCATAGGATGCTCCTCTGGTTTGCGTCCGATGGTTCAACGTTTGATCGCGCGATCTATTCCGAACATTTTCAACCTCGGATTTTAGTCGCGCAGCAGCAGGGTCAATGCGATAACCGTGGCCACAACGCCGGGCAGGATCACCATGCCGGGCTGCGTTTGGGCGACGATTGCTTCGATCGCTATGACCCAGATCGGCGTCAGGTAGGTATAGGCCATCACCTTGGCAGCAGGCAGGCGCAGCGTCGCATATTGGACCAGAACAAAGCTGGTCGCGCTGGCGAAGACCGCGATATAGCCAAGCGTGATCCAGACGATGGGTGGCAGATTGGTCCAATCGGTTGCCAGGATCGCATCCCAGCCCCAGATCAGCAGCAGGATCGCACCCGCGATCAGCGTGCCAAAGCTGAAAGTGACGGGATGCTCGCCCCGGTTCAAACGCCGGACCAGCGGCGTATAAAGCGCGTGGGCGGCGCAGCCCAAAAGGTAAATGGCCTCGCCCCGCCCGAAATCCAGCCGCGCCATTGCGGCAAGATCGCCGCGAAAGATGACCCACATTGCGCCCGCGCCACCAAGCGCCAGGGCAAAGGCGATGTTGGGTGTCATGCGCTGGCGCATCAGCAACCAGCCAAAGCCCGCCGCCATCAGCGGCGTCAGGGTAAAGACGGCGGCGGCCGAGACGGGTGGCGCGGTTTTAAGCCCCTCGAACATCAGCACGAAATAGGTGGCAAATACGCCGCCCAGCAACAGATAGCGCCAGGGTGAGGTCCATGCGCTGCGCGGCAGCCCCGGACCAAATGTCATGGCATATCCGCCGATCACGGCTGCCGCGATCACAAACCGGGCAGCGTTGATGGCTGCCGGATCAATCAGATTGGCGGCGCGCACACCCAAGCTGAAAGAGCCTGCGACCAGCGCCGAAAACAGCAGCATTGCGGCGTGCCCGCGCAGCGCCTCTGAACGCGGGGCGGTATGCGCGATCCCGTGGCTCATGCCGGGCGCCGCGCGATCAGTCGCCCGTCAATCAAAGCAAGCCCCGCAGCAATCATCGCGATCCCCAACAGATGTGCGGTGCCAAGCGTTTCGCCCAGAAACAGCCAGCCCAAGAGGATGGCCGAGATCGGCACCATGAACGTCACCAGCGAAAGGTTGGTCGCGCCGGCCTTGGCGAGGATACGGAAATAGAGAACATAGGCCAGCCCGGTGCACAAAACGCCCAGCACGATCACGGCCAGCCACGGGATCGATTTGCCGTCAAAACCGGACAGCCCGTCGACGCCAAGGGTGAGGGGCGCCATCAGAAGTGTCGAGGCGGTGACCATGCCGGCGGCAGTCACGATCGGATCGACGCCCATCGAGCGAAAGCGGCGGCCAAAGACGCCAGCACAGGCGTAAGATATAGCAGCCCCCAGAATTGCCAGTTGCGGCAGCACCGCATGGCCCAACCCGGCCAGCGTATCCAGCCCGATCATCACGGCAACGCCGCCCAGGCCCAGAAATACGCCGGCCAGTTTCATCGGGGTGGCACCCTCATCGCTGAGCAGCAGCGCCGAGATCATCACCGTCCACAGCGGCGTCGTGGCATTCAGGATAGAGGCCAGCCCCGACGGAATCGCCGTCTGCCCCCAGACGATCAGCCCAAAGGGAACAATGTTGTTCAGAAACCCCATGATCAGAAACGCCAGCCAAAGGTGTGGATCACGCGGGATGCGCCGCCTCGAACCCAGGACGATTGCCCACAGCACCAGCGCCGCCACACCGACACGGGCGTTGACGATGGTCAGTACGGGCAGATCCCTGACGGCGATCGCGATCAGAAAGAACGACCCGCCCCATATCAGCGACAGCAGCAGCAACTGACCCCATTCCGCCGGCCCCATGCGCGTCTCGATCGCCGTCGTCAGGACAGGAATGCGCGGACGGTTCATTGTCGTCCGAGCATGTAGAACTCGTCATTGGGTCGGATGTCGCCCGCGTTCACCAGCCGGTTGGACATGCCGAAAAGCGCGGTGATGGCGCCGATATCCCAGACCTCGTCCTGGCTGAAGCCTGCGTCGGCAAGTGCCGCGTGATCGGCATCGTCAATCTGCTGGGCATTCAACGCCACCTTTTCGGCGTAAGCCAGCATGGCCCGCTGGCGGTCGGTCAGATCGGCCTTGCGCCAGTTTACTGCCACCTGATCCGCGATCAGGGAATTCTTGGCGCGGATGCGCAGGATCGCGCCATGGGCAACGACGCAATACTGGCACTGGTTCAGGCCGCTGGTGGCAACAACGATCAACTCGCGTTCGGCCTTGCTGAGCCCCTCGTCCTTTTCCATCAGCGCGTCATGATAGGCGAAAAAGGCGCGAAATTCGGCCGGGCGATGTGCCAGTGCCAGAAACACATTCGGAACGAAGCCGGATTTCTCGGACACCTTTTCAATGACCAGTCGGATGTCGTCGGGCAGGGCGGCAAGATCAGGCACGGGAAAGCGGCTGATCGGCTTGGGTTCGTCTTGCATGGCAGTCTCCTTGACGGTCAGGGCGGTAGGATCGTAGCGGATATAAGACGGTTCTACCCTAGAGCGCGCCGCGCGCAACGGGGCACGCAGATCGGGCACGGCATTCGCGATCTGCCGCCTTCAGTTGCGGCAGGGTGCAGGCCGCCGTTGACTCGCTTTGTCGGTTGGCCGGAATGGCCGCCCTATCCTGATGCCTGCACCGGAACGGACAGAATGACCGCCACCATCGTCGCTGAGATCAAGGTCTCTGACTTTGCCCGCTCACTGGATTTCTACACCCGGATCTTGCCCTTTGCCGTTGCCTATTCGCGGCCCGAACAGGGTTTCGCCTATCTGACCTTGGGCAATTCAGCGCTGATGCTGGATCAATTGGGCCTTGGCCGCAATTTCGAAGAGGCACGCGGTCCGATGCAACCACCCTTTGGTCGAGGGTTGAACCTGCAGATCGAACTGGACGAGGTTGCGCCGGTTCTCGCAAGGCTAAAGGCCGACGGTCTGGAACTGTTCCTGCCGCTTGAGGATCGCTGGTATCGCCGCAATGATGAAGACGTCGGCAACCGGCAATTCGTCGTGGCCGATCCCGACGGCTATCTTCTGCGCTTTTTCGAGGATCTGGGGGCCAGGCCTCCGGGCGCCGGCGACGCTGCGGGCGCGATGGGCTGAAGAACCGGCAGGCCGCTGATTGTGGTTGTCGCAGCCGGGCCCCTTAGCGGACGGTGTGCAACGGTTCAGTCTGTCAGCGGCTCGCCCTTCAATGCGGCCAGCGCCGCTTGAACCTTGGGCGTGCGATGCAGATCGACATGGGTCACCAGCCACAACGGGGAAATCCACTCCTCGCGCGAGGTGATCTCGATCAGCCCTTCGGCCTGATCGATTTCCAGAAAGCCGATGCCCAGTCCTTGCCGGATCGCCTGCAGCAGGGCGCTGCTGTCATTGCTGATAAGCGCGGTCTCGGGCTGGATCAGGTTGGCTTCGATCCAGCGCATAAAGGGTGCGCCGCTGCCCTCTTCGCCGGGCAGGACGAACAGATGCCCGGCCAGATCGTCGGCAGGCCCGTGCCGCGCCAGATATTGCGGCGATGCGTAAAGGCGCACCTGGGTTTGACCAAAAGGCTGGACGACGTAATCCGGCGCCGAGGGTCGCGCACCCGCACGGATGGCCACATGCGCCTCGCCCGTTTCCAGCCGGAACAGCCGCGCATCGGTGGTGTAGTTCAGCCGCAATGCGGGATGCGCCGCGAGCAGTGCCGACAGCGCCGGCATGATCCGCTGCGTCAGGCCCGGCAGTGCGGTGACGGTCAGCGCACCCTCGATCCGTTGCGCGGCCCCCGCGATCTGTGCGGCCAGTTGCGCAAAGCGGGCATCTGCCGCGGTCGCCGATTGTTCCAGCAAACGCCCGGCATCGGTCAGCGTATAGCCGCGCGGGTGGCGCTGGAACAGGCGCGCACCCAACCGGTCCTCCAGCGCGTCGATATGACGAATCACCGTCGCATGGTGGACGCCAAGTGCCGCCGCCGCGCCGCTGACCGTGCCTGCCCGTGCGACCGCCAATGCGGTGCGGATGCCGTCCCAATCTTCCATGTCATCCTGTGCGAATGTGAACAGATAATGCGCATTTATCGGCGTTTTGTTCATTTGTGCAACCGTCTATCTGACAGTCAACGGAACACAAAGGACAAGAACATGAACATTCTGCGCATCGACAGCACCATCAAACCGCGTGAAGCCTCGGTCTCGGCCGGACTGGCAGACCGGGTCCTCGCCCGCCTGACCGCTGCCGATCCCAAGGCGGTTGTAACCACTCGCGATGTGATCGGCGTCCCCGCGATTGACGGCAACTGGTTGGGCGCGGTCTTCACCCCCGCCGATCAAAGAAACGCCGATCAGGTCGCCATCGCCGCCTATGCAGACGAGTTGCTGAACGAAGTTCGCGCCGCTGACACGCTGGTCATTGCGCTGCCGGTCTATAACTTTGCCATTCCCGCGCAGTTGAAGAACTGGCTGGACCAACTGGCTCGCAAGGGCGAGACCTTCCGATATACCGAAGCCGGCCCCGAAGGCCTGCTCAAGGGCAAGCGCGCGATCGTTGCGCTGTCGTCGGATGGGACGCAGTTGGGCTCTGACATCGACTTCGCCTCAGGCTACCTGCGGCATATGCTGGGCTTTTTCGGCATCACCGATGTCGAATTCGTCGCAGCCGACCGCATGGCCTTTGGCGCAGACGAGACACTGGCCCGTGCGCATGAGGCTGTCGATCAATTGGCCGCCTGAGGCCACGCGCACGTATCGCGTTGCGTGCTGAACTGGATAAGCCGCCGGGCCCTTTGTGGTTCGGCGGCTTGTCGTTGGGACCTGACCGCAGGCCGGCATCCCGTTGGTCAGGCTCGCGGCCCCGGAACCGGCGGCGGCCTGCGTTGACTTGCCACGCGTTATCGCCTATCTGATCCGCAACTCCCGGAAGGTCGATCCTTCCGGTCCCCGTTTGATACCGGGGATCGCCCTCCGTCAGCGCGTTGCGCCCACGGGGGCAATTTTGTTTTGGACCACAGGAGGCCCGTGATGTTCGAGAACCTGTCAGACCGCTTGGGCGGCGTCTTCGATCGCCTGACCAAGCAGGGCGCCCTGACCGAGGATGACGTCACCGCCGCCATGCGCGAAGTGCGCACAGCACTGCTGGAGGCCGATGTTTCGCTGCCCGTCGCGCGATCTTTCGTCAAATCGGTGACCGGCAAGGCCACCGGCGCGTCGGTCACCAAATCGGTGACGCCCGGCCAGCAGGTCGTAAAGATCGTCCATGACGAGTTGATCAAGGTCCTGCAAGGCGAGGATGCACCCGAGGCGCTGCGCATCGACAACCCGCCCGCGCCGATCCTGATGGTCGGTCTTCAGGGCTCGGGCAAGACGACGACGACTGCCAAGCTGGCAAAACGGCTGAAAGATCGCGAGAAAAAGCGCGTGCTGATGGCCAGCCTTGATACCAATCGCCCGGCGGCCATGGAACAGCTGGCGATCCTGGGCACACAGATCGGTGTCGATACGCTGCCCATCGTCAAGGGCGAATCCGCCGTTCAGATCGCCAAGCGCGCAAAGCAGCAGGCGAGCCTTGGCGGCTATGACGTCTATATGCTGGACACGGCCGGTCGTCTGCACATCGACCAGGTGCTGATGGACGAGGTGCAAGCCGTCCGTGATGTGGCGAACCCGCGAGAAACCCTGCTGGTCGTCGATGGCCTGACAGGTCAGGACGCGGTCAACGTCGCGACCGAGTTCGACGAAAAGGTCGGCGTCTCGGGCGTGGTGCTGACGCGGATGGACGGCGACGGTCGCGGCGGTGCTGCCCTGTCGATGCGCGCCGTGACCGGCAAGCCGATCCGCTTCGTCGGCCTTGGCGAAAAAATGGACGCGCTGGAAGGGTTCGACGCACAGCGCATCGCCGGCCGTATTCTGGGCATGGGCGATATCGTCTCGCTGGTCGAAAAAGCGCAAGAGGTTCTGGAGGTCGAGCAGGCCGAGCGCATGATGAAGCGGTTCCAGAAGGGTCTGTTCAATATGAACGACCTCAGGAACCAGCTAGAGCAGATGCAGAAAATGGGCGGCATGGGCTCGATCATGCAGATGATGCCCGGCATGGCCAAGATGGCAAAACAGGCCGAAGAGGCTGGCATGGATGACAGCGCCGTGCGCCGTCAGATCGCGCTGATCAATTCGATGACCAAAAAGGAACGCGCCAATCCTGCGCTGCTGCAAGCCAGCCGCAAGAAACGCATCGCCGCCGGTGCCGGGCTGGACGTATCGGAACTGAACCGCCTGCTGAAAATGCAGCGGCAGATGGGCGATACGATGAAAAAGCTGGGCAAGATGGGCAAGGGCGGCATGCTGAAACAGGCCATGCGCGCAATGCAGGGCAAAGGCGGCGGGTTGCCCGATATGGGCGACGTCGATCCATCGAAAATGGCCGAAGCAACCGAGATGCTGCAGGATCCCAAAGGGTTGGGCGGACAGCTTGGCGGGGCAGGGCTGCCCAGTGGTTTGTCGGGGTTGTTCGGTAAGAAGTAATGCCCACCCTGTCCGTCGATATTCCGGTCCTGACGGCCGAGCGTCTGATCCTGCGCGAACCGCGCGAGGCGGACTTTGGCGCTATGCTTGCCTTTGGGGCGTCAGAGCGGACGCAATTCATTGGCGGCCCATCCGATCGCTGGAACACGTGGCGCAGCTTTACGTCGGGCATTGGTCATTGGGTGTTGAAAGGCTTTGGCTTCTGGTCGGTCGAAGAACAGGTGACCGGCACCATCGTCGGGCGCATCGGCTTGATCGAACATGATGCCTGGCCCGAGCCTGAACTGGGCTGGCACATCTATGAAGGGTTCGAAGGCAAGGGCTATGCCTATGAGGCAGCCATGGCTATCCGCGACCACGCCTATCGGGGAATGGGTCTGGCCCCGATGATATCGCAGATCCACCCCGACAACCTGCGCTCGCGCCGCTTGGCCGAACGTATGGGCGCAACGATAGAGCGTGAGGGCGAAGTGGTGGGCGAACCCTGCCTGATCTATCGCCACCCGAAGGTGGCAGCATGACCGCAATGGATTTCTTCTTTACTCAAATATCCCGGGGGTCCGGGGGCAGCGCCCCCGGCCATGCCGGGACGGCAGGTGCCCTATGATCGGGCTCGCCAATACCCCGGTTCTGGAAACCGAGCGTCTGATCCTGCGCGCGCCCACGGGCGACGACTGGCCTGCATGGCGAGATTTTCATTTGTCCGACCGTGCGCAATATATCGGCGGCGGATCGCAAATGACGGAACGGAACAGCTGGCGCGCCTTTGGCCATGTGATCGGCCATTGGGTGATGCGCGGCTTTGGCATGTTCGTCATCACCGAAAAGGGCGGCGACGCGGCACTGGGCATAACCGGCCCGTGGTTCCCCGCAGGCTGGCCCGAACGCGAGGTCGGCTGGTCGATCTGGCATCCCGCTGGCGAAGGGAGGGGCATCGCGTCCGAAGCCGCCCGCGCCGCCTTGGATCATGTGTTCAACGATCTGGGTTGGGACACGGCGGTCAGCTATATCGACGCCGAAAACACCCGTTCCATCGCGCTGGCCGAACGTCTTGGCGCGCGGCTGGACGCGGATGCGCCCAGCCTTGATACGGGCGCTGACGAGATCAACCATGTCTACCGCCACAGGAAAGGGTCCGCATGACTGATCCCGTCGCCCGCGCAGCCGAGCTGCTGAAAGGCCATCGCGACAGCATCGACCGGCTGGACGCGATCCTTGTCTATACGCTGGCCGAAAGGTTCAAGCACACCCAATCCGTCGGCCGCCTCAAGGCCGAACACGCCCTTCCGCCGTCCGATCCTGCCCGCGAAGCGCAGCAGATCGAACGGCTGGAACGCCTCGCGCGCGAGGCCGATATCGACCCGGAATTCGCGCGCAAATTCCTGAATTTCGTGATCGCCGAAGTCATACGGCATCACGAGACCTTTCAATCATAGGGTGCGTGCCTGCGCGCACCATGACACCGCCATTCTAAAGGAGATAACCCAATGGCAATGAAGATCCGTCTGGCCCGTGGTGGCTCGAAAAAGCGTCCGTTCTATTCGATCGTCGCCACCGATTCGCGTATGCCGCGCGACGGTCGTTTCATCGAAAAGCTGGGCACCTATAACCCGCTTTTGCCGAAAGACAGCGAAGAGCGCATCAAGATGAACATGGAACGCGTTCAGCACTGGCTGGACCAGGGCGCCCAGCCCACCGACCGCGTCGCCCGTTTTCTGGAAGCTGCCGGCGTCAAGGAAAAGTCCGAGCGCAAGAACCTGAAAAAAGGCGAGCCCGGCAAGGCCGCACAAGACCGTGCCGCCAAGCGCGCCGAGCGTGAAGCAGCAGCCAGCGCCCCGGTAGAAGAGCCCGTTGCAGAGGCCGCTGCCGAAGAAAGCGCGGAATAATCCATGGCCGATGCGGGCCGGATCTGTGTCGGTGCGATCGCGGGCGCCTTTGGCATCCGTGGCGAGGTGCGGCTGAAAAGCTTTACCGCCGATCCGCAGGACATCGCCAGCTATGGCCCGCTGGTGACCGAGGATGGCAAGCGGTCATTCGCCATTAAACTGACCCGGCCCGTCACCGGCGGGCTGGGGGCACGCCTGCCGGGGGTCGATACCCGCGAGCAGGCAGAGGCGCTGAAGGGCACAACGCTTTGGGCGCCGCGCGATGCCTTGCCCAACCTGCCCGACGATGAATTCTACCATGCCGATCTGATCGGTCTGGAGGTCGTCGATACCGGCGGGCGTGTGCTGGGCCAGGTCCGTGCCATCTATGACCACGGCGCTGGCGATATTCTGGAAGTGGCGGGACCCAAGGTCCTGTTGCTGCCGTTTACTCGTGAGGTGGTGCCGACGGTTGATCTGACCGTCAGACGCATCGTCGTCGATCCACCGGCCGAAGATGAGTGACGCGCCCAAATCGCACGGGCGTCTGTCGATCCGCGCCAGCCTGACGCCGAGCGACCTGATGGAGGAACCACAGGTCAAGGGTGCATGGACGGCCAACATCGTTACCCTGTTCCCCGAGGCCTTTCCCGGCACGCTTGGCCTTTCACTGACCGGCAAGGCGCTGGCAGAGGGGCTGTGGAGCCTGCGCACCATTGCGCTGCGCGACCACGGGTTGGGCAAGCATCGCAACGTCGATGACACGCCTGCGGGTGGTGGGGCAGGGCTGGTGATCCGCGCCGACGTCATGGCCGCGGCGCTTGATCAGGCCGATCCCAGGCTGCCGGTGCTTTACCTCTCGCCGCGTGGGCGACCGCTGACCCAGGCCCGTGCGCGCGCCCTTGCCGAGGGGCCGGGTGTGACGCTGATCTGCGGCCGGTTCGAGGGCGTCGACCAGCGTGTTCTGGACGCGAGAGGCATCGAAGAAATCAGCATTGGCGACTATGTTCTGACCGGCGGAGAGCTTGCAGCTCAGGTCTTGATCGACGCGACGGTTCGTCTTATACCGCGCGTGCTGGGGAATCAGGCGTCACTGGCCGAGGAATCCTTTTCCGAAGGTCTGCTTGAGCACCCTCAGTATACTCGCCCCGCCGAGTGGGAAGGCCGCAAGATACCGGACGTTGTCATGTCCGGCAATCACGCGGCCATTGCTGCTTGGAGGCGCGAACAGGCCGAAAGCCTGACCAAAGAACGCCGCCCCGACCTGTGGCGGGCATATTGCGAGACCAGCGTTATGGACCCGACAAAGGACCGACAGCTCTCGGGCGCATCAGACCAATCGCGGGATCACCGCGAGCATGAAAAGGATTAATGCGATGAACCTGATCGCCCAACTGGAAGCCGAGCAAATCGCCGCGCTTGGCAAGGATATCCCGGATTTCAAAGCCGGAGACACCGTCCGTGTCGGTTACAAAGTGACCGAAGGCACGCGGACCCGTGTGCAGAACTACGAAGGCGTTTGCATTGCCCGCAAGGGTGGCAACGGTATCGCTGCAAGCTTCACCGTCCGCAAGATCTCGTTTGGTGAGGGCGTGGAACGTGTGTTCCCGCTATACTCGACCAACATCGATTCGATCGCCGTTGTGCGCCGCGGTAAAGTCCGCCGCGCCAAGCTGTACTACCTGCGCGATCGTCGCGGCAAGTCGGCCCGTATCGTCGAGAAAACCAACTACCGCGCGCCCAAAAGCGCCGATGCCAAAGCGTAAGGAGGCCGAGCGATGAAAAAAGACATTCACCCCGATTATCACATGATCGACGTCAAGATGACCGACGGCACCACCTATCAGGTCCGCTCGACCTGGGGCGCCGAGGGCGACACCATGACCCTGGACATCGACCCGACCGTGCACCCGGCCTGGACCGGCGGTTCGGCCAAGCTGATGGATGCCGGCGGCCGCGTGTCGAAGTTCAAGAACAAATACGCCGGCCTGGGCTTCTGATCTGCCTGCCAGCGCAAGATGCGAACGCCGTCCCTCGGGGCGGCGTTTTGCATTTCGGGGTCTGGGTCCGCCTTGCGGGACCTGCCAGATCTTCTCTTCAAAGGTGCCACTGGATCGGCGAACCGTGCAACAAACGGTCGTTTGCGCCGGTGACACAAACGGTTGAGTTTTGGCACATCATGCTGTGCGGAGAAGGTCAGGAACGAGCTTGCAGTGACCAAGGTTTACTCGGCTCTGGTCCACCTGTGCTCGATGTCCATTAGGCTTGATCCATCTTCAAACACTTCCATCTCACGACCAATTTCAATTAGACCCTCACGTCGATAAAAGCGTCGCGCGTCTTCGTTTTTCTCGTAGGCCCACACAGTGATCCACTGCTGATCTTCTTTGGCGAGGTCCAGCAATGCCTTGCCTAAACCTTTGCCGCGCGCCTTCTTGGCGACGTAAAGCCCGGTAATGTTGTCTTCGGTACGGGCACAAAACCCCAAGATTTGTCCATTTCTGTGGGCGACCCACCCGATTTCTTCCTCGAATATGAAGCTCCAAAACTCTTTCATGGGAGCAAGGTTATCCAGTGGGACCATCCACGGTGTTTCATCGCCCCAATCTTGAATGATTTGGGAGCAGGCTTCAGCGTCCGATGGCACTGCCAGACGAAACACGTAGTTCATGCTGTCTGATCATGAACCACCTCATTTGTGTTGTCGATTGTCCGCATCGAACGGCAGTTTCGTCCCGCAGACCGGACAAATACCCCCTGACAGAAACTACGCGCCTAAAACGGTGGTTTTTGGCACATTCGCAAATCACCTGATCTGGCGCTGCCACAACCTCCCTTCAAAACCGACGCAGTTGTTGGAGATTTTTGGTTCTCTGGTGATAGCAGACACCCGTGCAGCATTCGACCTTGCGTGCTAAAACCCACCGTCCGCTCTTCCACCGCGGTACCACGCCGCACCCCTCCCACAACCTCCCGACCTATCCACATTTTTTTGTGCTGCCGCCGCTTTTCATCACCAGATGTTGCGGCTAGGGTCACGCCGGATCGGAACGGGGCGGAATTCTTGGCGCATATCATCGTCGTCGGCAATGAAAAGGGCGGGTCCGGGAAATCCACGACCTCGATGCATGTGGCCACCGCGCTGGCGCGGATGGGGCATCGCGTGGGTGGGCTGGATCTGGATGTGCGGCAGGGCAGTTTTCGCCGCTATCTGGAAAACCGCATGGCCTTTTCTGCGCGTGAAGGGATCGAGTTGCCGACGCCCGAGCTGGCCGGTTTGGCCGAGGGCAGCGATCCGCTGAGCCCGGTCATGGCCGATCTGGAAACGCGCTGCGATTTCATTCTGCTGGACTGCCCCGGCTCTCATACCAAGCTTAGCCAGATGGCCCATGCGATGGCCGACACCCTGATCACGCCGCTGAATGACAGCTTTATCGACTTTGATCTTTTGGCGCGCATGTCGCCTGATGGCGAGGTACTGGGGCCGTCGATCTATGCAGAAATGGTCTGGGCCGCACGGCAGATGCGCGTTCAGGCCGGTGCGGGCCCGATCGACTGGCTGGTGTTGCGCAACCGGCTTGGGACGCAGGCCATGCACAACAAGCGCAAGGTGGGCGATGCGCTGAGCAACCTGTCGCGCCGCATCGGTTTTCGCGTAGCGCCCGGCTTTGCCGAGCGGGTGATCTTTCGCGAACTCTTTCCGCGTGGTTTGACGCTGCTGGATCTGAAGGACATCGGCACCGAGTCGCTGAGCATGTCCAACATCGCTGCGCGTCAGGAGTTGCGCGATCTGATTGCAGAATTGAAGCTGCCGGGCGTTTCGGTTCGCTTCTGACCAGCGCCCAGGGCGGGGCTGCTCGTCGCGCCGGATTTCCGAACCCGCGATGCACCAGGCGGTGCCGCCGCCGGATATTTGGATGAAGAAGAAAGGGCCTGGAGGATGGGGCAAAGGAAAGGGCCGACCGGCGCTGGTTTGCGTGATCTGGTAGCGCTCTGGCCGCTGCGCGCGGACTGAGCCCCGGTCATGAAAAAGGGGGCGCGCGGCCCCCTTTAATCGTCGTAAGTCGCAAACCTGTCAGGCCAGCATGCCCATCGGGTTTTCCAGATGCTCGACGATGGCCTTCAGCAATTGTGCACCAAGCGCGCCGTCAATGACCCGGTGATCGACCGAGAGGGTCATGGACATGACATTGCGGATCACCACCTCGCCATCCTCGACCACCGGGGTTTGGATGCCCGAGCCAACGGCCAGGATCGCGCCATGCGGCGGGTTGATCACGGCGTCGAAATTCTCGATGCCGAACATGCCGAGGTTGCTGATCGCAAAGCTGCCGCCCTGGTATTCGTGGGGGGCAAGCTTCTTGTTCTTGGCGCGCCCTGCCAGATCTTTCATCTCGGCTGACAGGGTCGACAGCGTCTTCTGCTGCGCGTCCTTCAGAACCGGGGTGAACAGGCCGCCTTCGATGGCCACGGCGACTGCGACATCCGAGGGTTTGAGCTTGAGGATGCGGTCACCCGCCCAGACAGCATTGGCATCCGGGACCTCTTGCAGGGCCAGCGCGCAGGCCTTGATGATAAAGTCGTTGACCGACAATTTCACACCCCGCGCTTCCAGCTGCTTGTTCAGCGTGCCGCGGAACTTCATCAACGCGTCCAGCTTGGCCGACCGGCGCAGATAGAAATGCGGGATGGTCTGCTTGGCATCGGTCAGGCGCGCGGCAATGGTGCGGCGCATGCCGTCCAGCGCGACCTCTTCAGTCTCGCGATCCGCATACATCTTGAGGATGGTTTCGGCGGATGGGCCAGCCGGCGCTGCCGCTGCGGCCTTGGGTGCATCGGCTTTCGCTGCGTCGGCGGCCTTGGCCGGTGCGGCACCGGGCTTGGCATCCTGCACGTCGGCCTTGACGATCCGGCCATGCGGGCCGGAGCCCTTGATGGAGCCCAGATCGAGGCCCTTGTCCTTGGCGATGCGGCGGGCCAGTGGCGAGGCAAAGATGCGGTCGCCCTTGTCGCTGCTTGGTGCCGGTGCGGCCTTGGATCCGCCTGAATCTGCCTCTTTCGGGGCGTCGTCTTTTGGCGTTTCGTCCTTGGCCTCGGCGTCGTCATCCTTGGCCGGCGCGGCCTTGGACGAGGTGTCACCAATATCATCGGCGCTTTCGCCATCTTCCAGCAGGACGGCGATGGGGGTGTTGACCTTGACCCCGGCGCTGCCTTCTTCGATCAGGATCTTGCCAATGGTGCCTTCATCGACAGCCTCGAATTCCATCGTGGCCTTGTCGGTTTCGATCTCGGCCATGATGTCGCCCGAGGAAACGGTATCGCCCTCTTTCACCAGCCATTTGGCCAGTGTGCCTTCCTCCATCGTCGGAGACAGCGCGGGCATCAGGATTTCTATCGGCATCTCGCGTTCTCCTTACTTGTAGGTGACTTTCTTGACCGCCTCGACCACTTCGGCCGGGGTGATCAGAGCGTGCTTTTCCAGATTGGCGGCATAGGGCATCGGAACGTCCTTGCCGGTCAGGGTGATGACGGGCGCGTCAAGATAATCGAACGCCTGCTGCATCACGACCGAGCCGAGATAGCTGCCGATGCTGGCAACCGGCCAGCCTTCTTCGACCGTTACACAACGGTTGGTCTTCTTGACCGATTCAAGCACGGTTTCGGTGTCCATCGGGCGCAGTGTGCGCAGATCGATCACCTCTGCCTCGATGCCGTCGGCGGCAAGTTTCTCGGCCGCGTCAAGGGCATGGGTCATGCCGATGCCAAAGCTGACGATGGTCACATCACTGCCCTCGCGGGCGATGCGTGCCTTGCCGAACGGGATGGTGAAATCATCCATGTCCGGCACCTCGAAGCTGCGGCCATAGAGAATTTCGTTCTCAAGGAAGATAACCGGGTTGGCATCGCGGATGGCCGTTTTCATCAGGCCCTTCGCGTCTGCCGCGGTGTAAGGCATCACCACCTTGAGGCCGGGGATCTGCGCGTACCAGGCGGCATAGTCCTGGCTGTGCTGGGCACCAACGCGGGCAGCGGCACCGTTCGGGCCGCGAAACACGATGGAGCAGCCCATCTGACCGCCCGACATGTACAGCGTCTTGGCGGCCGAGTTGATGATGTGGTCGATGGCCTGCATCGCGAAGTTGAAGGTCATGAACTCGACGATGGGCCGCAACCCGCCAAGGGCCGCGCCCGTGCCGATCCCTGCAAAGCCGATTTCCGAGATCGGCGTATCGACGACGCGTTTGGGGCCGAATTTCTCGAGCAGACCCTGACTGATCTTGTAGGCGCCCTGATATTCGCCGACCTCTTCACCCATCAGGAAGACGGTGTCGTCGCGGTCCATTTCCTCTTCCATGGCCTCGCGCAGAGCCTCGCGCACGGTCATGGATTTCATCTTGGTCCCTTCGGGCCAATCCGGGCTGCGGTCGGCCTTGGGTGCGGGCGCGGTGGCTGCAGCCGGGGCTGAAGCAGGCTCGTCCTTGGCCTCTGGCTCGGATGGTTTTTCCTCGGCGGCGGCCGGCGCTTCGATGTCGTCGGCGCTTTCGCCTTCCTCGATCATGACGGCGATCGGGGTGTTGACCTTGACCCCTTCGGTGCCTTCCTCGATCAGGATCTTGCCAAGGATGCCCTCATCCACGGCTTCGAACTCCATCGTTGCCTTGTCGGTCTCGATCTCGGCGATGATGTCGCCGGATTTGACCTCGTCTCCCTCTTTTTTCAGCCATTTTGCCAGCGTGCCTTCCTCCATGGTGGGGGACAGGGCGGGCATCAGAATTTCGGTTGCCATGTTTATGTCCCCCCTCAGGCCTCAGCTTCATCGGCTGCACCTTGCGGCAGCTCTTTGGCGTAAATGTCGGTCCACAGTTCTTCCAGCGCCGGTTCAGGGCTTTCCTGGGCGAACTTGGCGGAATCGTTGACGACTTCCTTGATCTCTTTGTCGATGGCCTTCAGATCATCCTCGCTGGCATGTTTGCCATCCAGCAGCATGGTGCGGACATTTTCGATCGGATCGCGTTCGTCGCGCATCTTCTGCACCTCTTCGCGGGTCCGGTACTTGGCCGGGTCCGACATCGAGTGACCGCGATAACGATAGGTCATCACCTCAAGGATATAGGGCCCCTTGCCCGCGCGGCAGTGCGCCACAGCCTTTTCGCCAGCGGCCTTGACCGCCAGCACATCCATGCCGTCGACCTGTTCGCCGGGAATGCCAAAGGCTTCGCCGCGCCCGAAAAGAGATGTCGATTTGGTCGAGCGCTTGACGCTCATGCCCATGGCATACTGGTTGTTCTCGATCACGAAAACGACCGGCAGATCCCACAGTTCGGCCATGTTGTAGGTTTCATAGACCTGACCCTGGTTGGCCGCGCCATCACCGAAATAGGTGAAGGTCACGCGGTCATTGCCCAGATATTTGTCGGCAAATGCCAGACCGGCACCCAGGGGCACCTGCGCTGCCACGATACCATGTCCGCCGTAAAAGTGCTTTTCGCGGCTGAACATGTGCATGCTGCCGCCCTTGCCCTTGGAGTAACCACCCTCGCGGCCGGTCAACTCGGCCATCACGCCGCGCGGCTCCATGCCGCAGGCCAGCATGTGGCCGTGGTCGCGATAGCTGGTGATGCGCTTGTCGCCTTCGTCGGCTGCGGCCTCGAGGCCCACGACGACGGCTTCCTGACCGATATAGAGGTGGCAGAAACCGCCGATCTGACCCATGCCATAAAGCTGGCCGGCCTTTTCCTCGAACCGCCTGATCAGCAGCATGTCGCGATAATATTTCAGCAGATCGTCCTTGGACAGATTTGCCTTGGCCTTCGACGGAGTCGATTTGGCTTTGGCTTTTTCTGCCGTGCTTGACGATTTGGCGGCTGTGGTTTTCCTGGCCATTCGGTCATCCCCCTTGCCTTAGGTCGGAATAGTTCAGCGTTAAACTATCCGTAGACGATCAGAACGGGGGGTGCAATGCAGCAAACGTCAGCCGATATCACGGCAGATGAAATTCGCGCAAAAGCTGTGTAAATGCTGGTCGACTAGGCACTGAATGATCAGCGCAGGATGACTTCGTCGGCACGGATCGTGCCCAGAACGGCGCGTGCGCGTTCGTCCAGCAGATCCAGATCCAGATAGTCGTCGGACAACCGATGCGTCAGGTTTTGCATCTGCGATGTTTCTTCCATCAGTGCCTGCCGCTCGGCCTCGAGGGCGACGGTCTCGGATTCGAGTTGCACCCGGCGCAGGATGCCAGAAGGGCCCTGAACGGCGGCAAAGGCGAAATAAAGGCCAAGGCCTGCTGCCGCGACGAAGGAAACGGCTGAACTGATCGAGAAACGCTGCGACATGGTGACTGCTCATTGTTTTGGCGAATCATGCCACATGTGGCGCGTCAGGGGAATCCCTGTTGTCAGAAGGGGTGATGGCCAGCGCCTTGCGCAGTGCCGACCAGACATTTCGATCGGTCCAATAGCCGGTATGTCCGTTCGCCTCGACCCGCAGGTTTTCGATGACACCGTCGTCCAGGCGCACGCGGGTGCCGACGAAATCGTCGCAGCGAAAGATGTTGATCCAGCGCACCAGCCTGCCGGGCAAAGGTTGCAGGCCAAAGGCCTTGGCAAAGTACTGCCCGTAGATATGCGTGAGCGGCGATCCCATGGTCAGCAACACGCGCGGCCGGTCCGGCAGATCGTTCTGCGCCAGCGACTGCGCCGCAATCACCGTGCCTTGCGAATGGGCCACGACGATCAGCCGGTCATAATCCATCTGCCGCGCCAGATGGTCATGAACCAGCCTGAACCGCGCCAGGATCCGCTGGCGCTGGACATAGCGGCTGGTGTTGCCGTCCATCGGTTTGGCCCCGTGCGTTCGCGCGGCATAAACCGAAATGTCGCGGGCGATGCCCAGAGCGTTGGCAATGAAATTCCAACCGCGATAGATCACCAATCCCAGGACACCCGCTGCCACGAGTGCCAGCCGGTTCAGATCTGTGATGCCGGTGTGAAAATTACTGAGCCGGGTGATGGCCGAGTCAGCGGTCCAGATCTGTTGGCCCGTCTGCGCGTTTACCCCGTTCAGAAAGACAGCGCCGGTGAACGGATCGCGATAAGCCTCGCCGAAAACCGTCATGGCGGTGACCGCAGCCTGAAACAGACCGCCAAACGCCATCCACAGGATCAGGATGAACAGCAACAGGTTCAGCACCGGATTGAGGATCAGCCGCCCGCACCAGACATCCAGCCCGGTGGGTGTTTCCTGTGCCAGATGCTTGCGCCTGACCCCCCGGATGATGACTGGCACCGCACCGATGGCCAGCAAGGTGCCGACCGCGATCATCACATAGGCCAGGGCGCTGGTCAGCAGGCTGGAATAGTCCTGATAGATCATCGTCAGCAGGCTTGGATCGGCCTCGGACCCGCCGATTTGCTTCACCATGCCCGAGAACAGGGCCCACAGCGCGGCGGTGATCAGCATCCACAGGATCAGCATCGCGTTGCAGATGGATTGATAGATCAATTCGCGTTGGCCGAAAAAGCGCGTGATGCGGTCAAGGCTGCGGCGAAACATGCCGCGGGCGGGCGGGCTGAGCGCCAGTCCCAGCACGGCCACGAAAAGGGCTGTCAGCAAAAGCCAGGGCCAGGTCCGGTTGGCAGAGACCTGCACCGCAACCATCAGGACAATCGGGATGCCGAACAGCAGCAATGTGCGGCGCAGGCCCAGATCCGTCAGCGTGGTGGTCATGAACAGCGCCAGAAGAATGACCATCGCCACCAGCCAGACCAGCCCGGTAAACAGCGTCGACAGCCAGGCGATCAGGGCAACGTCCTGATAGTCGCGAGTCCAGCAGGCCGTCGTTTCGACCGATTGGCAGGCCGACAGGCGCAACGCCTCGATCCAGGGTGTGTCCTGACCCAACCAGATCAGCAGCGCGGCGGCCATCGTGAGTGCTGACATCGCGCCAAGACCCGTTATGAACGCCCTCATCATGTAGGAATGGCGCGGCCTTTGTTTGTACCGCAGCCAGATCAGGCAGCCTGCAAATACCAGCCCGCCTGTCATCGCCAGCAGCAATGCGCCGGGCAACTTGCCCGCGCCCTGGCCGACCGGAAAGAAGAACTGATCGCTCAGCAGCGACAGCGATCCCACCAGCAGCAGCGCATTCAGTGGCGCGAGCAGCGCATAAAAGATCCAGATGAAAGCATGCACCCCGCGCCGTGACCACGGGCTGATTTTGCCATCGCTGTGGTCGACATTCTCCAGCGCCAGATAGCCCAACCCCAAAACACTATGCAGCAGGTCAAAAGCCGTGCTGAATGGGCCTTTCGGGGCCGGCGAAAGGTCCGACCAGTAGACTTCGGCGGCAAGGACATCCTGATCCTGATCAAACGTGTCGTTGAACGAGGCCGGGATGACGGTTTGCCTGATGGTGCAGGGGAACAGTTGCAAAAGCTCGCTGTCCTCGGCCGGTTCCGCGATCATCTCGGTCCGACCTTCGATGGCGCCGGGCAAGCGCAGTTCCTGCACCGCGCCGCCGGTCAGGGCGTCAATCGTCTCGCCGGGGGCCTGTTCGCCAATTCCGTGAACGACCAATATCAGCGTCTTTTCCAATTCCGCACCTTAATGACCGGAATAACGCCTTAATATTATCAGGTATTTAGTTTAACATAAAATAGAAACCGATTATGTTTCGATTTTCGTATTGCCCAGCAGGTCGTCCAGCACCAGTGCCATGACGAGCGCGCTGTCCAGCATGTCTTGAACGCCGACCCACTCATCCGGCTGATGCGCCAGATCCAGAACGCCGGGCCCATAGGCGATGCAGTTCTTCAGCTTGCCGATGCGGTCGATGTGTTTCTGGTCATAGGTACCAGGCGACACGACATAGCCCGCCTCGCGCCCCAGCACGCGTTCGATGGCGGCCGCGGTAGATCGCACGACGGGCGCATCCTTGTCGGTCATCGAGGGGATCACCTCGAACAGATCGCGGACCTCGTATTGAAAGCTGGGCCGCTGCGCCTTGACCTTTTCCAGCAGTGCCGTGACCTCTGATTTTACCTCGGCCAGATCTTCCTCGATCAGAAAGCGCCGGTCGATCACGATGCGGCAGCGGTCGGGCACGCATGGCGTGGGCAGGCCGGTGTAATCCTCTGCCTGTTCCGCCGCGCCGCCGTGGATGGAATTGATGTTCAGCGTCGATGATCGCGCGCCTTCGGGGATGACCGGCATCCCGGTATGCTTGCCGGCCAGCAGGGGCCACAGCGTCGCCTCCATTTCATCCAGCACAGCACCCATATGGCGAACGGCGCAATCACCGAGGAAGGGCATTGACCCGTGCGCGATGCGCCCTTGCGTTTCGATTTCTGCCCACCAGACGCCGCGATGGCCCAGACAGATGCGGTCCTTGTGCAAGGGTTCGGGAATGATGACGTGATCGACATGGGCAAATGCGCGCTGTTCGGCCAGATAGGCCACGCCGCCATAGCCGCCCGATTCCTCATCCGCAGTGGCGCTGATCTCGATCATGCCGGCATGTTCGGGGTTCAGCGCCACGAATGCCTCGGCGGCGATGATGCTGGCCGCCAAGCCGCCTTTCATGTCGCAGGACCCGCGGCCATAGATGCGATCGCCGTCCAGTTCGCCCCCGAAAGGATCACGGGTCCAGCCATGTCCGACCTCGACCACGTCATGATGGCTGTTGAAGTGAACCACATCACCCTGCCGGGCGCCCTTGTGACGAGCGACGAAGTTCCAGCGTGGGAAATCCTCGCTGTCGCCCGGTGCACCATGCGCCCGAACCAATGTGCAATCCCACCCCTGCGGCGACATTCGCGCCTGCAGATACTCGCAAATTTCGTGATATCGCCGCCCGGGTGGGTTCAGCGTGGCGATGCGGATCAGGTCCTGCGTCAGCGCGATCAGCGCGTCGCGACGGGTGACAATGGCGGTTTTCAACTGCTCCATGCCGGTGAGGTTATGCAGCAGGCTGGGCGCTGACAACGGCCAAAATCGGCCTGTTTCAAGCCTATTCCCCTTGCGCCGGGCGTCGTAGGACCTAACATCTTGTGCAAAGAACCAGTTCAGGGGGTATGGCGATGGCATCGCTGGAACAGCAGATACAGAAAAGCCAGCAGCAGGTTGCGGCAACGCAGGACAAGATTGCGGAAATGACCTCGCGGCTGGATCAGGCGACGGCCCGCGCGGCGGTCGAGGATTTGCCGATCGACGTGGCCAATGCGACCCTGCAGGACGTGCACAGCCATACCGAGGCGATGAACGCCAATATCGCCGAGCTGATCATGGGGCTGGACGATGTGACCGCCGGTTTCTCGAAGGATTTCGAGGAGTTGCGCAGCAAGACCGGCTGGGAAAAGTTCGTCGGCATCTTTGCGGGCGGCAAATCCGAATCGATGCGTCAGGAAAGACTGCGTTCGGCCAGTATCGACGATAAATTGCAGGATCTGATCTCGAAATCCGACACCATCACCCGATTGCTGCAGGGCCAGCTTGATCTGCTGAACGACCAGAAGGCCAAGGTCGAGACCAACCTGACCGGCACGCTGGAAGAGCGCGAGGCGACCGTCGCCACGCTCGAGGCGCTGCGCGAAAAGATCAAGGAAATGGATCCGCGACTGATCGAGTTGGAAAACAAGATCTCGACCACCACCGACGCCACGGATCGCACCCGGCTGGAAACGGAACTGGCCAATGCGAACAAGGAACATAACGCGCTGGTGCAAGACGAACAGGTCGCGCTGGCCAAATCGCAGACGCTGGAGCGCTATATCGAGGCCGGCAAGACCTGGGTCGACAGTTTGCAAAACCAGGCCGCGACCCAGATGGTGCTGATCAACAAGCTGCAGACCGATACCCGTCAGCGGGTGGTGCTGTATGACGCGCTGACCAAATCGCTGAAGACCGCCCAGCAGCAGGACATTGCGCACCGAATCAACGAGATCGGTGTGAGGACCGACCAGGAGGCGCAGGCCGCCATGGCAGCCATCGGCACCGCGACCAATGACAAGATGGCCGACATGCTGGAATCGCATGGCGATCACATGGTCTTTGCCCGCAAGGTGCTGGAAGAAAAGGCCAAGGCCGATGAACGCTTTGCCCGCCGCTTCAGCGAGATCGTCAAGAAGCATGACAGCAACCTTTATGGCGGCTGACAGCGCATTGACTGGCAAGCCGGGTCTGCGGTTGGGCGGCATCTTCGCCCTGTTTGCAGGTCTGGGCGGCATTTATGCGGTAATGGACGGCAAGACTGTGGCAGAGGCCATTTTCGTGGCGATCAGCGCCGGTTTTCTCGTGTCCATGGGGCTGGGCATCCTGTTGCTGCTGCTGATCTTTGCTGGTGACATGATCGCAAACCTGATTGCAGGCATCGTCCTGATCGTCTGGGTTTCGACCGACTGGCGAAACCGGCGGATGATCGCCGCCCGCTTGCAGGCCGCCGAACAACGCTGGGTCGCGACCGTGGCCGACGGCATTGCGGCGGGCCTGCGCTGGCTTGGTGGAAAGAAGCCATGAGCAAGAACGACCGCACAGGCAATCTGGATGCCGATCACCGCGCGCTGGACGACGACCTGACCGCCCGCGCCTTTATCGACCAGACGCGGCGCATCGCGGCCACGCTGCGCGAAGCTCTGGTCGAGACCGTGCGCGACGGGTTGTTTACCCGGACCGAAACCGAAGTGATCGGCGGTTATCTGGATGCGCTCAAGGCCAGCATGGATGCGCTGGCGATGAAGTATCTGGTGGCCAATCGCATCGAAGGACCGTTGCAGCGCCAGTTGACCATCGACATCCACGAATCCGGTTTTCCCGTCTGGCAAGAGATCGCCCAGACCGCCGCCGATGCCGCGCAGGCTGGGGCCGAACTGGCCCGCACACCGGACGCGGTTGCGATCAAGGATGACATGATCCGCCAGATCGTCAGCCAGTTGAGCATCCCGACACGGCTGCAATACGCGCTGTCTCAGCGTTATTACTACGAGACACTCGCGAAGGGTGGTCTGTTCTGGCCGCAGATGCACCCGCAGGGCTATTGGCTGTCGGGGGCCGATGGCAAGCGCCGCCGCTGGCTGCTGCACTGGGCAGTCTATGACAGCCAGTTGAATGTCCCGGTCCTCTATCTGATGGATGTGGACGATACCGGAAGGCGCGGGCTGACCGATGATCCGAAACGCTGGCCCGAGGTCCGCGCGCATCTTTTGGCGCAATCGGTCGCCGGGCTGCAACTGGTCACCATCGCGCAGGGGTTTGACCGCGATTTCGACACGCTGCACCCGCACCGGCTGCGGCGCATCACACTGGGCCCCGCCTATTCCGGCGGCTTCACCACGCAAGAGGGCCCGATCCGACGGGTGCTGGAAGATGCAGGCGCGCCCTCGGGGCAGGACTGGGCGATGGCCATGACGATCGAGGACCTGCAGTCCGAACGCGCGACGATGGAATCCAGCGGCTTCTTTGGCGTGACCGAGCGGCAGATTTTTCGGCTGGATCCGCTGAACCAGCACGGCGCGGGGCAGGGGGCCAGCTCTGCCACCCGTTTGCTGGTGCTGCCGCAACGACCTTATCAGGCGCTGGCTGCACTCGACCCGCCGGGATTTCGCAATATCCGCAAATACGTGCCCGGCCCCGATGGTCGCGTCACCAGCTATCGCTGAACTGGTGGGTGCGGGGGCGCATATCATCTGGCGCAGGCTTGATCTGCCCGGCCATGATGCCTGCAGGCTCTGGTCCGAGGGCGCGCAGTGGCGGCTGGAGGGGATGGCCGTCTGGGCCGATGCCCTTGGCCCGGCTCAGCTGGCCTATGAGGTTTCGGTTGATGAGGATTGGATCACCCACTCCGCCCGGATCATGGGTCGCGTGGGCAAACGAGCGCTCAGCCTTTCGGTGCATCGTGGCGAAGCCGGTGAATGGCGGGTGAATGGCGAGGCGGTGCCCGAGGTGAGCGGACTGCGCGACATCGACCTTGGCTTTACGCCGGCCACCAATACGCTGCCGATCCGGCGGATGCGGGCCGCGCGGCAGGACAGCGCCGATATCGCCGCTGCATGGCTGGACCCGGAGGACTGGCGGCTAAAACCGTTGCCACAGCACTATGAGCGGCAGGGCGATGCCTGGCGCTATGCCGCGGGCAGCGGGTTCAGCACGACGATAACGATTGATGGCGATGGTCTGGTGACAGATTATCCGCCGCTTTGGACGCAAGAGGTATGAATGGAAGCGCGCAATGAAATGGAACTGCCCGAGGCCGAGATCAGGGCGCATTACAGTCAGGCACTAAGCCTGCTGAGCGGCTTTGATCACGCGCCCCGTCTGGGCAAGGCGGCGACCCTCGCGGTGCCCGAACGTTCACCCGGGATCCCCCGGACCTCGCGCTTTCGCTCGACCACGCCTGGCCTTGCAGGTCGCAGCACGCAGCGCGCCAGTGGCGTGCAACTGATCGACCGGATCGAAGGGATCGGCGGCGATGATCTGCCGTCGCCCGCCGCTGCCACCGTCGTTCGTGCGCTGCGCCGCGCCATTGCGATCGGGCTGGCCGTCACGGATGAAATCGCAGCGCGTTCGGGCGCGGCAGAACTGAAACGCGCCAATCTGGAGGGCCGCTTGCCCGCCGACCACCGCACTGAGTTCGGCGAATTGCTGGCCGTGGAATCGCTGGCCGCGCTGTCGGTCTTTGCCAATGCGACCGCTTTTCTGCTGGCCGAACATGCGGGGCCGGAAACGGTCGAGGGCATTACCAGTGACGAGATCCTGACCGACAATCCGCTGACCGCGCTGCAGGGCGCGCTGTGGGAACTGGATCAGAACGTATCGCGGGCAACCGACGACAAGACGCTGATTGCCACCGTGATTGCCTCTGCCGAGGCACTGTCTGCCGCCGTTCAGGCCCGCGCCGAAACTGCCCCGCGCACCGGCGCGTTCACGGGCGGCAGCTGGCGCGTGGCCGCCGATGATTTCCCCATCGCCGGTTTTCAGCCTGCAACCAAGGCCCGCGGCAAGCCGCTGACCATGAGCTTCAAGAAACCCGAAGAGGTGGTGGGCAACGCCATCGCCAAGCATCAGGCGATGAGGCTGGCGCGGATGATGGTGGGCTATGATTTCGACCGCCGGATGAACCCGTTCGTCGAACTGGGCGGCTTTGTCTTTACGTTTCTTGGCGACGGCCGCCCCGGCACCGGCAAGACGACGCTGATCCAGATGATGGCCGGGATGCTGAACGATTACTGCCAGATCGGCGGCTATCCGTTCCGCTATGCCAACCTGTCGGTGGACAATATCGACAGCTATCAGGGCAAATCGGGGCAGAACGCGCGTGCCTTTATCGACGGCATCATCGATCCCTCGGTGATCGGCTTCGGCACCATCGACGATATCGATCAGATCGCCGGCAAGCGCGGCGACCGTCAGTCATCCGCCGGCCAGCAGGAAATCACCGCCGTGCTGATGGAGGCGTTTTCGGGTGCCAGCACCGTTGTGCGCGGCAATTGCAGCTTTGGCATGTTTTCCAACCACGCCGAAAGCATCGACGACGCCCTGCGCCAGCGTGCCAGCGCGCGGTTCCTGATCGACGGCCCCAAGACGCGGGACGATTACATCGACATCCTGGCCCTGCTGCTGGGCAAGCGTCACGATATCCCCGTGGGCCAGCACGATCTGATGAAAGCGCAGGCGATGAAGAAGGCCGTCGCCGACAGCTATGCGGGCCATTCCCGTCCGCATGAGGCTGGTCTGGAAAAAGTTTTCAGCGACGTGACCGGCCAATATGGCGAACTGACCGATCTGGCCGAACTGGGCAGCTATCTTTACGCAATCGCCGAGGCCGAGCCGCGCTTTACCGGCCGTGCGGTCAAGAACATCACCGACGCTGTCAAAGCCCGCGCGATGGATTTCGACATGCCCGACGAGTGGTTCGAAACGCCCGAGGCGTTCATGCACCAACCCTATGACCGCAAGCTGGAGATGATCTCTGCCCTGCGCCAGCCGATCACGACCGAGATGGTGGTGCAGGAAATCAACCGCTACGCCGACAGCGAATGGCGCTATTCCGACAGCGCGGACGAAGCCGCTATCGCAGAAACCGTGCGCGGGATGGAGCGGATGGCCGAAGCGCAGAAGCGGTATGGGGGGCGGGGGTGAGCAGAGCCTGTGATGGCTCACTAAATTATATACAGAAGCGAGAAAGCCGATGCCAGTATGCAGAGAATGCGGCAGAGATATGGGGTTCTTCGGTAAAGTTGGCGACAGTTGCAGCCAATGTAAGAGCGCCCAATTGGTTGGCGAGTCTGACGAAACGATTAGCGGTCCCAATGAGACGAATTCGGAGATAAACAATATCATTTTGACAACCGAATGCGGCACTAACTTGGAAATCTTCGAACGCATAGAGATCGTCACCGCTGAGTGCGCTTACGGTATGAACATCTTTCGAGACCTTTTTACGAGTGCCCGTGACATCGTTGGGGGACGTTCGAAAGCCATTCAAAACACGATGCGCGACGCTCGCCGCATGGCCCTCCTGGAACTGAAGCGGGAGGCACATGCTGTGGGCGCAAACGCAGTTGTGGGCGTCGATCTCGACTATGTCGAACTTTCGGGTGCGGGCAATATGGTCATGCTTGTGGCGTCAGGGACAGCCGTGAGAGCAAAGCTTTGAGTGGACCCTTGAAGGCACGGCACGCCCCCGCCCGGAACAGCCGCGCCAGCGGCCCGGGCAGCGTCCGACCGCCCCCCGGGCGGACGCTTTGTCGATGCCAAGTACCGCGCAGCCGTTCAGCGGAAGCTGGCACCATAAACCGCCAAGCCTCAACCGCCGCCAGCGTACACCCTCGGTCGGGCGCTGCCCTCTGCCGGATATAGGAGAACCAATATGGAACGCCTCATCGAAAAGGGCCTGATGTTCGGCAACCTGATCCGGGTGAACTCGGGCGCTTGGGTCAGCCTCTATAATCGGGCGCTGAAGAAGATCACCGGCAAGGAAACCGCGCAGGCGGAGTTCCATATCGACCTGTCGGGCTATTCCCCCGAGATCGGGGATGAGCTGGGCGATATGGACTATCTGCGCCCCGATGGCGGCAATCGGCAGTTCATCCTGCTGACCACCGAGCAGAAGACCGCGCCGATGCTGAATGCCGATCTGTCGGTGCTGCGCGATGTGTTGCAGGGTTTTATCGCCGAGAATGAAAGCCAGCTTTTCAGCCTGACCGCGCGCGATGCCGTCGTGGGCGAGGTTGACGATCAGGTCTGGCAGGTCAGCAGTCCCGCCGATCTGCTGAACATCAGCCGCCTGAGCATCAGCGCCGACACCACCGGCAACCATGTCGCCGAGGCCGATCAGCTGACCGCGCTGATTGACCGGTTCCGCAATGAGCCCGATGGCTGGTATGATGATGTTCTGATCGCGCGCATGATCGAACAGGCGCAGAAAACCGGCGATGTTCTGCGCCACCCCGTCGATCTGCAGCATACCGAATTCGAGGTGCCCGACTTCTGGACGTCGGATTTCGGCGGCGTTTATGTGATCCGCTCGGCTCGTGAGCCGGCGATGATCTTTGCGGATCCGGCGCAGCAGGTCGATGTGCCGGGCAAGCTGACCCTGACGCTTGACGACCGCAACAAGATCGCCGCCTGGCTTGCCCGCAATGCGCTGGCCGAGCCGATCATCGCGGCGCGTGGTGCCGATGCCGCGCCGATCCTGCGCCAGAAGATCGATTTCATCCTTGTCGATGCGGCGACCCGGTTGGGTATCGACACCGGCAATGCCAGCCGGGCCGAGTTGCGCCGCGCGGGGGCGCGGATGGGCAATCAGTTACCGCCCGAGATACGCGGGCTCGCCGCGCTGCTGCGCTATGCCGAGCAGGGCGGCGACTGGCCGGTGATCGACAGTGGCGATCCCGCCTATTTCTACGCCGTTCGCGCCACGCCCGGCCCCGCGCGCGATCTGGTCAATCGGTTGCTCAGCGAGTTGTCGCCAGACGACGTGCGGCAGATGTTCATCACCCACAAGCCGCTGTTCTACCGGCTGTATCAGACCTGGGATGATAAAAAGCGCGAATATGTCGCCAATTTCCTGGCCCGCGAGTATCAGATCGACAAGCAGGGCACCCGTGACGCGCTCTTTGGCGGCGAGCCGGGTATGACCGAACCGGCATCCGCGCCGGCGGCTGGTCCCTGGGGGGCGTCGCGTGCTAGCCTCAGCGAAGCGGCCGCCGTTCCGGACATCAAAGGCCCTTGGGGAGGCTGACATTTGATCGCTTTGTTTCGATTGCTGTTACTGGTTCTGCTGCTTGAGGTGGCTTTTTACCTTTTGATCCGGCTTTACCTGCGCTCTTTGCGGCGCGAGGCGCTGGAAAACGAATGGGCCAGCCGTCATCCCGATCAGGTTGGGAACAACCCCGCCCGTGACGAGTTTGTTCGCAGGTCAATGGTCGGTTTCGACAAAAGCCTGAAAGGCCGGCTGCTGTGGCTTGTCTTTATCATTCCGACCGCGACGATCATGGGGATCGTTTATTGGGTCAACTGGCAGTAAGGGGCCGCAGATGCATTATATCAAGGTCGTCTTTGGGGTTCTTCTGGGCGTCTTCGTCTATGGCTTTCTGGACTATACGCTGCCCTCCAAGAACACGGTCCGCATTACCAACACCTATAACAGGCTGACCTATATCAGCCCGTCCAACAGCATCTTTTACGCCAGCGACGATACCGGCACGGTCGAGAACGCGCAGGGCCAGCGCGACATCCGCTTTATCGAGACGGTGCGGCCGAACGAAAAGGTGTTTGTCTATCGCAATGAGGATACCGGCTGGATCTGGCCGCCCTATTTCAAATATGACAGCGCGAACCTGCATGCCGAGGCGACCAATCTCAGGTCCACATCGGCGGATCCGCAATGGGTCAGCATCACCGCCTATGGGTGGCGGCTGCCGTGGCTGTCTGTTTACCCCAACGCGATTTCGATCGACACCGTTGCGGGGCCGAATGACCACCCGCGCAACTGGGGCGCGGTGATTGCCAGTGCGCTGCTGCTCTTGTTGCTGTTGCTGTTCTGGCGCATGTGGGCGCAGTTTCGCCAGCGCACCATCGACCCGACGGTCGCCCGCGTTGATCAGGCTTGGGACGACGCGTCGGCCAGCGCCGATGCCGCCCGCGACCGCGTCGTATCGGAAGCCTCCGATGCCAAGGGGCGGATGTCGGGATGGATGGATACATGGCGTGGCAAGCCGCGAAAATAGGCCATGAGTTGCGCCATGCTTGCCAACCAGCCGGCATGGCCTGACAGCGCATAATAGTCTTCTTCGCGTATCTCGATGGGCTGCTGAGGCGGGATGATTGGCAGCATGGTCAGGTCCTTTCTTTTTCTTCAGTGACAAGATAGCCTGTATTCGGCGGTAAAAAACCGCCGCTGAACGCAAGGTGCTTTTCATCTATGAAAGATGTTGGCTGGGACGATCTGCACGTGTTTTTCCATGTCGCCGAGGCTGGCGGCCTGTCGGGCGCGGCCCGTGCCTTGGGGCTGAGTGCGCCGACGGTGGGGCGGCGAATGCTGGCGCTGGAACAGCAGACCGGCCAGGCGTTGTTCGAACGCGCGCAGACCGGTTACAGCCTGACACCTGCAGGACAGGCGCTGTTGAAAAAGGTTCGCGCAATGCAGGCCGCCGCGCGCCCGGTGCAGGACTTTCTGTCGGCGCAGCGCGACCGCCCGATCATCCGGTTGTCAGCGGGCACCGCAACCGCGATGTTTCTGGCCGACAAGTTCGGCGCATTAAGCCGGTCGGGTGACAATTTCCGTCTGAACTTCGTCACCTCCGAGGCTGTGCTGGATATTGCCCATCGCGAGATCGATCTGGGCATCCGCAATCGTCCGGCAGAGGGCGGCAACCTTGCGTCGCGCAAGCTGGGCGTGCTGCGCTTTGCTCCCTATCGCAGTTGGTCGGTGCCCCGGCCCGAGTTGCTGGACTGGGTCGCGATGGACCCGGTGTATGCCCGCCACCCGGCCGCGCGCTGGCTGCACGATCAGGATCTTCCCATCGCCGTGCGGGCCAATTCGGTGGCGACCGTCCATGCGCTGATCAATGCCGGCGCGGGGATAGGGGTGATGCCCTGCATGATCGCCGATTGTGATCCGGCCTTGTCGCGCGCCGGCCCGATCATCGACGATCTCACCGAAGAGCAACATCTGGTCATGCATGACGACGACCGGCATTTGCCGCATATCCGCTGTCTGATCGACCGGATCGTCGCGGTCTATGATGACAATGCCGATCTGCTGGCGGGTGCCCGGCCCTTGCGGGGATAGCTACGCGGGCCATCACGGACCCTGCGCGTGCCGTGCCGTGCCGTCACGTCCATCCCGCTTGCTCGTATCGAGCCGCGCGGCTACCTTACCCGTCAACTCAAGGCTCGAGAGGCGCAATGTCAGTCAGACGAAACCCCGGCACCGATCTGCGCCCCGACTGGTTCGAGGGTATCCGCATCAACACGCCAGCGGTCGAGCGCCGGGCAGCCACGCTGCCCGTTCGCCGCAGTCTCAAGAAAGACTGGCAGGCCGCCTGGCTTTTGAACGCGGTGCGCTGCATCGACCTGACCACGCTGGCCGGTGACGATACCGATGACCGCGTGGCCCGCCTGTGTGCCAAGGCCATGCAGCCTGTCGCGCCCGATCTGCTGAAAGAACTGGGCGTTGAGGGGCTGACGACCGGGGCAGTCTGTGTCTATCCGACCATGGTTGCGGCGGCCAAGCGTGCGCTTGGCAATTCCGGCGTGCCGGTCGCCTCGGTTGCCACCGGGTTTCCAGCCGGGCTGATGCCGCTGGATCTGCGACTGGCCGAGATCCGCTATGCGGTGGATCAGGGCGCCGACGAAATCGACATCGTCATCACGCGGGCACATGTCTTGCAAGGCAACTGGGCCGCGCTTTACGATGAGATCAGTGCCATGCGCGAGGCCTGCGGATCATCCAGGATGAAGGCCATTCTGGCGACCGGCGATCTTAAATCTTTCGAGAACGTCGCCAAGGCCAGCCATGTCGCCATGCAGGCCGGCAGCGACTGGATCAAGACCTCGACCGGCAAAGAGGGCGTCAACGCCACGCTGCCGGTCAGCCTGATCATGTGCCGCGCCATCCGCGATTATCAGACCCAGTCGGGCAATGCCGTCGGCTTCAAGCCCGCCGGGGGGTTGCGCACCGCCAAGGATGCGATCAGCTGGCAGGTGCTGATGAAAGAGGAACTGGGCACGGATTGGCTAAGGCCCGACCTGTTCCGCATTGGCGCCAGCAGCCTGCTGGGCGATATCGAACGCCAGATCAGCCATCACGTGACGGGCCGCTATGCCAGCGCCCATCGCCAAGCCATCGCCTGAGGGGAACATGTCGACAGTGACCGATATCATGGACAGCATGGAATACGGCCCTTCGGTGGAGGACAGCAGCGCTGTGCGCGACTGGCTGACCAGGCGAGGCCCGTTTGGGCATTTCATCAACGGCAAGTTCACCAAACCTGGCCAGACCTTCGCAAGTGCTGATCCCGCAACCGGCGACAAGCTGGCCCAGATCACCCAGGGTACACCCGAGGATGTGGCCGACGCCGTGCGCGCGGCCAAGAAGGCGCAGAATGGCTGGGCCAAGCTGTCCGGCAGCGAACGGGCGCGGTACCTTTATGCCATCGCGCGGCATGTGCAGAAACGGGAACGCTTTTTGTCGGTGCTGGAAACGCTGGACAATGGCAAGCCGATCCGCGAATCCCGCGATATCGATATCCCCCTGGTCGCACGGCATTTTTATCATCATGCAGGCTGGGCCGAGTTGCGTGACGAGGAATTCCCCGATCACACGCCGCTTGGCGTCTGCGGTCAGATCATCCCGTGGAATTTTCCGCTGCTGATGATGGCCTGGAAGATCGCGCCTGCGCTGGCGGCGGGCAATACCGTTGTGCTGAAACCTGCGGAATACACCTCGCTGACCGCGCTTGCCTTTGCCGAGATCTGCGCCGAGGTGGGGCTGCCAGACGGGGTGGTCAACATCGTGACAGGCGACGGTGCGACAGGGGCCGCGATTGTCGAGGCCGAGGTCGACAAGATCGCCTTTACCGGCTCGACCGAGGTTGGCCGCGCGATTGCCGAAACACTGGCCGGAACCGGCAAGAAGCTGACACTTGAACTGGGCGGCAAGTCGCCCTTTGTCGTGATGGACGACGCCGATCTAGATGCCGCGGTCGAGGGCGTGGTCGATTCGATCTGGTTCAATCAGGGTCAGGTCTGCTGTGCCGGATCGCGTATCCTTGTGGCCGAGGCGGTGGCAGAGCGCTTTGAGACGCTGCTGGCCGCGCGCATGGACAAGCTCCGCGTCGGACTGCCTTTGGACAAATCCACGGATGTCGGCGCGATTGTCGACCCTGTTCAAAAGGATCGCATTCAGGCGATCTGCAGGGCCGCGACCGATGCGGGCGCGGAACTGGTTGGCGGTCAGCCGGGCGAGGGCTGCTTTATCGCGCCGGGTTACCTGCGAAACATCGCCCCGGCCAATCCGGGGATGGAGCAGGAAATCTTTGGCCCCATCGCCACCTTGTCTACCTTCCGCACAGCGGATGAGGCGGTCGAGTTGGCCAATAACACGCGCTACGGTCTGGCCGGTTCGGTCTGGTCGGAAAGCGCGACCGTTGCCACCGATCTGGCGTCGCGGATCAAGGCCGGCGTGATCTGGATCAACTGCGCCAATATGTTCGACGCGGCTGCACCCTTTGGCGGCTACCGCGAAAGCGGTTTTGGCCGCGAGGGCGGCGTTGCCGGGATGCTGGATTATCTGGCCGGTCCCAAGGTCAAGACCAAGAACGAACCTGCGCCTCAGACCCCGCAGGCCGCACCTGGCGGCGAAGGCAAGGGCGGCGGGATCGACCGCACGGCCAAGCTGTATATCGGTGGCGCGCAAAAGCGTCCCGATGGCGGCGCCAATTATGCGGTCCCCGGGGGGCTGGCCCCGTTGGGCAACCGCAAGGATATCCGCAACGCGGTCGAGGCCGCGGCCAAGGCCGGAAAATGGGGCGGCATGGGCGGTCATGCCCGCGCGCAGGTGCTGTATTACATCGCCGAAAACCTTGCCGCCCGCGCCGATGAATTCGCCAAACGCTCCAACCGGTCCGAGGTCGATGCCGCGATTGATCGCGCGTTTCATTATGCTGCCTGGGCCGACAAGTTCGATGGCCGGAACGTGCAGACCAAACCCGCGCATCTGGTGAATGTGATCCCCGAGCCTTATGGCGTCATGGGCATCGCTTGCCCGAATGCGCAGCCACTGGCGGGCTTTATGTCACTGGTCATGCCGGCGATTGCGATGGGAAACCGTGTTGTGGTGATCGCCGCGCAGGACGATCCGCTGCCGGTGCTGGACCTGTATCAGGTGTTCGATACCTCGGATCTGCCGGGCGGTGTGGTCAATATCGTGACCGGGCCAAAGGACGAACTGGCCAAGGTTCTGGCTGCCCATGATGAGGTCGCAGCCATGTGGTATGTCGGCGGGGCCGAACAGCTGCGAGTGATCGAGCAGGCGGCGGGCGGAAATCTGAAGCCCGTCTGGTCACCCGTGAACCGCAATTGGACCGGACCGCAGGCACAGGGGCGCGAATTCCTGCGCCACGCCACGCAGACCAAGACCATCTGGCTGCCCTATGGTGCCTTGCCGGCCGGAACCGGCAGCGCCGCTTATTGATGGTCGGAAATGTGGGTCAGCGCGCGGCGCAGCAGCTGATCCACACTGGCCGAGATGGCGACGCGCCCGGCCAGCACGTCGGTGACGGCGATCCACGCGGCCTCTAGCGCGTCATCACCTGCGACCGGATCGCCGGACACATAGTCGCAAAACACCGCGGCCAGCAGAAAATGATGGCTCAGACCCCCCGACGGGTCGCGGATGATGACATCGACATTGTCCAGATAGCCGACCGCCCGCGCGATCACGCCGGTTTCCTCGGCCAATTCACGGATTGCGGCGGCCAGCGCGGTCTCACCCGGCTCGACATGCCCGCCGGGAAAGCCCCACAGCCCGGCATCGGGCGGGTTGCGGCGACGCACAAGCAAGACCTGATCATCCACCAGCGTTACCGCCAGTGCTGCCAGTTTGGGAAATCCGCCGGGCCTGTCGGGCAAGCGTCAGCGCCGCCGGTCGCGGCGCGAGCTCATGGGCTGGAAGGCGACGCCGGTATGGGCCTCGCAATAGGGTTTCCCCTGCTGGCTGGGCAGACCACAGAACCAGAACTTTTCGGTCGCGGGATCGCCGATGGGCCATTTGCAGGTGCGTTCGGTCAGATCCATCAGGGACAGCTTGCGCGCCTTTTTCTCGACTTCGCGCACCGATGCCAGCGCCTCGGGGCTGATTTCATTGGCCGAGGGCTGCGGTGGTAGCGGTTGACCGGCCGGAACAATCGGGCGACGTGCGACAGGGGTAAAGGCCGGCTGCGTCGAGGGCTCTTCCTCTTCGACCTTGGGCTTTTCCGCCGTTTCGGCTTTGGGCGCGGGTTTGGGCTCGGCCTTCTTGGCCGGTTTCTTGGCGGCCTCGGGCGCAGGCGACGCGGTTGGCGGCGCGGCCTTGGCGGGCGCGGCCTCGGCCTCTTCATTGCGGTTCGACAGGCCAAGGCGATGTACCTTGCCAATCACGGCATTGCGGGTGACGCCGCCCAGTTCCTTGGCGATGGCGCTGGCCGACTGGCCTTCGCCCCACATGCGTTTTAGCGTCTCGACGCGCTCATCCGTCCAGGACATCGTTGCCTTTCCGGCAGGGCGTATCCCCGCCACATCTTGAAACCCGTGAATTCCCCCGCCAATAACGGGATGCCGAGAAATAGCCCCTGGGGGCGACGAGTTCAAGGACTGGAAGATGGCAGATAGCAGAAGCGACGCAGCAAAAGGCCTGGGCGTCCGCCGTTTCGGGCGCATCAACTGGTTGGGCATGTACACGCTGGCGCACCGCGAGATCATGCGCTTCATGGCCGTGTGGCAGCAGACCATCTTTGCGCCACTGATGACGGCGGGGCTGTTCATCACGGTGTTTTCCGTCGCGTTGGGGCGGGGTGACCAGCAGATCATGGGTGTACCCTATCTGGCCTTTATCGGGCCGGGCATTCTGATGATGACCGTTATTCAGAACGCATTCGCCAATACGTCATCCTCGATCATATCGGCAAAGATGCAGGGCAATATCATCGACACGCTGATGCCGCCGCTATCCGCGACAGAGTTGCTGGCCGGCTATCTGGCCGGTGCCGTTGTGCGTGCCGGCCTGGTCGCGGTGGTCATCTCGATCGGGATGGCACTGGTCATCGGGCAGAGCATAGCGCATCCGCTATGGGTGCTGGCTTTCGTACTTCTGGGGGCGCTGCTGATGGGCGGATTGGGTATTCTGGCCGCGATCATGGCGCAGAAATTCGACCAGATGGCAGCGATCAACAATTTTATCATCGCGCCGCTGTCGTTCCTGTCCGGCACGTTTTATTCGGTCGAGGCTCTGCCAGAACCGTTCCGCACGCTGTCGCACTGGAATCCGATCTTCTATCTGATCGACGGTGCGCGCTATGGCTTTGCCGGGGTCAGCGACGCACCGCCCGTGCGCGGTCTGCTGGTGTGCACGTTTTGCGCAGGCGTGGTGCTGTTCATCGTGTGGCGCTGGCTGAAATCCGGCTATCGGATGAAAGCGTGATTGCGCGGACGGTGATTTGGCGCTATGCCGATCTGCATGATCGACCGGACCAACATGATTGCCCGTCCCCGACGTTGAAATTCAACGCTCGATCACGCCTGCCTTTACAATCTGTATCACGCCAAGGGAATCTGCCATGATTTCGCATGTTTTGCCGACCTATAACCGTGCGCCGCTGTCTTTCGAGAGGGGCGAGGGCAGCTGGGCCATCACCACCGATGGCACCCGATATCTGGATCTTGGCGCAGGTATCGCAGTGAACGTGCTGGGCCACGCGCATCCCGAACTGGTCGCCACGCTGACGGAACAGGCGGGCAAGATCTGGCATGTCTCCAACCTGTATCAGATCCCCGACCAGCAGCGGCTTGCCGATCTGCTGGTCGATGCGACCTTTGCCGACACGGTCTTTTTCACCAATTCCGGCACCGAGGCTGCCGAACTTGCGATCAAGATGGCCCGCAAATACTGGGATTTCGAGGGCAATCCTGACCGGACCGAAATCCTGACATTTGACGGCGCGTTTCATGGGCGCTCAACCGGTGCCATAGCGGCTGCGGGATCCGAGAAGATGATCAAGGGCTTTGGCCCGCTGATGCCCGGTTTCCGGCAATTGCCCTTTGGCGATATTCCGGCCTTGCGGGATGCGATCAGCGACAAGACCTGTGCCGTGATGATCGAGCCCATTCAGGGCGAGGGCGGCATTCGTCCCCTGTCCGACGACGAACTGGGCGAGATCCGTGCGCTCTGCGACAAGACCGGTGCGCTGCTGATCCTCGACGAGGTGCAATCAGGGATGGGTCGAACCGGACGGCTGTTTGCGCATGAATATGCAGGCATCACGCCCGATATCATGATGGTCGCCAAAGGCATCGGCGGTGGCTTCCCCCTGGGCGCTGTGCTGGCGACCGAGGACGCGGCAGCCGGCATGGTCGCGGGCACGCACGGTTCGACCTATGGCGGTAACCCCTTGGGCTGCGCCATCGGCGCGCGGGTGATGCAGATCGTGGCCGACCCGGAATTTCTGGCCGAGGTGAATCGCAAAGCCAGCCTGCTGCGGCAAAAACTGGAAGGTCTGATCGCGGCGCATCCCGATCTGTTCGACAGTGTGCGCGGCCAGGGGTTGATGATCGGCCTGAAATGCAAGATCGCGCCGACCGAACTGGTCAATGCCGGCTACGACCAGCAAATCCTGACCATACCCGCAGCCGACAATGTCCTGCGCTTGCTTCCGCCGCTGAATATCAGCGACGAAGATATTGCCGAGGCGGTCGCGCGGCTGGACAAGGCAGCGGCCAGTCTTTCAGGAGAATAGGCGATGCACGACCACGATCATGACCAGGGTGATGGCAGCGATCTGGACGAGATGACCGCCCGGGTCCGCGCGTTGGAAACCATTCTGACCAAAAAAGGGCTGATCGATCCTGCTGCCGTGGACCGCATCATCGACACCTATCAGAACAAGGTCGGCCCCAAAAATGGCGCCGCCGTCGTCGCGCGTGCCTGGAACGACCCTGATTTCGCCCGCCGCCTGCGCGATGACGCGACCGCCGCCATTGCCGAAATGGGCTTTGTCGGGCGTCAGGGCGAACATATGCAGGCGCTCTTCAACACGCCTGAAACACATCACATGGTCGTTTGCACGTTGTGTTCCTGCTATCCGTGGTCGGTGCTGGGCCTTCCGCCGGTCTGGTACAAGTCGCCCGCTTATCGGTCCCGCGCGGTGCGTGAACCTCGGGCAGTGCTGGCGGAATTCGGCGTGACCTTGGATAAAGGCACAGACGTACAGGTTTGGGATTCGACCGCCGAACTGCGCTATCTCGTCGTGCCGATGCGCCCGGATGGGACCGAGGGCTGGTCGGCCGACGAACTGGCCGACCTTGTCAGCCGCGATTCGATGATCGGCACGGGGCTGGCTTTGACGCCGGGTGGCAAGCCATGAACGGCCCGCATGATCTTGGCGGCAAGATGGGCTTCGGGGCAATCGCGCCTGAGGCGGAAGAGCCGATTTTTCACGCAGAATGGGAAGAACGCGCCCTTGGTCTGACATTGGCAGCTGGCGTGCTTGGGGCCTGGAACATCGACGAAAGCCGCCATGCGCGCGAAAGCCTGCCATGGCCGATCTATCTGGGAACGTCTTACTACGAAATCTGGACCCGCGCGCTTGAAGTGCTGCTGCAACGGCATGGCTTTATCACACCCGAGGAACTGGCCAGCGGTGACGCGCAAACCGCGCCTGCCCACCCTCGTCGGATGCCCGCGGATGCGGTCGACGCGGTTCTTGCACGCGGCGGCCCAACTGATCGCGCGATCGAAACTGCGCCACGCTTTGGCGTCGGTGACGCTGTGCGGGCGCTGAACCTGCAGCCAAACGGGCATACGCGCCTGCCGGGATATGTTCGTGGGCATCTGGGTCGCGTGGTGGCAACGCGCGGGGGGTTTATCTTCCCCGACAGCAATGCCCACGGAAACGGAGAGGCGCCGCAGCACCTGTATTCCGTCCGCTTTCAAGGGGCCGAACTATGGGGCGGGGCGGCTGAACCGGGCAGTTCCGTCACCATCGACGCATGGGAAAGCTATCTTGAACACGCCTGAACAACCCTTTGACGAACCATGGCAGGCTCAGTTGTTCGCGCTGACGGTGGCGCTGAATGAGGCCGGTTGGCTGGACTGGTCCGACTGGTCAACAGCCTTTGGTCAGGCGCGCGCGGCCAAGGGCGACTACTTCGAAGACTGGCTGGCCACCTTGCAAACCATCCTTGCCGAGCGCGATGTGGCCGGGGGCGAACAGATCGCAGCACTGGCCGCATCCTGGCAACGCGCCGCCCGCGCAACGCCGCACGGCCAGCCGATTGAGCTATCCAACGATCCAGAGGCGCTGGACGATGGCTAAATACGGATTCAGGCCAGTCACACGGGATGATTTTCCGATGCTGGCGGGTTGGTTGCGCCAGCCCGCCGTCGCTGAATGGTGGAAAGACACGGACCAACAGATCGCAAGCCTGGGCGAGGCGTTGGATGATCCGGCGATGCATCTGCTCATTGTCCTGCGCGAAAACCAACCGGTTGCCTATGTCCAGCACTCAGTCGCTGCACATTGGAACGAGCCGCATTACGATGCGGCCGGCACGCCCGATGGCACCATCGCCGTCGACGTCTTTTCTGGCCCTGATGGCATGGGCCATGGCGGCGAATGGCTGAATGCAGTGGCCGAACACCTGCTTGAGCGCGCGCCGGCGCTGATCATTGACCCCGATCCCGCAAACCTGCGCGCCATTCGCGCCTATGAGAAGGCCGGCTTTCAGGGAACCAGAGTCGTTCCGAATGAAGACGGCGAACCCGCCCGCATCATGACCCGCCACCGATGATGCTTTCTTTTTCATGAAAATATCCCGGGGGAGGCGCGCGACAGCGCGACGGAGGCAGCGCCCCCTTGACCCCGGCGCACGAACGCGGCTTGCTGGCCGTAACAGAAGAAAGCCCATCAGATGAAACACTTCCTTGATATTCACAAAACCGATCAGGCCGATCTGCGCGCCATCATCGACAAAGCCCGCGCCATCAAAACCGCGCGCAACGGTCGCCCAAAGGGGACGCCGGATGATGATCAGGTGCTGGCCGGGCAGATGGTGGCACTGATCTTTGAAAAGCCCTCGACCCGTACCCGCGTCAGCTTTGATGTCGGTGTGCGCCAGATGGGCGGGCAGACCATGGTGCTGTCAGGCTCCGAGATGCAGTTGGGCCATGGCGAGACCATCGCCGATACCGCGCGCGTGCTGTCGCGCTATGTCGATCTGATCATGATCCGCACCTTTGAAGAACAGACCCTGCTGGATATGGCCGAGCATGCGACGGTGCCTGTTATCAACGGGCTGACCAACCGGACCCATCCCTGCCAGATCATGGCTGATATCATGACCTTCGAGGAACATCGCGGTCCTATTGCCGGCAAAAAGGTCGTCTGGTCGGGCGACGGGAACAATGTCTTTGCCAGCTTCGCCCACGCAGCCGGGCAGTTCGGCTTTGACCTGACCTTTACCGGCCCCGAGACGCTGGATCCGGAAAATGTCTGGATGGATTATGCTGCAGGCAAGGGCCATCCTGTCACCATCGAGCGTGACCCGGCCAAGGCCGTTGACGGGGCCGATCTGGTCGTCACCGACACCTGGGTCAGTATGCACGATCCACAATCCGCCCGCGAACGTCGGCACAACCAGTTGCGCGGCTATCAGGTAAACGAGGCGCTGATGGCGCGGGCCAAGCCCGATGCGCTGTTTATGCATTGCCTGCCTGCGCATCGCGATGACGAGGCAACCAGCGCAGTCATGGACGGCCCGCATTCGGTTATTTTCGACGAGGCCGAGAACCGTCTGCACGCGCAGAAGGCGATCATGCGTTATTGTCTGGGTGTCTGAGTGTTTGGCACAATGACGGGCGGCCAAGGCCGCCCGACGTGACAAAAAACCCGCGCGGTGGCGCGGGTTTTGGTTTTCTTTGGGCTGGGGCGATCAGCCGATGGCGGCAGCGCGAACGTCGTCGTCGATACCGGGCAGGTATTGCTCGAAATTGTCGCTGAACATCTGCACCAGCTTTTCGGCCTGCCGGTCATAGGCTTCGGGATCAGCCCAGGTCCGGCGCGGGTCCAGCAGCACATCCGAGACACCCGGCACGCTGACCGGAACATCAAAGCCGAAGTTCGGATCGCGGCGGAACTGCGCGTCGTTGAGGCTGCCATCCAGTGCCGCCGACAACAGGGCGCGTGTGGCCACGATCGGCATGCGCGAGCCGGTGCCATATGCGCCGCCGGTCCAGCCGGTGTTGACCAACCAGCAAGTCGCGCCTGTCTGCGCGATCTTTTCCTGCAGCAGCCTGCCGTATTCCTCGGGGCGGCGCGGCATGAAGGGCGCACCGAAACAGGTAGAGAAGGTCGGGATCGGCTCGGTCACGCCAACCTCGGTCCCTGGCGTTTTCGAGGTAAAGCCGGACAGGAAGTGATACATGGCCTGAGCCGGTGTCAGCCGCGCAATGGGCGGCAACACGCCATATGCGTCGCAGGTCAGCATGATCACGTTCTTCGGATTGCCGCCGATGCTGGTCTCCGAGGCGTTCGAGATTGCCTCCAGCGGATAGGCGCAGCGCATGTTATCGGTGATCGAGTTATCCTCGAAATCCAGTTCCAGCGTTTCCTGGTTGTGAACCATGTTTTCGATGACCGTGCCAAAGCGCGTGGTGGTGGCAAAGATCTCGGGCTCGGCCTTGGGCGACAGGTTGATGGTCTTGGCGTAGCAGCCGCCTTCGAAGTTGAAGATGCCGCGATCTGACCAGCCATGTTCATCATCGCCGATCAGCACGCGTGACGGTTCGGCAGACAGCGTGGTCTTGCCGGTACCGCTGAGGCCAAAGAAGATGGCGACGTCGTCTGCATCGTCGGGCGCGTGATTGGCGCTGCAATGCATGGGCATGACGCCTTTTGCGGGCAGCAGATAGTTCAGCAGCGTAAAGACCGATTTCTTGTTCTCGCCCGCATAGGCGGTATTGCCGATCAGGATGAGCTTTTTCTCGAAATTGAGGGCGATCACGGTTTCGCTGCGGGTGCCGTGGCGGGCCGGATCGGCCTTGAAGCCGGGGCAGTTGATGATGGTGAATTCGGGGACAAAGCTTGCCAGCTCTTGCGCTGCGGGGCGACGCAGCAGGTGACGGATGAACAGCCCGTGCCAGGCCATCTCGGTCACCACACGCACATCAAGCCGCAATTCCGGATCGGCGCCACCGAACAGGTCCTGCACGAAATAGTCGCCGCCTTTCATATGGGCCAACATGTCCTGATGCAGCAGGTCAAAGGCTTCGGGCGTCATCGGTGCGTTGTTTTCCCACCAGATACTGTCTTCGACATCGGCCGTGCGGACGACGAACTTGTCTTTGGGTGAGCGGCCGGTATGCTTGCCGGTTTGCACCAGAAAGGTGCCGCCAAGGCCCAGTTGGCCTTCGCCGCGGGCGATGGCCTCGTTCATCAACGCGGGTTCAAGCAGGTTGTAATAGACCCGTCCCAGCCCTTCGATTCCCTGATCCTCAAGTCGACAATTCGGGTTCACGCGCGTGGTCATCTGTGCTTGGCTCCGTGCAACTGTGATAAGGCGGTTCCTGGGTCCGCTTCGGTCGCTATAACATGGAGCGTTTATGAAGAAAGTCTTGGCAACCAGTCAGTTAGCGCAAACACCATATGTTATCGCCATCATTTCATTTTTCTGTCTCATTCCAGCGTGTCGGACGGATCGGGGACGTGGCCTGGCGGGCGAGAATGTCAGCTGATTCGGGCAGGCGGGTTCGCGGTAGCAGCGTTTTGCTGGCGGGGCAGGGTGTGTTGATCACCGGATCGTCGGGGGCGGGCAAGTCCTCGCTGGCGCTCGATCTCATGGCGATGGGGGCAGAACTGATCAGCGATGACTGGACCCTCGTGAGACGCAACGGATCAGAGCTGTTGGCCGAGGCGCCTGACGCAATAAGAGGGCAGATAGAGGCGCGCGGCATCGGCATACTGTCGGCCGAGCCCGCAGGTCCGGCGACGCTGGCCCTGGTGGTTCAACTGGGTGATCACGACGATCAGCGTTTGCCGCCCTTCCGAGTGACTGAAATTGCGGGCGTATCGCTGCCTCTTGTCAAAGCAACTTACCGGCCTCATCTTGGTGCTGCGCTGCGGCAACTGCTGATAGGAGGCCGTCGGGCCTGAGTGGCTGCAAAGCCGATGATGCAAAGGAGTGACATGACCAAGACCGACCCCCTGACCCCCGACCTGACAGGTGACTGCCGGAACGAGGGTGCGCAGAGGCTGGTTCTGGTCACAGGACCCTCGGGTGCGGGACGATCCACGGCCATTAACGTGCTGGAAGATCTGGGTTTCGAGGCGATCGACAATCTGCCGCTGTCGATGATCCCGCGTCTTCTTGACGGACCTGTCCGCCCGGTGCCATTGGCGTTGGGTCTGGATGTGCGAAACCGCGATTTTTCGGCATCGAATGTGATCGAGTTGATCGACGCGCTGACGCGCAACCCGGACTTTGCCCCTGAAATTCTGTATCTCGACTGCGCGCCCGGCACTCTGGTGCGCCGCTACAACGAGACCCGCCGCCGGCATCCTTTGTCCGTTGATGGTGCGCCATTGGACGGCGTCACGGCGGAAATTGATCTGCTGGCGCCCATTCGCGTGCGCGCAGACGTGCTGCTGGATACAAGCGATCTGTCGCCGCATGACCTCAAGGAAGAATTGGCGCGCTGGTTTGCCTCGGATGAGAATACGCGCCTGACGGTTTCGGTGCAGTCCTTTTCCTACAAAAGGGGCGTGCCGCGCGGGGTCGATGTCATCTTTGACTGCCGTTTTCTGGCCAACCCGCATTGGCAGCCGGAATTGCGGCCATTGGATGGGCGCGACGTCGCGGTCCGCGATCACGTCATGGCCGATGCACGCTATGCCGAGTTCTTCGAACGCGTTCGCGCCCTGATTGAATTCACCCTTCCTGCACATCTGGAAGAGGGCAAGACGCATCTGGCAATCGGCTTTGGGTGTACCGGAGGGCAACACCGTTCCGTCACATTGGTCGAAAACATGGCCGAGGCGCTTGCGAATGCCGGGTGGCGGGTGTCAAAAAGGCATAGGGAACTTGAACGCCGAGGTTCGGCGCCGGCACCTGCAAGCGAATCGGCCTCGGCCGGGCAGGGCGAAGCGTGACCCGGTTCGATTGCGTTGGTGGTACGGATTGATTGGAATAGTCATCGTGGCTCATGGTGGTTTGGCGCGGGAATACCTGTCCGCCGTCGAACATGTCGTGGGGCCACAGGTCGGCATCAGGGCCGTCACATTCGAGGCAGAGCATGATCGCGCCGAAAAGAAGGCCGAGATCATGGAGGCCGCCAATGCCGTGGACACCGGCGACGGTGTCGTCGTGGTGGTCGATCTGATCGGCAGTTCGCCCGCCAATCTGGCGCTGCCTGCCTGCGCCTTGCAGGACCGCACGATCATCTATGGTGCCAATATGCCGATGCTGCTGGCACTGGCCAAGTCGCGCAATCAGCCCATCGCCAAGGCCGTCGCCAAGGCCGAAGAGGCCGGGCGCAAATACATCAACTCGTATACAGTGCCCGTCGCGTCATGACTGCACCGATCACGCGCGATCTGACCATTATCAACGTCAAGGGACTGCATGCGCGTGCCAGCGCCAAATTCGTTGAATGCGTCGAGCGTCATGATGCGCAGGCGCAGGTAACGCTGGATGGCATGACCGTTTCGGGCGATTCGATCATGGGGTTGCTGATGCTGACCGCTGGACGCGGCACGACCATCAGCGTCACCACCTCTGGTGCCGATGCCGCCCAGTTGTCGGACGCATTGCAGGCGCTGGTCGCCGATTATTTCGGCGAAGGCATGTAGGGCCGCCGCTTGGCTGATCGCAAATCCTATCACCATGGCAATTTGCGGCAGGCGCTGGTCGATGCCACCGCTATATTGATCGAAGAGGTCGGGCCTCAGGCGTTTACCCTGACTGAGGCCGCCCGTCGCGCCGGTGTATCGGCTGCAGCGCCCTACCGACATTTCAAGGGGCGCGAGGATCTGCTGGAAGAGGTCGCCCGGCAGGGTTTCGTAGACTTCGCGGACAAGCTTGAGAAATCGCTGAATGGTGGCCGGCCCAACCCGATGGCGGCCCTGCTTCGGACGGGCCAGACCTATCTGGATTTTGCGCGCGAGCGTCCTGGCTTTTACATGGCGATGTTCGAATCGGGTATTTCGGTCACCGGCAATGCTGATCTGGCGCTGGCCTCGGACCGGGCGCATGGCGTTCTGGTGCGTTCCGCCGAGGCGTTGTTTGAAGACCTGCCCGAGGCAGAGCGCCCACCGGCACGCATGGTCGCCAATCATATCTGGGCGCTCAGCCACGGCGTCGTTGAATTGTTCTCGCGGGGCAAGCCCGGCGGTCGAACACCCATCGCTTCCTCAGAGATGCTGGAAAGCGCGGTTCTGATCTATCTGCGTGGTCTGGGACTGTTTCCCAGCTGATTCTTCGAAAAACTTGACCCTACGTCTTGAAGCTGGCTCAGTCGCACCCATTTATGTAAATGTGATTAACATAAACATGGAAAGGTCACAAAAATGCACAGTGCTTCGCAAGATTGGTCGGGGAGGTATCAACTGCCGCAGCACCGCGGCAACGGGCCGATAGGGCGCGCGCGCGATTGGCTGGATGAACGCGGCAAGCCTGCCTGGCTTGCGGCAATGATCCTTGGCTTCGTCGCGTTCTGGCCGATCGGACTGGCCATCCTGGGATACATGATTTGGAGCAAACGCATGGTGGGATGCAGCACACGCGGACACAGCCGCCGCTATAACGCCGCCTCGACGGGAAATGTCGCCTTTGACGCCTATCGCGAAGAAACGCTGAAACGGCTCGAGGATGAACACCGCGAATTCCGGGATTTTCTGGGCAAGCTGCGCGAGGCCAAGGACAAGGCCGAGTTCGATCAGTTCATGAACCAGCGCGGCGACAAGTCCGAGGATTGATCCGGCGATACACGGAATACGGGGGCCAGTTTGGCCCCCGCTTATTTATGCGCGTGATGACATCGCGGTGACCAGCGCATTCATTCCCCGCGCGGGAAACGCTTTGCTTCTTCCAGCATGTTCAGATCCATATGGTTGCGCATATAGCGTTCAGATGCCTGCATCAGTGGCTGGTGGTCCCACGGATAATAGGCCCCGTTCCGCAACGCCTCATAGACGATCCAGCGCCGGGCCTGCGACTGGCGCACCTCGGCGTCATAGGCCGGCAAATCCCACCGCGCGGCCGCCATCTGGCGGAAATGGTCCAGCCGTTCGGCATGGTCCGGGTCGCCGGCAAGGTTCCTGCGCTCGCCGGGATCGGTCGACAGATCGAACAGCTGTTCGGGATCGGCGGGGCAGGCGGTGTATTTCCACTGCCCATCGACCAGCGCGATCAAGGGCGTGATGCTGCCCTCGGCGGCGTATTCCATCGCCACCGGCCCACGGCTTGCGCCGCCATCTGCCAGCGATTCCCCATCGGTCCAGGGCGCGATCTCGTCCATCGACAGCCCGACCAGATCGCACAGCGTCGGCAAGACGTCGATCGTGCTGACGGGCTGATCCACCCGACCCGCGGCCATGCCCGGTGCCGAGATCATCAGCGGCACCCGCGAAGAACCCTCGTAAAAGCTCATCTTGAACCAAAGCCCGCGTTCGCCCAGCATCTCGCCATGGTCCGACAGGAACAGGATGATCGCCTCTTGCCGGGTGCGGTCCAGCACATCCAGCACCTCGCCGATCTTGTCGTCGACATAGCTGATATTGGCGAAATAGCCCTGCCGCGCACTGCGGATATGGTCGTCGGTAATGTCAAACTCGCGCCAGTCGCAGGCATCCATCAGGCGCTGCGAATGCGGGTCCTGCTCTTCGTAGGGAATGCGTTCGGGCGCGGCCAGTTCGGGCGCATCCGCGTACAGATCCCAGTATTTGCGCCGCGCGACAAAGGGGTCATGCGGATGGGTGAAACTGACCGTCAGGCACCATGGCCGGTCGTCGCCCCCGCGCGACAGATCATAGAGTTTGCGGCAGGCGTTATAGGCAACCTCATCGTCATATTCCAACTGGTTGGTAATCTCGGCCACACCCGCGCCCGTGACCGAGCCCAGATTATGATACCACCAGTCGATCCGCTCGCCCGGTTTACGGTAATCCGGTGTCCAGCCGAAATCGGCGGGATAGACATCCGTCGTCAGCCGTTCTTCGAATCCGTGCAACTGATCGGGGCCGACGAAATGCATCTTGCCCGAGAGGCAGGTGTGATAACCCGCACGGCGCAGGTGATGCGCATATGTCGGGATGTCGGATGCGAATTCCGCGGCATTGTCATAGACTTGGGTGCGGCGCGGCAATTGGCCCGACATGAAGCTGGCCCGCCCCGGCGCGCATAACGGGCTGCCGGTATAGCAATTGGCGAAACGGGTGGACCGTTCCGCCAGGCGCCGCAGGTTCGGCGTGTGCAGGAAATCGGCGGGGCCGTCGGGGAAAAGCACCCCCGACAGCTGATCTGCCATGAGAATCAGGATATTGGGCTTCAACCTGCGATAGCGGCCTTGACCGCATCGGCACCCGGCTGCCCGTCCAGTGTGGTCACGCCATCAAGCCAGGGCGTCATCACGTCGGGGTTTTCGGCCAACCAGCCTGCAGCCGCGTCCTCGCCAGACATCCCGTCATCGAGGATCTTGGCCATCAACTGGTTTTCCATGCTGACATCAAAGGTCAGTTGGGTGAACAGTTTCGCAAGGTTCGGGCAGGACGCGGCCCATTCATCGCGCGCCACAGTGTGAACCGTCGCGCCGCCGAAATCGGGGCCGAATTGTTCATCGCCGCCCGACAGATAGGTGATGTCGAAATTCTCGTTCATCGGATGGGGTGCCCAGGCCAGAAACACGGTCGGCGTTCCACCAGCATCGTTGCGCGCCAACTGCGCCAGCATCGCCTGTTCACCGGATTCGACCAGTTCCCAATCGCCCAGACCAAAGGCATCACTGTCGATCATCGACTGAATCGACTGGTTCGCAGGTGCGCCTGGCTCGATCCCGTAGATCTTGCCTTCAAAGGCATCCATCTGTGCATCCAGATCGGCAAAATCGGCGACGCCGGCCTCGGCACCCGGCGTCGTGACCGCAAGGGTGAACTTCGCGCCAGTCAGGTTCTGAACCAGTTCACTGACGGTGCCGGATGCATCCAGATCCTCGCGGAATTTGGCCTGCGCGGGCATCCAGTTGCCCAGAAAAACATCGGTGTCGCCGTTTTTCAGCGCCTCATAACCCACAGGCACAGACAGGGTGCTGATCTCGGGCTCATAGCCCAGCCCGGTCAGCAGCACGCTGGCGACGCTGTTGGTGGCTGTGATGTCGGTCCAGCCGGGATCGGACAGGCGCACCGTCTGACACTCTGCATCATCGGCAAAAGCAGGCGCGGCCAGCACCAGAAGCGTGGCCGTGATGGTGGTGATCTTCATGTTTCTATCTCCCCGTTCGGGCGCGCGGCCCGTGATCAGCAAACACCCATGCCGAGACCCTTGCGCAAACCGAAACGACCGCTAGCGTGTCGGAACCGGCACATCTCTGCGATAATCGTAAAATCCGCGCCCGGTCTTGCGACCCAGCCAGCCGGCCTCGACATATTTCGTCAGCAAGGGGCAGGGGCGATATTTCGTGTCGGCCAAACCGTCATGCAGCACGTTCATGATCGCCAGACAGGTGTCCAGCCCAATGAAATCGGCCAGTTCCAGCGGACCCATGGGCCAGTTGGCGCCCAGCTTCATCGACTGGTCGATGGACTTCACATTGCCGACGCCCTCGTACAGCGTATAGACCGCCTCGTTGATCATCGGCATCAGAATGCGGTTGACGATGAAGGCCGGGAAATCCTCGGCGCTGGCCGAGGTCTTGCCCAGTTTCTCGACCACTTCGTGCAGGGCGTTGTAGGTTGGTTCGTCCGTCGCGATGCCGCGGATCAGTTCGACCAGTTGCATGATCGGCACCGGGTTCATGAAGTGGAAACCCATGAACTTTTCCGGCCGGTCGGTACGGCTGGCCAGCCGGGTGATCGAGATCGAAGAGGTGTTCGAGGTCAGGATCGTCTCGGGCTTCAGATGCGGCAGCAGATCCTCGAAGATCGCCTGCTTGACGGTTTCGCGCTCGGTCGCGGCCTCGATCACCAGATCGGTCTGGCCCAGATCGCCCAGCTTCATCGTGGTCTTGATCCGGGCCATTGCGGCCTTTTTCTCGTCCTCGGTGATCTTTTCGCGACTGACCTGACGGTCCATGTTCGTGCCGATCAGGGCCACGGCCTTGTCCAGCGCCTCTTGGCTGATATCGGTCATCAGCACGTCATAGCCTGCCTGCGCAAAGACATGTGCGATGCCATTGCCCATCTGTCCCGCGCCGATCACGCCTACCGATTGAATCGCCATGTCGTCACATCCTCGATTGTTGGGGGCGACGATAGGGCGCGGAAGGGGGGCGTTTCAATGCGAAAACGACGCGAGGCCGTCAACCGCATCGGCGATCCAGTTCGGTGACAGTCGGGCCAACGGGCGTGTCACCATCCGCCAGCGCTGTTGATCGCCGTTCCCAAGAACTTTCAGGCCAGCTTTCCGCCGTTTACTGTCGCGCCTTCGATGCGGCTGCCCCGCCAAAACAAAAAACGCCCCGGCAAGACACCGGGGCGTTCTCTATAACTGGCTGTCGTTCAGCTTACAGCTTTTCGGTCAGTTCCGGGACGGCCTGGAACAGGTCTGCGACAAGGCCATAGTCCGCGATCTGGAAGATCGGGGCTTCTTCGTCCTTGTTGATGGCGACGATGACCTTGCTGTCTTTCATCCCGGCCAGATGCTGGATCGCACCCGAGATGCCGACGGCGACATACAGATCAGGCGCCACGACCTTGCCCGTCTGGCCAACCTGCCAGTCGTTCGGGGCATAGCCGCTGTCGACCGCTGCGCGGGATGCACCAACGGCGGCACCCAACTTGTCGGCCAGCGCCTCGATGATCTCGAACTGCTCTTTCGAGCCAACGCCGCGCCCGCCGGACACGACGCGACCGGCCGAGGTCAGCTCGGGGCGGTCACTTTCGGCGACCTCATCGCTGACCCATGACGACAGGCCCGGATCTTCCGCTGTGGCGGTGTCTTCGACCGAGGCCGAGCCACCGTCGCCTGCGCCATCAAAGCTGGCGACGCGGATGGTCATGACCTTCTTGGCGTCCTTGGATTTCACCGTCTGGATCGCGTTGCCAGCATAGACCGGGCGTTCGAACGTGTCGGCATCGACAACGGCCGACACATCCGAGATCACCATCGCGTCCAGCAGCGCGGCGACGCGCGGCATGACGTTTTTGGCGTCGGTGGTGGCAGGCGCGACGATGTGATCGTAATCGCCAGCCAGTGATACCAGCAGCGCGGCGGTCGGTTCGGCCAGACGGTGACCGTAAAGATCATCCTCGGCGACCAGAACCTTGGCGACGCCGTCGATCTTGGCAGCTTCTTCGGCGGCGGCTTTCGCGGATGCGCCGGCGCATAGCACCGTGACATCGCCCAGACCTTTGACCGCGTTCACGGCCTTGCCGGTCGCGTCGGCGTTCAATTCGCCATTCGTGACTTCACCCAGCAGCAGAACAGCCATTACACAACCCCCGCTTCTTTAAGTTTCGACACCAGTTCATCGACCGATTCCACCTTGATCCCGGCCTTGCGGCCCTCGGGTTCCTTGACGGAAACAATCTCCAGACGCGGCGAGACATCGACGCCGTAATCATCCGCCGTCTTCTCATCCAAAGGCTTTTTCTTTGCCTTCATGATGTTGGGCAGCGACGCATAGCGCGGCTCGTTCAAACGCAGGTCGGCGGTGACAATCGCCGGCATCTTGACGCTGATGGTCTGCAGACCGCCATCGACTTCGCGTGTTACCTTGGCCTGATCGCCATCGATTTCCAGCTTGCTGGCAAAGGTCGCCTGACCCCAGCCCAGCAGTGCCGCCAGCATCTGGCCGGTGGCGTTCATGTCGTTGTCGATCGCCTGCTTGCCGGCGATGACCAGCCCGGGCTGTTCCTCGTCGATCACGGCTTTCAGGATCTTGGCGACGGCAAGCGGCTCGATATCGGTATGCACGTCATCGGCGGCGACCACCAGAATGGCGCGGTCGGCGCCCATGGCCAGCGCCGTGCGCAGGGTTTCAGCGGCCTGCTTGACGCCGATGGAAACCGCGATGACCTCTTCGGCCACGCCTTTTTCCTTCAGCCGGATCGCCTCTTCCACGGCAATCTCGTCAAACGGGTTCATCGACATTTTAACATTCGCGAGATCAACACCGCTGCCATCGGACTTAACCTTGGCCTTTACGTTGTAATCAATCACGCGCTTAACCGGCACGAGGACCTTCATATGGTGCTCTCCCTTTCCTAGCGTCATCGGTTCGCCAACCGTGTTATCCGCCAGCGCCCATCAGTTACAGAGCGAAATTGCGCTAACAGTGCATGACGTTGCGTTTACGTTCACGTCAACCTAACGGCTGGCGCCCGGTACCCAAAGGATGTCGTCGCGCCCCCCGCCATTGGCGACGCGCCCGGCCACGAACAGCCAGTCAGACAGCCGGTTGAGATATTTCACTGCCACCGGATTGGCATCGCCCGATGCTGCAAGCTCGGTCGCGCGGCGTTCGGCACGGCGTGCGACGGTCCGTGACAGGTGCAGATAGGATGCCAGAACCGAGCCGCCGGGCAGGATAAAGCTGCGCAGCGGCTGCAGATCGGTGTTCATTGCGTCGATTTCGGTTTCCAGTCGGTCGACCTGCGGCTGAATGATGCGCAGCACCTCGTATCCGGCCTCTGCGTCAGCCGCCATGTTCGGGCGCGACAGATCGGCGCCCAGATCGAACAGATCGTTCTGAATGACCGAGAGTTGCGCGGCCAGATCACCCGTCGCATGCTGCCGGCAAAGGCCAAGCGTGGCGTTCAGTTCATCCACCGTGCCATAGGCTTCGACGCGCGGATCGTGCTTGGCCACACGGCTGCCATCGGACAGGGCGGTGTCGCCCTTGTCGCCGGTGCGGGTGTAAATCTTGTTCAAAACGACCATCAGGACGACCTCAGCCAGATGAATAACAGGATCAGGGCGATCGCGATTGCCTGCGCAATGATGCGCCAGCGCATCATTCGGTTGCCATGCTTGCGATTGAATTCGCCGCCCTTCGCAAAGCCGCCAATGCCGGTCATCAGAATGGCCACCACCGCCAGCAACGCCAGAAGGATGACATAGAACAGGGGATCGTCCCGCATGGGCCCTCGCTTTCGGTCGCGAGCCTATCCGCGCCGCGCGAACCAGTCCAGAGCGCGCGTCGGCAGAATTCGTCGTCCAATGCCCGAAATGCGCGTCGGTACTGTGACATAGTAGCGCGGCCGCGGGCGCGATGCCTCCAGGGCATGGGCGATGCGGGTGCTGACCGCTTGGGGCGGCAATTCAAAGCGGTCCTTTTTGGCGGCCGGTTCATACAGCCGTTTCAGCAGGGTATCGCGATAATCATCGGCCCGCGGGCTGGCCTGCCAGTTCACCCACCGCTCGAAATGCGGGATCGCGTTTTCACGGATGCGCGAGGCGATGGGGCCGGGTTCGATCAGCGAAACATGGATGGGCGTGTCGGCCAGTTCCAGCCGCATCACATCGGTCAGCCCCTCCAGTGCGAATTTCGTCGCCACATAGGGGCCGCGCCAGGGAATGCCGATCAGCCCCAGAACCGAGCTGATATTGACGATCCGACCGGCGCCGCGCTGGCGGAAATGCGGGATCAGCCGCACGGTCAGGTCATGCGTGCCGAAGAGATTGGCCTCGAAAATCGCGCGCAAGCCGTCGCGGGGAATATCCTCGACAGCGCCGGGCAGGGCGAAGGCAGCATTATTGACCAGCGCATCGACCGGGCCGCCTGCCAGCGCACCCGCCACGCAATCGGCGACGCTGGATTCATCGGCCAGTTCCAGATGCAGGCATTCCATGCCCTCTCCCTGACGTGCCGCGATATCTGCCTCGTCGCGGCAGGTGGCCACGACCTGCCAGCCCCGGTCACGCAGATGCCGCGCCGCGTCCAGTCCGATGCCGGATGAACAGCCGGTGATCAAAACCCGTCCCTGCATGATGAGAATGCCTCTTGCCAGTCACGCCAGTGGATAGGCGGCCTTGATGGATGATGAAAGGTCGGCGCATCGGAAAAGCACGACAGGCCGGTGTCAGTTGGGCCGGTCCGGCGACAGGAACTGCGCCGACATGTAGCCTTCGCGCCCCTGTGCGTCGCGCAATTGCATCCAGCCGCCGTCAGCCTGGCCAAGCGCCTCGACCGGGCTGCCCAGCAAAAGCGCCCCGATAACCCGGTCATTGGTCGAGGGACCGGCGCGGAAATTCACGCTGTTGCCGGTGACATACATGATCTGTGCGCCGCTTTGTTCCATCGCCTCGATCTTTGCGACCTCTGCCTGGCCTGCATATTCGGGCGAGGGGCGCAGCGCGGGGCCGGGAAAGCTCTGGACCTGTTCGGGTGTCTGCTGAACGGCCTCGGATGGAACCGCCGGCGCGCTGACTTCGCTGGCGACCGTTGTTGCCGCCGCGACCGTCTCTGGCGACGCATCTGCGGCGGTGGCTTCATCAGTGTCGCCGGCTGCTGCGGTCTCAGTGGCTGCGTTGAACGGTGCGTCGGGATCGGGGTCGCCAAACAGCGTCAATGCGGCAAACAGCCCAAGCACGGTCAGTATCGTCAGTCGAATCATCTTGTCTTATTCGTTCCCCGAGCCACTGCCCCCTATAACGCAGTTTCACACGGCCGTGTTCCGCCAGATACGAAACTGGGCAAATTTTCATGCTGGACCGGCGCGGCGCGTCGCCCTATCCAAGCGTCATGTCTGACGAATTGCCCCTTGATCCCGAACGCACCGAAGCCGAACCGCTAAGCCGCGCGATTGGCGAGCGCTATCTGACCTATGCGCTGTCCACGATCATGAACCGGGCGCTGCCCGATGCGCGCGACGGGCTGAAGCCGGTGCACCGCCGCATCCTGTTTGCGATGCGCGAATTGCGCTTGTCGCCCACTGGCGCGTTCCGGAAATCGGCCAAGATCACCGGCGATGTGATGGGCAATTATCACCCCCATGGCGATGCCGCGATCTATGACGCGATGGCGCGTTTGGCTCAGGATTTCGCCATGCGTTACCCGCTGGTCGACGGGCAGGGCAACTTTGGCAATATCGACGGCGATAACCCTGCCGCCGCCCGATATACCGAGGCTCGTCTTGATGCCTCTTCCGAGGCGCTGATGGAGGGGCTGGCCGAAGATGCGGTCGATTATCGCCCCAATTACGACGGCACGCTGGAAGAGCCGGTGGTTCTGCCCGCGGCCTTCCCGAACCTGCTGGCCAATGGCGCATCGGGCATTGCGGTGGGCATGGCGACCAATATCCCGCCGCATAACCTGCACGAGGTGATCGACGCCTGCCTGCATCTGATCAAGACGCCGGATGCGCGCGACGACACGCTGGCCACGATCATTCAGGGCCCTGATTTCCCCACCGGCGGGGTGATCGTCGAAAGCCGCGAATCGATGGCCGAGACCTATCGCACGGGTCGCGGCGCGTTCCGCCTGCGCTCACGGTGGGAACAAGAGGATCTGGGCCGCGGCCAGTGGCAGATCGTCGTGACCGAGATCCCCTATCAGGTCCAGAAATCCAAGCTGATCGAGCGTCTGGCAGAATTGATCCAGACCAAGAAGATCCCGATTCTGGCGGATGTGCGCGACGAATCCGCCGAGGATATCCGCATCGTTCTCGAGCCGCGCACCCGCGCCGTCGATCCCGAACAGATGATGGCGGCGCTGTTCAGGGTCAGCGATCTGGAAACCCGCTTCAGTCTGAACATGAACGTGTTGATCGACGGCCGCGTGCCCAAGGTCTGCTCGCTGAAAGAGGTTTTGCGCGCCTTTCTGGACCACCGCCGCGAGGTGCTGATCCGCCGCGCGAACTATCGGCTGGAAAAGATCGCGGCGCGGCTTGAGGTGCTGGAAGGCTATCTGATCGCCTATCTGAACCTCGACCGGGTGATCGAGATCATCCGCTATGAGGACGAGCCGAAATCGGTGATGATGGCCGAGTTCAAGCTGACCGAGGTGCAGGTCGAGGCGATCTTGAACATGCGCCTGCGCGCGCTGCGCAAGCTTGAGGAAATCGAGCTGCGCGCCGAGCGCGACCGCCTGATGGAAGAACGCGATGGCCTGTCGGCGATGCTGTCGGATGAGGGCGCGCAATGGTCGCGTATCGCGGATCAGTTGAAAGAGGTGCGCAACCTCTTTGGCAAGTCCAAGCCCGAAGGGCAGCGCCGCAGCCAGATCAGCGAGGCCGTCGAGGTCGAACCGATCGACATGGATGCGATGATCGAACGAGAGCCGCTGACCGTGATCCTGTCCAAAATGGGATGGATCCGCGCCATGAAGGGCCACCAGCCACTGGATGCCGAGGTCAAGTTCAAGGACGGCGACGGCCCGGGTCTGGCGCTGCATTCCGAGACGACCGACAAGCTGATGGTCTTTGCCTCGAACGGGCGCTTTTACACGCTGCCGTCCAATAATCTGCCCGGCGGCCGGGGCATGGGCGAACCGCTGCGCCTGATGATCGACCTGCCCAACGAGGCCGAGGTGATCGCCGTCTTCGCCTGGCGCCCTGACCAGAAATATCTGGTCGCGTCAAAGGCCGGCGATGGCTTTGTGGTCGTGGCCGGCGATATCCTGGCGCAGACCAAGACCGGCAAGCAGGTGCTGAACGGCGACGCGTTGCTGTGCCGGCCGATCAGCGGCGATCATGTCGTGACCGTGGGCGAGAACCGCAAGATGCTGGTCTTTCCGCTGGACGAGCTGCCGGAAATGGGTCGCGGCAAGGGCGTTCGCCTGCAAAAATTCAAGGATGGCGGTCTGTCGGATGCGACCTGCATCACGCTGGCCGAGGGGCTGCGCTGGCAGGAAACGGGCGGCCGCACCCGTACCGAGCCCGATCTGACCGAATGGCTGGGCAAACGCGCCAGTGCCGGTCGCATGGCGCCGCGCGGCTTTCCGCGCGACAATCGGTTCAACTAGGTCGGGTCTTGCATGGCGGGCCGCGTCGTGCGGAACGGCCCCGCTACTAGCGGAAACACCGCCGCGCGGACGCCCCCGCCCGTCTGCTGTGCCTGTTTATAGCAACTTGTCGACAGCCGGTCTCAGCCGGGCCAGCGTGGCGTCCACATCCATCAGCTTGTCCAACCCGAACAGCCCGATGCGAAAGGTCGAGAAATCCTCGCCCTCGCCAACCTGCAAGGGAACGCCTGCCGCGATTTGCAGGCCCTCGGCGGCGAATTTCTTGCCTGATTTGATGCCGGGATCGTCGGTATAGCTGACCACCACACCCGGCGCGCCAAAGCCTTGCGCGGCGACCGAGCGGATGCCCTTGCCAGCCAGCATCTCGCGCACGCTTTCGCCCAGCTTCCACTGCGCCATCCGTGCATTGTCAAAGCCCATCTCCTCGGTCTCGCGCATGGCTGCGTGCAGCGCCACCAGCGAATCGGTGGGCATGGTGGCGTGATAGGCGTGGCCGCCATCCTCATAGGCGGCCATGATCGCACGCCATTTCTTCAGATCCATGGCAAAGCTGTCGCTGCTGGTGTCGGGCAGGCGACGGGCGGCCTCGGGCGACAGCATGACCAGCCCTGCGGCGGGGGTGGACGACCAGCCCTTTTGCGGGGCCGAGATCAGCACATCGACGCCGGTTTCGACCATATCGATCCAGATCGCGCCGGAGGCGATGCAGTCCAGAATCATCAGCGCGCCAACGTCGTGGGCGGCGGCGGCCATGGCGGTGATGTAGTCATCGGGCAGGATCAGGCCGGCCGAGGTCTCGACATGCGGGGCAAAGACCACATTGGGCCGTGTCTCGCGGATACGGGCGGTGACCTCTTCGATTGGCGGCGGGGCATAGGCGGGCTGCGTCTGATTGCCCACGGGCCGGGCGTTGACGACGGTGGTTTCATCGGCAAAGCCGCCCGCCTCGAAAATCTGGGTCCAGCGATAGCTGAACCAGCCGTTGCGCAGGATCAGCGCATGGGCGCCACGGCCAAACTGGCGGGCGACGGCCTCCATCGCAAAGGTGCCGCCGCCGGGCACGATGGCGACCTGATCGGCGTTGTAGACCTCGCGCAGGCTCTTGGACAGTTCCCGCATGACGCTTTGGAATTTCTGCGACATGTGGTTCAGCGAACGGTCGGTGAAAACGACCGAGAATTCCTCCAGGCCATCTGGGTCGATATCGGGGCGCAAGCCGGGCATGGGCAGTCCTTTCCAGCGAATAAGCCCACAGGTTAGCGGTTGGCCGCGTGCCGGACCAGCCCGTCTTGTGTCGCAGATGGGCGCTGGCTAGGTTGGCCGCCAGAATGGGGGGCACGATGTTTGATCAGGAAGAATTGCGGCAGGCAGCGGAACTGGTTCACGCACATGTGCCGGCGACGCCGACCCATATGTGGCCGCAGCTATCAGCGCGATTGGGGTGCGAGGTCTGGGTAAAGCATGAAAACCACCTGCCCACGGGCGCGTTCAAGGTGCGTGGAGGCGTGACCTTCATCGACTGGCTGCGCCGCGAACATCCGGATTGTGCAGGCGTGATCACTGCCACGCGCGGCAATCACGGTCAAAGCCAGGCGCGGGCGGCGACACGTGCGGGGCTGCGGGCGGTCATCTATGTGCCGCATGGAAACTCGCCCGAAAAGAATGCCGCCATGCGGGCCTATGGCGCCGAGCTGCGCGAACACGGCGAGGATTTCGACGCCGCGCGCGAGGCGGCCATTGCTGCCGCCGAAGCCGAGGGCCTGTTCCCCGTGCCGCCCTTTCACCGTGAATTGGTGCGCGGCGTGGCGACCTATGGCTATGAGATGTTCAAGGACGCCCCGCCGCTGGACCGCGTCTATGTGCCCATTGGCTGCGGTTCGGGCATTTGTGGCGTGATCGCGGCGCGTGATGCGCTGGGGCTGACGACCGAAGTGGTGGGCGTCGTGGCCGAGGGTGCACCGGGCGCCTTGCTGTCGGTGCAGCAGGGTCAGCCGGTCACGACTGACAGCGCCACGACATTTGCCGACGGCATGGCGGTGCGCGTGCCTGTGGCCGAGGCGCTGGCGATCTATGGCAAGGGGGCCGCGCGGATCGTGGCCGTCAGCGACGACCAGATCGCAGAGGCCGCGCGGACGTTGTTCGCCGATACCCATAACATCGCAGAAGGTGCAGGGGCGGCCGCCCTGGCGGCGCTGATGGCAGAGCAGGATCAACAGCAGGACCAGCGCGTCGCGGTGGTTCTGTCCGGCGGCAATATCGACAGCGACAAGGCGGCAGTTCTGCTGTCAGGGGGCACGCCGCCCGCCTGAGCGGCGTGTCGGCTGGCGCAGAAACAGACTGTCGGCGCCGACGATCAGCAACAGATCCAGCAAACCCGCGGAAACGGTCGTCCACCCTGTCCAGATAGTCCCCTCGATTGGAAGCAGCGCCGGGATCACGAAAATCTGCCAGAGAACAAAGCTGCCGCTGCTCTGTTGGATCAGCGCGTCGCCCGGTGACGACGCAAGCACGGTCAGGACAAAGAGATTCCCGGCCATCGGATTATGATCGGCCCGATCTCGGACCCTCCCCGCAGCTTCAGATCGCGCGGTCCAGCTTGGTCGACAGATGAATCAGACTTTCCGATGAGCGCACCCCTTCCAGCCCGCCGATCCGGTCCAGCACATCGTCCAGCGCGCTGGTCGAGCCGGCAGCCACCTGCAAGGCCAGATCGACGCGGCCGCTGGTGGTGTGGATGCGCTCGACCTCTGGCAGGGTTTTCAACCGCGCCAGGATCGCGGCCAGGGATCGGGGCTCTATCACCAGCAGCACCGTCGCCCGGATCCGGGCCGAGCGCGCTGATTCGCCCAGACGCACGGTATAGCCAGCAATCGCGCCGCTGCTTTCCAATCTTTCCAGCCTGGCCTGCACAGTCGAACGTGCAACTTTCAGCCGCCGCGACAGCACCGCGACAGATATTCGTGCGTCCTGCGCCAATTGGGTGATGATGCTGCGGTCCAGATCGTCCATGAATGCCTCAATTTGCCAAGCTGGCGGGCGAATTAACTGAACTGTGGCACAATTCTACCATATTCATCAGTGAATTCGGAACCTATATGCGCCATTCTTGGTTGCGCGACCAGCAGAAGGAAAGGCCGCCCATGGGACAGAACAAGACCGTCTGGGAAAACCCCGCCGACATTATCCGCCATCAGCAACCCGACCATCCGGTCATGGCGTTCGCGCCGACCGTGTTGCAGGAGAATGCGCGGCGCTTTGTGGATGGGTTTCCGGGGCTGGTGACCTATGCGGTCAAATCGAACCCCGAAGAGGTCGTGATCCAGAACCTGCTGACGGCAGGCGTGCGCGGTTTTGACGTGGCATCGCCCTTTGAGATCGACCTGATCGGGCGGTTGTCGCCAGCGGCGGCGCGGCACTACCACAACCCCGTGCGCGCGGGCTGGGAAATCGACCACGCGGTCGCATCGGGTATCCGGTCCTGGTCAGTCGACAGCCGCTCTGAGTTGGACAAGCTGTTCGCGCGCGTGCCCACCGAAACCGATCGCGGGCCGGTCGAGATTTCACCCCGGTTCAAGCTGCCGGTGCTGGGTGCGGCCTATGATTTCGGATCGAAATTCGGGGCTACGCCGGAACTGGCGGCAGAGCTGCTGGCCGAGGTCGCGCGTCGCGGCTACACCCCGTCGCTGACCTTCCACCCGGGCACCCAATGCACCGACCCGATTGCCTGGGAAAGCTATATCGGGGTGGCGGCCGAGATCGCCCAGATGGCTGGGATAGACATCGCCCGGCTGAATGTGGGCGGCGGCTTTCCGTCGCATCGGGTAATCGGTGTCGAGCCCGACCTGCAGGCCATCTTTGACGAGATCGCCGATACCGCCGCCGAGGCCTTTGGCGCAAAAGTGCCCGATCTGGTCTGCGAGCCGGGCAGGGGTCTGTCGGCAGATGCCTATGCCCTGATCACGCGTGTAAAATCGGTGCGCGACGAAGGCGATCTGTTCCTGAACGATGGCGTCTATGGCGGTCTGACGGAACTGCCGATCATCGGCAATATCGACCGCTTGCAGGTGCTGACAGCGCAGGGCAAACCGCGTGAGGGCGATCCGCAAAGCCGCGTCATCTTTGGCCCGACCTGCGATTCGGTCGATCGTCTGCCGGGTGAAATGTCATTGCCTGCCGATATCGAAGAGGGCGATTACGTCATCTTTCATGGGACCGGTGCCTATTCGACGGTCACCAATACCCGGTTCAACGGCTTTGGCGCGATGACCCACGCGACCGTGATGAGTTTGACCTAAGGATTTCGCAAGATTCTCGTGCTAGCGTCGAGGGATGATGCCCGACTCGTCATCCCCCTCGCCACGTTCGCCCGTCACCCATGTGGTGATGATGGATGGCACATTCGCGTCGCTGGCCGAGGGGCAACGCAGTTCGATTGCGCGCATTCATGCCGTACTGCGCGGCAAGTATGGACCCCTGCCAGAGGGTGCCGGCCGGTTGCGCCTGCACTATGCCGCCGGGCAGCAGTGGAACCATTGGCGAACGATCCCCGAATTGGCCTCGGGCACAGGGATGGAGGCGCGTATCGGCGAGGCCTATGGCTGGCTCGCTTCGGGCTATGCGCCAGGCGACCAGATTTTTCTGCTGGGTTATTCGCGCGGTGCCTTTGCGGTGCGCAGCCTTGCCGGGATGATCGGCCGCATCGGTCTGCTGCGTGATCGCTACGCGACCGAGCGCCATATCCGTCTTGCCTGGCGCTACTATCAGGATGGTGGCGACGCAAAGATCATGGCCGCATTTCACAAACGGCGCTGCCACGCGCAGGTGCCGATCCGCATGGTCGGGTGTTTTGACACCGTGATGGCGTTGGGTATCCGGCTGCCGTTGTTGTGGATGCTGACCGAACCGCGCCATCGCTTTCATGATGCTCATCTGGGTGCGGATGTGGATTTCGGCTTTCAGGCATTGTCACTGGATGAGACGAGGGCGGCATTCGCGCCGCTGATATGGGATGATGCCAGTCAGGCAGGCCGGATCGAACAGGCATGGTTTCGTGGGGCGCATGCGGATATCGGCGGACAGTTATCGGGGCTGGAATTTGCAAGACCTTTGGCCAATATCCCATTGATCTGGATGATGGAACGGGCCGAGGCGGTGGGGCTGTCCTTGCCGCTTGGCTGGCGGCGGAACTTTGTGACCGACCCGACCGCGCCGTCGATTGGCAATTGGCGGCGTTGGGGCAAGGCGTTCCTGGCGCGAGCCTCGCGCACGGCGGGGCGCGAGGCGACCGAACTGCTGCACCCATCCGTCGCGCTGCCCTATCCCGGCCCGGCACTTTTGGTCCGCCATCTGGCCCGCTTCGCAGCACCTCGCCGGCGCAGATTGCGGAAGCCCAAACCTGCGCCTGTGACCGTCACAGGTCCCGATGCGGGGCCCGAGCCCGAGCAGCGGGTCTAGGTCCATCGCCACGCTACCGCGACCACCCGCCGGCTGGCAGATCGCGCGTTGTCTTTGGCAGCCCCGACCTACAAACCCGCGTGATGAAACTGCGAATCGCCATAACCGGGGCCGGTATCGGCGGCCTCTCTGCCGCTTTGCTGGCCCATGCCGAGAGCCATGACGTCACCCTTTTCGAGCAGTTCGATAGACCCGGCCCTGTCGGGTCTGGGCTGGTGATCCAGCCCGTAGGCCTTGCCGTGCTTGACCTGATCGGTGCGGGAGAGGAGGCGCGGGCGCTTTCCTGCCCTATACTCAGAATGTATGGCGACACGGCCAAGGGTGATCGGACGGTGCTGGATGTGCCCTATCCAACTGGCGCGCCCGGCCGTGCGTTTCAACGGGCGGGTCTGTTCGACCTGCTTTGGCGTCGGGTTACGGCGGTGGGCATTCCGACCGTCACATCGGCCCGTGTCACGGCAGCGCCGCTGGATCGCGACCGCCGGTTGATCCGGCTGGCGGATGGCCGTGCGTTTGGCCCTTTCGATCTGGTCGTCGATGCCGCCGGCGCCGGTTCGCATCTGTCACCCATTCAGACACGACCCCTGTCCTATGGCGCGATTTGGGGAACCGTGCCCTAGCCTGATGACGCCGCCCTGCCGCGCGACCAGTTGCGCCAACGCTATCGGCGTGCGGATCGCATGGTCGGCGTGCTTCCCGTGGGCAGCCTTCCCGATGATCCTCAGCCCATCGCGACGATTTTCTGGTCAATGGCCGTTGATCGGATGGCCGGGTGGGCTGGCAGTTCCATCGAAGACTGGAAGGCAGAGGCCGTATCGATCTGGCCCGAAATCTCGCCCTTCCTGCGCGGCATCACCCGCAACGATCAGTTGATCACGGTACGCTATACCCATGGGTCGCTATCGCGGCCCTATTCCCAGTCCATGGTGCATATTGGTGACGCCGCACATCGCGCCAGCCCGTAACTGGGGCAGGGCGCGAACATGGCCTTGCTGGATGCGCTTGCGCTGGTCATCGCGCTGCGTCAACCGCTGATCGATGCTTTGCCCGACTACGCGCGCATGCGCCGCTGGCATATCAGATCCTATCAGGCGTTCAGCGCGCTGCTGACACCGATGTATCAATCAAACTCGCATGCGCTGCCCTGGCTGCGCGATCATCTGATGGCGCCGATGGCCACCTGGCCCGTTGTGCGACCGATGCTTTCGCGGCTGGTTGCGGGTGATCTGTTGCCGCCGCTTGCGGGCGAACGGCAGCCCTGACACCCGGTCGGCTGCGCTGGCTCAGGCCACGGCCCTGAGTTCGCGCGTCGGCTGAACGCCCAGGGCGGCGCAGACATCGCGGGTCAGGCCCGGGCGGTTCAGCGTGTAGAAATGCAGCCGGTCCACGCCGCCGCGGATCAGATCATCGCACAACTCGGTGCAGATCGCGGTTGCCAGCAACTCTTCGCGGCCTTCGCCATCGCGGGCGGCGGCGGTAAAGGCCTCGTCCGCCCATTGCGGGACCGTCGTGCCGCACATCTTGGCAAAGCGCTTGGTGCCCGCCCAGCTTTGGACCGGCAGGATGCCCGGAATGATCGGGGCGTCGATACCTGCGGCCACGCATTTGTCGCGAAAGCGGAAAAATGTGTCCGCCTCAAAGAAGAACTGGGTGATCGCGCTGGTCGCACCGGCGTCGATCTTGCGCTTGAGCCAGTCAACATCGGCATCGGTTGAGGGGCTGTCGGGATGCGGTTCGGGATAGGCGCCGACGCGGATATTCATGTCGCCGCGCGCTGCAATCGCCTCGATCAACTCGATCGAGTTGGCAAATCCGTCAGCATGGGGGCTAAAGCCGTCCTGACCCTTGGGCGCATCGCCGCGCAGGGCCACGATTTCGCGTACACCGGCATCGGCATAGGATTGCACGATGGCCAATGTTTCCTCGCGCGAGGCGTCGACACAGGTCAGATGCGCGGCGACGTTCAGGCCATAATTCTTCTGGATCGTCGTCACCGCCTCATGGGTCAATTGCCGCGTGGTGCCGCCCGCGCCATAGGTGACCGAGACGAAATCGGGCTCCATCGGGGCCAGCGCGCGTGCGGTTTCCCACAGGGCAAAGGATGCTTCCAGCGTTTTGGGCGGGAAGAATTCAAAGCTGATTTTCGGCGTGCTGACGGTCATGGTGATTCCCCTTGTTGCAGCCCTTGTGCCACGTCGCGCGACGTGAGACAAATTCATGTTTCTCAAGATCGTCATGAAAGTGATTCAAGAACATGCATCTGGAATTGCGCCATCTGCGGACTGTCCGCGCGGTTCACGAACAAGGCGGGCTGGCCCGCGCGGCGGATTTGCTGAACATCACGCAATCGGCCCTGTCTCATCAGATCAAGGCGTTAGAGGATCAGGCCGGGATCGAACTGTTCGTCCGCCGCGCCAAGCCGATGCGGCTGTCGGCTGCCGGAATGCGGCTCTTGCGGCTGGCCGAGCAGGTGCTGCCGATGGTTGCCGCCACCGAAGCCGAGTTCAAGGGCGTCGAGATGGGTCGGGTGGGCCGGTTGCATATCGCCATGGAATGCCATGCCTGTTTCGACTGGCTGCTGCCGGTGCTGGATAAATTTCGCCGCGCCTGGCCGGATGTTGATGTCGATATCCGCGTTGGGCTGGCCTTTGAGGCCTTGCCGGCACTGACCCGCGAGCAGGTCGATCTGGTGATCTCGTCTGATCCGGAGGAGGTGCCCGGTGTGACATTTGCACCGCTGTTTGACTACGCGCCGACGATGGTGGTGCCCGCCGCGCATCCGCTGGTCGAAAAGGGCTATGTCGAACCCGAGGATCTGCTGCGCGAAACGCTGATCACCTATCCGATGGACCGTGCGCGGCTGGACGTATTCAGCCAGTTCCTGACCCCGGCCGGGATCGAACCGGCCAACCATCGAAAGGTCGAACTGACAGATGTCGCGCTGATGCTGGTGGCATCCGGGCGCGGGGTTGCTGTAATGCCCGATTGGGTGTTGCGCCGTCACGCTGCCAATCCTGAACTGGCGCTGCTGCCATTGGGGCAGGGCGGGCTGCTGCGGCGCCTTTATGCGGCGATCCGCGATGATGATCTGGCCCAGCCCTACATGGCGCATGTCCTGCGCCTGTCGCGGACAGAGCCGATCCGCATGCTGCGCGCGTGACGCGGCTTGGCTTTTCTGGCTCTTCGGCCTAAGAGGCGCGCAACCCGTCAGGAGTCCGCGAATGCCATCTGCCAATATGAACGTGATGATCAAGGCTGCCCGCAAGGCCGGTCGGAGTCTGGTCAAGGATTTTCGTGAGGTCGAGAACCTGCAGGTCAGCGTCAAGGGCGCGGGCGATTTCGTGTCACGGGCCGACCGCGAGGCCGAGCGGATCATCAAGGAAGAGCTGCGCGGCGCGCGCCCCAACTATGGCTGGCTGGGCGAGGAAACCGGCGAAGAGGCGGGCGAAGACCCGACCCGGCGCTGGATCGTAGACCCGCTGGACGGCACCACCAACTTTCTGCACGGGCTGCCGCATTGGGCCGTCAGCATCGCGCTGGAGCACAAGGGTGAAATCGTCGCGGCGGTCATTTTTGATCCGGCGAAGGACGAGTTGTATACCGCCGAAAAGGGCAACGGCGCCTATATGAACGATCAGCGTTTGCGGGTTTCGGGCCGCGGCAAGATGATCGAGTCGATCTTTGCCACCGGCGTGCCATTCGGCGGCCGGGGCACGCTGCCGGCGACGCTGCAGGATCTGGCGCGGCTGATGCCGCTGACGGCTGGCGTTCGGCGTTGGGGTGCGGCCTCTCTGGATCTTGCCTATGTCGCGGCAGGCCGCTTTGACGGCTATTGGGAACGCGGCATCAGCCCCTGGGACATCGCCGCCGGGATCCTGATGGTGCGCGAGGCCGGCGGTTTTGCCGAGGGTCTGCGCGATGGTGATCACGTGCTGGAATCCGGTCGGATCGTCACTGCAAATGCCACGATCTTTGAACAATTCGCCAAGGTGATCCGGGCGCGCGACTGAGGTCTGCGGGCGGGTTTTGCCCACCTTGACCTCTTTTCGGGAAAGGCGCATCCCGGACTTGCACTTTGCGCAAGGATTCTCATGTCCGAGGAAACGCCTCAGAACCCGCTGAACGCCCCTGCGACGCGCGCGCCGGCGGTGCCGCCGAACAATAATCCGATCGACGACCGCACTGGTTTGGCGATCATGATCATGTGCGGCACCAGCCTTATCTTTGCGCTGCAGGACGGCTTGTCGCGGCAGTTGGGCAGCAGCTATGCCCCGACATTCGTGGTGATGCTGCGTTATTGGTTCTTTGCATTCTTCGTTCTGGCGCTGGTTGCACGCCAGCCGGGCGGGTTGCGCCGGGCGATCCGGTCGCGTCATCCCTATCTGCAGATCACCCGCGCCTTGTTGCTGGTGGGCGAGGTGGTGATCATGATCGAGGCCTTTGTGCGCCTGGGTCTCGTCGAGACACATGCGATCTTCACCATTTCGCCGCTGCTGGTCGCCGCATTGTCCGGACCCATCCTGGGCGAAAAGGTCGGCTGGCGGCGCTGGACCGCCATCTTCATCGGCTTTGTGGGCATCCTGATCGTCTTGCAGCCGGGTCGCAGCGCCTTTGCGACCGAGGCGATGCTGCCCCTGATCGCGGCGCTGATGTTCGCGGTCTACGGGTTGCTGACGCGCTATGTCTCGCGCGCAGATCCGGCGATTGTCAGCTTTTTCTGGACCGGCATTTTCGGGGCCGTGGCGATCACCGCATTGGGCATCTGGCATTGGGAATGGCTGGCGCCGATTGACTGGGTCTGGATGGCGTTACTGTGCATGCTGGCGGCGACGGGGCATTATCTGCTGATCCGGGCCTATGAACTGGCCGAGGCATCGGCGCTGCAGCCCTTTGCCTATACGCAGCTGGTTTGGGTCAGCGCGATCGGCGTGCTGGTTTTTGGCGATGAGCTAAGGCTGAATGTCGTCATCGGGGCCACGGTTGTGGTCGGTGCCGGGCTGTTTACCTTATGGCGCGAGAGGCAAAAGGCGCAGCAGCCGGGCTTGTGACGCCCTCGGGCCAGTTCAGATCAGGCTCATCCCCGGCGGGCAGGTTTCTGGGCAAAGGCATCCGGCCTACCGCCTCTCGCAGGTCGGGGCTCAGGGGAACCTGTGCCAGACGCAGCGGCCTGCCGGGCGGGCGCGAAGACAATGCCAGGGTCAACCGCAGCGGCGGTGGCGGCATCAGCCCGCCGCCCGACAGATCCCAACTTGGCACAATTGGCGCGGGCTTTCCCATGATCCGGGCGCGATAGATCGGCTGCGCCTCGGTCACGCGCATGACGTAATTCCGCGTCTCGTCAAAAGGGATCAGCTCGACCCAGTCGACCGGATCGGTACCGCCATGATCCGCGCCCTTGCGCAGATCGCCAAAATCGCCAAGCCAGCGCGCAGGCCGGCCCGGCCCCGCATTATATCCCGAGGCGACCAGCGCGATCGAGGTGCCAAAGCGATCCCGCAGGCCTGACAGATAGGCCGCGCCAAGTCGTGCATTATAGGCCGCGTCGCGTGTCAGCCGGGCGCGATCAAAGGGTTCGCGGATCTGACGGGCCATGGCCTCCGCGGTGGCGGGCATCACCTGCATCAGACCTAGCGCGCCTGCATGGCTGCCGACGGTATGGTTGAACTCGCTTTCCTGCCGGGCGATGGACAGAACCAGTTCGGGGGGCAGCCCCAGATCGGTTTCCTCCAGCCCGGTCAGCGGGAAATGTGCCGCCGGATAGATGGCCTGTTGATTGGCCGCGCGTTTCGACAGGCGCAGCGCATGCCAGGGTTTGCCCGCCTCGATCATCAGCCGCGCCATACGGGCGATGTCATCTGGCTCGGCGCCGTTATCAGCGGCCTGCAAAAAGAACTGCTGCGCCTGATCGGCACGGCCCGTCGCGACAAGCCAAAGACCGGCGTTGAACAACTCGTGGTCCCGCAACCCGCTGCCGCGCCAGTCGGGCAAACTGTCCTCGGCGCGGCCCTGAACGGCAAATTCGGCCGGCATCGTCAGACCCAGCTTTTCGACGGAAAGCTGGCCGTAATAGACGCCCGGATGATCCGCCCCCAGACGATAGGCTGCCTCTGCTGCCGTCTGATCGCCCAGATTTTCATGCGCGCGCCCCTGCCAATAGGCCGCGCGTGCGGTGCTGATCGCACTGCCGACGACGGTTTCGAGATGCAGGAAATGGTCCAGCGCCCGATCTGCCGCGCCGGTCCGAAGTGCGGCGTAACCCGCCAACCATTCCAGATCGGGATAGTGGCGATTATCAGCGGGCAGGAAATGGTTCGCGGCCAGACGCTCAGCCAGTGGCCAGTCACCGTTGCGCATGGCCAGTCGCGCATAATCGACGCGCATCTGCGCCCAGACTTCGGGATCGCGCAGCGCCTCGGCGCTGGTCGACACGTCCAGCATCAGATCGCGGGCCAGATCGTGCAGCTTGGCCGCAACGCGCCAGCGAAAACGGTCCATGGTCAAGCCGGGATCAGCGCCGTCGGTCGGTGGCAGCGCATTGATCAGATCGTCAACGCCGTCGCGGCGGGCCTGCAAGGCGATGCGCGCACGCGCCAGCGCGGCCTGCGGTGCGGGCATATCGGTCAGCCGCCTTTCGGCAGTTTGCCATTCGCCCTGATCCAGCATCGCGAATGCGCGGTCGGCGGCCAGCGGTTTCAGCTCGGGCCCGTGGGCGGTCAGAAACGCGCTTTCTTCAGATGGCTCAAGCGGGGTCACGGTCCAGAAACGCGCGCGCTCGGTCTTGGCCGCATCATCGTCCAGGGTAGCCAGCAGTGCGGTTTCCGCCGCCAAGCTGTCCGGCAGTCGGTCGCCCAGCCAGTCGCGGATGTCATCGGCTGGCATCTCGGCGCGCAGCCTTGCGTCGCCGCGTGCGATAAGACGTGCATCGCCCGGCCAGTCGGGGTGATTCCGGCGAAAGGCCAGATAGTCGCCAAACTCGCCATGACCCGCCTGCAGGGCCTGCCAGCCGATCAGCGCCTCGGCCATCGGGCCCGAACGCTGCGCCGCGGCGCGCGCGGTGATCCAATCGCCGACCTCGGCTGCTGACAGGGCCAGCGCCATCGCGCCGGCATCCTCGGCCTGCGCTGGCAGGGCCGGCAGCATCAGCGCCAGCGCACCTGCCCGGAATATGTGACCGATAGACCGCATTCGCCCTCTGTTTAGCGGCGCGATCACGCCGGGTGCAACTCACATCCTTGGCAATTCCGCAGCCCGGATATAGGGTCCGCGCGTTCTGGAACCACAAATGCAGGAGCGTGCCATGTTCAAAGGGTCGATACCCGCCCTCGTCACGCCGTTCACCTCGGACGGCGAGTTGGATCTGGATACGCTGAAGAAGCTGGTCGAATGGCATATCGAACAGGGCAGCAACGGTCTGGCCCCGGTCGGCACGACGGGTGAAAGCCCGACGCTGAGCCATGACGAACATCGCCGCGTGATCGAGACCGTGGTCGAGGTGGTCGATGGCCGTATCCCGGTGATTGCCGGCGCGGGCTCGAATTCGACGCGCGAGGCAACCGGGCTGGTGCAATTCGCTGCCGAGGCTGGCGCGCAGGGCGCACTGGTGGTCACGCCCTATTACAACAAGCCGACGCAAGAGGGGCTGATTGCGCATTTCACTGCGCTGCATGACGCCGCCGATCTGCCGATCATCATCTATAATATACCGCCCCGTTCGGTCATCGACATGACGCCCGAAACAATGGGTGAACTGTCAAAGCTGCGCAATATCGTCGGCGTCAAGGACGCGACCGGCAAGTTGGAGCGTGTCAGCCAGCAGCGCATCACCTGCGGCCCCGATTTCATCCAATTGTCGGGCGAGGACGCGACCGCGCATGGGTTCAATGCTCAAGGCGGGGTTGGGTGCATCTCGGTCACCGGCAATGTTGCGCCGGGTTTGTGCTCGAAGATGCAACAGGCGACGCTGGCCGGCGATTTCGCCAAGGCGCTGGAGTTTCAGGACCGCCTGATGCGCTTGCATATCGCGATTTTTGTCGAGCCGGGGCTGGTGGGCGTCAAATATGCGATGTCGCGGCTGGGATTGTGCGAAGATCGCGTGCGGCTGCCGTTGACCCCGCTGCGCGCCGAGACCCGCAAGCAGATCGACGCCGCCTTGGCGCATGCCGGGCTGATCTGACAGAGAACGCTGCAAGCAACGGGCGGGGCGCAAGGGGGATCGACCCCCTTGCGCCCCGCGGCCTGTCGGCCGGGCGCTGCGGGCATCGCCGCAGATGCGATTACCCCTTTTCAATCGGCACAGCTTTGGCTATCACCCCGCCCACTGCCCGGATGCGGTCGTGGCGGAATTGGTAGACGCGCAGCGTTGAGGTCGCTGTGGGGTAACTCCCGTGGAGGTTCGAGTCCTCTCGACCGCACCATTACTTTCTGAAAATTGGTTCCTTGGTCTGCGCCTGTGGCCTGCCTTGAGTGGCACGGCTGCCCTAGATCACTGGCACAGCCGCGTCGCCATCGCGAAGGAATCGGCGCAGTACCTGTTCCAGCTTGGCCGCGCCGATGGGGGCCATGGCCTTGGTATGTTCGTGGCTGAGGGCCTCGTCCGACATGCCCGCACCCATATTGGTGATGACCGAGATCGCCGCGCAGCGCAGGCCGAAGAAGCGGCCGAGGATGATTTCGGGAACCGTTGACATGCCGACCGCATCGCCGCCGATGATCTGGGTCATGCGGATCTCGGCCGGTGTTTCGAAGCTGGGGCCGGAAAACCAGGTGTAGACGCCCTCGTTCAGGTCGACATTTTCGGCGATGGCGGCGCTGCGCAGGGCCGCGCGCAGATCGGTATCATGGGCGTCGGTCATCGGCTGAAAGCGGGCATCGGTGGCCTCGCCGATCAGCGGGTTTGCACCCGACAGGTTGATGTGATCGGACAGCATCATCAGCGCGCCGGGCTGCATCGTTTCACGCACTGAACCGGCGGCATTGGTCAGGATCAGCTTTTTCGTGCCCAGCCCGGCGACCACTTCCAAAGGCAGGCGCATCGCATCGGCCCGACCGGATTCGTAGTAATGCGAGCGGCCACCGAAAACCGCCACGCGGCGGCCCTCTAACTGGCCGATCACCAGCTGCGGTACGTGGCCTGACACACCGGCATGGGGAAAGCCGGGCAGCTCGTCATAAGGGATCGCTGTGCCATCGACCGTGCCAGAGATATGCCCAAGGCCCGAGCCAAGGATCAGCGCGTATTCCGGCGCCTCTGGCCCTGCACGCTCGCGGATGAGGGCAACAAGATCATCGCTCTTTGACATAGGGTTCTCCGCCCGCGCGTGGCGGGATCGCGCGGCCAACAAAGCCGGCGAGGATGATGACGGTCAGGATGTAAGGCAGTGCGTTCATGAACATCGAGGGGATGGTAACGAAGCCCAGATCCAGGTTGGGATATTGGTTTGCCAGCGATTCCAGCAGGCCGAACAGCAGCGTTGCAAACAGCGCGCCCCAGGGCCGCCATTTGGCAAAGATCAGCGCCGCCAGGGCGATAAAGCCGCGACCGGCGGTCATTTCCTTGACGAAGCCTGCGGAAAGCCCGGTGGCCAGATAGGCGCCAGCGACGCCGCAAAGGATGCCGCAGATCGCAATCGCGGCATAGCGCAGCCGGGTGACCGAGATGCCCGCCGTATCGACCGAGGCCGGGTTTTCGCCCACAGCCCGCAGGCGCAGGCCAAAGCGTGTGCGATAGAGTACCCACCAGGTCAGCGGCACTGCCAGAATGGCCATATAGACCAGAATCGAGTGCCCCGAGATCAGCCGCGAATAGATCGGCCCCAGCAGCGGCACACCGGCCAGCGCATCGGCAAAGGGCAGGTTCAGGTCGCCAAAACGGGCATCGCCGACAAGGGCCGGGGTCCGGCCGCCGAGGCCAAAGATCTTGATCCCCAGCAACACCGTCAGACCCGAGGCGAGAAAGTTTATGGCAACGCCGGAAATCAGCTGATTGCCGCGAAAGGTGATCGAGGCCAGGCCATGGATCAGCGACAGCGACAGCGAGCCGCCAATACCGGCCAGCAGCCCCAACCAGGCGCTGCCGGTCAGATACGCCACGGTCGCCGCAGAGAACGCGGCCATCAGCATCTTGCCCTCTAGCCCGATATCAAAGACGCCTGCGCGTTCCGAATAAAGGCCCGCGAGGCAGGCCAGCAAAAGCGGCGTCATCAGGCGCAGCGCGCTTTCGATACCGTCAAGGGCACGGTTCTGGTCCAGCAGCACCCAGATCACGCAGATGGACAACACGATGATCGGCGTCAGCGCGTCTTTCAGCGAATTCAGTCCCATCAGACGTCCTCTCGCTTGCGCAGGGCCATGAAGATGCGCTCCAGCGGCATCCGCACCATATTGTCCAGCGCGCCGGTAAACAGGATGACCAGCGCCTGGATGACGATGATCAACTCGCGCGGGATGCTGGTCCACAGCGCCAATTCGCCGCCGCCCTGATAGAGAAAGCCAAAGAGCAGCGCCGCGAGAAAGACGCCGAAGGGGTGATTGCGGCCCATCAGCGCCACCGCGATGCCGATAAAGCCTGCGCCTTCGACCGCGTTCAGCACCAGCCGTTCGCTTTCGCCCATGACGTTGTTGATCGCCATCAGACCGGCCAGCCCACCCGAGATCAGCATGGCAATGACGGTGATGCGCACCGGCGAAATACCGGCATACATCGCACCGGGCTCGGATTTGCCAAAGGCGCGGATCTCATATCCAAGGCGGGTGCGCCAGATCAGCAGCCAGACCAGAAAGCAGGCTGCGATGGCGATAAAGAAAGTGATGTTGACGGGCGTGTTCTTGCCCCACTCGGTGCCGAAAATCGTAGCGATATCCGACAGTTTCGGCAGGTGTGTGCCCTCGGGAAAGCGGGCTGAGGCCGGGTCCATGCTGCCCACGGGGCGCAGCATATTGACCAGCACATAGTTCAGGACCGCTGCCGCGATAAAGTTGAACATGATCGTGGTGATGACGATGTGGCTGCCGCGTTTTGCCTGCAGCCATGCCGGGATGAATGCCCAGGCTGCCCCCAGCAACGCGCCGCCGATCATGGCGGCGGGCAGGGCCAGCGCCCAATGCGGCCAGGGGAATGCCAGACAGACCAGCGCCACCCCCAGACCACCCATCGCCGCCTGACCCTCGCCGCCGATGTTGAACAGCGCGGCGTGGTAGGCGACCATCACGGCCAGTCCGGTAAAGATGAAATTCGTTGTGTAATACAGCGTGTAGCCCCAGCCATAGCTGGACCCAAGCGCGCCCTCGACCATTGTCGTCAGCGCCACCCATGGGCTTTCGCCGATGGCCAGGATCACCAGCGCCGAGATGGCCATCGCCAGAAACAGTGAAATGAGCGGTGTCAGGATGACATCGGCCCATTTTGGCATCTTATCCATCAGGCACGACCCTCTGGCAGTTCATCAACATGTCGGTCTTCGGGCGGGATGCCCGCGCTGTCGGGGGTGTTTTCGGTGTCGGTAACACCGGCCATCAACAGGCCCAGTTCTCCGGTCGTCGTTTCAGAGGGCAGCCGTTCGCCCATGATACGGCCGTCAAACATCACGGCAATGCGGTCAGACAGCGACAGGATCTCGTCCAACTCGACGCTGACCAGCAGAACGGCCTTACCCGCATCGCGCAATTCGACGATCCGTTTGTGGATGAACTCGATCGCGCCGATATCAACGCCGCGGGTGGGCTGGCCGATCAGCAAGAGGTCGGGGTTCCGCTCGATCTCGCGGGCCACCACGATCTTTTGCTGGTTGCCGCCGGAAAAGTTGCGAGCTGCCAGGTTGGTGTTGCGCGGACGGACGTCGAAATCCTCGAAATATTTCTCGGCATCGGACTTGATGGCGGTGTTATTCATCATCAGCCCGCTCTGATAGGCGGGCTTGTCGTGATAGCCGAAGGCCACGTTTTCCCAGGCTGCGAAATCCATGATCAGACCTTCGGTCTGCCGGTCCTCGGGGACATGGCCAATACCGCGTTTGCGGCGCGTGCGGGCGTCGGATTTGGTTCCGGTCAGGTCCAGGTTGTCGCCATTCATATGGATGGTGCCGCTGACCTTGCTGCCCTTTTCGGGATAACCGCCCAGCAATTCCATCAACTGCGTCTGGCCATTGCCGCTGACGCCCGCGATGCCCAGAATTTCGCCGGCACGAATGTCAAAGCTGATGCCGCGCAGGCGCTCGACACCCTCGTCATCGACCAGCCGCAGATCGCGAACCTCAAGCACCGCTTGGCCCGGATTGGCGGCGGCTTTCTCGATGTTCAGGATGACCTTTCGACCGACCATCAGTTCGGCCAGTTCCTCGGGGCTGGTCTGGGCGGTCTGGACCGATGCCACCATCTCGCCGCGTCGCATCACCGAGACGCTGTCCGTGATCTCCATGATCTCGCGCAGCTTGTGGGTGATCAGGATGATGGTCTTGCCCTCGGCGCGCAGCCCTTCGAGGATCCGGAACAGGTGGTCGGCCTCGGCCGGGGTCAGCACGCCGGTCGGCTCGTCCAGGATCAGGATATCGGCTTCGCGGTACAGTGCCTTGAGGATCTCGACGCGCTGCTGATGACCGACCGAAAGCTCTTCGATGGTCTCATCGGGGTCGACATTCAGTTCGTATTCTTCGGCCAGCTGCTTCAGGACGCCGCGTGCCTTGGCGAGCGAAGGGCGCAGCATCGGGCCGTCCTCGACGCCGAGGATGATATTTTCCAGCACGGTGAAGTTCTGCACCAGCTTGAAATGCTGGAAAACCATGCCGATGCCGGCGCGGATGGCGGTCTGGCTGTCTGCAATGGTCAGCGGCTGACCGTTCACCATGATCTCGCCGCTATCGGGTTTGTAGAACCCGTAAAGGATCGACATCAATGTCGACTTGCCCGCACCGTTCTCGCCGATGATGCCGTGGATCGTGCCCTTTTCGACGCGCAGGTCGATGTTCTTGTTTGCCTGAACCGGACCGAAGGCCTTTGATATTCCACGCAACTCGATTGCGGCGGGGGCGGCCGTGTCTGGCCGCCCCCCCGAAGGTTGTGTCGCCTCGGCCATTTACTGGACCGGGCAGGTGTTATCGGTCATGTAATCGTGCACCGCGACGCTGCCATCGGCGATCTGGGCTGTCGCCTCGTCGATCGCAGTCTGCATTTCGGCGGTTACCAGATCCTTGTTGTCATCGTCGATCGCAACGGCGACGCCGTCTGCTTTCAGGTCCATCACCTTGACGCCGGCCTCCAGATCAGCGCCTGCGGTGAACGCGTCAAAGACGGCGTTGTCGACGCGCTTGACCATCGAGGTCAGCATGCTGCCCGGATGCAGGTGGTTCTGGTTGCTGTCGACGCCAACGCCCAGCTTGCCGCCATCTGCCACGGCTTGCAGCACGCCGATGCCGGTGCCGCCGGCAGCCGCATAGACCACGTCCGCGCCCTGGCTGATCTGCGCCTTGGCCAGTTCACCGCCCTTGACCGGGTCGTTCCATGCCGCAGGCGTGGTGCCGGTATAGTTGATCAGCACGTTGCCCTCGGGCTTGACCGATTTGAAGCCCTGCGCAAAGCCGCATTCGAACTTGTGGATCAGCGGAATGTCCATGCCGCCGATAAAGCCGACGGTATCGGTTTCCGATGCCATTGCGGCCATGATCCCGGCCAGATAGCTGCCCTGTTCCTCGGTAAAGACAACCGATTGCACGTTCGGCTGTTCGACCACCATGTCGATGATGCCGAACTTGGTGTCGGGATAGTCGGGCGCGACCTTGTTCAGCACGTCGCCAAAGGCAAAGCCGGTCATGATGATCGGATTGGCGCCGGTTTCAGCCAAGCGGCGCAGGGCCTGTTCGCGCTGCGCCTCGGACTGCATCTCCAGTTCCTTGTAGCTGCCGCCGGTTTCCTCGGCCCAACGCACGGCGCCGTTATTGGCGGCTTCGTTGAAGGATTTGTCGAACTTGCCGCCCAGATCAAAGATCAGCGCCGGCTCTGCCGCCGCGACGCCGGCGCTCAGCGCGACCAGCGCGGTTCCGGCGAAAAGGGTTTTCATCAGAGACATTATGGTAACCTCTTCTTGTCAATATCGTTACGGACGATTCTGCCCGCTGCATTGCTTGATTAGGGCGCATAGCCCGAAAGTGGTCAACACTATTCTGCGCGTTTTCAAAGCGCAAGGCGCAGCGTCAGACCGTCAATTTCAGGGGTATAATAGCCCGGCCGACGCCCGACATTCTGCCATCCCTGCGCCTGATAGAGGGCAATCGCCGGGTGGTTGTTTGCGGCCACTTCCAGGAATGCCTCAGCCGCGCCGCGTTTGCGCGCGCTGCTGGAAAAATCCCGCGTCAGGGCTGCGCCGATACCGTGCCGTCGTGCCTCGGGGGCGACGGCGAGGGTCAGCAACTCGGCCTCGTCCGCGACGACCCGGCCCAGCAGAAAGCCATTCGGTCGGTTCAGCAGAAAGGCGTGCGGCCCCTGCAGCAGGCCCGCAAACTCGGCTGCCGTCCACGGGCGGGGCACATCAAAGCAGCGCCGGTGCAGTTCCGCCAGCGCATCCGGGCTCACGGCAGCATCACCACAGGCGCATCGCGTGACGGTGCCGCATCGGCGGGGCGCAGATAGATCGGGGCAGGGCGGGGCGCAGGGGTGTGACGGCGGGCCAGCGCGATCCGGGCCATGGCGACCGCCAGCGGCATCAGCGGGGCGGCAGGTGCAGGGCCGGGCGGCAGCGTATCGGCCGCGGCTTGCTGTGGCCGACCCTCGCCTTCCAGCCCGAAATCCTGCCAGATAACCTGATCTTTCCGCGAGGGGATCACCACCCGGCAGGGCCGCGGCAGATCAAGCGCGGCGGCTTCGGTTACACTGATGCCAATGGCCGGGATCCTCAGCGACAGGGCCAGCCCGCGTGCGGCGGCGACCGCGATGCGGATGCCGGTAAAGTTTCCGGGGCCCGTGCCCACGCCGATCACGTCCAGATCAGCCCAGCCCAAGCCGGCCTCGGCGAGTATCTCGTCCAGCAGGGGAAACAGCCGCTCGGCCTGGCCTTTGGTCATCGGCTCGACCCGCTCGGCCAGCACCCGATCGCCCGCCAGCAGCGCGACGGCGCAATGCGCGGCAGAGGTGTCGAAGGCCAGGGCGAGCGGCAGATCGCGGCTCATGAGCGTGCATCATTCAGCAGGTCGCGCAAACTGCCGTTCTGGCGTGGCAGATCGTCGAACCGCGCCGCCAGTGGCGATCCGCGGGACGCACGGTTCCAGCGCGTCACCCCGGCACCTACCGTCCTGCCGGTGCCAAGGTCTGGCGTGAACCCGATCTGCTCAGGCTTATACGCTGCGACGGCGGCGGCGGCCCGGCGTCGGCAATCTGTGCAGTGGCAGTATGAAGCGATCAGCGGCGGCGCGAGCGCGGAAAATGAAGAGGCGCCACAATAGCAGCGCCCTCTTGGTTCTTCGCATGCGCCGTCGTCAGGCGCGTCAGGCAACGGGGCGAACCTCGATCACCTCTGGGATATAGTGGCGCAGCAGGTTCTCGATGCCCATCTTCAACGTCAGGGTCGAAGAGGGGCAGCCCGCGCAGGCACCCTGCATATGCAGATAGACAATCCCGCGATCAAAGCCGTGAAAGGTGATGTCGCCACCATCCTGCGCCACGGCGGGGCGGACGCGGGTGTCCAGCAATTCCTTGATCTGGTCGACGATCTCACCATCGGGCCCGTCATGGCTGGCATGGCCGCTATTCTCGGCGGCTTCGCCTTCGATGGCGGGCGCGCCGGACTGGTAGTGTTCCATGATCGCCCCCAGAACCGAGGGCTTGAGGTGATCCCAATCGGTCTCATCCGACTTGGTCACGGTCACGAAATCGCCGCCCAGAAACACGCCGTTGACGCCCTGCACCGCAAAGATGCGCGCGGCCAGCGGTGACTTGCCCGCAGTGTCGCCTGTGGGGAAGTCGGCGGTGCCATTACCCAAAACAGTCTCGCCCGGCAGAAATTTCAGCGTGGCGGGGTTTGGCGTGGTCTCGGTCTGAATGAACATGGGCTGTGCTCCTTTGGTCTTGATATGGGCGTCACAGGCGGTTGGGTCAAGCCGGCTTGGCGCGTCCTATTGTCCGCGCCGTCAGGTAATGGCTTCCAGTCGTTCCTTGGAAATATCCCCTGGGACCAGCGTGACCGGACAGCCCAGAACGCCGGCTTCGCGCAGCAGGCGATTGATGATCGGGTTTTTGGCGCCCTTCTCGGCGGCGATGCCCAGTACGACCACACCGATCAGCGGATCTTCGCCGACCTGCGCCAGTAGTTCGTCGGCCGGATCACCCTCGCGGATCACCAGTTCCGGCTCGACCTTGGGGCGGTCGCGCATCCACTTGGCGAAAACCTCGAAATGGGCCTCGATGCGTTCGCGCGCCTCGGCCCGCATGACATCCGCAACCCCCAGCCCATGCTGGATTTCTTCGGCTGCAATGACGGCCATCACAATGACCGCACCCCCTGTATTCGCTGCCCGCATTGCGGCAAAACGCATCGCGTTCAGGCATTCACGGCTATCGTCCAGGAGGACGAGAAATTTGCGCATCGCGCCGGCTCCTGTGCCAGTTACCGGCCATAGAGTGACCGAAGAGCCACCCTGGTGCAAGGTTGAGGAACTGAACGGGGGTGTAGTATTTCCATATTTGTAACGGTGTGTTACCGGATACAAAGCAAATTCGGCACATAAAGGCAGCCGCTCAGTGACGATTCACCAAGATTGGGACAAGACAGAGGTGTCGCAGCTCACAGGGCTGAACATGCCGCAGATGGCGTGGTTTACCTCTGATGCGGAAGCGCAGAGCTATCCGATGCCCCTGTCAAAGCGTCTCTTTGATATTGTCTTCGCGACACTGCTGCTGCTGCCCGTGCTGCTGCTGATGGGCGGTGTTGCTCTGGCACTGTTGATCACACAGGGCCGACCGATCATTTACAGCGCAAGGCGCATGTCTGGGTTGAAACAGTCCTTCACGCTGTGGAAATTCCGCACCATGAGTGTCGAGGAAAGCGATTACGGCGTCACCGGCCCGCACAAGAATGCCCGGATCACGCGTTTCGGCCATTTCCTGCGCCGGACCCGGATCGACGAGTTGCCGCAGTTGTTCAACATCCTCAAGGGCGACATGAGCTTTGTCGGACCCCGGCCACCCAATCGCGAACATGTCGAACAATACCCGACCGTCTACGCGCAGGTGCTGAAAAGCCGTCCGGGTGTCACCGGGCTTGCGACCTTGATCTATCACCGTCACGAGGGGCGCATCCTGTCTTCGTGCAGCAGCGCCGAAGCGACTGAATTCGTCTATCGCCGCCGCTGCCTGCCCGCCAAGCTGCGACTGGATCTGATCTATCAGCGGCATCGTTCGATCATGATGGATGTCTGGATCATGTGGCAGACGGTAAGGATCGTGACAGTCGGCGTCGGGCGCCGTAGACGTCGCCTTCGCAGGCAGCAGCAATCGGACGTCTGACCGGCGTTCTTGCGCAGCCAGCACAGCAATTGCATCCCTAGCTATCAGTGCCGGACCTGAACGGGTTCTGCGGATAACCTACGCCGGTCAGGTAAAGACCGTGCGGCGGGCAGACGGGGCCGCAGGCCGCGCGGTCACATGCCGCCAGCGCCTCGGCCACGCGTATCGGTTCCCATGCGCCTGCGCCGACACGCTCTAATGTGCCGACTATCGAACGAACCTGATTGTGCAGGAACGACCTCGCGCGCAGATGGAACAGATACTCGGCGCCCTGTGGCAGGGCGATTTCCTCGATGCTGATCTCGTCCATCGTCTTGACCGGGCTTTGCGCCTGACAGATCGAGGACCGGAATGTGGTGAAATCATGCCGCCCGATCAGATGCGCCGCACCTTCGCGCATGGCCTCGACGTTCAGCGGGTTCAGCACCTGCCAGACCAGACCGCGATCATGGGTGACCGGCCCGCGGCGTGCGATCAGGCGGAAAGTATAGCGCCGCTCTGACGCAGAAAAGCGCGCGTGAAAGCTGTCATCTACCCGGGCCGCCTGCAAGACCGCGACAGGTGCCGGTTTCAGATGCCAGTTCAGCGCCTCGGACAGACGAAACGGGTCCCAGTCCTTTTCCAGATCGGCATGCGCGACCTGACCCGTGGCATGAACGCCCGCATCGGTGCGGCCCGCCGCCGCGATCCGTGCGCCCGCAGCAAAGCCGCGGTCCAGCCGCGCCAGAGCAGTCTCTATCGCCCCCTGAACCGTCGGCTGGTCGGCCTGTGCCTGCCAGCCAGCGAAGGGGGCGCCGTCATAGTCGATCTTCAGCGCAAAGCGGGGCATGTCAGGATTTGGTTTCAGCCTTGTCACGCGCGCGCAACAACTCGTCCATGGTGACCGCATCCTGGCTTTCCAGCGCGGTCGCAGCGCGTTCGGGGCTGTCGACACCCTCGCGTGCCAGCCGGTCACGCAACACCTGGATCTCGATATCCAGATCGGTGCGGCTGCCGTCCAGAAAGGCACCCGTCCGTGCGGCGAAATTGGTTTCCAGATCGGCCAGCAGCGCCTCGTAATCCTCGCGGGTGCGGGCATCGCGGGTCTGCGAATAGACATCGACGAACTTCACCGTCGCATCACGAGCGCCCATCAGATAGACGCCCATATATCGCCGCGCAGCGGACAGATCCTCTGGGTTCTGTTCGACCTGACGAAAGAGGTCATGCACGGTCGCCTCGAACATCGACACCCGCGACTCGAGCCGTCGGTCGCCGGTGCGCAGGACCGCCTCTTTCATGCCGTCCAGATAGCGCTGTCCTTCGCCAACCATCCGCGCCACGCGGTCTTGCTGAAAGCTGTCGACGCCTTCCATCCCCTTGTCGCGCATCGGGTCGGGGCCAAAGGACAGCCAATGCAGCGCCGCACCCGCCATGCCGATCAGCGCGCCGTCTGCATAGGCACCGGGTTCGGCCGCGCCGACGGCAAGACCCAGCCCGGTCAGGACGCTGCCGAACAATTTGCGCGGAAAGGCCGGGCGTTTGGCGACGCGGCGTGCCTCGTAGGCGGCTTGGGCCTGCAAGCCTTCGCGGGTCAGCCAACCCGCCAGCGCCATGGTGCCAAAGGCCGCCAGATCGGTGACCAAGCCGGTTGGGGTTTGGCCGAACGCCCCCAGCAGAAACGGCGATGCGGCGATGGTGACCCATTTGACGCGGCTTTCCAGCGCGTGCCGCATCGCCCCCATCGGTTGGACCGCCTGCGGATCACCGGGGCCGCGCTGCTGGCCATCGGGCGAGTATTTTCCACCGTAACGCTGTGCCATGCCTGCCGCCTATGCCGCGCCATGCAGTGATGCGTAGAGCGTCAGCAGCACAAGCAGATAGAAGGACAGCCGTTGAGTGGCCTTGCGGGACATGGGCGTTCCTTTCGCCATTTGCGCCAAAACTCCTCGTCGGGCTGGCTTGTTCCATCGGGTAAGAATGGGATGCGCGGGCTATGGGCGCAAGGGCAGGGTGCCTGACCGAACGGGTTGCGCGATGATCTAGCCCGAAAAATCGCAGAAAACCAGATGCCTGGCGGCTCTGCCGGCGGCAAGTTTGACTGTGACTTGAGGATCAGCGCAACGCGATCGGGGCGCGGGTGCGGCAGCATTGGACCGCAAATATCACAAAATCGTTGTGCAACGTGCACCGGATTGTCATCTTAAGATGAGATTGGCCCTTCGAACACAACCTATGAGGTTACCATGTCAATTCGCATCCCTGCCACCGCCATTGGACTTCTGTTCGCAACCGGGGCTGCTGCCCAGGTCACCATTTCTCAGCAGGAAAGCCCCTGGTACACCGATGCTCAGGCTCATATCGCCGAGTTGGAGGCCGTTCAGCCGAATACAGACCGCGCAAAGAACGTCATCCTGTTCGTAGCTGACGGGAACGGTATCGGTACCAATTACGCAACGCGCCTGTGGGTGGGCCAGCAGACAGGCGGCATGGGGGACGACCATGTTCTGCCGCAAGAGACATTCCCCAACGTTGCTCTGGTGAAAACCTATACCACCAACGGCCAGACCCCGGATTCCGCGCCAACCGCCAGCGCGATGAACACAGGTATCAAGTCGCGCAATGGCACGATCAATATCGACGATGCCGGTGCCTATGACAGCTGCGATGCCGCCGCAAATGCCGGCCTTACCACCTTTTCCGAGATCGTCAGTGACATGGGCAAATCGGTGGGCATCGTCACCACCGCACGCATCACCCATGCCACCCCGGCGGCAGTCTATTCCAGGACCGCCAATCGCGACTGGGAAGACGATACCCAGCTTCCCGAGAACTGCGCGCAAAAGGACATTGCCCTGCAGATGGCCGACGCGATCAGCGCCGGGACCATCGACTTTGCGATGGGCGGCGGGCGTCAGCACTTTCTGCCCAACGGCATCACCGATGACGAAGGCAAGGAGGGCCGCCGCGTCGATGACCGCAATCTGGTCGAGGAGATCAAGGCCAACGGTTGGCAATATGTCTGGAACGACGAGACGGCACGCGCCGCCGATCTGTCGCAGCCGGTTCTGGGCCTGTTCGAGGCCAGCCACATGAAATATGAACATGACCGCACCGGCGAGCCTTCGTTGGCAGAGATGACCGAAATGGCCATCACCAACCTGTCGCAGAACGAGGATGGCTATTACCTTGAGATCGAGTCGGGCCGTGTTGATCACGCCAATCACGCTGGCAACCTGCATCGCACGGTGACAGACGGGGCAGCCTTTGCCGATGCCATTGCAATGGCCCTGTCGATGGTCGACACCGCCGAGACGCTGATCATCGTCACGGCCGATCACAGCCACGCGGTGAACTTCAACGGCTATTGCGGGCGCGGCACGCCGATCACCGGCCTGTGCTATGAGGTCGATGATCAGGGCCATGAGCACACTGATACGCCCAGCATGGCGCTGGACGGCAAGCCCTATACCGTTGCCGGTTATCTGAACGGCGCCGGCTCGATCCTGCATCAGGAGGAGGGCGCGAATGACTGGAGCGGGTCGCGGCCGGACCTGACCCAGGAAGAGGCAACCGATCCCGATTACCTGCAACAGGCGCTGCTGCCCATGCCTTCCGAGACGCATTCCGGCGAGGATGTCGCGGTCATGTCCACCGGCCCCTGGTCGCATCTGTTCCGCGGCGTGATCGAGCAGAACCTGATCTTTCACGTCATGCTCAAGGCTGTGACCGCCGAGTAGGGCATGATCTGTTACAATCAGTGGGCGGGCTACCTGACGGCCCGTCCCATTTGACCTGAAAGGCCATGCCATGGCTTCTTTCGACCGCCGCTCTGCCCTGTTGGCGCTGGCCGCGCTGCCCTTGGCCACAGGGGCATTTGCCGCCGATGATCCGATCCTGTTGCGCGATCTTTACAACAAGGATCTGTCGTTTTCGCCACTGGCCGAGGGGTTGCAGGGTCAGCGCATCCGGGTCGAGGGCTTTATGGCCCCGCCCCTTCGCGCCGAGAGCCGTTTTTTCGTGCTGACGCGTCGCCCGATGGCGGTCTGCCCGTTTTGCAACAGCGCGTCGGACTGGCCCGACGATATCGTCGCCATCTATGCCAAGCGTGTAGTCAAGGTGATCGCCTTCAACATCCCTATTGTCGTGTCGGGCGCGCTTGAACTGGGCACCCACAAGGACCCCGAGCTTGGCTTTGTCAGCCGGGTGCGGCTGTCGGATGCGGAATATCAGCGCGTATGAGTCTGGCGCTTTCGATCCGTGATCTCCGGGTTCGCGCGGGCGACCGGGATTTGCTGTCTCTGAACCGGCTGGACCTGCCACCCGGCAGCCTGACGGGCATTCGCGGGCCATCGGGGGCAGGCAAGACCACCGCGCTGCACGCTATGGCGGGGCTGATCGCGGGGCAGGGGCGGCTGGCCTGGGGGGATACGGATCTCTGCGGTCTGTCGGATGCGCAGCGCACGCGGTTTCGCGGCGATCATATTGGCATGATCTTTCAGGATTTCATCCTGTTCGAGGAAATGACCGCGCGCCAGAACGCGATGATCGCGGCCATGTTCCGGCCTGACCGCAGATCGCTGGCGCGCCGCACCGATGCGTTGATGGAACGCCTGGGTATCGCACCGCTGGCCGATCGCAGGGCCGAACTGCTGTCGGGCGGCGAACGTCAGCGCGTGGCGGTCGTTCGTGCATTGGCGCATGACCCCGCCATTCTGCTGGCCGATGAGCCGACGGCCAGCCTTGATCGCCCCACTGCCGATGCGCTGATCGCCGATCTTGCGGCGCTGTCGCGCGACGCAGGTCGCAGCGTGGTCATTGTCAGCCATGATGAGCAGGTCTGGGCGTCCATGGACCGGACGCTGACCATCCGTGACGGCAGATTGGTGGCGGATCCATGAGCGGTCTCTGGCACAGCTTGTCGGCTGGCGCGCAGGATGCGCTGGTTCTGGCCGCCATTCTTGCTCCGGCGCTGTTGTTGGGCTGGATGATCTGTCGCGGGTTGCTGGTAGGGCCGCTGGTTCGCAGCCTGTTGCGCCGCTATCGCTGGACCAACCTTGCCTTCGTTTTGCTGGTGGCGCTGTCGGTTGCACTGGGGGTCGGGCTGATCGCGCAGGAACGCGGGTTGCGTCAGGCCTCGGCGCGGGTGGCGGAAAAGTTCGACCTGATCGTCGCTGCGCCGGGTGACGAGGTGTCCATGCTGATGGCCACCGTCTACCTGCAGGCCGTTGATGCGCCGTTGCTGGACGGTGCCACCTGGCAGGCACTGACCGAGGCCGCAGGCGACCGCGCCACCCTGACGCCGATTGCCTATGGTGACAGCTGGCAGGGTCATCCGATCGTCGGCAGCACTGCGGATTTCGTCGCGCATCTGTCGGGGCTGCTGGCCGAGGGTGCGATCTTTGGCACCCCCGATGAGGCCGTGATCGGCGCGCGCGTGCCCTTGGCCGTGGGCGGCGAGGTGGAACCCGCCCATGGCCATGGCGCGCTGGCCGAGGATCACGCGCATGAGGGTGTGCATCTGCATGTCACCGGGCGCATGGCGCCCACCGGCAGCCCGTGGGACGACGCGATCATTCAGCCGGTCGAGGGCGTCTGGCTGACCCATGGGCTGGGCAACGGCCATGATGATATCGAAAGCCAACGGATCGGCCCCCCTTTCGACGCCGAGCATTTTCCCGGCAGCCCGGCGGTTCTGGTCACGACGCCGGATCTGCCCACGGCCTACGGGCTGCAATCGCAATTCACCACGCGCGATACGATGGCCTTCTTTCCCGGCGCGGTGCTGTCCCGGCTGCATGGGCTGATGGGCAATATGCGCGAAATCATGTCGGTCATGTCGCTTGGCACACAGGCTTTGGTCGCCGCTGCGGTCATGGCCGGTCTGATCGTGCTGTCCCAACTGTTCGAACGGCGGTTGGCCCTGCTGCGTGCCTTGGGTGCACCCTCGCGCGCGGTCTTTGCGGTTGTCTGGTCTTATGCTGCGGTTTTGCTGGGCGCCGGCTCTGTCCTTGGGTTGGGTTTGGGGTTTCTCGCCGTGCGCGTGCTGTCTGGCCTGCTATCGGCGCGTACCGGTCTGCTGATCCGCCCCATGATGGGCTGGTCTGAACTGCATCTGGTTGCCACCTATTTCACCATCGCCCTGCTGTTCGCACTGGTCCCGGCGGCAATTGCGCTGACACGACCCGTTGCCGAAAGACTGCGCCGCTAAGGCGCGCGATCCAAGAGGCATACAAGTCAGACATTCAGGGTGATGGAGCGGGTGATGGGAATCGAACCCACGTATTCAGCTTGGAAGGCTGCTGCTCTACCATTGAGCTACACCCGCATCGACCATCGGTATATGCGGCCTGTCGGGGCAGTTCAAGCGTCTCTGGTTATGACGATTCCACGGGCTTGCAGCGCTTTGTCCAGCGCGGGCGCATCGGTGAAATGGATGGCGTCCATTCCCACAGCCTGTGCGCCCGCCACATTGGCGGGGCTGTCATCGATGAAAATGCAATCGCCGGGTTCAATTCCATTGCGGCGGGTCAGGGTAAGGTAGATCTCTGGTTCGGGCTTCAGCAAACCCTCGATGCCCGAGACCACGATATCCTCGAACAGGGTTGTCAGCCGTGGATAAAGCGACAGGGCGGCAGGCCAGTTATCCGCCGACCAGTTGGTGATCGCCAGCAGCCGGTAGCCATCGGCCTTGAGCGCCTCTGCCAGATCCCAACTGCCGGGCACCGCTTTGCGGATCGAGGCCGGAAAGTTGTCGGTATAGCGCTCCAGCGGGGCCGCCAGTTCGCCGTGGGCGGCGCGCGCAGCGGCCAGACCCTCGGACAGCGGGCGGCCTCCGTCCTGAAGGTAGTTCCAGTCGCGAAAGCCGATTTCTGTCATCCAGTCCCGCGCCTGCGCCGGATCCGGGAAGTCATCGGCAAAGGCAAGTTCAGGTGTCCAGCCGATCAGAACCTCGCCGAGGTCGAAGACGATATGGGGTTTGCTCATGTATGGCCCTGCCGATTGGATCTATGGCCAAGCCTGTGCCAGCGGAGGGCTGAAGACAAGTGTGCGCGGCGCAGTTCGACCAAAGACGCATTGTCGGAACGCGATGCGCATCCTAACTGATAGGCAAAGGAATGGGACTGTCAGGCATGAATATTCTGAACCAATCCGCTGCTGTGTCGCGCGATCCGCTGGCCGAGGCTGTGGCCGCGCCGGGCGATGTCGTGCTGGCGATCATCACCGGGGTCGAGGGTCCGTCCTATCGTCCGGTGGGTGCGGTCATGGCGATCATGCCCGAGGGCGAGGATGATACTCTGGTGGGCACGCTATCCTCGGGCTGCGTCGAATCCGACATTGCCCATCACGCCCGTCAGGCGATGGCCGAGGGGCAGCCGCGCAATGTCCGCTATGGTCGCGGTTCGCCCTTTATCGACATCCAGCTGCCCTGCGGCGGCGGGCTGGATATCCTGCTGCTGCCCAACCCCGACCGCGATGTGCTGCGGCAGGTCGCTGCCAAGCGAGACGCGCGCGAGGTCTGTTCGCTGCGGATCAACACCCGAACCGGTGCAATGGCACTGCAAGCCGAGGGGCAGACAGGGCTGGCAGACAAGGATTTCGTCCTGAGGATCGAGCCAGAGCTGCGCTTTCTGGTCTTTGGCAAGGGTCCTGAGGCCTTTACCTTTGCGGCGCTGGCCCATTCGGTGGGCTTTCCCGGTCTGCTGCTGTCCCCCGACGATGAAACGCTGCAAAGCGCGGCTGGGGCAGGTTGCGCCACGCAGCGAATGATCCGGCCCGGTTGGCCCGGCGATCTGAGCGTGGATGGCTGGACCTCGATCGTGCTTTTCTTTCACGATCACGATTGGGAACCGGCGATCCTGCAGGGCGCGCTGCAGACGCCGGCCTTTTACATCGGTTCGCAGGGATCACAGCGCGCCGCCGCGACCCGGCGTCACGCATTGGCCGAACTGGGCGTGACCGAGGACCGGATCGCGCGGCTGCATGGCCCGGTCGGTCTGATCCATTCTGCCCGCGATGCGCGGACGCTGGCCGTCTCGGTTCTGGCCGAAGTGCTGGATCGCGCCAAATCCGGTGCCTGAGCAACGATCCGGCGGTGACGATCAACGTTCGGCGGCTGCCGTCATCGGTTCGACCCGGACCGCCGAGAACTTGAATTCGGGGATCTTGCCATAGGGGTCGATCGCAGGGTTGGTCAGGATATTCGCCGCCGCCTCGACATAGGCAAAGGGGACAAACACCATATCCTCGGCCACCGCCCGGTCCGCACGCGCCATGATGGTGATGCTGCCGCGCCGGGTGGTCAGGCGTATCATCTCGCCCGGCTCGACCCCAAGCCGCCGCAGGGTCTTCGGATGCAGCGAGGCATTGGCCTCGGGCTCGACCCCGTCCAGCACCTTGGATCTGCGCGTCATCGAGCCAGTATGCCAATGTTCCAGCTGCCGGCCTGTGGTCATGATCATCGGGTATTCGGCATCTGGCACTTCATCGGGTGCAATGACCGATGCCGGCGTGAACTTTGCCCGCCCACCGGCGCGCGGGAAGCCATCGCCAAAGACCACCGCCTGACCCGGATCTTCGGGCGACAGCGACGGGTAGGTGACGGTCTGGGTCTTGAGCCGTTCCCAGGTGATGTTGTCCAGCGACGGCATGGTCAGGGCCATCTCGTCATAGACCTGCGACACGTGGTCATACTGCCAGTTCAGCCCAAGCCGCTGCGCCAGATCGATGGTGATCAGCCAGTCCTCACGCGCATCGCCCGGCGGCGGCACGGCGGGACGCACGCGTTGCACCTGACGGTTGGTGTTGCTGACGGTGCCGTTCTTTTCATACAGCGCCGAGGCGGGCAGGATCACGTCAGCATAGTTCGCGGTTTCGGTCAGAAAGATATCCTGCACAACCAGATGTTCCAGCCGCGACAATGCCGCGCGGGCGTGATCCAGATCGGGGTCCGACATGGCCGGGTTTTCGCCCTGAATATACATGCCCTTGATATTGCGGTCATAGATCTGGTCGATGATCTCGGTCACCGTCAGGCCCTTTTTGTCTGACCAGTCAGCCGCCCAGCCATCGCCGCCATTATCGCCCCAGATGCCGATGACCTTGTCGCGGTATTCGGTGTTCTCGACCGACAGATAATCGGGCAGGAACATCGGGATCAGGCCCGCATCGGACGCGCCCTGCACATTGTTCTGACCGCGCAGCGGGTGCAGCCCGGTGCCGGGGCGCCCGACCTGACCGCACATCAGCGCCAGGCTGATCAGACAGCGCGAATTGTCGGTGCCGTGGATATGCTGCGAAACGCCCATGCCCCAGAAGATCATCGCCGCCTGCGCACCCGCAAAGGTGCGGGCCACGTCGCGCAGGACATCCGGCTCGATGCCGCAAATCGGGGCCATGGCCTCGGGCGAGAAGTCCTTCAGATGTGCCTTCTCGGCCTCCCAATTCTCGGTATAGGCTTGGATATACTGCTCGTCATAAAGACCCTCTTCCACGATCACATGCATGATCGCGTTCAGCATCGAGACATCCGCACCGGGCCGGAATTGCAGCATATGGCTGGCAAAGCGCCGCATTCCGACGCCGCGCGGGTCCATTACGATCAGCTTGCCGCCGCGTTTGGTGAACTGCTTGAAAAAGGTCGCAGCGACGGGGTGGTTCTCGACCGGATTGGCGCCGATGATGATGGCGACATCAGCGTTTTCGATCTGGTTGAAGGTCGCGGTGACAGCGCCTGATCCCACATTCTCGATCAGCGCCGACACCGATGAGGCGTGGCACAGCCGGGTGCAGTGATCGACATTGTTGTGGCGAAAGGCCTGCCGGATCAGTTTCTGAAACAGATAGGCCTCTTCGTTCGTGCATTTGGCACTGCCAAAGCCCGCAACCGATTGCCCGCCATGGGCCTGACGCAGCTTGCCCAGCCCGCCCGCGGCAAAGGCCATCGCCTCGTCCCATTCGGCCTCGCGGAAATGGGTTTGCCAGTTTTGGGGATCGACATTCAGCCCTTTGGGTGGCGCGTCCTCGCGCCGGATCAGCGGCTTGGTCAGGCGGTGTGAGTGGTGGATGTAGTCATAACCAAACCGGCCCTTGACGCAGAGCCGGTTTTCATTGGCGGGGCCGTTCAGGCCCTCGACATATTTGATCTGGCTGTCCTTGACCTTCAAGCTAAGCTTGCAGCCCACCCCGCAGAAGGGGCAGACGGTTTCGGTTTCGCTGTCGAAATCGGCGCGGTCGCCGATCTGTGCGGCATCAACCACGGTGGCGGGCATCAGCGCGCCAGTGGGGCAGGCCTGCACGCATTCGCCGCAGGCCACGCAGGTGCTGTCGCCCATCGGATCGTCCATGTCGAAAACCGGCAGCGTGCCATGTCCGCGAAACGCCATGCCGATCACGTCGTTCACCTGCACCTCGCGACAGGCCCGCACGCACAGCCCGCACTGGATGCAGGCATCCAGATTGACGGTCATCGCGACATGGCTTGCATCGGTGGCCGGGACGGCTGCCGGGGCCATTTTCGGGAACCGGCTGGTGCTGATGCCGGCGGCCGCAGCCATGTCCCAGAACGGTGCTGACTGGTCATGCGCCACGTCCTGGGCCGGCTGATCGGCCAGCAGCAGCTCCATCACCATCTTGCGCGAGGCCCTGGCCCGGTCAGAGGCGGTCTTGACGACCATGCCAGCGGCGGGTTCGCGGATGCAGGAGGCGGCCAGCGTGCGTTCGCCCTCGATCTCGACCATACAGGCGCGGCAATTGCCGTCGGGGCGATAACCGGGCGCGGGCTTGTGGCACAGATGCGGGATCGTCAGGCCGCGACCATTGGCGATTTCCCAGATGGTCTGGCCGGGTTCGGCGGTGACCTCGGCTCCGTCGAGGGTAAAGCGGATGGGGTCGGACATGTCAGACCTCCTCGGGGAAATGTTTCATCGTCAGCAGGATCGGGTTCGGCGCGGCCTGACCCAGTCCGCAGATGCTGGCATCGACCATCGCGGCGCTCAGTTCCCGCAACAGCGGCTGGTCCCAGTGCTCGGCCTGCATCAGCTTGACCGCCTTTTCGCAGCCGACCCGGCAGGGTGTGCATTGCCCGCAGCTTTCATCCTCGAAGAACCGCAGCATGTTCAGCGCCGCGTCCCGCGCGCTGTCCTGATCGGACAGAACCACAACGGCGGCTGAGCCGATAAAGCTGTCATGCGGTTGCAGCGTGTCGAAATCCAGCGGGATGTCCGCCATGGATGCGGGCAGCAGGCCCGAGGACGGCCCGCCCGGCTGATAGGCCTTGAAAGCGTGGCCGTCTGCCATTCCGCCAGCGGCCCCGATGATGTCGGTGATCGTCGAGCCTGCTGGCAGCAGATGAACCCCCGGCTGCGCCACGCGGCCCGAAACGGAATAGCTGCGCAGACCCTTGCGGCCGTTCTTTTCGGTGCCGTTCAGCACCTGCGGACCTTCGCGGCAAATGCGCGCGATCCAGTGCAGCGTCTCGACGTTATGGACCAATGTGGGCCGATCAAAGATGCCAACCTGCGCCACGAAAGGCGGGCGGTGGCGGGGGATGCCGCGCTTGCCCTCGATCGACTCGATCATCGCGCTTTCTTCGCCGCAGATATAAGCGCCCGCACCGCGCCGCAGGTCGATATAGCCCGGCTCTACTATACCGGCACCCTCCAGTGCTTTGATCTCACAGTGCAGGATTTCCAGCACGGCAGGGTATTCGTCGCGCATATAGATAAACGCGCGCTCTGCCTGCACGGCCCATGCCGCGATCAGCATGCCTTCCAGAAACAGATGCGGTGTGCGTTCAAGGTAATAGCGGTCCTTGAACGTCCCCGGCTCGCCCTCGTCGCCATTCACCGCAAGGTAGCGCGGGCCGGGATTGGCGCGGACAAAGCCCCATTTCTTGCCAGAGGGGAAACCCGCCCCGCCAAGGCCGCGCAGCCCCGCATCCAGCAATTGCTGCTGCACCTGTTCCCAATCGCCACCCGCGCGCAGGCGGGCCAGCGCGTCATAGCCGCCGGTCGCGGTGTAGGCGGAAAAATCCTGATAGTCGGGAATATGGGCATGCGTGTCGCCCGCGTTGATCGCAGCCGTGACCTTTTCCGGCGTCGCATGATCGATATGATTGTGACCCAGCTCCAGCACCGGCGCGGTATCGCAACGGCCCATGCAGGGCGCCCGCAAGACGCGAACCTGCGCCGGGTTCTGGCCGTCTTTCAGCGCAGCCAGCAGGGCCTGCGCGCCGGCCAATTCGCATGACAGGCTGTCGCAGACGCGGATGGTCAGCGCAGGGGGCGGCGCCTCGTCTTCCTTCACCACGTCGAAATGGGCGTAGAAGGTGGCGACCTCGTAGACCTCAGCCATCGCAAGGCGCATTTCTTCGGCCAGTGCGCGCAGATGGGCAGCCGAGAGGTGGCCATATTGGTCCTGAATACGGTGCAGATACTCGATCAGCAGATCGCGGCTGCGTGGGGCCTCGCCCAGCAGCACGCGGACCTGTTCCAGCGCCTCGTCATCGACCTGCCGGCCCTTGGGCGTGTGTCGGCCCTTGCCTCGGCCCGATTTCCAGATGCCCTTGCGATCGTCCAAATCTGTCTTCCCCCTCGCCACGGTCGATCCTGCCTGACCTGACCCTGCTCAGTCTATGTCATTGCCGCATAGGGCAGAAGGGACCAGTGGTGCCGGTCGGTTCTGCACCCAAAGTCGTGCCAATGGGCCGCATAGGCCAGAATGTTGGTATTTTTTGACCGCGACTTGTCAGAATGCGACAAAATCGGGTGCGCTACGGCATCAGCCGCCCATGCGCCAACCACCGGGCTGGCGCATCATCTTGTCTGTCAGGCGCTTACCCGCGCGAGCGGATCAGCCCGACGATATCCTTGGTCTGATCCAGGATCGGCCTGGCAATCGCATCGGCGCGGTCTGCACCGTCACCCAATACACGGTCGATTTCCGCCGGATCGGCCATGAAATCGTTCATCCGCCCGGTGATGGGCGAGACGACCGATACTGCCAGATCGGCCAGCGCAGGCTTGAAATCGCCAAAGCCCTTGCCCTCGAAGCGGGTCAGCACCTGATCGGGCGTTTCCTCGGACAGTGCGGCATAGATATTGACCAGATTGCGCGCCTCGGGGCGATCCTTCAGTCCGTCCATGCTGCCGGGCAGGGGCTCTGCATCGGTGCGGGCCTTGCGGATCTTTTTCGAGATTGCGTCGGCATCATCGGTCAGGTTGATGCGGCTGGCATCCGAAGGATCGGATTTCGACATTTTCTTCGACCCGTCACGCAGCGACATGACGCGGGTGGCCACGCCTTCGATCAGCGGTTCGGTGATGGGAAAGAAGTCGACGTCGTAATCATGGTTGAATTTGGCCGCGATGTCGCGGGTCAGTTCCAGATGCTGCTTCTGATCGTCGCCCACCGGCACGGCAGTCGCGTGATAGGCCAGAATGTCGGCGGCCATGAGCGCGGGATAGGCGTAAAGCCCAAGGCTGACACGCTCCCGGTCCTTGCCGCCCTTGTCCTTGAACTGGGTCATGCGGTCCATCCAGCCCACGCGCGCGACGCAGGACAGCAGCCAGGACAGTTCTGCATGGGCGCTGACCTGGCTTTGGTTGAACAGGATCGAGCGCACCGGATCGACGCCAGCGGCCATGAAGGCTGCGGCGGCCTCGCGGGTTTGCAGGCGCAGTTTGTCAGGATCCTGCCAGGTGGTCAGCGCGTGCAGGTCGACGAGGCAGTAAATCGTCTCTATCCCGCTGTCCTGCAGTGACACGAAGCGCTGCAACGCGCCCAGATAATTCCCCAGTGTCAGCCCGCCCGAGGGCTGGATGCCGGAAAAGATGCGCGGGGTGTGGGTCTTGCTCATCGCTTCGCCTGCTTGGAATTTGCTCGTCATTCGCTTAGCGGTTGCCCGGTCGGATCGCAACCACAGGAGAGATGATGCGTGAAGGGATGAATGAGTCGCCGATCAACCAGTTGCCTTGGGTGGTCTGGGTGCTGGCGCTGCCGATGATTGCGGCCGAGGCGATCTTTGCGTTGGGATCCGTCGGGTTGATTGGCGGGGCCGAGGGGATAACGATACGCCCGACGATCATCCAGCGCGTGGCCTATGTGCCCGAGATGGTCGAACGGATGTGGGCGATGGGGTCGGTTGATCTGGGGCAGGCGTACCGGCTGTTCAGCTATTCCTTCGTTCACTACAGCTTCATGCATGCGCTGTTCGTCATCGCCTTCACACTGGCGCTGGGCAATCTGGTGGCCTCGAATTTCAGGCCCTGGGCGGTTCTGGCGCTGTTTTTCGGTTCGGCCATCGGCGGCGCGCTGGTCTATACCATCTTTTCAGCGACCTATGATGGGCGTGTCGCGCCCCTGGTGGGCGGATATCCGGCGGTTTACGGGCTGGTCGGGGCGTTTACCTTTTTGCTGTGGACGCGGCTGGCGGCACAGCATGTGAACCGGATGCGGGCCTTTGCGCTGATCGGGATGCTGTTGTTGTTCCAACTGGTCTTCGGGCTGATCTATGGCAATGCGGGCCATGGCTGGATCGCAGAGATCGCGGGTTTCGCAACCGGCTTTGGCCTGTCCTTCCTGCTGGTCGATGGCGGGCTGGCCCGTGCCCTGTGGCAGTTGCGGCAACGCTAAGGCGGGTCGCGCAGAACGAACCGGGTCAGGCAGGTGCAGCGGATCGCCGCTTTACCGTCGTGCGATGGCGCAGGAAGAACCGGACCATGGCGCGCGATGCGTCTGGCCCGTCCGGATCGGTATAGCTGCCAGCGGCGTTGCCACCGGACCATGCGTGGCCGGAATCGGCGATGACCCATTGTTCAACAAAGGACCGGCCTTTCCCGATCCTGTGCATCGTCTTGACGTATTTGCGGCCACCCGGCACCCGCCCGGTCTTTTCTGACTTGGGCAAATGCGAATAAGGCTCTAGCGCGCGGGAGGCGACAAAGCGGCCATTACGGGGGTGCACCACCTTGTCGGAGCCGCCGTGGAAATTGATCGTCGGCATCGGCACCAGATTGCGATCCCCCGGTGCGCCGTGCTGCATGGCAACGATGGCCGAGCGCTCGTCATGGGCCGCGCCGACCGGCAGGCCGGAATGCGCACCCACGGCCGCGAAAATATCGGGATAGGCGGACGCGATGATCAAGGATGCGGACGCACCCGCCGAAAGGCCGGCGATATAGACCTTGGCCGGATCGATGTCGTTTTCAGCGATCACACGCCGGGTCAGGCTGGCGATCAGTGCGGGTTCGCCTTGCCCACGGCCCTGATCGTCGCGCTTGTACCAGTTCCAGCAGCGATAGATCTGGGTCCTGCGTTCCTGCGCTGGATAGACCACCAGAAATCCGAACTCTTCGGCAAGCACGTTCATGCCGGTGCCGCGCGCGAAATCGTCGGGTGTCTGACCGCAGCCGTGCAGCATCACAAGCAAGGGCAGCGGGCCGGTCGCCGTTTTCGCAGAAACCGGGGTATACAGGTTGAACGAGCGCTGCCCGAATTCGCAGACATGGACGCCGCGTTTGAACGAGGCACCGCGCGGTGTCGTCGTTTTTGCGCGGGATGTGGCGGGCGTCTTGGCCGTTTGACTTGCCTTGCTGGCACGCGCGCGGGGTTTGGTGGCCGTCTTGGTCGCAGGTTTTGCTGTTTTGGTCGTCTTGCGCTTGGTCTTGGGCTTTGGCGGGCGAAAGGGCTCGAACATGCTGGCGACTGCGGCAGCGGTGTTCCGGCGTATCTGTCGTTTGACCTTGGATTGGGCGCGTTTGAAAGGGTTATACATCTGGTCCAGGCTTTGCGGGTGGGCCAGAAACGGCCTGATGAAGGAACGGCATCGCTATTTGGAGGCTGGGGGAAGCAACGACAAGCCGCAGACCCTCAAGACCTCGTGTGCATCTGCGCATCGCGCGGCTTAGCGCGACCGTTTGACGGCGGATTTCAGCTCCGACAGGCGATAGGCGCCGGTTGCAAAGGCCAGCGTGAAATAGATGGCCGCGCCGCCAAAGACCAGAATGGCCAGACCGGGAATGCGGCCGATGGATGAGGCGTCCAGCCAGTTCATCATGAACCAAAGCGCCACTGCCATCAGTGCCGAGGCCAGCAGGATACGCGGTGCAGCGCGGCGCAGGCGGGCATCGGCGCGCGCGGCCTGACCCATCGACCGGGTGCCCCACCACAATTGCGCGACCATCACCCAGGCAGCAAATGTTGTGCCAAGGGCGGCGGCCAAAAAGCCTATACTGCCCATCAGGCCGAAGGCGACGGCAGCATTCACGAACATGGAAAACAGCGCGAAACGGAAGGGCGTCCGGGTATCTTCGCGGGCGAAATACAGCGGTTGCAGGATCTTCTGCAGCACGAATGCCGGCAGGCCAAGCGCATAGACGACCAGCGCGCGGGCGGTTTGCACGGTGTCATCGGGACCGAATGCGCCGCGCTCGAACAGGGTCGAGACCATCGGCACGGCGATGATGGCGATGGCAAAGGCGGCGGGCAGGGTCAGGAACAGGCCGAACTCGGTCGCGCGGCTATAGGCGGATTGGCCGCCCGCGTGATCCTCGGCCCGCAAGCGGCGCGCCAATTCGGGCAACAGCACAACCGCAACCGCCGCACCGACCACGCCAAGCGGCAGCTGATAAAGCCGGTCGGAATAGCTGAGCCAGGCAATCGCGCCATCAAACCGCGACCCGACCTGCCGTCCGATCAGCAGGTTCAGTTGGACCACACCGCCGGCAAAGGCCGCGGGCAGAGCCACCGCCAGCAGCCGGCGCATGTCGGGCGACAAGCGCGGGCGTTTGGGCCAGAAGGTCCAGCCGGTTCGATGGGCGTCCCACCAGACCAGCCCCAATTGGGCGATCCCGGTGACAGGCGTGGCCCATGCCAGCGTCAGGCCCAGATCCCAACCCCGCCAGCGCCCCATCCCCATGGCCATGATGAACAACAGGTTCAGAAGGACCGGCGCGGCGGCGGCGGCGGTAAAGCGGCCATTGGCATTCAGAACACCCGAGACCATCGAGGCCATCGAGATCAGCAGGATATAGGGAAAGGTGATGCGCCCGTATTCGACGGCCAGCGCGAAACGTTCATCCCCCACAAAGCCAGAGGCCATCAGCCAGACCAGCCCCGGCATGAAGATCATCGCCAGCGCCGACAGGATCAGCACGGTGATAAACAGCCCCGAAAACGCCTCGGAGGCGAAACGCTGTGCATCGGCCCGATCCTCCAGCCTCTTGGAAAACATCGGGATGAAGGCGGTGTTGAAGGCCCCTTCGGCAAAAAAGCGGCGAAACATGTTGGGCAGGGACAGCGCGATCAGAAAGGCCTCGGCAACGGGGCCGGTGCCCAGCCATGCGGCCATCAGGATGTCACGGACAAAGCCCGAGACGCGGGACACCATGGTCCAGCTGCCAACCGACAGAAAGCCGCGCACCAGTCCGGATTTCGCCATCAGTTCTTGCCTGCCCGTTCCGTGCCCTGCTGGATCGCCAGCCGCAATTTCTTTTCCAGCGAACTGCGCTTGGCATCAGCAAACAGCTTCATTCCGAACATGTCCTTGACATAAAAACTGTCCACGACCTGCGCGCCATAGGTGGCGATCACGGCGCTGGCAATCTGAATATGGTTCGTCGCCAGCGTCCGGGTCAGGTCATAAAGCAGGCCCGGCCGGTCGCGCGTGTCGACCTCGATGATGGTATAGATATCGCTGCCTTCATTGTCGAAGGTGACATGCGTCGGAAAGCGGAACTGGCTGTCGCGCTTGCGCGGCTTGTCACGATCGGCAAAGGCATCGCGCGCGACAACTTCGCCGTTCAGCGTCCGGTCAATCATGCGGCGCAAACGGGGCAGGCGATCCTGGGCATAGGGGTGACCGTCGGAATCCTGTACCCAGAACACCGCCGTCGCATAGCCGTCCTTGGTGGTATAGGTGCGCGCGTCGACGACGTTGGCCCCCATCAGCGACAATGCCCCGCAAAGGCGCGAGAAGATGCCCGGATGATCCGACAGCACAAAGGCAGCTCGGGTGGCGTCGCGGTCGGTATCGGGTTTCAGGTCGATGCGGATCTCATCGGGGCCAATCCCGTTCAGCAACCTGGCAAAGATCGCCTGCGTCTCGGTTGGCAGGCCCGGCCAATAGCTGTCGTAATGCCGCGCGATCTCGGCGCGGATCTCTTTGGCCTCCCAGCCGGTCGCGACCAGCAGGTGCCGCAGGGCGCGTTTGGCCTCGTTCTGGCGCTTGTCGCGGTTCAGTTCTTCCAGCCCGCCATCCAGCGCGGCCGCAGTTTCCTGATGCAGCTTGCGCAGCAGCATCGCTTTCCAGTTGTTCCAGGTGCCGGGGCCGACGCCGCGAATATCGCAGACGGTCAGCACCAGCAGCATGTCCAGCCGCTTTTTCGTCTTCACCGCCTTGGCAAAGTCGCGCAGCGTGCGCGGGTCGGATATATCGCGCTTTTGCGCCACGTCGGACATCAGCAGATGGTTGCGCACCAGCCATTCGACGGTCTCGACCTCTTCGGCGGTAAAGCCGAGCCGGGTCACCACCCGCCGTGCCAGACGCGCCCCAAGGATCGAGTGGTCTTCGGGCCGCCCCTTGCCGATATCGTGCAGCAGCGTCGCCAGATAAAGCACCCGGCGATTGATGCCCGCTTCCATGATCTCATGCGACAGCGGCAGATCATCGGGGTGTTCGCCGCGCTCGATCTCGGCCAGGGCGGCGACGCATTGGATCGAATGCTCGTCCACGGTGTAGTGATGATAGACGTTGAACTGCATCATCGCCACGATCGGTTCGAATTCGGGAATAAAGGCCGACAGCACGCCCAGTTCGCTCATCCGGCGCAGGGCGCGTTCGGGGTTGCCGTGCTTGAGCAGCAGATCCAGAAAAATCCGCGCGGCCTCGGGATTGGTGCGAACCGAATCGTCTATCAGGTCAAGATGCATGGTCACCAGCCGCATCGCATCGGGGTGGATCAGCAGACCAGTGCGCAGCGCCTCTTCGAAGAGGCGCAGCAGATTGATCGGCTGCCTGACAAATTCTTCGCTGTCCGCCACGGCCAGCCGGCCGCCATCTTCGGCAAAACCCACGCGCAATTTGCGGCGGCGTCGAAACAGCCGGCCCAGAAAGGGCGCCTTGTGAACATGGCTTGCCTCCAGCGCGGTCAGAAAGACGCGCGTGACCTCGCCTACATTGGTGGCGTGGCGAAAATAGTCCTGCATGAAATGCTCGACCTCGCGCCGACCATTGCCATCGCGGTATCCCATGCGCTGCGAGACCTCGACCTGCATATCAAAGGTCAGCTGATCGACCGGTCGCCCCGCAATCAGATGCAGATGGCAGCGCACGGCCCAGAGGAAATCCTCGGCCTGCCAGAAGCTGAGATGTTCCTCGCGCGTGAAAAAGCCCAGATCGACCAGTTCGACGGCACGATCCACGCGGTGGATATACTTGCCGATCCAGTACAGCGTTTGCAGGTCGCGCAGCCCGCCCTTGCCCTCTTTCACGTTGGGTTCCAGCACATAGCGCTGGCCGCCCTGTTTTTCGTGCCGGGCGTCACGCTCGGCCAGTTTGGCCTCGACGAATTCGGGCACCGTCTTGACGAACAGCTCTGACCACAGCCGTTCGCGCAGTTCCTGCGCCAACGGTGCATAGCCTGTGACCAGCCGGTGTTCGACCAGCGCGGTGCGGATGGTCATGTCGCCCGCCCCAAGGCGCAGGCACTCATCGACGGAACGGACCGAATGACCGATCTTCAGGTTCATGTCCCACAGCATGTAGAGCATGGACTCAACCACGCTTTCCGCCCAGGCCGTGACCTTCCAGGGCGTCAGGAACAGCAGGTCGACATCCGATTGCGGCGCCATCTCGGCGCGGCCATAGCCGCCAACGGCCAGCACCGCCAGCCGCTCGATTTCCGAGGGGCTGGAATGGGGATGCAGCAGGGTCGTTGCAACATGATGGATCGCGGTCACGATCCCGTCGGTCAGGCTGGCGATGGCCCGCACGGTCTCTCGTGCGGCGCGCGGATGCGACTCGAAACCGGTCACGATATCGGCCATCGCCGATTTGCGCGCCTCTGATAGCAGTTTGACGGTTGCGGCCCGAATATCACGCGCTTCGGTCAGCCCTGCCAGCGCCGTATCCAATGCAGGCAGGAAGGTGCCGGGATCGAATACGGAATGCGCCCCGGGCAATGCCGGGGCGCTTTGAACCGGATTATCATCCGGCATTTGTGGTTCCCTGGTCGGCAAGATCAGAACCCGGCACCTCGGCCAAAGCGGCTCGGGGCGGGATCAAGGATGACCAGTTGATTGCCGCGTATCGTCGCCACGGCCATTGCACGCTGGTTGGTGCCGTCGGGACGGAAGCGGAAGGCACCGTTCACACCCGAAAAGCCTGCGCGCTGGGTGAGGCCCGAACTGGCAACGGCATCGCGTTTGCCCGCGCGGATATTCGCCGCGATGGCCGCGACGCCGTCATAGGCCAGACCGGCCAATTCATGCGGTGCCTCGCCATAGGCCGCGCGATAGCGGGCCTCGAACTGCGCCTTGCGCGTGGTATCGGGGATCGCGAACCAGCCGCCCTGCAATTGCGGCAGTTCGAGCCGCGAGTTGGGCTCGTCCCACCGGGTCAGCCCCATGAACTGGGTGACCTGGCTGGTCACGCCGGCGGCGGCCAGTTTTTCGGTCAGATAGGGCAGCACAGCCTGATTGTTTGCCGTCATGAAGATCGCGTCGATCTGGCCTGATTGCGCGGCCTGGGCGATTTGCGGCGCAACGCCGTCAATCCCCGTGATCGAAACCGGGTGGGTCACTTTGCCGGCCAGCGTCGCGCCATTTCTGGCGGCTGCCGTTTCAATCGCGCGGGCGCCGACCTGGCCTGCGACGTCATTCTCGGACACCGACAAGATGCGGCGCTTGCCGTTGCGCACGCCGTAGCTGACCAGACGGTCGGCGACGTTTGCGAAGGTGCTGCCCACCACGAAGACGTTTCCGCCCGCGACATCGGCATTGTTCGAGAAGGTCATCACATTGATATTGCGCTGCGCCATCGCGTTTCCGACAGCGTTGGCAGATTCGGCAAACAGCGGCCCCAGCACGATCTTGGCGCCGGCATCAGCACCCTCGGAGGCACGCGCGACGGCCTGTGCCGCGTCGCCGCCGGTATCATAGATGCGCAGGTCGATCTGTGCACCCTGAGCGTCGGCGGCAGCCATCCGAGCGGCGTTCTTGAGCGAGCGTGACAACCAGTCCAGATTGGCATTGCCGCTGCCGCCTGGCGCCAACAGCGAGACGGTGACGGGCTCAGATGGATCAATCATCTGGCCACTCTGGCTGCCGGTTCCGGCTTGACCGATCGGTTGGCAGGCGGCGATCAGAACCGCAGATGCAATGGCGCCGGCCCGCATTAGAAACGAACGGGCGGGCAGCGCGCCATGGCGTTGGGCAAAGGCGAACATAATGAAAATTCCCTGTCAGGTTCGGGTTTATCTTGCTGGCAGCCAGCGTATTCACATATCCCCGACTTGGCAATCAGCGCAGCCGGAAAACGGGCAGGAGAGCCGCATGAACAATAACACCGACCGCACCGGACTGGACGCCGCCTCCGAGATTGCGGCGCGCATCGACGCACCGACATTGCTGCCGGGTCTGTATCTGGTGGCCACGCCGATCGGCGCTGCACGCGACATAACCTTGCGCGCGCTGGACGTGCTGAACGCGGCCGAGGTTCTGGCCGCCGAGGATACCCGGGTCCTGCGCCACCTGATGGAGATCCACGCGATCCCGCTGCGCGGACGGCGAATTATCGCCTATCACGATCACAATGCCGACCGTGCTCGCCCGGGTCTGTTGGCCAGGCTGGCCGAGGGTGCCTCGGTGGCGTTCTGTTCGGATGCGGGTACGCCGATGGTGGCCGATCCGGGTTTCAAGCTTGCGCGTGACGCCGCTGCAATGGGCCTTCGGTTGCATCCTGTTCCGGGCGCCTCGGCTGCGCTGGCCGCGCTGACCGTGGCGGGCCTGCCAAGCGATCGCTTTCTTTTCGCAGGCTTTCCGCCGAACGCAGATGGTGCGCGCGACACCTGGCTGCGCCAATGGGGGGCAATCGATGCGACACTGATCCTTTATGAAAGCCCGAGGCGCGTTAAGGATACCTTGGCAAAATTGTGCGAGATTGAACCGAATCGATCTATCGTCATTTGCAGGGAACTGACCAAGAAATTCGAAGAACTGATCCGGGGAACGGCTGCAGAACTGGCCGAGCAAATCCCCGATGAAGGATTGCGCGGCGAAGTCGTGCTTGTGCTGGATCGGCCAGCCCCCGTCGCCGTCGATGACGACGCGATTCGCGCTGAATTGCGACAGGCGCTGCAGGACGCGACGGTCAAAGACGCCTCACGCGAGGTTGCGACACGATTGGGCTTGCCCCGGCGGGCCGTCTATCAGCTTGCGCTGGACATGAAGCCCGGTGACGAAAGGACATAGAGTGAGTATAGGGCCTGAGAACGAAACCGTCAGGGCGCGGCGTGGTCAGATCGCCTGCCTGTCCGGGCAAATGGCCGAGCATTCGGTCGCTGCGCGCTATGAACTGCAGGGGTGCAGCCTGCTGGAATCGCGCTGGCGTGGACTTGCGGGTGAAATCGATCTCATTTTTCGCGACGGCGATGAAATCGTCTTTGTCGAGGTCAAAAAGTCCACCAGTCACGCACAGGCGTCGTATCGCCTTGGCAGGCAGCAAATGGACAGAATTTGCCTTGCCGCACTGGAATTCGCTGACGGCATTGACGGCGGACGCGCGGTGCCGATGCGCTTCGATGCGGCGCTGGTTGATGGGCTGGGTCGCGTCGACATCATCCACAACGCCTTTGGGATGAACTAGGCACACCGGACCCTTGCAACTGATTTCTGACCGGGCGACAAGCAGGATGCGCTGACCAAGGAGATCCGGCATGTCGCTTTCCGTCGCCCTTCAGATGGACCCGATCGAGGACGTGTCCGTCGATGCCGACAGCACCTTTCGCATCGGTCTCGAGGCCGAGGCACGTGGCCATCGGCTTTTTCAGTATACCGTCGACCAGATGGTTTTTGACGAAGGCCGCGTGTTGGCACGAGGCCGCCCGGTGACGCTGCGCCGTGAACAGGGTAATCACGTCACCTTTGGTGAATGGGCCGAGGTCGATCTGTCCGATTTCGATGTCATCTGGCTGCGCCAGGACCCGCCCTTCGATATGGGCTATATCACGTCGACCTATCTGCTGGACCGCGTGCATCCCGCAGCATTGGTGGTCAACGACCCCTTCTGGGTGCGCAACAGCCCCGAAAAGCTGTTCGTGCTGGATTTTCCCGAGCTTACCCCGCCGACGATGATTGCCCGCGATGTGGCCGCCATTCGTCGGTTTCGCGAACGCCACGGCGATATTATCGTAAAGCCGCTCTACGGGAATGGCGGTGCAGGCGTTTTCCATTTGCGCCCGACTGACCCCAATCTGTCATCCCTGACCGAGCTGTTCGCCGGCATCAACCGCGAGCCGCTGATCGCGCAGAAATACCTGCCCGCTGTGGTCCAGGGCGACAAGCGCATCATTCTGGTGGATGGCGAGCCGGTCGGTGCGATCAACCGGGTCCCTGCTGCGGGCGAGGCGCGCTCGAACATGCATGTGGGTGGGCGGCCAGAAAAGATCGACCTGACCGACCGCGAACGCGAGATCTGCGACCGTATCGGCCCGGCGCTGCGTGAAAAGGGGCTGATTTTCACCGGGATCGACGTGATTGACGGCTGGCTGACGGAAATCAACGTCACTTCGCCCACGGGCATCCAGGAACTGGAACGCTTTGACGGGATCAACGCCGCCGCACTGATCTGGGATGCAATCGAGAAACGTCTCGCCAGTCGCTGATTGGCGCAAAATGCGCCGTGCCTGCGCGGCCCCTCGATGGGGCCAAGCAGGCAGGCGGTCGCGGCACGCAAGGCGGTCGGGTTCTACCCGCCCGCCACAAAGGGCAGCCGATAGCTGATCGCTTCGGCCAGATGGTTCACCCGCACTGCCTCGCTGCCATCCAGATCGGCAATGGTTCGCGCCGTTCGCAATATGCGATGATAGCCCCGCGCCGTCAGGCCGAGCTTCTCGGATGCTTTCAGGATCAGCGCCCGACCTTCGCTGTCGGGTGCCGCGATTTCGTCCAGGATGGCGCCCGAAGCCTCGGCATTGACACGCGCACGCGACCGCTCGCTGAAGCGCGCCGTCTGAACCGCGCGGGCTGCCTCTACGCGTTCGGCTATTGCCGCCGATTTTTCGCCGTCGGCTGGCAGGTCGAGATCCAGAAAGCTGACCTGCGGCACCTCGATACGCAGATCAAATCGATCCATCAGCGGCCCGGAGATCTTGCCCAGATAATCCGAACCGCAGTTTGGCGCCCGAGAGCAGGCCCGCGCCGCATCAGCCAGATGGCCACACCGGCAGGGGTTTGCCGCCGCGATCAACTGGAACCGGCAGGGATAGCGCACATGGGCATTTGCGCGGGCCACCACGACTTCGCCCGTTTCGATGGGCTGGCGCAGCGTTTCCAGCACCTGTCGCGAAAATTCGGGAAATTCGTCCAGAAACAGCAGCCCGTTATGGGCGAGGCTGATCTCGCCCGGTTTTGCGCTGCGACCGCCGCCGACAATCGCCGCCATCGAGGCCGTATGATGCGGCTCGCGCATCGGTGGATGTCGCGGGATACCGCCATCCTTCAGCACGCCGGCCAGCGAATGGATCATCGAGGTTTCCAGTGCCTCGGCGGCCGATAGCGGCGGCAGCAGCCCTGCCATCCGCGCTGCCAGCATGGATTTTCCTGCACCGGGCGGGCCAACCATCAGCAGGTGATGGCGTCCGGCGGCGGCAATCTCCAGCGCGCGTTTGGCGCGTTCCTGCCCCTTCACTTCGGACAGGCAGGCGATGAATTCAGGCGCCTGGATCGTGCCGGGCCGTGCTGGGGCGATGGGCGCGCGATCGGTCAGGTGATCGACCGCCTCGCGCAGCGACGTTGGCGCCAGTACTGGCACCGATTCGACCCAGGCTGCCTCTGGTCCACAGGCGCGCGGGCAGATCAGCGCGCGATCTTCTTCCGCTGCCGCCATCGCAGCGGGCAGGGCGCCCGTGACCGGCACCAACCGACCGTCCAGCGCCAGTTCGCCCAGGCAGACGCAGCGCGCCAATTCATCGCCGGGCACGATTTCAATGGCGGCCAGCACTGCCAGCGCGATGGGCAGATCGAAGTGAGAGCCTTCTTTCGGCAGATCCGCCGGCGACAGGTTCACCGTGATCCGCCGGCTCGGCAAGGCCACCGATAACGCGTCAAAGGCGGCGCGGACCCGTTCGCGCGCCTCGCTTACCGCCTTGTCCGGCAGACCGACGATGGCAAAGCCGGGCAGCCCCGGTGACACCGAACACTGCACCTCGACCAGACGCGCATCCACCCCCTCAAAGGCGACCGAATAGGCGATCGCGACCATCTGTTCCCCCGTTTTTCATCATGGTTAAGGGCCGCGCCTTAAGACATGGTTAACGGGGCAGCTTTCTTGCGAAGTCGGGGGGCGGGGGCTATCTGTCAGCCAAGCAACAGGAGACCGGCATGGACGGCAAGCGTATCCTTCTGATCATCGGCGGCGGCATCGCGGCCTACAAGATCCCCGCGCTGATCCGGCTCTTCAAGGGGGCAGGGGCCGAGGTAACGCCCGTTCTGACCCGCGCAGGCGCCGAGTTCACCACGCCGATGGCGGTTTCGGTTCTGGCCGGAGAGGCCGTGCATCAGGATCTGTTCGATATCTCGACCGAGGCTGAGATCGGTCATATCGCCCTGACCCGGAATGCCGATCTGGTGGTGGTGGCGCCGGCCACGGCTGATCTGATGGCCAAGATGGCTCATGGGCTTGCCGATGATCTGGCCTCGACCCTGCTATTGGCGTCGAACAAGCAGGTCCTGATCGCGCCTGCGATGAATGTGCGGATGTGGGACCATCCGGCGACGCGGCGCAACCTGGCCACGCTGCGCGAGGATGGCATCCTGATCGTGGGCCCTGATGCGGGCGCCATGGCGTGCGGCGAATTCGGCTCTGGCCGGATGGCCGAGCCAGAGGCGATCATCGCCGCGACGCAGGACGCACTTGGTGCCGCACCGCTGCGCTTGATGCCGCAGGATAAGGTGGCGCCCGGTGCGCTGGCCGGCAAACATATCATCGTGACCTCGGGGCCGACGCATGAACCGATTGATCCGGTGCGCTATATCGCCAACCGCTCATCGGGCGCGCAGGGCACGGCGATCGCCGCCGCCTTGCGCGATCTGGGCGCGAAAATCAGTTTCGTGACCGGGCCAGCATCGGTTGCCCCGCCCGATGGGGTCGATGTGATCGCCGTCGAAACTGCACAACAGATGCGTGATGCCGTCGAGGCCGCATTGCCGGCAGATGCAGCTGTGATGGCTGCAGCGGTGGCCGATTGGCAGGTCAAGAATGCCAGCGGCTCGAAGATAAAGAAGGATGGGTCCGGTACGTTTCCGGCGCTGGATTTTACCGAAAACCCGGACATTCTGGCCTGGGTCAGCAAGTTGATGAATGGTCGCCCGGAATTGGTCGTCGGTTTTGCGGCGGAGACGGATGATGTGATCGCCCATGCCACCGCCAAGCGGTTGCGCAAGGGCTGCGACTGGATTGTCGCCAATGACGTCAGCCCCGAGACCGGCATCATGGGCGGCGCAGAAAACACCGTGACCCTGATCACCGAGGACGGCGCCGAGGATTGGCCGCGCATGGGCAAGGATGAGGTTGCGCGCCGTCTGGCGCAGCGGATGGCGGATGCGCTGGGATGAACCGTCATTATCTGGACTGGAATGCAACCACCCCGCTGCGGCCAGAGGTCAAGACCGCAATGGTCGATGCGATGGAGCTGGCCGGGAACCCGTCATCCGTTCATGCCGAAGGCCGTGCCGCCAAGATGCTGCTGGAACGGTCGCGCGACGCCGTGGCCATCGCATTGGGGGCCGAGGGCGCGGATGTCGTCTTTACCTCAGGCACGACAGAGGCCGCGACAATGGTGCTGGCCGGGCAGGGCATCGCCTGTGCGGCGATCGAACACAGCGCGATCAAGGTCTGGTGCGATCCGGTGCTGCCGGTGGACGCTGACGGGATCGTGACCATCGCCGATCCGACGCATAGCAGCCTGCAACTGGCCAATAACGAAACCGGCGTGATGCAGGATTTGCCCGCCGGTCTGGCCAGCAGCGATCTGACGCAGGCGTTCGGCAAGGTGCCGCTTGCCTTCAACTGGCTGGATGTCACGGCTGGCTTTGTCAGTGCGCACAAACTGGGCGGCCCAAAGGGCATCGGCGCGCTGATCCTGAAGAAAGGCACCGATATTCAGGCGTTGATTCGGGGCGGCGGCCAGGAACAGGGGCGCCGGGCCGGCACCGAAAACCTGATCGGCATCGCCGGTTTTGCTGCTGCGGCCGTCACCGCTCAGCGTGATCTTGAGGCCGGAACCTGGGATCGCATCGCCGAGATGCGGGACGGGTTGGAGGCCCGGATTCTGGACGTCGCCCCGGATGCAAAGATCGCGGGACTGGGTGCGCGGCGCTTGCCGAATACCAGCTGCGTTCTTACATCCGGCTGGAAGGGGGAAACGCAGGTCATGCAGATGGATCTGGCGGGTTTTGCCATTTCGGCGGGTTCGGCCTGTTCATCGGGAAAGGTGCGCGCCAGCGGCGCCTTGCAGGCGATGGGCTATTCGGATAGCGACGCCGCCTCGGCCATACGCGTTTCTTTTGGGCCCGCCACCACGGTGGATGAGGTGAATCGCTTTGCGGATGCGTGGGAAAAAGCGTATCTGCGGTGGCGCGAACGGAATGGCTGACTGCTTCAGTCGGCACGAGGAAGGGCGAAAGATGAGCGAGACCGATCTTGAGGTGCGCGAAGGTGTCGACCGGGAAACCGTCGAGACAGTGCAGAACATGGGCAGCTATAAATATGGCTGGGATACCGAGATCGAGATGGAATACGCCCCCAAGGGCGTAAACGAAGACATCGTGCGCCTGATCTCGGAAAAGAATGGCGAGCCGGAATGGATGACCGACTGGCGGCTAGAGGCGTTCCGCCGCTGGCAGACCATGACCGAACCGACCTGGGCCATGCTGAACTATCCTGAGATCGACTTTCAGGATCAGTATTATTACGCCCGCCCGAAAAGCATGGAAGTCAAACCCAAATCGCTGGACGAGGTCGATCCCAAGCTGCTGGCGACCTATGAAAAGCTGGGCATACCGCTGAAGGAACAGATGATCCTTGCCGGCGTCGAAGGCGCAGGCGATGCGCCCGCCGAGGGCCGCAAGGTTGCCGTGGATGCGGTCTTTGACAGCGTCAGCGTCGGCACGACCTTCAAGGATGAGCTGGCCAAGGCCGGCGTGATCTTCTGCTCGATCTCAGAGGCGATCCGCGAGCACCCCGAACTGGTGAAGAAATATCTGGGTTCGGTCGTGCCGCAATCGGATAACTATTTCGCCACGCTGAACAGCGCCGTGTTTTCGGATGGCAGCTTCGTCTATATCCCCGAGGGCGTCCGCTGCCCGATGGAACTGTCGACTTATTTCCGCATCAACGCCGAAAATACCGGCCAGTTCGAACGCACGCTGATCATCGCCGAAAAGGGCAGCTATGTCAGCTATCTCGAAGGCTGCACGGCGCCCAAGCGCGATACCAATCAGCTGCACGCAGCCGTGGTGGAAATCGTCATTCTTGAGGATGCAGAGGTCAAGTATTCGACCGTTCAGAACTGGTTCCCCGGCGACGAGGACGGCAAGGGCGGGATCTATAACTTCGTGACCAAGCGCGCCGATTGCCGCGAGGACCGGGCCAAGGTCATGTGGACCCAGGTCGAAACCGGCTCTGCGATCACATGGAAATACCCGTCCTGCATCCTGCGCGGCAATGAAAGCAGCGGCGAGTTCTATTCCATCGCCATTGCCAACAATTTCCAGCAGGCCGATACCGGGACCAAGATGATCCATCTTGGCAAGAGCACCCGCTCTCGCATTGTTTCCAAAGGAATTTCCGCGGGCAAGGCGCAGAACACCTATCGCGGGCTGGTGTCGATGCACCCGCGTGCCACGAACAGCCGCAACTATACGCAATGCGACAGCCTGCTGATCGGATCTGAATGCGGTGCGCATACCGTGCCTTATATCGAGGTCAAGAATACCAGCAGCCGCGTCGAACACGAGGCCACGACCAGCAAGGTCGATGATGACCAGCTGTTCTATTGTCGCCAGCGCGGCATGGGCGAGGAAGAGGCGATCGCGCTGATCGTCAACGGCTTCGCCAAAGAGGTGCTGCAGGCACTGCCGATGGAATTCGCGATGGAAGCGCAAAGCCTCGTCGCTATCTCACTTGAAGGAAGCGTCGGCTGAGGCCACGCCGGAAGGATCATTACAGATGCTGAAAATCAATAACTTGCACGTGAAACTTGAGGAAGAAGACAAGCGTATCCTTAAGGGTGTCGATCTGGAAATTCCCGCCGGTCAGGTCCATGCGATCATGGGGCCGAACGGGTCGGGCAAATCCACGCTGTCCTATGTGCTGTCGGGTCGTGATGGCTATGAGGTGACCGAAGGATCGGCCAGCCTCGAGGGTGCCGATCTGCTGGACATGGATCCCGAGGAACGCGCCGCCGCTGGCCTGTTTCTGGCATTCCAGTACCCGGTCGAGATCCCCGGCGTGGGCAACATGACATTTCTGCGCACCGCCGTGAACGCACAGCGCAAGGCGCGCGGACAGGATGAACTGTCGGCGGGCGAGTTTCTCAAGGTCGTGCGCGCCAAGGCCGCTGATCTCAAAATCGACGCGGATATGCTGAAGCGCCCGGTCAATGTGGGCTTTTCGGGCGGTGAGAAAAAGCGAAACGAAATCCTGCAGATGGCCATGCTGGAACCGCGCATGTGCATCATGGACGAGACCGATAGCGGCCTTGATGTCGATGCGATGCGCTTGGTGGCCGACGGCGTGAACGCGCTGCGCAGCCCTGATCGCAGCTTCTTGGTCATCACCCATTATCAGCGCCTGCTGGACCACATCAAACCCGATGTCGTTCATATCATGGCGGATGGCCGGATCGTGAAAACCGGCGGCCCGGAACTGGCGCTGCAGGTCGAGACCGAGGGTTACGGCGATCTTGTCACGGAGGCTGGTTGATGTCTGACGCTGCTGTCCAAACCAAGGACGTGACTCCGCAGGTCAGCGGCGCGCCGAAAAAGGCCGACGCGCTGGACGCGCGGCTTGACGCGCTGACCTTGCCAGAGGGCGGCTTTACCGCGCCCGCCCGCGCAGACGCGCTGGCGCGCCTGCGCGAGATGGGCTTGCCCGGAGCGCGCGACGAATACTGGCGTTATACCGATCCGCGTTCGTTCAATGCGCCCCGCCCGGACCCCATCGAGATCGAGGACAAGTCGCCCGACTCGCCGCTTTTCACGGATCTTGACCGGCTGCTGATCGTTTTCGTGGATGGCCGTTTTGATGCTGCCGCCAGCTCGGATCTGTCGCAGGACGGCGTTGAGATCGACATCCTGTCGTCGGTCGAGGGCGAAGCCGGCCATTGGGCCAAGGATCTGTATGGCGTGCTTGAAACGGCGGGCCAGAACCCGGTCAAGCGGCCCTTTGCGGCGCTGAACACGGCTGCCGCAGATGAAGGCGTGCTGATCCGCGTGACCGGAAAGCCGGCAAAGCCCATCCATATCCTGCATCGCCGTGCGAAAGACGATGCCGATGTCATCTGGCATCACGTCATCCGGCTGGAGCAAGACGCCGAGCTGACATTGCTGGAAACCGGCATGGTCGGTGCGCGCAGCAACGGCCAGATAGAGGTCGATCTGGCGCCGGGCGCCAAGCTGCATCACATCGCGGCCAAACGCGCGGGACACCAAAAGCTGGGGTTCAGCGCCATATTCGCGCGTGTCGACCGTGAGGCCCAGTTCCGCAGCTTTACGCTGTCGGTCAACGGCACGCTGATGCGCCATGAAGGCGTGATCGAGTTTGTGGGCGATGATGCGGTCGGCCATATCGCTGCCGCTGTGCTGGGCGATGGCGACAAGGGGCCGTTCCATCATGACGACACGGTCTTTGTCACGCATGGCGCAGAGCGCTGCGAAAGCCGTCAGGTCTTCAAGAAGGTTCTGAAAAACGGTGCCAAGGGCGTGTTCCAAGGCAAGATTCTGGTCAAGGCCGGCGCGCAGAAAACCGACGGCTATCAGATCAGTCAGGCTTTGCTGCTGGATGAGGACAGTCAGTTCCTGGCCAAGCCAGAATTGGAAATCTATGCCGATGACGTCGTCTGCTCGCATGGCTCGACCACGGGTGCTATCGACGAGACCGCGCTGTTCTATCTGCGTTCCAGGGGCGTGCCCAAGGATCGGGCTATCGTCTTGCTGGTGCTTTCCTTCCTGGCCGATGCGCTGGACGAGGTCGCAGATGAGGGCTTGCGCGAACAGATCAACCATCGGTTAGAGGCATGGCTGACGCGACGGGCCAAAATTTGACGGCGGCCCCCCGCGGCATCTTGCCGCGTGTGTTGCAAAGCTGGTGGGCCCCGCGTCAGGTGGTGCGGGGAATGGCGGATATGCCAGACCGGACGCTGCTGGTCGTGTTGCTGGCGGCGATGCTGATCTTTCTGATCGCTCAGGCGCCGGGTCATGCACGGGCCGCCGAATTGGACCCCTCGATCCCGCTGGAAGCGCGGATCAGCGGTGCGATCATGGCGGTGATGTTCCTGATGCCGGTGATTGCCTATGCGGTGGCGGCGCTGGTCTCGGCCTTGTCACGCCTGACCGGACGGCCACTGGACCCACGGCATTCACGGCTGGCGCTGTTCTGGGCGCTGCTGGCCATCTCGCCGGCGATGCTGCTGTCGGGGCTGGTCGCGGGGTTCCTGGGTGACGGCCCGGCGCTGACCTTGACGCGCGCAGTGGCGGGGATCGGTTTTGTCGTGATATGGGGCGCAGGGATCGTGGCATTGACGAGGACGGCATGAACGGGCTGAATATCAGATTGCTGGTCGGCATGACCTTGCGAAACCCGGCTCAGGCTGCGCGTGCGATACTGGATGTCGACTATCCGCTTGGCGTCCGTTGGGCGCTGGCTGTGCTGGTGGTGTCGCTGGCTGCGATTCTGGCATCACTGACCGCGGCCCTGGTGACGGTACCCGTCGATGGCGAGCCGCGGCCTTACGGCTGGATCGTGGACCAGCCGCTGATACTGGCCGGGTTGCAAATGGCTGCAGTGGTTCTGTCAGCGGGGCTGATGGCGGGCGTCGGTCGGATGTTCGGCGGCGATGGCACTTTCGAGGATGCGCTGATCCTGGTTGTCTGGATAGAGGCAGTGTTGTTGCTGGTCCAGTTGGCGCAGATTGTGCTGTTGCCGATCATGCCGGGTCTGGGGGCGCTTCTTGGTCTGGCCGCCGCTGGCATGTTCTTTTACCTCACCGTGCAGTTCACAAAGGTTCTGCACGGCTTTCGCAGCGGCTTTAAGGTGTTTCTGGGCATGGTCGCAGCGATGTTTGCCTTTGCCTTCCTGCTATCCTTCGTCGCGGCCGCTTTCGGCCTTTTGCCCGAGGTGCCCGCATGAGTTTTGACGTTGAAAAGATCCGCGCGGATTTTCCCATCCTGTCTCGGCAGGTGAACAAGAGACCGCTGGTTTATCTGGACAGCGGTGCCAGCGCGCAAAAGCCCCGGCAGGTCATCGATGCGATTACGCGCGCCTATGAGGGCGAATATGCCAATGTGCATCGCGGGCTGCATTTTCTGTCGAACCTGGCCACCGATAATTACGAGCGCGTCCGCGCCATCATCGCGCGTTTCCTCAATGCACCCGATGAGGAAGAGGTGATTTTTACCAGCGGTTCGACCGAGGCGATCAATCTGGTCAGCTATGGCTGGGCGGCGCCGAACCTGCAGGCGGGCGATGAAATCGTGCTGTCGGTGATGGAGCATCACGCCAATATCGTGCCATGGAATTTCCTGCGCGAGCGGCAGGGCGCGGTGCTGAAATGGGTCGAGCCGGACCCCGACGGCAGCCTGCCCGCCGAAAAGGTGCTGGCTGCCATCGGGCCCAAGACCAAGCTGGTTGCAGTGACGCATATGTCCAACGTGACCGGCACGGTTGTAGATGTGGCGGCGATCGCCGCGGGGACCGATGTGCCGGTGCTGGTCGACGGCTCGCAGGCGGCTGTGCATATGCCCGTTGATCTGAGCGCGCTTGGCGTCGATTTCTACTGCATCACCGGGCACAAGCTTTACGGTCCTTCCGGTTCGGGGGCGATCTGGATTTCGCGTGATCGTCAGGCCGAGATGCGGCCCTTTATGGGCGGCGGCGATATGATCAAGACTGTCAGCCGCGATGGCGTGGTCTATGCCGATCCGCCGTTGAAGTTCGAGGCCGGCACCCCCGGTATCGTCAACCAGATCGGGCTTGGCGCGGCCTTGGAATATCTGATGGACATCGGCATGGAAAACGTGGCCGCACATGAACGCACGCTGCGTGACCGTGCGCGCGACAAGCTGCGCAGCCTGAACTGGCTACAGGTGCAGGGCGATGCGGCTGACAAGGGCGCTATCTTTTCCATGACGATGGAAGGTGCGCATGCGCATGATATCTCGACCATCCTCGACAAGCGGGGCATTGCCGTGCGGGCAGGCAGCCATTGCGCCATGCCGTTGATGGATTTCTACGGGATTACCGCTTCGGCGCGGGCGTCATTCGCGATGTATAACACCGAGGCAGAGGTCGACGCGCTGATCGACGGGCTGCAGTTCTGTCGCGAATTGTTCGCCTGAACAACGCGCCTGGACGGTGCATTTATTTTAAGCCTGAAACAATTTTCTTGACTCAAACCTTCTGATTGGTGCGTGTTAGTGTCAAAGCGCCGATGAATGGCCAAGCCCCGCAACAGGGGTTCCACCAACAGGAAGGTTGACCCAAGATGACCCGCAAGATCCTGACCCTGCTTGCCTCCACCGCGATCCTTGCCGGCCCTGCCGCTGCGCAAGATGATGAAACGCTGAAGATCGGCGTGCTGCTGACTCTGTCCGGCCCTGCCGCCGTTCTGGGTGAACAGGCGCGCGACGGATTTCAACTGGCCGCCGATGAGATCGGTGAGATCGGCGGAATGCCGACGGAACTGTTCATCGTCGATGACGAGCAAAAGCCCGATATCGCTGCCAACAAGGCGCGCGAACTGGTCGAACGTGATGGCGCGGATATCGTCGTCGGGCCGATCTTTTCCAACATCGCCGGGGCTATCGTGAAGCCTGTGACTGATGGTGGTGCGATCCTGATCAGCCCGAATGCGGGGCCCTCGAACCTGGCCGGTGCGGAATGCAACAAGGCGTTCTTTTCGGTCAGCTATCAGAACGACCAGAACCACGAGGTGATGGGGGCTTATGCCAAGGAACAGGGCTTTGACAACGTGTTCCTGCTGGCACCGAACTATCAGGCCGGTCAGGACAGTCTGGCGGGTTTCAAGCACAGCTATGACGGCGGCGTGGCGGGCGAGGTGTTCACGCAGCTTGGACAGTTGGATTTCTCGGCGGAACTGGCGCAGATCGCGGCGATGCAGCCCGATGCCGTGTTCGCCTTCATGCCCGGCGGCATGGGCGTCAATCTGGTCAAGCAGTACCGGCAAGCCGGTCTGGAGAGCATTCCGTTCCTGTCAGCCTTTACAGTCGATGAATCGACGCTGCCTGCTCAGCAGGACGCTGCCGTTGGTTTCTTTTCCGGTACGAACTGGGCGCCCGATCTGGATACGCCCGAAAACACCGCCTTTGTCGCAGCATTCGAGGAAAAATACGGCAAGGTCCCGGCCAGCTATGCCGCCCATGGCTATGATGCGGCCAAGCTGATCGACGCGGCTGTGCGCGCAGCCGGCGGCGCGGCTGACAAGGATGCGCTGATCGCGGCACTGGAGGGGGCCGAGTTCGCCTCGGTCCGCGGTGACTTTGCCTTTGGCGCGAACCACTTCCCGGTGCAGGATTTCTATCTGGCCGAGGTGGTCAAGCGCGAGGACGGCAACTTTGCGACCTCGATCGTTCAGCCGATCTTCGAGGATTATGCCGACAATTACGCGACCGAATGCCAGATGAACTGAGCCAGGCGGGCGCGGGTCACACCGCGCCCCTGGTTTGTGGGCGGATATGACCAATCTTTTCCTGCTGCAACTGTTGAACGGGCTGCAATTCGGCGTGCTCTTGTTCCTGATCGCCGCCGGGCTGACACTGGTTTTCGGGATCATGGATTTCGTGAACCTGTCGCATGGCGCGATGTATATGGTCGGGGCCTATCTGGTGGTCAGCTTTGCAGGCATGACCGGCAGCTACACGCTTGGGCTGCTGTTGGTGCTGCCGGCCACGCTGGCCTTGGGTCTGGCGCTTGAGTTTCTGGTTTTTCGGCATCTCTATGATCGCAGCCATCTGGATCAGGTGCTGGCGACATTCGGGCTGGTGATGGTGATCACCGAGGCGGTCGAGATCATCTGGGGTGCTGCGCCGCTGACCGTGGCCATGCCCGACGCGCTGTCAGGATCAATCCCGCTGATCGGGCCGCTGCGTTACCCGGTCTTTCGTCTGGCGATCATCGCGGCCGGGCTACTGACTGCGGTGGGTTTGTGGTTCGTGATCACCCGCACCCGCATCGGAATGCGCCTGCGGGCGGGTGCGACGAACCGCGCGATGCTGTCTGCACTGGGCGTCGATGTGGGGCGTCTGTTTACGGTGATTTTTGCCTTTGGCGCGATGCTGGCGGGCTTTGCCGGCGCGATGGTTGCGCCCATTCTGGCCGTTGATCCGGGCATGGGGGAAAGCGTGCTGATCCTGGCCTTCGTGGTGATCGTCATTGGTGGCATCGGGTCGATCAAGGGGGCCTTTGCCGGCGCGCTGCTGGTGGGCGTCGTCGATACCGTGGGACGGACCTTCGGCCCCATCGCACTGGGCGCGATGATGGAGCCTTCTGCAGCCGCGCAGGCGGGCAGGGTGCTGGCGCCGATGCTGGTTTATATCCTGATGGCGGTGATCCTGGCCCTGCGGCCTGCCGGCCTCTTCGGGCAGCGGGCATGAACCCACGCATCAGAAATATCGCCGCGCTGGTGATCTTTGGCGGCTTCGCGATCCTGCCTGTGATCGCACATCTCGTGGGCGACAGTTTTCTGGTCGTCATTGCCACGCGCATCCTGGCATTCGCGATTGCGGCCCTCGCGCTGGATCTGATCCTTGGCTATGGCGGCATGGTCAGCTTTGGCCACGCCGCCTATCTTGGCTTTGGGGCTTATGCCGTCGCCATCCTCAGCCGCGCAGGCATAACTGATCTGGGGCTGCACCTGTTGGCGGGCACCGCCATGGCGGCACCTTTCGCGCTGATCACCGGCGCGATCTCGCTGCGCACGCGCGGGGTCTATTTCATCATGATCACGCTGGCCTTTGCGCAGATGGTCTATTTCTTTTTCGTCTCTCTGTCTGCCTATGGCGGCGATGACGGCGTGACTCTGCAGGCACGCTCGACGCTGCTGGGCCAACCCTTGCTGGAGAATGACACCACGCTGCTCTATGTCACGCTGGCCCTGCTGGTCGGGTCCTATCTGCTGGCGCTGCGCATCACGCAATCGCGGTTTGGCCGGGTGCTGACAGGCACACGTGAGAATGCGGTCAGGATGCAGGCTGTCGGCTTTTCGCCGTTTCGCTATCAGCTGACGGCCTATGTCATCTCGGGCTGCATTGCCTCGATCGCCGGGGTGATGCTGGCCAACCAGACGGAATTCGTGTCTCCGGCGCTGATGAACTGGCACCGCTCGGGCGAGTTGATCGTGATGGTGGTGCTGGGCGGTGTCGGCAATCTGATCGGCGCTGTGGGCGGCGCTGTGATCGCGCTGCTGCTGGAGGAATGGTTGTCGGGTATGTCGGATCACTGGCCGTTGTTCTTCGGGTTGTTTCTGGTCGGTATCGTACTGGTCTCGCGCGACGGGATCAGCGGTCTGATCCGCCGGATCGGAGGCGGGGTGAAATGAGCCTGCTTTCGGTCCAGAACCTCTGCAAAAGCTATGGCGCGTTGAAGGTCACCGATGATGTCAGCCTGTCCGTCGAAGACGGAGAGTTGCACGCCGTCATCGGACCCAATGGCGCTGGCAAGACGACATTGATTGCGCAACTGTCGGGTCAGTTGGCCTGTGATCGCGGGCGCGTCGTTTTCGGGGCCGAGGATATCACGGCGTTGAAGATGCCGGCGCGGGTGAGGCGCGGCCTGTCGCGCAGTTTTCAAATCACCTCGATCCTGCCCGGTTTCAGCGTATTGGAGAACGTGGCCACAGCCGTGCAGGCACGCAGCGGCAGCAGTTTTCGCTTTTTTGCCCCGGTTGCAGGTGAAGCCGCGTTGAACGATCAGGCGCATGCGGCGCTGGCCCGGGTGGGGCTGCAGGACAGCGCCGGTCAGCGCGCCGGATCGCTGAGCCACGGCGAAAAGCGCCAGTTGGAACTGGCCATTGCACTGGCCACGCAGCCGCGCCTGCTATTGCTGGATGAACCGCTGGCCGGCACCTCGGGGGCAGAGGCCGAGCGGCTGGTGCAGGTCATCGACAGCCTGAAGGGTGAGGTAACGGTGTTGTTGATCGAACATGATATGGATGCGGTATTCGCGCTGGCCGACCGGATCAGCGTCCTCGTCTACGGTCAGGTGATTGCGACCGGTGCGCCCGCCGAGATCCGGTCAGACGCGCAGGTGCGCCGCGCCTATCTGGGCGAGGACGCGTGATGTTGCGCGTCGAGGGGTTGCAGGCAGGTTACGGCGACAGCGTGGTGCTGCACGGCATCGATCTGACCGTCGGGGCGGGCGAGGTGGTCACGCTGATGGGCCGCAACGGCATGGGCAAGACGACGACGATCAGCACGATCTTCGGTCTGTTGCGCGCGCGCGCTGGTCGCGTGATCGTTGGCGATCAGGACCTGACCAATGCCGCCCCGCATCGTATCGCGCTGGCGGGGCTGGGGCTGGTGCCCGAAGGGAGACAGATATTCCCGACGCTGGATGTGCGCGAAAACCTGATTGCCACAGCGCGTGATGGCGCATGGTCGCTGGATCGCGTGCTGGCACTGTTCCCGCGCCTGTCAGAGCGCGCGGGGCATATGGGCAACCAGCTTTCGGGCGGTGAACAGCAGATGGTGGCCATCGGCCGCGCGCTGATGACCAACCCGCGCCTGATCGTTCTGGACGAGGCGACCGAAGGGCTGGCCCCGCTGATCCGCGACGAAATCTGGGCCTGCCTCGCCGCGCTTAAGGCAGAAGGCGAGGCGATCCTGATCGTCGACAAGAATGTCGATGCCCTGAGCCACCTGGCCGACCGTCATGTAGTCATCGAAAAGGGCCGCGTGGTCTGGACGGGTGACAACGCCCAGCTTGTGGCGTCAGACGAGGTCAAGGAACGCTATCTGCACGTCTGAGCAAGTGGGATTACCCGTTGCACGCCCGTTAAAGCCCGGCTATTGAGGCGACCGCGGCACCCGTAGCTCAGCTGGATAGAGCGCTGCCCTCCGAAGGCAGAGGCCAGAGGTTCGAATCCTCTCGGGTGCGCCAATTCCCATGTCGTCGATGAACGATTTGCCCGCGTCTTTAACGTTGGGGAACTGGGCGTTTGCGTGCCCTGGTCTCGGCAGGGGGTGAATACGGTCCGCGGAGAGTGCGAAGGACAAGATCATCGCCAGAAAACAAGGGCCGCCGAGGGTTGGACAGGCTTTCTGTCGCGGACAGAATCGGGCGAGTGCGTTTTATCCATTGAATTTTCCCCGCTTGAACCACTATGTTGTTCATACGCAGTGCACCTCCCTCAACTTTTGGTTGTGCCTTGCCAACAGTTTCGCAGCGCGGCTCCTCTGGCTACCCATGGACGGGCGGCAAGCGTCGCGCGGAAAACTCTCGCCCCTGATACGATATGGTCGTTTTGGGGCGGAATTCGCTAGCCGTCATGATCCTCATGGATCTGGGGCCAACACAGGTAACGAACGCGATGGAACGCGCTTTGGGTATGGCAGGGACGTTAAGGCAGGCTGACAGGCCGGCCGCGTCATCCGCACCACCCGGCGCGCCCGCGTTCCCATCACACCGCAGCCGTAAATTGTCTGGCCCGCCTGGGCCGGCAAGCGTGCGCCTGCGCGAAAGAAAATCTCATGGCAAAAAAGATGCTGATCGACGCGACACATGCCGAGGAAACTCGGGTCGTCGTGGCCGATGGAACCAAGGTCGAAGAATTTGACTTTGAGACACTGAACAAGCGGCAACTGGCCGGCAATATTTATCTGGCAAAAGTCACGCGGGTCGAACCGTCGCTGCAGGCCGCATTTGTGGACTATGGCGGCAACCGTCACGGTTTCCTGGCCTTCGCCGAAATTCACCCTGATTACTACCAGATCCCTGCGGCTGACCGCGATGCCTTGCTGGCCGAAGAGCAAGCCTATGCCGAGGCCATTGCTGCCGAAGAGGCGGCGCGCGCCAGCAAGCCCAAACCGTCGCGCCGGCGCGGCAAAGCCAAACCCGAGGCGAACACCCAGACGGATGAAACCGTCGCCTCGGACGACGTGCCCGGGATGGAGACGCTGGACGTCAAGGACGCTGATCAGGACGACGATCGCGACCAGAGCAATGACCAGGATGCCGATCAGGCAGACGCGGTGGAAGCCTCTGACAAGGATGAGAACATTGAATCGGTTGCCGATGATGATGTGACCGAAGAGATCCGCACGCCGAAAAAGCCGCGCCAGCGCCGCTACAAGATCCAGGAAGTCGTCAAGGTTCGGCAGATCCTGCTGGTGCAGGTGGTCAAGGAAGAGCGCGGCAACAAGGGCGCTGCGCTGACGACCTATCTGTCGCTGGCCGGTCGCTATTGCGTGCTGATGCCGAACACTGCGCGCGGTGGCGGGATTTCCCGCAAGATCACCAATGCGGCTGACCGCAAGAAGCTGAAAGATATCGCGTCCGAACTGGCCGTTCCGAAAGGCGCGGGCCTGATCATCCGCACCGCCGGCAGCCAGCGCACCAAGACCGAGGTCCGGCGCGACTATGAATATCTGATGCGGCTCTGGGAACAGATCCGCGATCTGACGTTCAAATCCGTCGCACCTGCGCCGATCTATGAAGAGGGCGATCTGATCAAGCGCAGCATCCGCGATCTTTACAGCAAAGAGATCGACGAAGTGCTGGTCGAGGGCGAGCGCGGCTATCGCACCGCCAAGGACTTCATGAAGATGATCATGCCGTCCCACGCCCGCAACGTGAAACATTACACCGATCAGATGCCGCTTTTCGCGCGCTTTCAGGTGGAAAGCTATCTTGGCGGCATGTTCAACCCGACCGTCCAGTTGAAATCGGGTGGCTATATCGTCATCGGTGTGACCGAGGCGCTGGTGGCCATCGATGTGAACTCTGGCCGCGCGACCAAGGAAGGCAGCATCGAGGACACCGCGACCAAGACCAACCTTGAGGCCTGCGACGAAGTTGCCCGCCAGTTGCGCCTGCGCGATCTGGCGGGGCTGATCGTGATCGACTTCATCGACATGGAAGAGCGCAAGAACAACGCCTCTGTCGAGAAGCGCCTGAAAGACCGGTTGAAAACCGACCGTGCCCGTATCCAGGTGGGCAAGATCAGCGGTTTTGGCCTGATGGAGATGAGCCGTCAGCGGCTGCGTCCGGGGATGCTGGAATCGACCACGCAGCCTTGTGCGCATTGCCACGGCACCGGGCTGATCCGCTCCGATGACAGTCTGGCGCTGACGATCCTGCGCGCGGTTGAGGAAGAAGGCACCCGCAAGCGCTCGCGCGAGATTCTGGTCAAGGCGCCGGTTGCGGTTGCCAATTTCCTGATGAACGGCAAGCGCGAGCATATCGCGACGATCGAGATGCGTTATGGCATGTCGGTTCGCGTCGAGGCCGATCCATCGCTGATCTCGCCCGACTACACGCTGGAAAAATTCAAGACTGCGACGCGGATCGTGCCCGAAGTCGAGAGTGCAGCCGTATCGGCCAGCGCGCAGCTGATGGCGCAGATTGATGATGCAGATGATGTCATTGAGGCCGAGGCCGAGACAGACACCGATGAGGACCAGCCGGCCGAGACAGCCGAGGCCCGCAGCAGCGAGGATCGCGGCGATTCGAATGGCGAGGGGCGCGGCAAGCGCCGCCGGCGTCGTCGGCGGCGGAAATCCGGAGATCGCTCTGATCAGGATCAGGGCGCCAATGATGACGGCAACGCGGATCAGTCCGAGACCGCCGACGCATCGAATGACGCCGATGAGACGGACTCGGATGACCGCGGGGCGCAAAAGGTGACAGCGGCTGAGGCAGACGAGGATGCCAAGCCGAAAAAGCCGCGCAAGAGCCGCAGCCGTTCGCGTCGCAAGTCGGATGAGGGCGATGAGGCCAATGACGGCACTGAGACAGCCGCAATTGCCGCTGCCTCGCAGGATGCCCAACCGGATGCGCCAGCAGACGTGCCGCAAGAGATTGCAGCGGCCCCGGCACCTGTCGCCCCAGAGCCGGTTGTTGATGCCGAGAGCAACGCCGAGCCTGCGATGCCCGTGATCGTTCCCGAAGAGGTGGCTGAAGAAGCACCCGAGCCGGAGGCCGAGCAACAGCCCGAGCCTGCACAGGCCGCCGAAGTTGAGCCAGAGCCAAAGGCCGCGTTGGTCGGTGCTGATGCGTCCGAACAGGCCGAAACTCAGCCCGAAGAACGTCCCGCGCGGCCTAAGCGGCGCGGTTGGTGGTCACTCGGCCGTTGAAGAAACGGGCCGGTCCGGGCGATCCGGACCGGTCACCCCACGCAGGCGTGACCTGATACGCTCTTTCCGTTTCGGTTTCGCGCGTTAGAGTGCCGCCATGCTGGGAATCGAACTTGCCGAAGCCGCCTTTTTGCCTGCCGCGCTGGTCGCGATGCTGGCTGGTCTGTTGTCGTTTCTGTCGCCATGCGTCCTGCCCATCGTTCCACCCTATCTGGCCTATATGACCGGGGTGAATGTCGGCGGGCTGAAATCGGGCGAGCGCAGTGCCATCGGCCCGGCGCTGATGTTCGTTCTGGGCCTGTCGGTCGTTTTTCTGGTCATGGGCTTTGCCGCGTCTGCCTTTGGGCGGGCGTTTCTGCAGTATCAGGAATGGCTGTCGCGGATTGCCGGGGTAATGGTCATCGTGATGGGCCTGCATTTCCTGCATGTCATCCGCATCCCTTTTCTTGACCAAGAGGCACGGCTGGAGGCGGGCGAGCAGGGCGGTACCGCCTTCGGCGCGTTTGTCCTGGGGCTGGCCTTTGCCTTTGGCTGGACGCCCTGCATCGGGCCGCAGCTGGGCATGATCCTGTCGCTTGCCGCGGCGGGTGGAGAGATGGGCCGGGGCACGGCGCTGCTGGCGGTTTATGCCATGGGTTTGGGCATTCCGTTCCTGCTATCGGCGATATTCATCAACCGCTCGATCGGTCTGATGAACCGCATCAAACCCTATATGGGCACCATCGAGCGGGTCATGGGCGGGCTGCTGGTGATCGTCGGGATAATGCTGCTGACGGGTGCTTTCGCGGCCTTTGCCTATTGGCTGCTCGAGACATTTCCGGCGCTGGCCATGTTGGGTTAAGGCGCCGCTACAGCCACCTTGTGCCCATCAAGACAGCCCACCTCAGGACCAGTTGGGCGGCCGCTTTTCCAGAAATGCCGTGATGCCTTCATCCGTTTCCGGCAGCATCATGTTTTCGCACATGGTGCCGCCTGCGCGCCCGTAAGCATCGGCCAATCCAAGACCCATCTGGTCGTGAAAGGCGCGCTTTCCCATACGCACGGCGGCGGGCAGTTTCGCGGCGATGGTCTGGGCCATGCTCAGGGCCTGATCCGCCAGTTCATCACCGGGTGCGATCTGGTTTATCAGGCCCAGTTCACGCGCACGGACAGCGTCGATGAAGTTACCGGTCGTCAGCATTTCAAAGGCTGCCTTGGGCGGGATCACGCGGCTGAGTGCGACCATCGGGGTCGAACAGAAAAGTCCGATATTGACCCCGTTCACGCCAAAGCGCGTGCCTTCGGCAGCGATGGCCAGATCGCAGCTGGCGACCAACTGGCAGCCCGCCGCCGTGGCGATACCGTGCACTTGCGCGATGACGGGTTGGGGCAGGGCAGGGATCATCTGCATCATGCGCGCGCAATCGTCGAACAGGCTCTGATAGGCCGCACCGCCGCCATCCGGCAAATCGCGCGCGGATTGCATCTGCCGCAGGTCATGCCCGGCGCAAAAAGCCTTGCCTGTGCCCGACAGGATCACGGCGCGAATGCTGTCATCGTCTGCGATTGCGGTCAGATGATCGCTCAGTGCGGCAATCATTTCGACCGACAGTGCGTTGAAATTCTTTGGGCTGTTCAGCGTCAGCCGTGCCACATGACCCGTATCGTTGCGTAAGACCAGCTGATCCATCTTGAATTCCTCCTCGGCTGCCGAAACTCTAGAGCGGATTGGCAAGGGGGGAAAGTATGGGTCTGACAATGGATGCAGATGCGCTGAATGCGTTTCTGGCGCGCGAATTTCAGCAGATAGCGGGCGAATTTATCGTCGATACGGCTGATGATGAGGTTCTGGTCGCGCGGTTGAAGGTCAACCAGTCGCATCTGCGGCCCGGCGGAACCGTGAGCGGGCCTTCGATGTTCGCCTTGGCGGATCTGGCGATCTATACGGCCATTCTGTCGCGCATCGGTCCGGTCGCGCTGGCGGTCACGACCAATGCCAGCATCGATTTCATGCGCAAACCCGAGGCCGGGTGCGATTTGCTGGCCCAATGCCGGATCCTCAAATTGGGGCGGGTGTTGGCCGTAGGGGAGGCGCTGATCTTTTCGGACGGGCAGGATCAGCCGGTCGCCCGCTGCTCTATGACCTACTCGATTCCTCAGAACCGCCCGAATTCAGGGGGCTAGAGTGGGGTATTTAAATACCTATTTGTTAAGATGCTGATTTTGCTTGAGTAATTAAGCATCATGTCGCTTGACGGGGTCGTGGATATTCACGATATAGCTGCATCTCGAATTTACCCCCATCAAAGGGACGCAAGATGAAAACCTATACCGCTAAACCGGCGGAGATCGAGAAGAAGTGGATCCTGATCGACGCCGAGGGCATCGTTCTGGGCCGCCTTGCAACGATCGTCGCCAACCGGCTGCGCGGCAAGCACAAGCCGACCTTCACTCCGCACATGGATATGGGCGACAACGTCATCATCATCAACGCCGACAAGGTGCAGATGACCGGCAACAAGCGCGATGACAAGAAATACTTCTGGCACACTGGCCATCCGGGCGGCATCAAGCACCGCACCGCACGCCAATTGCTGGAAGGTGCGCATCCCGAGCGCGTCGTCACCAAGGCGGTCGAGCGGATGATCAGCCGCAACAAACTGGGCAAGCAGCAGATGACCAATCTGCGCGTCTATGCCGGGACCGAGCACCCGCATGAGGCACAGCAGCCCGAAGTTCTGGACGTCAAGTCCATGAACGCCAAGAACACCCGGAGCGCGTGATTATGGCTGAAGACATCAAATCTCTCGACGAACTGAAATCGGCCGTTGCGGGCAGCGCGGCGGATACCGCCACTGCCGACGCCCCTGCTGACGCCGTCGCCGCCGCGCCGCTGTACGAGGCCAAGCGCGACGATCTGGGTCGTTCTTATGCGACCGGCAAACGCAAGGATGCCGTGGCTCGCGTCTGGGTTCGCCCCGGTTCCGGCAAGGTCATGGTGAACGGCAAGGACATGAGCGAATATTTCGCGCGTCCGGTGCTGCAGATGATCCTGCGCCAGCCCTTCGAGGTTGCCGGCGTCAGCGGTCAGTATGACGTGCAGGCCACCGTCAAGGGCGGCGGTTTGTCCGGCCAGGCAGGCGCCGTGAAGCACGGTATCAGCCAGGCGCTGCAACTGCATGAACCGACCCTGCGCGCCGCGCTGAAAGCCGCCGGCTTCCTGACCCGCGACAGCCGCGTGGTCGAGCGGAAGAAATACGGTAAGGCCAAGGCTCGCCGTAGCTTCCAGTTCTCGAAGCGCTGATCTTTGCAGATCCGTTCTGGATGGTTTTGATCCAGAAGCACCAACGAAAAAAGCGCGGCCTTCGGGCCGCGCCTTTGCGTTTTGCTGCCTCCGTCATTGATCGTGCAAGCGCGCGTTCATCGTTCGACTGCGGTTGGCCTGAACCGCCCAGCCACTGCAGGCGCTAGATCAACGCCGTGGAGATCGCTGGAAACCGGCTGAGCAAGACCAGGATTGCTGCAACCGCCAGCAAGAACGGCCAAAGCGAACGCAGGATGCGGCCCGGCGATGCACCACTCATCGAAGAGGCGATATAGAGACCGACACCGACAGGTGGGGTCAACAGGCCCAGCACGAGGTTCAGACACATGACAACGCCAAACTGATAGGGGCTGATGCTGTAGTCATTCATCGCGATGGGCAGCAGTATTGGCGTGATCAGAATAACGGCCGCAATGCCGTCGATCAGCATGCCGACCAGCAGCAAGATCACGTTGACGATCAGCAGGAACATGAAGGGATCGCTGGTGACGGTTGTGATCAGGGCCGCCAGTTTCTGCGGCAGAGCCTCGTAGATGATGACCCAGCCAAATACGTTTGCCGCCGCGATCATGAACACGATCATTGACGCGTTCACGGCAGTGCGCCGGAACATCTCCAGCAGCGAACGCGGCTTTAATTCGCCGTAGATCAGCCAGCCTACAAGAAAGGCGATCAGCGAGGCGATGGCTGCGGATTCGGTCGGCGTGGCGATTCCGAACAGGATCCCGCCGATGATCGCGATGGGGATCAGCGCAGCAGGCAGGCAGGCCAAGAGTGCCGAGATTGCCTCTTTGCGGGTGAACCAGTCGCCCTTGGGAAACCCTTGAATAAAGCCAATCAATGCGATGACAGCCGCGAAGGAACTGGCAAGCAAGAGGCCCGGCAGAATGCCAGCCAGGAACATTTCGCCAATGGGAACCTGGGCCAACACGCCGTAGATGACAAACATCATCGAGGGCGGGATGACAGGGGCCAGCAGCCCGCCGGCGGCAGTCGTGGCGGCGGCAAAACCCTTGTCGTAGCCCTCTTTCTCCATCTCGGGCGTCATGGCGCGCGCCATCACCGCGATTTGCGCCGTCGCCGATCCGATAATTGCGGCCATGAACATATTGGCGAGCAGGTTGATATAGGCCAGACCGCCCCGGAACCCGCCCACGAAGACACGGGCCGCGTTGATGAGCCTGCCGGTCATGCCGCCCTCGTTCATCATTTCACCGGTCAGCATGAACAGGGGGATCGCAAGCAGCCCGTAGTTTTCGAGGCCCGCAAACATCTTTTGGGCAAAACTGTCGTAGAGGACCGTGTTGCCGCTTTCCCAGATGTACCAGATTGCCGTCAGAGCAAGCACCAACGCCACCGGCACCGCGATCAGCAGTTTGAACGCAAAGATAAGTGGTGTCATGGGGCGCCTCTGGCACGATCGCTACGGTCAAACAGATTGGCAAGACTGTGCAGGGTTGCGCCGAGGGCAAAGAACCACATCACGCTCCAGACCCAGGCTTTCTTGATCCCCAAGGTCGTCGTCGGTTCGGCATAGATGAAATTGAAGGTGGCCGCTTGAAAGGCCTTGGTATCAAATCCCTGCCGCGCAAGTTCCAATGGCGAGAACCAGCGCCAGCAGAACCAGATCATGAACAAGGCAAAGATCAGCACGATCAGATCCGCCAAAATCGCCGCCCCTGTCCTGATGGTGCGCGGCAGGACGTCCGTCAGGATGGTGACAGCGACCGCGTGGCCATAGTGCAGGGCTGCCGAGGCGCCCAGGAATGTCATCCACGCCATGGCATAGATGGCCAGTTCATCGACCCAAAAGAGCGCGACCCCAAGGCTGCGCGTTGCGACATTCAAAAGGATCAGCAGCGTGATTGCGGCGGCCATTGCCGCTGCAAGCGCCATTTCAACGCGTGCCCAGTTTGCAGAAGCCCTGCCCAGCATATCCGATTCTCCCATGAAAACGGGGCGCAAGTGCGTTGCGCCCCGGGATCGTTCCGACCTCTCGTCTCAGTTGGCCGTATCAGCCGCGACCTCGCGCAAGCCGTCAAGCGCGGCGGACTTTTCGGACCAGATCGCGTTCCATTTGTCGACAGCATCACCAAAGAAGGATTCGTCAACCTTGGTATAGGTCTTGCCGGTTTCGGCTATCTGATCCAGCCACCCTTGTTCCTTTTCGATGTAGGAATCGATGGTGCTGTCGACATGTTTGGCCATCAGTTCACCGACCATGGCGCGGTCATCCCCCGACATATCCGCCCAGACCTTGCCCGAGACCAGCCCGACCATCGGGAACATCATGTGATCGGACTGCACGATCGTATCGGCCTGCTCATAGTATTTCAGGACCCAGATCAATTCGGCATCCATGTCGATTGCGTCAACCTGACCATTGGCCAGCGCGTCATAGACCTCTGGCAGCGGCATGGGCGTAGGTGCCGCGCCGAAGGCATTGTAGAAATCGAGGATCGGCTCGAAGGGGGTGATGCGCAGCTTGAGGCCAGCGAGATCTGCAGCCGAGGTGATGTCACCGCGGCTGACAATCTGGCGCAGGCCAGCCATGCCATAACCCGTGCCGACAACCCCGACTTCTGCGGGCAGTTGCTCGAGCAGCGATTTTGCGGTGTCGCTGCGCAGGATTTGTCCGGCATGTTCGATGTCATTTGCCAGATAGGGGGCGTAGAAAGCGCCGAAATCACGCGCCCGGTTGGAGACTTCGGCCACGGTCATGAATGCCATGTCCAGCGCGCCGGTCTGCAATTGCTGCAGCATCTCGGATTCGTTGCCCAGTTGGCTTGCCGGAAAGACCGTCAGGCTATGCGCACCACCGCTGGCTTCGGCCAACTCGGTGCCAAAGGCCTCTGCGGCCTTGGTCCAGATATGCTGCGGCGGCGTAATCAGCCCGATGCGAAAGTCTTCGGCCATCGCTGCAGTCGTCGTTAGACCAGCCAATGCAGCGAAGGCCGCGCCCCCGAGTGCTTTACCCATGAATGTCATTCTGATCTCCCTGATCATGTTTTCTGTCTTATTCGTTTTTATAATTGCACCCAATCCGCGGGTGGTTTCCCTTTGCCGGGATGCATGGTGCCGCAATGCGGGCAGGTGCGCGCCTCGTCGCTGTTATGAAAGGCCTCGTAGATCTGTGGCAGGGCGGTGACGATGCCCTCGGGGCCATCAAGGGCCAACTCGGCGCGATGCACCAAGCCTTCACAGTTGAAGCAATACCATTCGAACCCTTCCATCATGCCGGGCTGGCGAGGGGCCTCCACGACGATACCGATTGAACCCTCTTGTGGGCGCTGCGGCGCGTGGCGGGTATGTGGCGGCAGCATGAAAACTTCGCCTTCGCGCACTGGCACATCATAGATTTTGCCGCCATCGGCGATCTTGAGCATCATGTCGCCCTTTTGCTGAAAGAACCATTCTTCCACCGGGTCATCGTGAAAATCGACGCGGGTATTGGGGCCACCAACGACCATGACGATCATGTCACCTTCTTTGTGCAGCAGCTGGTTCCCGACCGGGGGACGCAGCTTGTCGGCGTTCTCTTCGACCCAACGTTTGAAATTGAAGGGCTTCAATGTTGGATGATTGGACATGTGTTTGCTCCGTTGCCGCATGGAAGGTCTTGTCTAGCTGAAAGCGTAGGGGAATTTGCGGCCACGAAATATTTGTTTCTAAGAATGTAGATATCAGTTTTCATGATAGCGGTTCCTACAACATCAGCAGAGCGGTTCCTATGGCTGCCAGGCCCGCCGGCAGCCAGATGCGAGCTTGTCCGATCCGCGTGCGGCCAAGAAGTGCGTGGCCCAGAAAAGCGGTGAAAAGTACCTCGAGCGACCCGAGGGTGGCGACCACCACGACCGATGTCGATTTAAGCGCAAAGAACTGACACAACTGCCCGCCACTCAGCGTTATTGCGGTCAGCCAGTGCCAGCGCCCTTGGTCCACGTATAGCCGGTGCAATCGCGCGCGCGGTTTTGGCCCCAAAGCGGCCGCGCCCTGCATCCAGAGCAGGCCGGCCAGTGCGCCGATAAATGTGCCCATGGCCGCATCCGGGATGCGATCCAGCCCATAGCTGCGAAGCGCGTAGGACAGGGCGTAAAAGACCGCCGACGCGACGCCCATCGCCCAGCCAGCATCTACCGCGCCTTTTGATACAAGGGTGGGTCTGCCGATGTGGATCAGGATCGCGCAAATCACCAAAGCTGCGCCGAGGACTGTCCCCCAGGTCGGCACCTCGGCCAGGATCAGAAAGGCGATGGGCAACGCGAAAACCGGCGTCAGTCGGCGCAGCAGGCTGGTTGCCACCGGGCCGATCTGTTCCGTCGCGCGGTACATGGTGGTCCGCCCCATGACCATCGAGAACATTCCCGCGGCGATGAAGGCTGCAACAGGGATCAGCGCATCTGAGGCGAGCAGATCAGAGGCGTCGGTCTGTCCCTGCAGACGCCACAAGCCACCCGACATGCATGCGGTCACAAGAACCGAAAGAAACACGCCATTGTCGCCGCGCGCGGTGGATCTGCCTTTGGCAATCGTGACGCCGGCCATCCCGTAGAAAAGGGCTGCAAGCAGCGCAAAACCTTGGCCGCTCATGTGCGATGCATCAAATCCGCAGGCCGCAACCTTCGAACGCTGCCTTGGTCGCGGTCTTTTCCGCGTCCGTCAGTTCCAGCATCGGGTGGCGCACGCGCCCGCCGACCTGGCCCAGCAATTCTTGCCAATATTTGCCATGCGCCGTGGGTTTCCCGCCGGGCTTGGTGTCGCGGATCGCCGCGCGTACCGGTTCCAGACTGTCGCGCACGCGCCGCGCCTGATCGAACTTACCTGCAAAGGCCAGTTCGGTATATTCATGCATCCGGCGGTCGTTTGTCGTTTGCAACTGATAGGGCGGCGAAGAGCACAGATAAAGCTGCCAGCCCAGTTCTTCGATATTGTCCAGCCAGTCATCCTCTTGCGACGTCGAGACGAGAATCCGGTCGCCGACCATCTTGGTCAGACGCGCATACATTTCGCGCGGGACCGAGTATTTGATGGCCATGATATTGGTAAGCTCGGAAATCCGCGCGCAGGTTTCGGGCTGCATCAGATAACCGCTGTCGGGGTGGCTCCACATCGCGATGCCGATGTCCAGGCGATCGCACAGGTATTTGTAATAGTTGTACAACACCTCGTCCCGATCATGGCAAAAGGTGAGCATGGGCGCATGCACCACCACATAGTCCGCCCCGCAATCCTGCGCGTGGCGGCCCAATTCCAGCACTGTGCTGACGTTCTGATCCGAAATCGACATGATCGTCCCGGCCTTGTCGCCGCATTCCTCGGCGGCAACGGTCATGTTGCGCTTGCGCTCGTCCAGCGTCATTGACCAGAACTCGCCCTGCTTGCCGGCAATGAACAGCCCTTCGATGCCCAGATCGTCGATCCAGTGGCGGATATTGCGGCGCAACCCGGCCTCATCCAGCGCCAGATTGTCGTCAAACGGGTTCAGTGCCGCTGCCCAGATGCCGCGCATATTCTCACGCGCATAGGCTTTGGCGTCCTGTTTTTCATACTTCATGAGAGCGGCTCCGATGGGTCTTTTGCACGGGTGATATGCCCCACTAAGGGTGTGTTTGCCGCCTGATGCCAATCGGATTGGAGTGAACTGGGTATTCAAAATTTCTATACCAAGGGGCCCAGAGTTTCCTGCTATAGGGTGAGGACTGTTGGGAGACCTGGATGAAAATCGGAATGATCGGCGAAGGGGCCATTGGCCAGTATGTGACCGAAAAGCTTGGGTCGCAGGGGCTTGGTCCGCATGTGATGCTGGTTCGCCGGACGCGGGGGGAGGCGCCGGGCGATGAGCCCGTCCTGCGTGTGACGAAGGTGTCTGATTTACCGGATGATATTGACCTGATGGTCGATTGTGCCGGGCACGCAGCCCTTGTCGAACACGGGGCTGCCATCCTGCGGCGAGGCATTGATCTGGTGTCAGTATCGGTGGGCGCACTTTCCGACCCCGAGTTGGAGAGGGATCTGGCGGCGGCGGCTCGGGCGGGTGGCGGGCAACTGCATCTTGCCAGCGGGGCCATCGGCGCGCTTGATTGCCTGCAGGCCGCACGGGTGGGCGGATTGACGGATGTCACCTATACGGGCCGCAAGCCGCCCGAGGGCTGGTTGGGGTCACCAGCCGAAGACCGCATCGACCTGACAAATCTGCGCTCGGCCGAGATGCATTTTGATGGCACCGCGCGGCAAGCGGCCAGGGACTATCCCAAGAATGCGAATGTTGCCGCCGCCGTGGCGATCGCAGGCATGGGGTTCGATCTTACCAAGGTCAGGCTCATCGCCGATCCCGATGTCACCGCCAACATTCACGAAATTCAGGCATCGGGCAGCTTTGGCAGCTTTACCTTTCGGATCGAGGGCAAACCGTTGCCGGAAAATCCGCGCAGTTCCGCCCTTGCGGCAATGAGCGTCATTGCCGCCATCGAACGCCGCCACGCGGCCATCATCACTTGAGGGGCTGACACGTGGCATCCAATCACACCCGCATCCTCGATCGCGCCCTGACCCGGCTAAAGCTGCGCCAGCTGAGGTTGCTTGTCGCCGTGGGCCAGCATGGCAACATTCAGAATGCCGCGCGCAATCTGAGCATCTCGCAACCTGCCGCGACCAAGATGATACAGGACCTCGAGCTGGATTTTGAGGTCAAGCTGTTCGAGCGGACCAATAGGGGGGTCGTTCCTACGGTTTATGGCGAGGCCCTGATCCGGCATGGCAAGCTGATATTCTCGCAGGTATCGAACGCCGCGCAGGAGTTGGATGATCTGAACGAAGGCAATAGCGGGCGGGTCGTTGTCGGCACCTTGCTTGCGGCCTCGCCCGGGTTGTTGCCCATCGCTGTCGAGCACCTTTTGCGGGACCGGCCCAATGTCGCGATCAAGATCGTCGAGGGAACGAACGAGGTGTTGATGCCCGCACTGCTGTCGGGTGAGATTGACATGGTTGTCGGGCGCTTGCCCAGCCACAGGCATCGCTCGCGGATCGAGCAGGTCAAGTTCTTTGACGAGCAGGTGATGGCTGTCGCAGGCAATCAGCACCCGATGGCCGGTGTCGCCAATGTGTCGTTCGAGCAGCTGATGCCATTTGGCTGGATCCTGCCCCCGGTTGAAACCACCCTCAGGCGGCAGACGGATCAGTATTTCGTCCGGCAAGGGCAGTATGTGCCTGCCACCGCAATTGAATCGGTATCCTATCTCGCCAATCGCTCGCTGCTGCGGTCCCATGATTTCGTGGGACTGCTGCCCGCGCATGTCGCATCCCTTGATATCGAAAGCGGGCTGTTGACCAGAATTGACTGGGCTGTCCCGTTTGGTGCCGGGCCAGTCGGCGTGTCCTACAGGGGTGAACGCAGCCTGTCTCCGGCAGGAAGCGCCTTTCTCGACGCCCTGCAGGTTGCGGCCAAAGAGTTCCAGCCAGCGTAGCAGGCTCTGATATCACGCAATCGGATACCAGTATTTGTTCAATTGCGTTGATGTGATGGCCAGCCTAATGTGACCCTGCCCATCAGCAACACGACCTTGCGAGGGCACCATGAGCAGTTATCCGGATCTGAAACTCTATATCGGCGGCGAATGGCGCAAGACGGCAGACAATCTGTCGGTCATCAACCCCGCGACGGAGGCAGAGATCGGCCGCCTTCCTATTGCCCGAATTTCAGACCTGGACGATGCTTTGAGTGCCGCAGATGAGGGGTTTCGCGTCTGGCGACGTACAGCCCCGCGTAAGCGCGCCGACATCATGCTGAGGGCTGCGGCGATCTTGCGCGACCGGCAGGAAGAAATCGCCCGCTCTATCACCGCAGAACACGGCAAGCCGCTGCCCCAGGCAAGGCTGGAGGTGATCCGCGGCTGTGAGTTTTTGGAATGGGACGCGGGCGAGGCGATGCGCACCTATGGTCGGGTGATCCCGTCCGCACCCGGCGTGCGCTATGTTGTTCATCACGAACCGGTCGGCATTGTTCTGGGCCTGTCGCCGTGGAATTTCCCGATGAGCCAGCCCTGCCGCAAGATTGCCGGCGCACTGGCAACTGGCTGCTCAATCATCCTCAAGGCGGCCGAGGAAACACCGGCAGGCGCGATGCATATCGTTCAGGCGTTTCACGATGCCGGCCTGCCTGCAGGCGTGCTGAACCTTGTCTTTGGTGAGCCCGCTGAGATTTCGGATCACCTGATCCGGCAAGATCCGGTGCGTCTGGTCGCGTTCACCGGATCGACGGCCATCGGGCGCCACCTGACGACGCTGGCCTCCGAAAACATGACCCGGGTGTTGATGGAACTGGGTGGCCATGCCCCTGTGATCGTCTGCGAAGACACCGACGTCGAGAAGGCGGCAACCAGCAGCGCGATCCGCAAATACCGCAACGCGGGCCAAGTCTGCACATCGCCGACGCGTTTTTTCGTACATG